>NZ_CAJGZN010000012.1 GCF_904846235.1 Psychrobacter immobilis
TACTCATATCTTGTTGTTTAACACTTTTAATCACTTGAGCACGGAAGTCTGCTGAATAAGTCATAATCTTTTTACTTTTCGCTTGTTTTAAAACGACTGTACCACTTTTATAAAAGATCTACTATATACTCAGCTCAAATAAAACTGCACACGATGTTAAGCATTTTTGCTGCTACTAAAAAGTTATCTAGCAATAAATACGAATCAATTAAAGTTCGATCATGTGACGGTTTAAAACATAAAATTATTTGGGTTGGCATCTTACAGGCAGGGTGCTTATCTGACTGCCAGTACAGAGTATAAAGAATGAATGACGGTGATGTGTTTCGCAAAAGTGATGTGGGTAGAGAAGAGATAAAGTCTCAAAGTCTTGGTGTATTACCAAGAGAGGCAAGAACGTTGTTGATTATGATCGACGGTAAGCGAACCTACCAAAACTACCTAGATACACTCGATAATAGCAAAATGTTTGCTGACTTTGGTGGTGTTGCACCTCTATTCGAGCTGCTTTTAGAGCTCGAGTGTATCGAAGTGGCGAATACCACGAATACGCGTGCCCGTATCCAGATAGAACCTCAAACATCTAGCAGCACGCAAGTGCCAGAGATCTTGCGATCTCAACCAACACAAAACTCGTTTGATACCAGTACCGAGACAGAATTCGATCGTACTTTTAATAGTAAATCACCTAGCAACGTTATAGACGCTGGTAAAAAATCGCTAGGCGGTATTTTTAAGTCAAAAGTATCTGATAGCAATTATGGAACGATAAAATCGGACTTGGCGACTTATATCGAAAAAAACGCCCCACCTGCGGAGGCTTGGGGTTACCTGTTAAGTTTGGAGCAGTGCAACGACAGCTCGCAATTGCTGCGATTGGCACAAGAGATACAAAAGAGCAGCAACGCAAATTTATCACGCGGTATGAATGAGTTTATCAAAAGAACTCAGTAGCAGAGTGGATAAAACAACTGGCTCGTTATCAAAAGTAAATAAGCTGTCTTTGCTTATCGGGCTATCAAATGTGTAAAAACTATTAAATATCTACAAGCTATTAAATATTTACAAGCCTAACAAACTAATTGGAAAAACCTATGGAATCAGTCGATCTTTCAGAGTCAAATCGTCAAAAAATGCAACATGGAGAGCATCTCATTGTACGTTTGACTTATATTAGCCGTTATAACAATGATAATCTCAACGGTGAGGTGACTCGTATTCTTGAGCAAGCGCAGCAAAACAACGAGCGCAATGGCATTACTGGTGCTCTGGTATTTAACCACAACTACTTTTTGCAGAGTATTGAAGGGGCAAGACCAGTGATCAATGCACTGCTTAGAAAACTCGTCCAAGACGATCGCCACCATTCTTTACAGATCGTTGAGTGCCGCGAAGTTGATCAGCGTCACTGGAACAAATGGTCAATGAAATACTTGATTCCAAGCGATGAGAACAAAGGGATTGCTCTGAAGTTTTCGACAGGTAATGAGTTCAACCCTTACCTGATGAGTACCAACCAAATTATGATGTTGATTGATACGTTATCGGAGCTTCAAGAGCAAGAAGGTCAGCGTACTTCTCAAAAGAAAAAACCTTGGTATGCTTTTGGCTAATTGGTTGATGCCTATAGAGTCTACCTGCTTCTATAACTTTTTTATAAGAGAAAAAATATGACATCAGTAAATACAGATGCTCACATCTTAATGAGCATGACCTATGCCAGTCGCGCAAACCCAGATGTATCGGCTACTGACTTCAATGAGATATTACAGCAAGCACAGATCAATAACGCCGCCAACGGCATTACTGGCATGCTGACATTTAATAAAGATTATTTTTTGCAGACCGTAGAAGGTCCAAGAGCGCAAATTAATCGTTTGCTATATAGCCTGATTGCTGATGAGCGTCATTACGATTTACAGGTTATTGAAACGCGAGAATTAAAGCACAGAGAATGGTCAAAGTGGTCTATGAATTACGCATCTCCAACCGAAGAGAACGCTGCTGTGTATCTAAAATACTCTACTACGAATGGGTTCAATCCGTATTTGTTGAATGCTGACTCTGCCAATGGCTTGATGAATGAGCTGAGTGCTCAAAAAGGTTAGATAAAATATCTGGGTCTCGATAGCAGTCAAATACCCTAGAGTTAATCAAAAAATATTTTGAGATAATAATTAGGATAACAGTCGATTGATTTTTATTATATCTAGTATAATGAATATTTGTTGTGACCAACAATGCTTCATTGCCAATAACGCTCAATTGATAGTATGACAAGATATCAAAACAGCAACGAATGATTTTTAATCAATGAATGATCAAGCAAATTTTCGAAGATACGATATTGATTTAGTTACAAATAGAGTTAATGATGAATGAACATTCATTCAGGTTCTCAATAGGAATGATAGCTCTATTGAGGTGAATAACTTTTATACAATTGGATTTATTATGAGCAAAAACAACGCAATTGATTTAGACAACCTAAACGTAGACGAGCTACGTGCTATTACTGAAAATGCACAACAGCTTATCGCCAAAAAACAGCACCAGCGTTTATATGACGCTTATATGCAGTTCGAAAAAATCGCAAAAGAGAGCAATGCGACTATCGAAGAGATCCTAAAAGCTGGTGAGACGTTAGAGAAGAAACGCAGTATCAAGTACCGCAATGGGGACAATAACGAAGAGACTTGGACTGGTCGCGGACGTAAACCAACGTGGTTGGTTGAAGCCCTAGCAGCAGGTCGTGATCTTGAAGACTTTGCGATCTAATGGTGTAGACCTAGGCCGCCATACAGCACGCAGACGAGCTTAGCAATCTTGTAGATAGTGGTTTATTTACAAGTATTTAGTTGTAATTGACACGGCACCACAAAATAGAAAAGCCAGTATCTATGTTGCCAGTATTTTGGCAAAAAGATACTGGCTTTTTTTCTGTCATCTATAGGCCATTGTTTGTTATGATAATGACGTTTTGGTCTTATATAAGAGTTGTGCAACTGTGGCCCAAGTATCTGAGTTGTCTCATAAACGTCCTCGTAAGCTTTGGTGGCTGATCGGGTTCGTATTGTTTGCACTATTTGCCGTATTGCAGATGCCAGCGGCGTGGCTACTTGAGAAATACGCGCCCAATACCCCATATGTACAGCATGTATCAGGAAATGTCTGGCAGGGCTCTGCTATCTGGCAACTTCCCATATCATCGACACCGCTCATAGGTATGGCCGACTGGTCGTGGCAGCCATGGCAACTGCTCACAGGCAAGCTTGGCGCAGATATCAACATAAAATCAGAACAGACAAGACTTAATGGACAGGTAAAGCTTGGTTTTAACTCATGGCAAGTCGACGATATGAGTGGGAAAATCGCGCCTGAGACTCTAAAAAGTGTCGTTGACTGGCAATTACCTAACACGCCCATTCAGGTCAATGGCGTCTCATTGACGCGTCTATCTGATGACTCTGACAACAATGTATCATCAGAATCTCCTAACAGCGCATCTGCTCAAAGTACTACTGGATTCAGTGCTGCAGAGGGACAGCTGACTTGGGTAGGCGGCGAGGTGGGCTATCCAAGTGGTGGTAAGGTTTTTTATCTGACTATGCCTGCATTACGCGCTGAGCTGAGTGCAGAGCAAAAAAACAATAGAAACCTGTTGCATATCAACCTGTTGAATAATCAAGATAAGCGTCTGGGTGATCTGTATATAGATGGTGATAATATGCTAGATGTCAGTCTGACTCAGCGCTTGCTAGAGAACATGCCTGAGTATAAAGGACAAGCCCCTCAAGATACGCCAGTTGTCAGTGTGCGCCAGCCAATGTTAGCTGGTCTGGGGGCGAACTAAATGCTTAATATCGCCGCAAGCTTAAAACCTGTTATCAATACTCTCAATCGCCTTTCAGCTTGGCTATTATTGTTAGCTATTGCTTGGCTATGCTGGACAGCCGCTCGTCTTTTATGGTTGTTATTAGCAGCGCCTTTAGCACCTGCATTACCGCTAGCCCCTTTGCAAAATAATGCAAAGTCCACCAATGATTATAGTAGTTTGTTTGCGATATTTGCTGATCCTGATCCCATTGCAGCGGCAGTCCAGCCACCGCCCAACGTTGAGCTCAAAGGGGTACTGCTGGCGTTACCTGATAGTATGTCTTCGGCATTACTGAATATCAATGGTGAAGTCAAAAATTACCGCATCGGTGATGGACTAAAGGACAGTGATTATACGCTCGTGGCTGTTGATTGGAATTCAGTCATCATCGCTGATGCTAACGATAAAGAAACCGTTATTAAAATGCCAGAGGCGATGCCATTAGATCAAAGTGATATGCTAGCAAGCGGAATAAGTAATCAGCGTTTGCCAAACAATAGCATGTTGCCTACAGCGCCCCAGCCAGTACAAAATGCTGTTCCTGAGGTAGAAGGGACAACTGGCGCAGACACTTCAAAAAGTCCACAGTCGGCTATCGAAGAAGCGGTTACGGCTTTGCAAGAAAACCCTGCCAGTTATCTAAGTAGAATGGGGGTGATGGCATCGGGCGAGAGCTACCAAGTCACAGCGGCGATGCCTGCTGGCCTACGTAATCGTTTAGGGCTTGAGCCAGGCGATAAGGTACTGACCGTCAACGGACAGAGCGTGGGTAATAACCCAGCGCAAGATGCTGGTGTACTTCAGCAAGTACAGCAAGCAGGTGAAGCGCAGATAGAGGTTCAACGTGGTGAGCAAGTTATTACGATTCGCCAGCAGTTCTAGCAAGGTAGGTTTTTAGCAAAATTGCTCCTTAAAAATTCAGCACATAGTAAGCAATATCACTGTAGGTAATCATCAATATGGTAAGTTTTCAGAATTTTTCAGCCACGCCTTTGTACTGTAGCCTGCAGCGTTTGATGCGCCTGTGTCGTCCACTTTGTCTAGCAGTGCCATTATGGGCTGCTGGTATTGGTCTTGCCAATGCTGAGAGCTGGAAAGTTAATCTACAAGATGCTGATATCAAAGCCTTTATCAATGAGGTCGCGACCATCACGGATCAAAACTTTGTACTTGATCCGCGTATCAATGGCAACGTCACGGTCATCTCCAATAAAGCCCTGTCCCGTGATGAGATTTATCAGCTATTTCTGAGCGTGATGCAAGTGAATGGTATCGCTGCGATTGAATCGGGAACGACGACAAAACTGGTGCCAGATAATATTGCTAAGCAATCTGGTGTGGCGGTTGATTTACGCGGTGATAGTGTTGGCGAATCGCTCGCCACTCGAGTTATTTATTTGACCAATACCCAAGCTGCAGAAGTATTAGGTGTTATTCGCCCATTGATGCCGCAGTCAGCTCACGCGGCCGCTGTACCTGGTGTCAATGCGCTAGTATTGTCCGATCGAGCAGACAGTCTTAATCAGCTGACAGCTCTTATCCGTGACTTAGACAGTAATGTAAATGACAGTTTGCAAGTGATACCACTACGCCACGTCGATGCCGAACGTATGATGGAGTTGATTAGCGCCTTAGTCTCAAGTGCGGGTAGCGGGCAAGCTCAAGGTGGCAACAATCAGCTAAAGGTGATTGCTGATACGTCAAGCGATAGACTGCTAGTCAAAGGCAGTCCTGAAATGATTGCTAAAGTCCAAGAAATGGTCAATCAGTTGGATACCACGCCGACCAGACGTTTAAGTGGTCTACGTGTCTTTCGATTAAAGTATGCTAGTGCTGGTCATATCGCCGATATGTTACGCGGTTTACTCGCTAACCAATCTATCAATAGTGCTGGCGCGACCTCGACACTAGAATCAGCCTCACTAAATGATGTAAGCAGCACAGGCGCTGCAATTAATAATGCAGCTAGCGATAGCCTTGGTAGTAGCAGTGCGGCCGCTGTCTCGACTAGCAGCACAAGCGGAACAAGCACAGGGGTGGGCGGTCGTCCGTTTAGTATTATCGCTGATGAAACTCAAAATGCCGTTATCGTTAACGCCGCACCTGAGCTCATGTTCGAGATTGAAGATGCAGTCAACCAATTAGACAGTCGCCGCGCACAAGTATTAATTCAAGCTGCCATTGTTGAAGTGTCAGGCGATGATGCCACCCAGCTAGGTGTTCAGTGGGCGCTAGGTAACGCCAATAGTGGCTATGGAGTGGTCAACTTTAACAATGTGGGGGCGAGCGCAACGACGCTTGCGGCGGCTGCTTTAGCAGGGACAAGTACGGCAGGCATTAGCGCTGCGGCCAGCTCTATCGCAGGTGCATTGATAGGAATTGGAGACAGTCGTAAAGACAGTCAGGGCAATACAGAGTTTTATGGTGCTATTTTACAGGCGCTTGACTCATCTACCAGTGCCAACTTGCTATCCATGCCATCGATTTTGACATTGGATAATGAAAAAGCCAGTATCTTAGTTGGTCAAAACGTACCTTTTGTTACGGGTTCTTTTACTACCAGTGGCAATAACTCAAACAACCCATTTCAGACAATTGATCGCCAAGACATTGGTATTAATCTGAATGTCATTCCTCATATTGGTGACAATGGCACAGTACGATTAGAGGTATCGCAAGAAGTCTCGTCAGTCGTGCCAGGTAGTACGGGTAATGCCAGTGGGCTAATTACCAATAAAAGCCTTATTAATACGACCATTCTAGCGGATGATCAGCAGACGATTGCCTTGGGCGGATTAATGCGTGATAACACCACCACACGTCAACAGAAAGTTCCTGGACTGGGTAATGTTCCAGTCATCGGTAGACTCTTTCGTTCTGACAATGACAGCACCCAAAAGAGCAATTTGATTATCTTTTTACAGCCGACTATCCTACGTGATGGCGGCGCGGTAGCGAGTGTGACTGAACGCAAGTTCAATCAAATGCGAGTGTTGCAGTTGGTCATTGATAAAAACGGTACGATTAAGCAGTTACCATTGAGCGGCACTGAAGGTTGGAATGGTAATGTCAGTGCAGATTACGAGCTTATGCCGCTCAATCCCCTTATCCCTAAACGTGATCAAGCGCCAAAATCTACTTCGCAAGGTTTTACGAGAGTAGATAGTCCTAATAGCGGTATCACGACCTATCCTCTTAATCGTTAAAATATTAGCTCTATATATAACGGTTAATATGATTCAACCGACATAAATTAATGTACGATGTGATAGATAATAGTTACATCGTACATTAGCTTGCGTATTCATAACACAGATAAACATAGCTGCTTTTATATTTGAGTATATTGGTTACTAATAGAATAATGAATTACGTATCTTACTTTCCACGACAGTAAATCAGAAGCTAAAATGACAGATGATAAAAATACAAAAAAATGGCTTTTACTAAGTGTGGCTGCAACTGCACTATTACTCATCCCTAGGCGCAGTAGTCGAAAGGACAATACGAAGACAGTAAATAATCATAATACCGTATCTAAAGGTAATGATATCAATGATGCTCGTGAAAGTGCAGCTAATAAATAGAAGCTAGTAATTAGAAAATAGAAGCTCAATAATGCGTCTATAGCAATATTCTTATATAAAAATACTTATATAGTAGACCTCTTGCAAAAGTACCAGTTCATTGACTTCCACTGACGGAGTCACAAGGGCTGGCGATGACTTATGCAAGAAGTCTAGTAAAAATTGCTTAGTGTTTATTACTCAATTCTATGTTCTGAAAAGTCAGTTTTGGAGTTTATTAATGTGTGGCAACAAATCAGTGAATATGGCTGAGAGAACAAACGCTAGAGAAGCTTTAGAAAATGTCTATCCTCTTATAGATACGCATACACATTTTGATGCTCCAGTGTTCGACAATGATCGCAGACAACAGGTAGAGCAGGCTTATAGTCAAGGTGTCCGTCACTTAGTGCTAGTAGGTTATTTATACCAGTATTTTGATCGAATGTATGATACTCAAGACTTTATCAATAAACTGTCACAGTCGTCTGCGACCAAGGCAAACAACCAAGATAAATGCAATGTTACAGCCCATATCGCACTTGGCTTACACCCATTTTATATTGAGCAGCATACTGACGATCATTTGATACAACTTGAGCAAATGGTGATAGAGCGTCGTCCATTAGCTATTGGTGAGATTGGATTAGACACCTTTACCGATGCAATGAAGCAGCCTGATATGTTTGCTAAACAAAAAAGGTTCTTTGCGGCGCAGTTGGATATAGCAGTAACCCACAATCTGCCAGTGATGCTGCATATTCGTAAAGCGCATGCTGAAGCGCTCGCAATATTAAAAGCGCATAAATACGATGCGCATAAATTAGGTGGTATTGCCCATAGCTTTAGCGGGGGCGAACAAGAGGCGGAGGCTTTTGTAAAATTAGGGTTTAAGCTTGGTGTCACGGGTCAGATTACCAACCTGAATGCCAAAAAACTGCGCCGTGCTATTCAAGTAGCAGTTGAGAGTCATGGTATCAAATGCTTGGTCATTGAAACGGATTGTCCAGATATGACACCTACTATGTGTCAGACAGCGGATGATACTGATTCACATAATAGAAATGTACCAGCCAATCTGCCATGGGTATTATCAAGCTTGAGTGAGCTATTAGAAATACCACATGATAAACTTGCTAAGCAATTGTGGCAAAATAGCTGTGATGCTCTAAAAGTAGACTGGGCTTATTCAATGTAACTGTGCTATTGATAAGAAAAGCATCGTTGTAATTAGAAGCTAAAAGGTATGAGCCGTATAAATGACAACCAAAATATTTGAAAAGAGAATTTGATCTGTTATGAGTGACACGCGACAATTTGAACAACCAGAATCCGTCGAAGACAGTCTTGCACAAGATGGATTAAACCAACAGGATGAGCAGTACGATCGTCGTTTTCAAGGTACACGGACACTATATGGTACCTCTGCGGTTGATACTTTTTCGGCAGCTCATGTCTATATTATTGGTGTGGGAGGGGTGGGCTCTTGGGCAGCAGAGGCGCTGGCTCGGACAGCAGTGGGAACGATTACGCTGATTGATTTGGATGTATTGGTTGCTTCTAATATCAATCGCCAACTGCCTGCATTGGACAGCACATTTGGTCAAAGTAAAATTGAAGCAATGGCAACTCGTATTAGAGAAATTAATCCCACAGTAACCTTAAATTTAGTCGATGACTTTTTGACAGTAGATAACGTCGCCACACTCCTACCAAGTCGTGAAGCAGTCAGATCTGCCACTGCTCAGGGGAGACCGATTGTTATTTTAGATTGTGTAGACGATATGAATGCTAAATTAGCAATCGCTTTACACTGTCGTTTTAATAAACTAAAGTTGGTCTGTGCGGGCGGTGCAGGTGGTAAGATAGATCCAAGTCAGATTAGAGTAAGTGATTTGCGTGATTGTTATCAAGACCCACTACTAGCAAAGCTACGTAACAAGTTACGCCACGAAAAAGGCATTAATAGTGCTTTAAAAGAAAAATTTGGTATCAAATGTGTCTATTCGACAGAGCCGCCAATTGTAGATAAAAGCTGTCAGACAGGTGGTCTGCAGTGCGGTGGTTATGGCTCAGCAGTGGTCGTTACGTCAGTGGTGGCGATGATTATGGTGAGTGAAGCATTACAATTATTAATAAGACAGACGAGTCGTAACTAATACGTCTGATATTATTTAATGGAGTTTACCTTGTCTATATCTAACTCACCTCAGCAGAGCTACCCTGTCGCGGTAGATGAATTAGAACGTGTCAACAAGCTAAAGAAGTACCAGGTACTCAACGAAGATGATGAGCCTGCGTTCGATCGACTGGTTGCACTTGCAAAACTGTTTTTTGATGTGCCAGTCGTTACGATCACTTTTATGGATGAGGAAACACAGTATTTAAAACCAGCTTGTAAATTTGATAGTGAACCTGAAAGTGTATGCACGACATCACGTGACATTGCTTTTTGTAACTATACGATATTGTCCGATGACGTTTTTATAGTGCCAGATACTTGGAACGACGATCGCTTTAGCCAGAATCCCATGGTCACAGGTTCTCCATATTTACGATTTTATGTTGGTGCTCCTATTATCTTATATGAAGACAATAAAAGGTATCGTCTAGGTACTTTATGCCTTATGGATACGAAACCTAATCATAGTTTTAGTGAGCAACAATCAGAGATCTTGGCAGAGTTTGCAAAAATGGCAGCTGATGCTTTGCAGTTGCAAGATAAGCAGCGTGATGCTAAGCGTGCTAATGAGATGAAATCGAGCTTTTTGGCTAATATGAGTCATGAGATTCGTACACCGATGAATGGTATTATCGGTATGGTAGAGATGTTAGGCGATACCGAACTCAGTAGCGAACAGCGAGAATACGTTGATAACATTAAAGTCTCCAATGAGCATTTGATGGTCATCATTAATGGTATTTTGGACTTATCGAAGGTTGAGTCTGGAAAAATGACGATTGATTCTATTCCATTGAATTTATCTAGCTTATGTAATGAGGTCGTCAGTTTGTTTGCGATTAAGGCACGTCAAAGAGGCCTGACCTTAGATTATCATTATACTGAAACACTATCACCTTATGTAAACGGTGATCCTGTACGTCTAAAACAGATTATTGCAAACTTGGTCAATAACGCGATTAAATTCACGCGTGAAGGTGGTCAAGTAAGTATCGATGTTAAACATATGGACAATTGCTACTGTCCAAATAACATTAACGAAAAATTCGTGAGTACGAGTCAAGAAAAAGAAGCAAGCAAAATAGAATGCGATGAAACTGGTCAGAATATAACTTTGTGTATAGAAGTGAAAGATACGGGTGTTGGTATCAAAGAAGAGTCGTTAGAGGCGATATTTGACGCTTATGACCAAGCAAATAAATTTACTCATCGTATTTACGGTGGTACCGGACTTGGACTGTCTGTTTGTAAGTCTCTGGTCGATTTGATGGGTGGTCGTATTCATGTAAATAGTGAAGTAGGAGTCGGTACGACATTTAGTGTTTTATTACCGTTAACTACTATTGACGAAGACAAGTATGAGGTATGGCAAGACTCTAACGATATGACGATGATTGAACCTACGCATGAGCGGTCTGGCCATATCTTGTTGGTCGAGGATGATGCTGTCAATGCGATTATAGCCAAAAAATCATTAACCAGCAGTGGTCATACTGTCACCCATGTTACGGATGGTCAGCAAGCAATTGAAGCTTTTGCTTTATTTCCTGACCGTTATGATGTGATATTGATGGATCATCATATGCCGATTATGGATGGAGTACAGGCAACTATCAAATTGCATGAATTGTATGATCCTCAAGTATTGCCGCCCATTATTGCTCTAACTGCCAATGCAATGGACGGCGAGCGTGAGAAATATCTGAAAGTTGGTATGCAGGACTATTGCACCAAACCTTTTAAGCAAGAGCAGCTAAATGCCTTGGTACAGTATTGGCTGATACAAAAGCAATCATTGGAAGAAGAGTAACTTACTAAATATTAGTATTGGCGCCATTGATTAGCATTTTAATGTAACTATGATCGGTAAATATAAAAAAAGCTTAACCGCCTATATGGTGGTTAAGCTTTTTTATTGATGATAAAGATATCAGTAAATATCAACTACCAGTCATGTTTAGAGCGATATTAGTTCACGCGAGTTTGGTAGTCGCCAGTACGCGTATCAACACGTACCACTTCACCTTGTTGCACGAATAATGGTACACGTACAACAGCACCTGTCTCTAATTTAGCAGGTTTGCCACCACCGCCTGAAGTATCGCCGCGTACGCCAGGATCTGTTTCTACAATTTCTAACTCAACGAAGTTAGGCGGCGTGACTGACAGAGGAGCGCCATTAAATAACGTAATGGTACATAGAGCATTACTGTTTTCTTTTAACCACTTGATTGAATCACTCATTGCGTTTTTGTCCGCTTGAATCTGCTCAAAGCTCTCAGGATGCATAAAATGCCAAAACTCGCCATCGTTGTATAGATAGTTCATTTCAGTATCCATCACATCAGCAGCTTCTAGGCTGTCACCTGATTTGAAAGTTTGTTCCAGTACTTTGCCACTACGAAGATTGCGCAACTTAACACGGTTAAAGGCTTGACCTTTACCAGGTTTGACAAACTCGTTTTCAAGAATGGCACAAGGGTTGCCATCAAGCATCACTTTTAGACCAGCTTTAAATTCATTAGTAGAAAAACTTGCCACAAGAAACTCCTAGGGGTTGTAAATATAATAGTAAGACATAGGGCTGACTGTACCAAAATTTTCTGTTATGCCAAGTATTTACGGATTAACGAGGATACTTTGATAGGCTAGACATTAAGGGCGTATAATATCGGATTTTGGGCACAGGTAATAGGCTGTCATGATAAACCATTTAATCACACAAAAAAACTGGCAAACGCAATTATCGGAAGCTATTACATCTGTTGATGAGCTATTGAGTATTCTGCAGCTTGAATCAATGCGTGCAGAAGTTTACGTACCTAAGCATTTTGAACTGCGTGTGCCGCGTGGCTTTGTGACAAAAATGGCTATTGGCGACCGTAATGATCCCCTGCTTAAACAAGTGTTGCCAGATCAGCAAGAGCAGATTAACGTCACAGGCTACGTAGCAGATCCGCTAAGCGAAAACACTCAAAATCCTGTAAAAGGCTTGCTTCATAAATATCAGTCAAGAGTATTGTTAACAATTACAGGTGCGTGCGCTATTCACTGCCGTTACTGCTTTCGCCAGCATTTTGACTATAGTGCCAACATGCCAACTGCCGATGCAAAAGAAAATATCATCAACTATATTAATGCAAATCCTGAGGTCAATGAGGTGATTTTGAGTGGTGGTGACCCACTAAATGTGACCAATCGACGTTTGTTTTCATGGTTAGATACTTTGGAGTCTCTTCCGCAGATTACTACCATTCGGCTGCATACGCGTTTGCCATTGGTGATACCCGCACGCTTGGACGCTGCATTGTTAGAGAGGTTATCTCAAAGCCGCTGCCATATTGTCATGGTCATTCACTGTAATCATGCCAATGAGCTAGATGCACCAACTGCTGAGTATTTGCAACGTGCTAGAGCAGCTGGAGTTACGCTATTAAACCAAGCCGTGTTGCTAAAAGGTGTCAACGATACCCTTAACGCGCAAGTACAGCTTAGTCAGCGTTTGTTTGCTTCTGGCGTACTACCATATTATTTATATGTGTTGGACAAGGTGGCTGGTGCGGCACATTTTGATAGTAGTGAGCAAGCAGCGATTGAGCTTTATTGGTCATTGCTAGCATCATTGCCAGGCTATCTTGTCCCTAAGTTGGTTAGAGAGTTACCGAATAGACCTTTTAAAGTGCCGATTGATATTTACAGCAATAGCTAATGTAGGGCACTATATCAATTTAGGAGAATTAGTAAACAAAGAGCGGCTCTTAAAAAAGATACGGATAGTATCTTTAAAAACGAAGATCTAGGATTTATGCTTTTTTATAAGTATAAATAGATATATGATTGGAACAGAATATAGGCTGTCTGTATGTAATCTAACTAAAAAGCATATAACGTTAACTACAAGACTTTGAAAATATGCAGGTATTGTCAGAGCGTACTACTAGATTTAGGCTCACAATAAATAGATATCATCACTTTTCTATAGTCGAGCTTAACAAACATTTTTTATGCCATACATGTATTTGTACTGCTGCATATTACTGATTGCCTCAGAGTGACTAATAGAGAGTAAAGATACTGATGATAACGTTATCAATGCTTCAAGAGCATTTAGATTCTACAGAGCCACTACCTCCGCTATCTAATCGCTCAGTAAATGGTCAAGAACGTTACTTGTTAAAAATGTTGGCAACGCTACCGGCGCTCAGCCAAGAGCAGCAAACAGAACATTTAGAGAGTCTACTGACAGTATTACGTGAATCCAATATGGATGAACAACAGCGTCTTAAATTAATGGCAACAGTCGTTGATGCCTCAGACCGACTGATTGCAGCTTTTAGGCAGCACTATATCTATGAGACAGGCGCGCTTAGTCAGGATCAGATGTCTTATATCGCTCAAATGCAATCGCTACATTATTTAATTATCATGGTTTACGACAAAGTCATACGTCGTGAGACGCAGTTGTCAGAAGCCTCCCTAAACCAATCTTCTGGTAAAGGTTGGCAGCGTTTTTTTGGTGCTGAGACTAAACCTGATAGCACGCTTGCCATTGCGATTTATCAATCACTATTAAGATACCAAAAACTATTAGCAGAAGAAGCACTGTGCTATCGAAAGCCATCAGATTACCTGTGGTCTAAAGTCAATCAGTTATATTATCTGGCTCATCAGAGAAAAGTAGCTGATATTGATTTAAGCATACATACTGTCACGAACCAAACAAACAGTATTCATCAGCTATATTGCCAAATTTGTTTGCATCACTTGTTAAATTTGCGTGCTATGAGGCGCCCGAATATCTTACTCGTACAGCGTCTATTGCCTGAATGGGCTAAACACATGGTCGCGACAATGGAACCTGCCACCGAGACAAAGGTTTTTGTTGATCTTCATAGTAGTAATCCACCAAGCTATCTAACCGTCAACTCTCATATCAACCCATATGAAGATCGTCATGATTGTCTATTTATAGAACTGACACCGATAGTTGAATATTTTGAGTCCCGTAAAAAAGATTTTATCGAGGAAGGTGGTACAGTAGAATATAGTCTGATTAATGCTATTTCGATGACCATCAGCTATCGCTATTTGCAGCCGCCAATTACCTTGCCAACCAAATATAGTAGCAAACAGCAGGCAAAATTAATCACTAATTTTAATGATATACACTACCATGTAGGTCATTCAAAAACTTTCGCCAATCTAATCGCTATCAAACATCTACGAGAAGAAGATAGGCCTTTATACGATACATTTGATAACGAGCGTGGCCGCAGTAGCATCATAAATATTGAGACATTTGATGACCATGACAGTTCTTCAGCATATCGCACACTGCATTTGTTGCCAAAAGATGATGAGCTCAATAAGAATGGTGTCGATAAAAACATTCTCAATCAAAAAGGGTTTAACGTTGAACAAACTGACCCTGACGTTTCTCTAACAGCACCTCAGCCTTTACACATAATGAGTTTGATTTTAGTCTATGGCTCTGAAAGTACAGAACAACCTAATTGGTCAATAGGGGTGGTACGCTGGTTCAATGTCGATACTAAAAATCCAGAAGTGGAATGGCAGATACTCGGGCACAAAATTGTGGCATGTGGATTACGTTTGGAAGGCAGTAAAACGCGAAGTCATCATTTTGTACCAGCATTTATTCTCGGTAAAGATGAACAGCTACAGACGACTGGCACGCTAATCGTACCACCTTCGTACTTTCAAGTTGATGATAGAGTCGTCATGCGTATTGGTAATAAACAAACCTCCCTACGATTAGGACGTAGGCTGATGATGACTGATAAGTTTAGTCAATATGAGGTGGCTCAGTTATAGCGCTTAGGGATGCTTAGATGTGACAGGAGTTTCAGGCCATAACGAAGAATTTATATAGATTGTCACCAGTAATATAGTAGGCGACAAAGGGCATAAGTTAATCTGCAGTTGGTCTAATTATTGTCTATAATGATAAATATTGTTACTCTGACTTTTATGATATCTCTAACTATAAAATAATTATCATAGTGAAAACTCAGTCTATACTGATAGGATTCATAGAATATTAACGTTAGCGTCTTTTATGTGCTAGGTTAGTTTTAGACAAAGATTTAAAGTAGCAAAATAATAGATAACAATACGTACGACTAAAAGGCTCCTTATGCGCTCTCAATCTCTTTTAAATTTATTGGTGATCAATGACGATCAGCTCTATGCTGAACGTCTTGTTCAGTTATTGAGTCCTTATTATGATAGTGTGAATTTGGGGTTTTTGGACGATAAAGAAGAGCTATTAAAACTTCTGCGCCAACCGTGGGATGTACTGGTATTTGGCAAAGCTTATAATATGAGCTTTACAGATGTGGTGAGCCTCGTACAAGAGCAAAACATCGATCTGCCAATGATCTGTTTAACGAATGAAGAGATAGCGTCGACTGCCTACAATGAGTATGAGCTACCGACTGTGATTAGTGGCACGATGGTCAAAGCGCTTGAAATGGATCAAGAAATGCCAGTGGTAATGGCTATTTGTCTGCAGCATAGTAGTTTGCGCAGTCGCCGTGAGCTAAAAACTTTACGCCAAGTGCTTTCTGAAGCAGAACAACGTGCCAATGTATTGATTAAGAACTCTAAGAGCGCGGTCGCTTATATAGACGAGGGTATCCATATATTTGCTAATGAGCCCTATCTTCAGCTATTCGGCTTTAAATCGATGAATGAAGTGGTAGGCGTGCCTATTATTGACCTGATTTCAGGTAGAGATAATGTTCAAGGGTTTAAACAGTTTTTACGTCAGTTTGACAAAGGTAGTCGCCAAGACGTTGAGTTTAATTTTGAAAGTGTACGGACAGATGGTAGTACTTTTGAAGCAAAGCTACAACTAGCATCAGCCACGTTAGAGGGTGAGCCAGTCATTCAGATTATTATTCAGCAGAATAGTAATAATAGTGCGGAGGTTGCTAAGCGTTTAGCTGAAGCTGAACGTAAAGATAATTTAACTGGCCTAGATAATCGTCGCGGTTTTGAAGATCAGATGATAGCGATACATCAGCAGGCGTCCCAAGGACTAATAACCGCAGCCCTGCTATATGTGCAGGTTGATAATGTAGGTAAGATCAGAAGTAGCTTAGGTCTACAAGGAATAGATGCAACGGTCAAGCAAGTTGCCCATACGTTGACTGAGCTAGTACCTGATGGGCATGTAAGCCGTTTCAGCGATACCGCATTCACGATTTTAGTAAAAAACAAGACGACGAGTGATATTGAAGAACTTGCTGCGCATATCGGTTCGTCAATCAAGGGTATGTTTATTGAAGTTGATAAACGTACAACCAATACAACAGTTAGTATTGCTGTTGTCAAGATTGAAAAAAATCCTGTAGAGCCTGTCATCATATTAGAACGCGCCATGGATGCTATCAGCCAAATCATGGTAGAGACTTCTAATAGTGGTGGGTCTTACCGTATATATGACCCAAGCGAACATGCCAATAGCGATGATCATGCACTTGCTGAGTCATTAGTGGATGCCATTACTAATAACCGCTTTGAGCTATCATTTCAGCCGATATACGACATCAACAACGATCGTAGCGACTTTTTTGAAGTGTATCTACGGTTACCGCTGTCAGATGCTGACAATACGGTATTAACCCCTGATCAATTTATGGCGGTGGCTAAAAAACATCAACTGTTAGAAAAGATTGATCGATGGGTGCTTATCAATGCCTGTAAGAAAATCAATGACGTCCGTAAGGTTCATCCTGAAGCCAGATTGTTAGTACAATTAACTAATGCTTCACTGGTTGATAAAAAACTGCCGATTGTCGCCAGTCAATTGATAAAAGCGGTAGGCGGCGCAGCTGGTGTATTGACACTCCAGTTTAATGAAATAGATATCTCTGATCACTTAACCGTCGCCAAATCTCAATTTTCCGCACTCAGCGATGTTAGCTGTCAACTAGGTATTAATAATTTTGGCTCTTCTGTCAAATCTATTGAAATTGCCAATTTTGTCCAGCCTGATATGGTACGCTTGGCGCGCAGTTATATCCAAGATATTGGTTCAGCAGAAAATCTAGAAACGGTTAAATCTCTTATTGCGCGTACTAATGATATCAAGGTTGATGTGCTCATGCCTTATATCGAAGATGCAGCAACGATGTCGGTCGCTTGGAGTGTGGGCGCGCGCTATTTGCAAGGGTATTATTTAGAAGAGCCTAGTAGCACAATAAAGGTAGCGAGTTAAAAGGCCAATACATCATATCGTTTATGTTATGGCGATGATATTCCTCAACCAAAGATTGCTAAAAATGTCCCTTATCAATAGATATCAAATGAGCAGCCTTTTGGCTGCTGTTCTGTTGCTCACAGCTTGTGAGAAAACACCACCTGACCACCGTGCTCCTGTGACTCTACCCTTATATACTGATGGCGATGCAGACAACGGCTCGATAATTTATAAAGATGCCTGTGGTCAATGTCACCAACGTAATGCGGGCCTGAATAAGAAAGGCCCACAATTAATGAATATATACGGTGCGCCGGCTGCCGAGTTAAAAGATTATACCTACAGCAAAGGACTAGAAGATTCAGGTTGGGTGTGGGACGCAGAGACACTCGATCCATATATTGCAGATGCCCAAAAAGCCATGCCAGACTCCAAAATGCTGTCTGACCCGATGCCAGATGCGAAAGAGCGTGCCGATATCATTGCTTATTTATCTACGCTCCGTGCCGCTGCACCAACCGTTACAGATGATGTGAACTGACTTATCATCGCTATGACCTAAAAAATGAGCCAACAACCTACTATGACCCATGCAGCTAACGATAGATCATTATCCATCTCTCAGAGAACAGCGAATCCGCTTAGCCAGTCCATCCCTAGTACGGCTGATTTTCAACGCAATCAGCAGAAAATTGCACAGCTGTTAGCGCAATTAAATCAGATTGTATTGGACAAGCCGCAAGCAGTTAGGCTAGCGCTCAGTTGTATATTAGCGGGCGGTCATTTGTTATTGCAGGACTTGCCTGGTATGGGTAAGACGACTTTGGCACAGGGCTTGGCACAGTTATTAGGTTTGAGCTTTAGCCGAGTGCAATTTACCAATGATATGTTGCCTGCTGATATTTTAGGTATGAGCATCTACGACCAAAGTAAACAGCAATTTGAGTTTCGTCCGGGACCTATCTTTACTCAGTTATTACTTGCTGATGAAATAAACCGTTCCAGTCCCAAAACGCAGAGTGCGTTACTTGAAGCGATGGAGGAGCGCCAAGTCACGCAAGATGGCCAGACTTATCCTTTGCCGCAGCCGTTCTTTGTCATTGCCACCCAAAATCCATTGCAACAAGCAGGTGTCTATCCGCTCCCAGAGTCGCAGTTAGACAGATTCTTGTTATGTTTATCATTGGGTTATCCATCGCCTGCTGCAGAGCGTGAGCTGCTAAAAGGTAAGGACCGTCGCGAGCTACTCAAAGACTTGAATACGGTACTTGATACTGAAGCTGTACTACTGGCTCAGCACGCTGTCAGGCAAGTTTATGTAGCAAATACAGTACTGGATTATTTGCAAAGACTGGTTGCAAAAACTCGTGCAAGCCAAGAGTATCATGGCTTATCGCCTCGCGGCGTGTTGTCGCTACAGCGTGCTGCCCAAGCGCATGCCTATGTATCGGGATATATGGAAGTGACCCCTGAAGATATTCAAGCGGTGTTTGCTGCGGTCACTGATCATCGCCTCGGTCAGCGTTTCGTACCTGCGCATGTGACTGGTGGTCAAGCAACAAAAACCATCGCCCAACGCATCCTAGCAGAAGTGTCAGTCGTCGCTTAGCAGCTAATATGCTGTTTGACCCTATTGATTAACTACATCGCTGAAATATAGTTCTACACACAGTCAAAGCTATATAACTCATAACGAAATATCAAAGTCACTCAGTTCACTATTTACGGTATTTTCGCCCGCTTTTCTTGTATTCTAATTGTCCGGAATCAACTATGTCGTTCTATTCGTGAGTTTGTTTGTCAGTCAGATATAAATACAAATACCGACAGCATTGTCAATCAGATGGTAATAATAGGGTAGTCATGAGCTTGTTACCAAAGGCCTTAACCGCACCAATAAAATTAGCTCTGAGCCGCTGGTTTGCCGCGCGCGCACCTAAGAGTGACAGTGCTACGCTTAATTTGCGCAATGTCTATATTTTCTTTAGTCGTGAAGGGATGCTATTCGCCGTATTGTTAGTAATTACCTTTATCGCAGGTATCAACTATGGCAACAATTTGGTGCTTGGTTTGTGCTTTTATCTGGTCAGTATTTGGCTAATTAGTTTTCATGTTACTTTTGCTCATATATCTGGTCTGCAAGTGCGTCTGTTAGAAGTCACTATGACAGAAGCAGGCTTGCCTGTTTGGGTGACGCTACAACTAAATAGTGATAGTCGCCAACCACGGCGTCAGTTGCTATTTGAATTTGAGCTGATAACCAATAAGAAAACCAAAAATGGCATAAATGCGCAAAGTTCAGTGCTTATCACGCGATTACAAGGTGAGCAAGTCATCCGACTGCCTATTCAAACCAATACTCGTGGTCAGCTTGAACTGCCGCGGTTAAAAATAAAAACAGTTTATCCTCTAGGTATCATGCGTGCATGGTCTTATGTTTACTTTGCGCGTACAGCTTGGGTATATCCAAAGCCTGAAGTCTTTGACTGGCAAGCAAAATATGCAATCGCAAGCTTAGAGGACTTACCAACAGGTGGACAGTATAGACAGGGTCAGGACGACTTTGAGCGACTAGATAACTATGTCGAGGGTGAATCATTGGCCCGAGTCTCTTGGGGGCATGTGGCGCGGGGACAAGGTATGCTAACCAAGCACTTCGCTGATCCGGTCGGTCATGAGCAAACGCTTGATTATGCAGATATGCCAGCTGCACATCACGAGCAAAGACTTGCACAATTGGCTTATGGGGCATTGACGCTGGGTCAGCTAGGCGTGCCGTTTCAAATGCGTTTACCTAGTGATACTCCTGCTACTGCGGAGATGGGTAACGGGGAATCCTTTGCGCAAGCATGCTTGCTAAGGCTTGCGAAAGCACCATGACCAACTCTAAACGCTCATCTTCTGCTGATGTTGATACACTGTCCACAGAGTATTCTGCGGTCGATGCTACAAAAAGGGCTAGCTTTGAGCAGTTGGCTTTAGGTCAAAAAGTCTCGTTTCGACCTGAGCGAAA
Source organism: Psychrobacter immobilis (assembly GCF_904846235.1). GTDB lineage: Bacteria > Pseudomonadota > Gammaproteobacteria > Pseudomonadales > Moraxellaceae > Psychrobacter > Psychrobacter immobilis_C. The sequence continues at coordinate 20,866 of NZ_CAJGZN010000012.1, forward strand.
TGACGATAAATGGTATCGTAAGTTATTTGCACTGCCAGCTTATTATTGGGTATTAATTGCCCAAGTCGTCGTTGTGTTACCGCATGCCGCACATTTACCATTATGGTTGATAGGATTTGCCGCCGTCAGTATCGCCGCTCAATTGCCTTATATCAAAGCTAAATTCAAAAAACTATCGCACCTAAAGCGTATTTATCAAAGTGTACAAATGCTAGGCTTTCTGCTGGGGCTATTAGGTCTGTGGCTAACCTACAATACAGCATTTGGGCTCGATATGGGTGTGGCATTTCTAGTGCTATGCCTAGTTAGCAAACTGTGGGAGCTGTATAAGCGCCGTGATGCTTATGTAGTGTTGAATCTATCATTGTTCGTGCTTGCGGCATTGTTTTTGATGGACCAAGGTTTACTGACTACTTTAGAAGTGATCGTTGGCGCAGTCATTGTATTGCTAGCATTTATTGCGCTTAATGATGATAGCAATACTAGCGGTAATGGACGCTTGCGGACATTGGGCGTGTTAGGGGTTGGCGCCTTGCCATTATTGGTGGTGCTATTTTTGTTTTTTCCGAGACTGCCCCCACTGTGGTCTGTACAGCTCTCCGGTCAGCAAGCTACTACAGGTGTGTCTGATAGCATGTCTCCTGGTGATTTTGCCAATTTAGGGCAGTCAACTGAGCTAGCCTTTCGCGTAGAGTTTGCTGATGAGCGTCCACCGCAACAGCAGTTGTATTGGCGCGGTTTGGTATTTAGTGATTTCGATGGGGTTACATGGCGTCCGGCCCCTCAAAAGGATCAATGGTCGTCGAGATTGCAAGCACCTGCATGGATTCAGAATGCCTTTGCTACAGTACCTGATGAATCAAGGGCGGCACCTGTCAATTACAAGGTTATCTTAGAACCCACTCAGCAAAACTGGCTATTTGGTCTTGATTATCCGTTCTCCCAGCAGCCAGATATCAATACTACCTCTGAATTTACCTTATCAAAGGATCAACCTGTTACGCAGCAGCTTCGCTATGATGTATTGCAGTTTGCACAGATGCGTATTGATCCAGTTCTGACAGAGGCATCAAGACTTGAGAACCTTGCCTTGCCTAATGAAGGTAACCCTCAATCGCGCGCGCTTGCTAAGCAATTATTTGAGCAGTCAGGTTCAGACCCTGTGCGCTACATAGCGGCTATTGAGCAATGGATCAATCGAACCGAGTTTCGCTATACGCTGTCGCCACCACGGCTCAACACCAATCGCATTGACGAATTTTTATTTGAAACCAAAGCAGGGTTTTGTGAGCATTACTCGTCAAGCTTTACCTTTATGCTACGCGCCGCTGGCATTCCTGCACGAGTAGTAGCGGGCTATCAAGGCGGTGAGCCAAGTCGTAATGGTAACGTATGGGAAGTGCGGCAAATGGATGCGCATGCATGGACTGAGGTTTGGCTTGAGGGCCAAGGCTGGGTACGTGTGGATCCGACAGCCTTTGTGGCGCCTGAGCGAGTAGAGCAAGGTATGAATACGATGACCCAGCAGCAAGGGGCGGCTATGTTTGGCAATGGCGCCAGTGCACAAATCAGCTATCAGCAGTATCAAATGCTACAAACGCTACGCCGCCTATCAGACCAAGCGAGCTACTACTGGCAAAAAGACGTAGTCGGCTATGACCAAGACAAACAGGCAGATTCGCTACTCAAATGGTTCAATATCAGCTCAATCATGCAGCAAATCACTTGGTTAGCCACCAGTGCGGTTTCCGTTATGGCTATCTTAGTTTTTGTCATTTGGTATCGCCGCCGCAAACGCTGGCACCCAGCAGACCTACCTCTTGCTCAGCTCTCAAAACGTGTTGCCAAACATGATAAGTTATTAGCTCGCAATGATAATGAGGGGCAGCTAGCTTGGCTGGAACGTTTGGCATCAGCTATTGATAGCCGTAAAGATAACAATGCTCACTCTGCTACAAGTCAGCTAACAGATAGTAGCGACCCAATCGTTATTCAGACAAAGCTTATTGAAATTAGACAAAACTACCGTCAGTTACGCTATGGACGACTGAGTACATTTGATAGCAGTCATAGTGAATATCAAGAACGACTCAAACAACTTAAAAAAGATGTACGCGCATTGTTATAGAGATTTTGGGTGATAGTGTTATTAAGTTGCTAAGGTATCTTGAACTGACGACAAGTTAGATAAGCGAATTAGTGGATAAGTAGAGAGGCGGTTATATGGCGATATATGTAGATTTTGTGCAGATAAAATTCAAAGGCCATAAGTGGTGTCATATGCTGGCGGATAGCTTGCAAGAGCTGCATGATTTTGCGGCATTTATTAATGTGGATGCGCGTCTATTTCATCGTAATGCTAGCTATCCTCATTATGATATCACGGTTCAAATGCGTGAAATCGCTATTGCACAAGGTGCTATTCCTGCCGATAGAAAAAAGATTATTGAGTGTGCAAAGAAATTAAAACTAGAGCTGAATGACCAGATAGAGCAATCTAGTCATTCTTGATATGAAAGCTTTTTAAGTAAATAAGTAATACTTCCGTAGCACATTTCACTTATTTACTCGAATGTATATTTATTCAACTATATCGATCGCATTATTTTGCTATTGCTGCAGTACTGATAGCGTTAAGTGCTTTTGAGATATTAGCAATCTCGGTATCGCAACCTTTGATATTGTGACGTGTCTTGAGGTAGTCAGGGTTGTTGTATGACAGCCATACTTTTTTATCGGCATCTTCGCTAATTAAGATTTTTTGCGGCAAATCAATGGCAACAGTTTGCTCACAGTTCATTAATGGCGTACCCGCTTTAGGGTTGCCAAACATAACGACTTGCGTTGGTCTCAATGATAAGTCGATACTCTGTGCATTTTTCTGATGATCGACTCGTGCAAATACTTTCATACCCTTGCTTTCGATGACTGAGACCAGTTTGTCTGCGGTATCTTGAACGGAGTGATCACTTTGCATAGTTACCAAGCCTTTTTCGGCACTAATAGAGGTTGTGGTGTCTGTCATAGCACCAGTGCTCTTGGTTTTATCCAGCAGCGTATCGATACTGGCACAAGAGGAAACGGCCACTGCTAGGGCAGCGATAGAGACGATTTTAATCATAATTACACCTATAAGTTGTCTGTAGTATGGTCAGTCCTAACTATAATGAGCAACATCGAATATTCATTGTGCGTAATCAGTTTTGTGATTGCAATACGTCTTAACAGAACGTTAAACCAAATGTTCTGCCAAATAATCTACGAGCAGCCTAATTTTTGGTGATAAATGACGGTTGTGCGGATAAATAGCCCAAATGCTTTCTTCGGGCTCTCTATAGTCATCAAGTAAACTGACCAACTCGCCGGACGCTAAATACTTTTGTACATAATAATCAGGCAGCTGTACGATACCCAGCCCTTTTAGTGCAGCATCGACCAGACTATAGCCGCTGTTATATTGCACCGTACCAGAGACACGCAGGTTCCGCTCTATACTTGCTTGTTGGTTGTCCGTCTTACCATGAGTATGACTGTTCTCTTTTACTTTAGCAGTATCTATAAAGTGCCAGTAATCACGAGTACCCAATAGGCAGTTATGTTGACTTAAATCACTTAGATGGTGTGGTACGCCGTGTTTTTTTAGATAAGAGGGTGCCGCGCAGACAAAGTTAGTACGCAGGCTAAGTTTCTTTGCCATCATCGTCGAGTCATGCAATTTGCCAATACGAATGGCCAAATCATAACCCCCTTCAATCAAATCAATTTTCTGATTACTCAAAAAGGCAGTCACTTCGATATCGTGATACTGCATCATAAAATCATTGATCAGTGGTAATAACTGCTGCTCACCATAAGTAACGGGCGCTGTTAGTTTTATCCTGCCTTGGGGCTTTGATTGTAAGTTACTTACGGCTTGCTCAGCGGCATCCAAACCATCGAGCACACTGCGGCAATGCTGATAGAATACTCGGCCTTCTTCGGTCAGTGAGACCTTGCGTGTGGTTCGATATAGCAGCTTTATATTTAAACGTTTCTCTAACGCGCTGATCTGACGGCTGACTTGTGCAGTCGAGATACCCAACTCTTTTGCACCACGTGTAAAGCTCTCATATTCTGCGACATACACAAACTCACTAATCCCTTCCCAGCGCATGATTATTACCAATATGTAAAAGATATTTGCAAATATAGCATATTGTTATCCGCTCAGAAATAAATATAATGGTTAGTATCAATGTAAACAGATGGTGTTTTACTGTCATCGATGCTTGCCTATAGAGGGCAGGCAAGATAAGCTCAGTCTATCTTTATTTGTTTTAACTATAGATATAGTAAACGCCAGAAGCCATAAAATGCGTTAGCAAGTGACTAGAATGGCTTGCACTTATCGTAAAACTGTTATGTCATTACCTATAAAAAACAATCAATTAAAAAGAGAGATTCTTATGTCAGATAAATTTATTAAATCAAAAGCCGCCATCGCGTGGGGTCCAAAGCAGCCGCTATCTATCGAAGAAGTGGACGTCATGCTGCCACGCAAAGGTGAAGTGTTGGTAAAAATCGTTGCCAGTGGTGTGTGTCACACAGACGCTTTTACCTTATCTGGTGAAGACCCAGAAGGCGTGTTCCCTGCGATCTTGGGTCATGAAGGCGGCGGTATCGTTGAACAAGTTGGCGAAGGCGTGACCAGTGTTCAGGTCGGCGACCATGTCATTCCGTTGTACACGGCGGAATGCGGCGTTTGTAAAATGTGCCGCTCAGGTAAAACCAATCTTTGCTCGGCAGTGCGCGAGACTCAAGGTAAGGGTTTGATGCCAGATGGCACAACGCGTTTTTATAAAGACGGTGAGCCTATCTATCACTACATGGGCTGCTCAACGTTCTCTGAATATACGGTGCTACCAGAAATCTCATTAGCCAAAGTCAATAAAGAAGCGCCATTAGAAGAAGTTTGCTTGCTTGGTTGCGGCGTGACTACCGGCATGGGCGCAGTCATGAATACAGCAAAAGTTGAAGAGGGCGCTACCGTTGCTATCTTTGGTCTAGGCGGCATTGGACTATCCGCAGTCATCGGTGCTGCTATGGCAAAAGCCAGCCGTATCATTGTGATTGATATTAACGAGAGCAAGTTTGAGTTAGCTAAAAAACTAGGCGCAACCGATTGCATCAATCCGAAAGATTACGATAAACCAATTCAAGAAGTGATCGTTGAGCTAACCGATGGCGGTGTTGATTATTCGTTTGAATGTATCGGTAATGTCGATGTTATGCGTTCAGCGCTAGAGTGCTGCCACAAAGGTTGGGGCGAGTCAGTCATCATCGGTGTGGCTGGTGCTGGACAAGAAATCTCAACCCGTCCATTCCAGTTAGTGACGGGTCGAGTCTGGAAGGGCTCCGCATTTGGCGGTGTAAAAGGTCGTACAGAACTACCAGGTTATGTCGAGCGCTATCTAGCAGGGGAGATTCCTTTACAAGACTTCATCACTCATACGATGCCGATAGAAGACGTCAATGAAGCGTTTGACTTGATGCATAAAGGCGAAAGTATCCGTACAGTTGTACACTTCTCAGAGTAATCAACAAAGACATTATTGTCTTAGAAATGCTTTATTAAAAACAAAAAGGCTGCTTCAGTATTGAAGCAGCCTTTTTTAATGTTATTTGCAGACATAGCTTAGTGGTTAAATGTATCAAGCATTCTTTTTGCTAATGATTTGATCCGCTAGTGTCGATAAATCTGATGCGGTCAAATCAGGAACTGGTACATTGGGCGCGTTCAGCATTGCATTATACGGTCGCGTGAGAAAGGCCGCGCGACAACCTGCCGCTTGTGCACCTATAGTATCCCAGAGGTGACAGGCAACAAGGCATAAATCGGACGTATCAACAGCAAGCGTATCAGCTACCATTTGGTAGGTCTCAGGTGCTGGCTTGAACTTGCCAACAGTCTCAATACTAAAGTGCTGCTCAAAGAATTGACTGAGATCTGCTTTTTCTAATGGCGTTGGGGACGCACTGCTTGCTGAATTGGTCAGCGTGACCAGTCGAAACCCTGCATCGCGCAAACGAGTCAGTGCTGGCGCTGCATCAGGATGCGCCGGTAACGCGCTCATTCTTTCTTTGAACTCATTGATATCAGCATCTGTCAAAGTCACTTGTCTGATATCAGCAACCATTTGCAGAGCACCAACGCCAAGTTCACCAAAAGGCGTATAGAGACCGGATAACGTCATAGTTTGCGAGTACAGTACTAGCTGAGCGAACCATTCTCGCAGTACTCTTTGCTTGCCAAAGACGCGTATGAATAAAGGCGTTAGCGTGTCGATATCGAGCAGTGTTTCGTTGACGTCGAACACAATAATCGAGGGAAAGCGTTCAGAAGACATAAAGTATCCTTTTATAGAGTGACATTTTTATAACGTCAAGTGGTTTACTCAGTCATGTTGGCCAATTGCTCTAATATACTGATGTAGTTCTCGACCCCTTGCGCACCGCTGACCAAATGACGCTCATTAAAGATAATCGCTGGTACACTTTGGATGCCTTGCTGTTGCCAATGCTGCTCTTCTGCTCGTACTTCTTTTGCAAAGAATTGACCTTCCAACACTGCTAATGACTCACTACGATCAAGCCCAGTCTCTGCTGCAATATCGGCAAGCACATTGATATCTGAGATATCTCTGTTATTGGTGAAATGCGCGGCAAACAAGGCTTGCTTTAGCTCATGCATGCGGCCTTGCTGATCAGCGAAATGTAGCAGCTGATGCAAATTAAAGGTGTTGTGCATACGTGTGTCATCATTGAAGTTAAACTCAAAGCCAACTTCCTGTCCAGCTTCAGTCATTCTGACTCGGCTAGCATCTGACTCCTGCTTGGTAGAGCCATACTTCTCGATGATGTGCTCACGTAGGTTTTGCCCTTCGCTTGGCATGTTTGGGTTTAGCTCAAACGGATGCCAGTGGATAGTGTGAGCGGTATTGGTTTGCTCAAGTGCTACTGCTAATTGGCGATAACCGATGACGCACCAAGGGCAGACGACATCTGAGACGATATCTATTCGGAGTGGTTTTTCTGATGTGCTCATATTTCCTCGCGGGTATTATTATTTATGTTTTGTTTGGGATGTATGGATAGAGGCATATCAGTTGGAATCAAGCAGATATACCTAGTTATCAGACAACTATAACTGGTTACCATATATCAAGTCAGTTCATACTAAGAGAATGGCTAAGTGATTACAATGTAGTCTGCGCAGTTGGCGTCGCCAATTCGGTAGCGTAATTGTAATCATTACTAATAAGAAAGTAGGCGTTTTTGCAATACGCTGACTCAGTCATAACAAAACCTACGAATACTTAACCAAGCAGGCATGGTCATAAAATAGCTTTTTATTTAAAGTGGTTTCGTTAAATGGCAATCGAAGAAGAAAAATTCTAAGAAAGAATAAAAAACTAATATCGATAACGGAGTCACAGATGAAAAATATCACTGAAGCAATGAACTGGCGCTATAGTACAAAAGAATTTGATACCAATAAGAAAATCTCAGCAGAAGACTTCCAAAGTCTAAAGGATATTTTGCGCCTCAGTCCTTCGAGTACCAACATTCAACCTTGGCATTTTGTGATTGCTGATGATGAAGCTGGTAAAGCCCGAATCTCAAAAGGCACTGAGGGCATGTATGAGTTCAACGATGCCAAAGTAAAAGGTGCCTCGCACGTCATTGTATTCTGTGGCCGTGTCTATGCTGATGATGAGTTTTTGATGACATCTTAGAAAAAGAAGATGCAGATGGTCGTTTTGCAGAGCCAAAATTTAAAGAGCAAATGCATCAGACGCGTAAAATGTTTTTGGACATTCGTCGTTATGAGCAAAAGGACGAGCCACATTGGTTGGTAGAGCAATTGTATCTTAATATGGGCGCGCTGCTACTAGGGGTTGCAACCTTAGGTATTGATGCGGTGCCGATGGAAGGAGCGGACTTAAAAGCACTTGATGAAGAGTTTGATTTACGTAGTAAAGGCTACACCGCTGTGGCGGTCGTGTCGCTTGGTTATCGTAGTAAAGAGGACTTTAACGCTGAGCTGCCAAAATCACGTTTTGATGAAGAAACGATTATCACGAAAGCCTAGCCAGTTATTATCTAAGCAAAGAACATTTTTAATAGACATATCTACTAAATACTATATGTAAAAAGTCTATTCAAGAGCCTCATAAACTGACTGTTTATGGGGCTTTTTTTAGCCAGATTTACTTTGAAATAACGTTAAAAACTAAGGATAAAAAATATACCACCTATTAGCAGCGCTAACATTTCGATACTCTCGCAGATTAGAAACTACACTGGAATCCCTACAAAGTAAAAACAAAACAACTGTTTTCATACGTCATAATAAATTTATTGACGCTGTCATTTTGAAGCGTATTTCACCATTCTATTATGTTCATCTGCCAGCGAGAAGCCAGCATGTCTACTTTGACCTTAACAATCAATAAGCAAGATTATCAGCTTGAAAATCTTGACGCCCGTACGACACTGCTCGACGTCTGTCGTCAGCACCTACAAATTACTGGACCCAAAAAAGGCTGCGACCATGGTCAATGCGGGGCATGTACCATGCTCATCAATGGACGACGGGTTAATTCTTGTCTGACGCTCGCTGTTATGCATGATGGTGATGACATCACAACGATCGAAGGCATTGGAATGCCAGAGTCATTATCGGCATTGCAGCAAGCATTTAAAGACAATGATGCTTTTCAGTGTGGGTATTGTACGCCTGGTCAGATTTGTTCAGCCACCGCATTGATAGAAGAAGTGAAGCAAAACTGGCCAAGCCATGTCAGCACCGACTTAAAAAATCCTGATGGTCTCCTTGTACAAGAAATTGCTGAGCGCATGAGCGGTAATATCTGCCGTTGCTCAGCTTATCCAAATATTATCAAAGCCATTTCACAAGTGCTTGAAAGCCAGGTATCAGATAGTCAAACACAAGAGCCTAGTACTCAAAAAGCAGACAATACAGTGCAAAACTCAAGCGTGACAGGTATTTGGTCGCCGCCACCGAGCGAGGCGCAACTTGGTAAGACCTCAGCGAATAACAAGACAGCAACTGCTACAACAGGAGGCCGCTCATGAAACGCTTTGAATACAGTCGTGCTGATGCACCAGAGCAAGCGGCAATATCTGCCAGTACTGAGGATGCGTCTTTTATCGCAGGCGGTACCAACTTATTAGACTTGATGAAACTAGAGATTGAGACGCCAGTTAAATTGGTCGATATTACCCGCTTAGAATTAGAGCAAGTTGAATCTACTGCTGATGGTGGTTTGCGTATCGGTACGCTTGTGACCAATAGTGATTTGGCGGCTCATCCTAAAGTTATTGCAAATTACCCAGTATTATCCCGAGCGATTTTGGCAGGGGCGACTGGTCAGTTGCGCAATAAAGCAACGACTGGCGGTAACTTCTTACAGCGTACCCGTTGCTACTATTTTTATCAGACAGATAGCGCATGCAACAAACGTGAACCGGGCACAGGTTGTCCTGCTATTAATGGTGAGAACCGTACGCTGGCTATTCTAGGCACGAGTGATGCCTGTATTGCTCAGCACCCATCTGACATGGCAGTGGCCATGCGCTTGCTGGATGCCACTATTGAGACAGTCAAAGCTGACGGCTCGACTCGTACCATCAATGTGAAAGACTTTTATTGCTTACCGAAAGAGACGCCGCATATCGAAAATGTATTAGAGGCAGGGGAGTTAATCACTCATGTTGTATTACCTGCGCCTATCAAAGGTATGCACACCTATGACAAAGTGCGAGATCGCGCCTCATATGCGTTTGCGCTCGTGTCCTGTGCCGCAGTGATAGACGCTGATGATAACGGTAATCTAAAAACGGTACGATTGGCATTTGGTGGTATCGGTACGGAGCCATGGCGTAATGAAGAAGTTGAGGCACTTTTAACGGATACCGATGGCAATAATGACATTATCGCGCAAGCCGCTGATCTGTTATTGAATGATGCCAAAGGTAATGGTCAAAACGACTTTAAGATACCGTTGACGCGTCGCCTACTAAAACAAGTCATTCAGCGCGCACTAGCGGGCGAGGGAGCATAATCATGTCATTATTTGAATCAATCACTCAGTCAGAACCGACCAAAAAAATGACCATGGATGAACCTGTTGAGTCTTTGTTTAGCACAACAGCGAGCAAACTGGTCGGTAAGCCAATTAACCGTGTTGACGGCTCGCTGAAGGTTAGTGGGCAAGCGCCTTACAGTGCCGAAATTCACTTAGATAACAAAGCGTACGGTGTTTTAGTCGGTGCGACCATTGCCAAAGGTCAAGTCGAAAATATTGATAGCAGTTCTTTAGATGGCATTCCTAATATTATCAAGGTCGTGACAGATCCTAAGCATTTCTTGCGTAATTCTCAGCAAGGCGGACTAAAAAAAGCCCCGAAGCAGGGAGCGACTGAGATCTTTTATCATGGTCAACCTATTGCGGTGGTCATCGCTGAAACCTTTGAATCAGCAACAGAAGGGGCAAATGCGCTTAAAGTCACTTATAAAGATGAAACTGACCAAGCAGCATTAAATTTTACTAAAGAGTTGTCCAACGCTCATGAAGTCGATGAAAAAAAAGGCTCTGACAAAAATTATGTCCAAGGCGATCCTGAGCAAGGTCTAGCTGATGCTGAGGTAACACTAGATCGCTTCTATCATACGCCAAGTCAAAACAGTGCGGCGATGGAACCACATGCGACGTTGGCGCATTGGGAAGAAGATAAGCTGATACTTTATACTTCTAATCAAATGCTAGCTTCTTGTAAGCAGCAAGTGATGGATGCGCTAGATCTAAACAAAGATCAAGTTCAGCTAATCGCATATTATGTGGGTGGTGGGTTCGGTAGTAAGCTCGGTATTGCCCCTGAATCTATTGCCGCTGCCATTGCGTCAAAAGAGCTTGGTCGTCCAGTATTGATTACCATGACCCGTCCACAGGTGATGGAAGCAACCGTCAGACGCTCAAATACTCGTCAGCGCATTGCAATTGGCTGCGATAAAAATGGCGTTATCGATACGTTGATTCACGATACTATTTCTAGCAATTTGCCAGATGAGGCGTTCTTTGAGCCAACTGCCTTGTCTACGCACTATCTATATAGTGGTAAAAACCGCCGTGTAAATTATGAAATGGTCGACATGAACCAAGTGCTATCAGGTTCGATGCGTGCGCCTGGTGAAGCGGTCGGTATGATTGCCGTTGAATGTGCAATGGATGAATTGGCTGCGCAGTTAGACCTTGATCCTCTAGAGCTGCGCCGCCTTAATGAACCCGAAAAAGACCCTAGTAAAGACATTCCATTTTCGACGCGCCAGCTGATTGCCTGTATGGAGCAAGGTGCTGAGCATTTCGGTTGGAGTCAGCGCAACACAAAACCTGCCAGTCAATTAGAAGGCGACTGGTGGATAGGCACAGGCATGGCTGCGGCCGCACGTGGTAATCAGTTACAGTCTTCTGAAGCGCGCGCAACTTTGCAAATCGATAAGTCAAAAGCGCTCGGTGTCAAAGCGGTTATTGAGACAGATATGACAGATATTGGTACAGGGTCTTATACAGTGTTTTCTCAGGTAGCTGCAGATTTATTAGGACTACCTATTGACCATATCGAGATGAAGTTAGGCGATAGTGCCTTACCACCTGCATCTGGTTCTGGTGGTAGTTGGGGCGCAGCGAGTGCAGGTAGTGGTGTATACCTTGCTTGTGAGCAGCTGCGTGAGATGCTAGCAGAAAAAGTCGGTCTATACCCTGATACGATTCAGCTAGATAATGGTCAAATTAAGCAAGTAGGCAAGCATGATCTGACTACAATAGAGGCAGCCAAAGAGAACGGTCAAGCGTTTGCTGATAGCACTATTGATAAGATATCTGAAACGACCGGAGTCTCATTTTCAGAGAATGTATTAGAAGAACAGACAGCATCAGAAAAATATGATTTTGACAATACAGAATCATATGCGCTTGCTGACGTGATCGCAGGCTACGAGGAGCAAAAAGTCAGTGCCAAAGGACAGATAAAGCCAGGTAAAAATGGTAAAAAGTATCGTCAGTCTTCTTTTGGTGCAAACTTTGCTGAAGTAGCTGTTCATAAAGTTACTGGTGAGATTCGAGTAAAACGCATGACAGGCGCATTTGCCGCAGGTCGTATTCTTAACCATAAAACAGCGACTTCGCAATGCTATGGTGGCATGGTATTCGGTATTGGCTCAGCGTTGATGGAAGAGGTCATCCACGATAAACGTGACGGACGCATGTGTAACCATGATCTCGCTGAATATCATGTGCCAGTCAATGCCGATGTACCACAGTTAGATGTGATATTGGTCGAAGAGGATGATCCTTGTACCAACCCAATGCATATCAAGGGTATTGGTGAGACAGCTATTGCTGGCGCTGCCGCCGCGATTGCTAATGCTGTCTATAACGCAGTTGGCGTACGTGTTTATGATTTTCCGATTACGCTTGATAAGCTACTTTACGAGATGCCAGAGTAATTTTTTGAGCCATATGTACGACAGGAACCCGCTTAATGAGCGGGTTTTTATAACTCAATCAGCAGTATATTTCGTCATTTTCAAGAAAATAACTACCAAATAAGAGGCGTTATGAATCAGGTCGCTGACATTCTTAAGCTAGCAATCAAAGCTAAGCAACAAGGTATTGATGCTGTATTGGCAACGGTGGTACGTACTGAAGGCTCAGCATATCGCCGTGCTGGCGCGATGATGCTCATCTGTGAGGATGGTCGCTCAGTTGGGATGATTAGTGGTGGTTGCTTGGAGCCGCATATTATCAAACGTGCCTTTTGGCTTACTCGTAACGGTGCCAATGTGCAAGTTTATCAGACGGGTGATGATATTAAATATGCTGACGATGGCCAAGCGCAAGCAGGTGTGAAGCAAACTAAGTCTGATATATATGATGAGCCAGATAGCAATTTAAATAGCGGCTTAGATGGCGGTTTAGATGAAGCAGACTTTGATGAGCTAAATTTTGGATTGGGCTGTAATGGGCGAGTGCACGTATTGTTTGAGCGACTAATGACAGCTACGCCATTGCTAGAGACAGTCCGTAATGTTCGACGTACTCAGCAGCCGATTATTGTAGCGACTTTGATTCGTGCTAACGACTATCAGCATCAAGGTTCTATATTGCAAGACAGTGGTAATTTGCAAATTGGGATGCGTATTAATTTAGGTGAATACTGCAATTTGGGAAGTGTTTCTGCACTAGGGAAAACAACTTTTTCAAGCATACTTGCCAATACTGTAGAAGAATTAGCAGAATATAAGCTGTCTGATAAAAATGCCGAATATGTGATAGTGGAAAACGGTAAGGTAACAACAGAGTGGCTTGTGCAACGCCTGCAACCACAATTACGTCTATTGATTTGCGGGGCAGGTAACGACGTGATGCCACTAGTGACGATGGCTAAACTACAAGATTGGCATGTGACAGTTGTAGATAGCCGCGCGCAATATGCGACGCGTATGCGGTTTCCTCAAGCGGACGTTGTAATGTCGCTATCTTTAGACGACAGTGAGACTTTGCTGGAGCTCAGTAACAACGCAGCAGTTGCTCTGATGTCACACAGCTTGAGTCAAGATCGCGCGCGGCTAGCAATAATGCTCAAGCATCCAGACAATTATAAATACTTAGGACAATTAGGGCCGCGCTATCGTACCGAACGCTTGATTAATGAAATCAGCACGAATATTAGCAATCCTACTATGTTAGAAGCGGGCATTCATAAACTGCATTATCCGATTGGTTATAAGCTGGGTGGAGACGGCCCTGAGGCACTTGCGCTCGGCATCATGGCAGAGATTAATGCGGTCATGCACAATCAAGACGCTCCAGTAAATGGTTCATATAACAATGTTTCAAATATCCCAGCGGTGAGTAACGATACGGATGCCAATATTGTCCAGAGTGGCGTATGAGTAAGCGTGCATTTACAGAAGGTGCTGAACACACAAAAAGTACTGAACAGCATAGCCAAAACCATGCGGTCATTATCTTGGCAAGTGGTCTCAGTCAGCGTCTCGGTGAACCTAAGCAGCTACTCATTAAGAATGGCGAGCCGTTGATTACTGATATGACTCGATTGGCAATAACGACCAATCCGCAAGTTATTGTCATTGTCATTCCTGATAACCATCGTTTGATTGCTAGTATGATGACAGAGTTGGCCAATCAATATCCAACGGTTCAAATAGTGGTGAACTCACAAGCTGATACTGGTATGGCGCATAGTTTACGTTTGGGTATTGAGACAATTGTTGCTTTTGAATCGACTTCAATCGATCAAGTACTCATCATGGGAGTCGATCAAGTATTGTTAGATAAGCTACATTTAACAGCTTTGCTAGCGGGCAAGCAGACGGTAGTGGCCAGTCGCTATCACAGTTGGCAAGATTTAGCGAAACATCAAAATCGAGATCAAACGGTGTCTGATATTATAGGTCTGCCTTTAGCAGTTAACTATAAATTGCTTAGACAGTGGCAGTCAGAATTGATAGGAGATAAAGGGCTTCGTCACCTCATTAGAGGGTTGCCCGCTGATCAAATAGGTGAGGTCGATAATGACCAACTTAGCTACGATATTGATACGCCCGAGCAGCTAGCATTTGCCAAACAACAAGGCTGGCTTGATAGCTAACCTGATTAATTTAATTTATTTGAATAGTATTCATTTTGAACAACGAAATGCGAGAGAATAAAATTATAAATACGATAGAAACCGAACGACTGTATCTCAGACAGTGGCAAGCGAGCGACTTTGCGCCATTCGCTGAGATGAACGCTAACCCTGAAGTAATGGAATACTTTCCTAAATTATTAACTACTTCGATGAGTAATACTATCGCCAAAAAATGCCAGTCGCTGATTGATGATAATGGGTGGGGTTTTTGGGCGGTTAGTCTAAAAGAGACAGATACTTTTATCGGTATGGTTGGGTTAAATCATGCGTATGCCGATATGCCGTTTTCTCCTGCTGTTGAGATTGCTTGGCGCCTGCATAATGATTATTGGGGATTAGGGTATGCGACAGAGGCGGCAAGGGCTTCATTGAATTTTGCATTCGATACATTAGGACTAGATGAAGTCGTTGCCTTTACTGCCGTTATCAATAAGCGCTCACAATTGGTTATGGAGCGCCTTGGTATGACCAATACACAGGAGGATTTTTTTCACCCTATGCTTGAGTCTAATCATCGGCTCGCTGAGCATGTGCTGTACAAAATCACTCGGCAGCAGTGGCAGGATACGGTGCTCACTTAGCTGCATTGATGGCTGTCTTTTACTCTGTTTGGCTACTATTATCACGCGAAAACGTCAGAATATGCCCTTTAAAAGGTAAGTCTAGATAAGTAGTATTTTCAGGTTTGACATGCTTACTACTAAAGCCAAACTCAGTCATCTTGTTGGTTAACTTGTTTTTGCGACCGCGACCAGGATCGACCACGATGACCTCGCAAGTCGGCATAGCATGACGGTCAATGAACTCAGCCAATATATCAATGTGTTGGTCTTCATATAGCAAGTCACTGCCGATAATCATATCAAATTTACCCAAATGGCTATTGTCTTCTGCCCAATCTAAACGCTCAAAATTAATCTCTTTATTATTATTCAGCGTGGTATTTCTATCAAGGAAATACTCAACCGTTGGATGATAGTCAGTCGCTGTGATGTCCGCATGTCTATGATTCAGTAGCAAACTAGAGAGCGCCATACCGCAGCCAACTTCCAAAATACGTTTGCCTGCAATATCGTAATCGAGCATATGATTGGCCAGCACCAAGCTTGACGGCCATATCACCCCAAACATCGGCCAAGAAGCGGAGCAAATGCCAAGTTTTAACGCTTCGTCATCAGGGTCGCTAAATTGTTGATTGTCACGTAGTGTGCAAATATGAATGTCGGTATTGCCAATTTCAATCGTTTGATAACGCACGCGCACAGTGGTCAGCGAAGTCATAAACTGTCCTAAAAAATAAGCAAGAATGCAAGGTTTGGCAGGGGTTGCCGATTTCGGTAGGGTACAACGTTGGAAAAGATAATTAAAATATTGGAAGCTGTATAGATATTTGAATGATTAGAGGTTTGTGGCAACTTAAGTCGTGGCAAGAAAATACCTAAGCGTCTGAGGAGAGTATGACCTAAATTCTGACAAGTTATTGTTAATTCTGAGAGTATTGTTATTACTGCGTAGAGTAAACTAATATCAGAGACTGATAGAGATAAAGATGGTACGAAAGAGATCTATATGAGAATAAGCGGTGCGCTTGATTTGAGCTAAGCGCACTGCTTATGCTCGCATAAAAGATTGAGATTAGGCATCAAATCAGTCAATGCAACGGAATGAATTAAGCGAGTTAAATCAGTTAAGAAACCTCCTTAGTTAAGAAATCTCAATCCAGAGGTTTTGAGTGCCCATACCAGCTCTACAAAAGCGCGACTGTTGGTCAAAGGTTCACCATCGATGATGAGAACGTAGCCTGCATTATCTATCCATAAAAACACAAAGCTGGTCTCAGGAATGAGTAGGTCGACCTGCTGAAAAAACGAGATGGCTTGGCTTTCTACCGCCCATCCACGTTGCTTTTGGCGAAGCATAAATCCTGAAAAATCAGCGGCGGCGACACTGAGCATATCTGCTTCTTCTTGACTATAGCCCACTCGCGCTAAACAAAACCCTTCATCAGAGCCGATCGCGGCACGGCGTTTACCAGATAAGCTCGCCACGACATAAGGCAAAAACTGGTCCAATGGCAAGTTAGGCGCTGGTAAAAACAGCGACAGCTTTTCAATCCAACCTTGTTCGATAAAGCCTTGTAGCCATTGTTCAGAATAACGCTGAAGCCAGTCAGCAGCGAGCAGTGTCTGATCATAAGACAGCAAATCCTGTAATGCCAGCTGCTCATCAGTTGGTTCGTTCTGTGAAAACGCCTCAAAAATACCAGCTGGCGTCAGGGTAAGATAGGTTTTATCAGCATTTAAGTAAGAGGACATAGTAACTACCATTATGATAAAAGTGATTAATAAGTGACAAATTAAGCTTTCATATCGTTGAGTTCAAATAATTTCGATACAAGGAAACCGAGCGTAAGTTATACATTAGTATGCTTAGCGAGGATAACGATGTAGCGGATTTATATGGATTTGACTATAGTTTGATCGAGATGTTGTTGGCAGTTGTCCCAGCGTGCATCGAACTGCCAATCACTTCTACCCAAGCGAAACCATACTAGCGAAAATGCGAGACGATCATTGCGTGCAGTACAATGGGCAAAAAACTCGTTTTCGATTTGCTCAATCGTACCCCAGTCTTCGTCCTCACGCGCTTGCATCAGCTCAGTGGTGATGTCTTTAGCGATTTCTCGGGCATCGTCGCTGCTGATACGCAGTCGTTGCTTTTGCTCATTGAGAGAAGGAGATATCAGCACACTCCAACGTGTAGCCAACATACTATTGCGCTGGATGTATCTTTTTTTATCAATGCACTCGCGAAAGCCTTGCTGGACATGAGGATACAAACGATCTTTGATACGAGTAAACAGATTGTTTACATCGTATGGGATATCAAACCAGCAACCATAAAAAAAGTCTGCCACTGCACCCTGTAGCGGTTCTTTCTCCGTCAATAGCAAAGCTGCGTTGATACGCTGCTCATGAAAGTGACGGTTGTTAGGAGCTAAAAATACTTTACGAGAGTAAAACCGAAATACTCGATGCGCGACTCTTTCATTTTCTTTGATAAGGTCTGAATCAGACATAATAATACCCTCCTATCATCGCTATTATTACGACGGTGCTTGTTTCAATGATAATGATGTTGTAAAACAAACGATGACTTCATCTCGCAAAATAGCGCTTGATATCAATATAATGATTGAGCGACTAATCCAATAATGTCTGCATCAAATCAATCATAAATTCGGCATCTTCTTCGCTCATTGGCTCAAACCCTTGAGGCATGCCAAGCTCAGCCAAGGCCTCTTTACCATCTGCATCGTTGTGCAAATTCAGGATGGCTTCTAGGAAGATTTGTGCATCGGGAAAGTCTTCTTTAACAAGGAGTACATGACTGATATCAGCCAAGTCACTTTCGATAAGTACCGACAGCTGAGTTTTGGTCAAACGTGAAAAGCTATGAAAAATCTCTGCCAAAAAGAACGCGACTTGGGCTTCACCTTTGATGACTTTGCGGGCAGCCGCTTGATAGGTCTCGGTCACATCCCAGTTGAGATCAGACGCTTCTATATCGACGACTTCTAGCAATCGCAAACCAATCAGTTTGACATCTCGGTTGTCAGCCATCGCGACAGTAGCCCCTGCTTGAATGTCTTCCAAACGGCTGATAGTGCTATTGGCAGCGGCTGCAATGATCATCTCGTCAGATTTACCGATAGGTCGGGCAATGGCTCGATAGCCTTGCTCGCGGATGAGAGTGGCTGCATCAAAAGGGTTGGCATAAATGATTTGAATGTCACCGGCACTAATGACCTGCTCTTGCTCAGCGTGAGAGGCAGGAATATTGAGATGCATGTTTAAGTTGGCACGTTTTTGAATCAAGGTGTTGAACATGTGCCAGCCTGCAAAGCGATCAGGCGAAAAATCAGGGGCGATTAACATATTGTGTGTCGTCATGAGTTAGCCTTCCTCATCTTGTTTCATTTGGGCATATTGAGTCATCGCCGCTTCAATTTTGCTGCGTGATGGTTTGCGTCGTACCGAGGTGTAGCCGACGGTTTCACCGCGACGCACGTTAGGCACCACAGTGGCATAGACCCAATAATGACTGCCGTCTTTGCATAAGTTTTTGACATAGCCATGCCATTTTTGTCCAGACTCGGCAGTACTCCATAAGTCTTTATAGGCAGCTTTTGGCATATCAGGATGACGCAAAATATAGTGCTGTTGGCCAATCAATTCATCTACATGATAGCCACTGATTTCGACAAAGGCGTCGTTGACGTGAGTGATGATACCGTCGAGATTGGTACGCGAGACAATCAGTTTGCCATCTGGGTAGGGGCGCTCTATACCAGTATCATAGACAGTCCGTGACGTGCCATCATGATAAGTCATCGTGATTTGCTCAGCAGGCATATCGGGTTTGTGTGCATCAGGGATTGGAGAACCCATGGTCATCTCCTTCGTTGATCGTTATATCGTCAATCCTCTATAAATTGAACACGGTGTCAGCCTTGCTTAGTCTACTACTTGTAGTACTCTCACTCGGCTTCCTTGTATCCAAATTATATTGAATCAACTATGTTTATAGTAATTAAAAGCTAATAAATTCGATAAGCAGTCGCTAATCAAATGAGCTTTGCCAACGCTTCTGAAGCGCGCTTAATATCTAGGAATATCAAGCCAAGCTTGGCATTGGGCTTTGCCATGATGGTGAGTACGGCTTCATCGCCTGATGAGGTCATGATGACGTAGCCTTTCTCGCCTTGAATCATAATACGATCGATACTACCGCGTGCCAACTCGCGGCCTGCACGGTCACCTAATGATAATAATGCTGCTGACATAGCACCCACACGATCTTCATCCACGCCGGTTGGTAGAGCTGAAGCAATCATAAGACCATCGTTAGAGATTAGCGCAGATGCTTCAACATCTGCTGATGAACTGTTTAAGTCTTCCAATATCTGCTGAAATGAATCTGTACGCATATCGCTTTCTCTGTACTGGTGATTGGTTTTTTATTTATGAACTAATGAAGTTAGTCAAAAATATCCTTGTTTAAAGAAAGGTATTATAATTCCTTACTAATAATATTGATATACATTTGCCCAATTAAAAGTAAATTTTTTGGACTTTTATGCCTTTTGTCATCAAATCATTACCCTTTATCTTTATTTTTTCGAGGAAAATGGTGATTTTTTATTATGTCTAGTCGATGAGCGGTTGAAGACCTAGCAAGATCCTTGGTATTTTTTTGAATAGAGATATTCTTTGTAACTATAGATTAATGTCCATCATTGCTATCAAACGGAGCCGCTGGAATTTAGTTAATAAAAATCGCTTATAGATTCTTATGATGAAGATATTTACTAGACTTATAAGTCTCAAAAATGATATACAGTCATGAGGGGATAAATGTTGACACTTCTAAATGCGTTATAAAAATACAAATTGAGTCAGCTTTTTTGATCCTATCAGTCTCTATACATAATCTTGTATAGGGGCGATTTCAGTTTTACATCAACGTTTATAATCCTTTTGTTTACTCAATATATTGTAGCGTCGATGTAAATAATTACTATCACCAGTTTTATCCTAAGGAAGAAATACATGAGCATCAGTGAAGCCATCCAAAAAGTCGAAGCACGTTATGCCCATCAGCCCGAATTCATTCAAGCAGTAAAAGAGGTGGCAATTACGATTCAACCTTTATACGATGCGCAGCCTGAATATAGTACGTTAAAGGTATTCGAGCGTT
Organism: Psychrobacter immobilis; assembly: GCF_904846235.1. Lineage (GTDB taxonomy): Bacteria > Pseudomonadota > Gammaproteobacteria > Pseudomonadales > Moraxellaceae > Psychrobacter > Psychrobacter immobilis_C. The sequence continues at coordinate 41,404 of NZ_CAJGZN010000012.1, forward strand.
TGGTAGAGCCTGATCGGGTATTTGGCTTTCGTATCAATTGGGAAGATGATCAAGGCGTGGTACAAGTCAATCGTGGTTGGCGTGTGCAGTTTTGCAATGCTCTAGGCCCTTACAAAGGCGGTCTTAGATTCCATCCTACCGTCAATCAATCCGTATTGAAGTTCTTAGGCTTTGAGCAAATCTTTAAAAATGCCTTAACTGGCTTGCCTATTGGTGGCGGTAAAGGTGGGTCAGATTTTGATCCTAAAGGTAAAACAGACAGCGAGATACGTCGTTTTTGCTATGCTTTTATGCGTGAGCTACATCATTACGTGAGCAAAGACATGGATGTGCCTGCTGGTGACATCGGCGTCGGTGGTCGAGAAGTTAGCTATATGTTTGCGATGTATAAGAATTTAACGCGTGAATCAACAGGGGTTATCACTGGCAAAGGCGTGGGCTTTGGTGGCAGCTTGATGCGTACAGAGGCGACTGGCTACGGTGCAGTCTACTTCTTAGAAAATATGCTCATCGCTCAGAACGATAAGCTTCAAGGCAAAAAGGTGCTGATATCAGGAGCAGGTAATGTCTCATTACATGCTGCCGAAAAAGTGAATGCGCTAGGTGGTATGGCAATAACTGTCTCTGATTCACAAGGGACGTTGCATGATGAAAATGGCCTCAATCAAGAAAAAATTGATTGGCTCAAAAAACAAAAGCAGCAAAACAAGCCTTTAGCAGAGTATGTTGATGTTTATGGTGGCGAGTGGCTTGCCAAACAGAAACCGTGGCAGTTTGAAGCTGATATTGCGATCCCATGCGCTACTCAAAATGAAGTCAATGAAGCTGATGCCAAATTATTGGTCGAAAATGGCGTGAAGTATGTGGTGGAAGGCGCTAATATGCCGCTCACTGCGGAAGCAATTGATTGTATCCGTTTGCACCGTGTTCATTATGCACCTGGTAAAGCTGCTAATGCGGGCGGGGTAGCAGTATCTGCGCTTGAAATGTCGCAAAACTCTGTCCGTCAATATCAAACCTTTAAGCAAGTCGATGAGCGTCTAAAAGGTATTATGAAAGATATCCACGACAGTGCTGCGAATGCTTCAGAACAATATGGTCAAACTGACAATGGTTATGTCGACTATATGGCTGGTGCCAATATGGTTGGTTTCAAACGTGTGGCTGATGCGTTGGTTGCTTTTGGTATTTTGAACTAGTCTTACTTATAAGTGGTAAACAAGCCTTAGCGGTTGGTTCATACGGACAAATAGCAAAGCCCCAGTCACTGAATGATTGGGGCTTTTTTAATTGAGATAAACAAAGGTAGGTTGATTACAGTGTCTCGCGCCATTGTCCTTGAACCATAATGCCTTGGGTAGGATTTAGTCCCATCTGATAGGCCAAGTCAGCAGGACGAGCGATATCCCATAGCGCTAAATCAGCATCACAGCCCACTTCCACTTTTCCTTTGTTGGACAGCCCTAACGCTTGTGCCGCATAAACGGTTGAGCCTGCCAATACTTCTTCAGGCGTGAGGTAAAATAGCGTACAACCCATATTCATCGCCAACAACAGCGACGTCAACGGTGAGGTGCCAGGGTTACAATCGGTTGAAATAGCCATAGGAACGTGATGTTTACGTAAAGCTTCAATCGGTGGCAACTTGGTGTCACGTAGCGTATAAAACGCCCCTGGCAATATCACGGCAACGGTATTGCTAGCCGCCATTTTTTTGATGTCTTCTTCTGATAAGTGCTCTAGATGGTCGCTCGATAGCCCTTTATATTCAGCAACTAAGGCACTACCACCTATATCAGACAGCTGCTCAGAGTGCAGTTTGACTGGTAGATTTAATGAGCGAGCCACTTCAAAGACTCGTCTGATTTGCTCTGTGCTAAAGGCGATGTTTTCACAGAAACCGTCGACCGCATCGACTAAACCTTCTGAGTGTAGAATAGGTAGCCATTCGCAAACTTGCTCAATATAGTCGTCCGCATGGTCTTTGTACTCAGTGGGTAGGGCATGCGCTGCTAGGTAAGTGGTACTTACATGGATGTCGTATTTGTTTCCCAGTTGACGAGCGACCGTGAGCATTTTGCGTTCAGTGTCCAAGTCCAAGCCATAACCTGACTTGATTTCGATACTGGTGACACCTTCTTTCATAAGTGCGATTAAGCGTTTTTCACTTTGGGCAAATAGCGATTCAATACTGGCGGCGCGGGTAGCACTGACCGTCGCGACAATACCGCCGCCTTGTGCAGCAATATCTTGATAACTAACGCCCTGCAATCGCGCTTCGAACTCATTGCTGCGGTTGCCGCCATAGACAATATGCGTATGACAGTCGATAAGCCCTGGAGTTATCCATTTGCCATCGGCGTCTGTAACCTGCTTGTCTTGATAATGTGGCAGATGCGTCGTGATTTGCTCTTGTGCCCCAATCCATGCAATCTTGCCGTCTTTAATACCGATAGCCGCGTTCTCTAACTGACCATATGGGATACTACGAGCGTCTTCATTCTTATCATTATTAAAACCATAGTGCGCTGAAAACGTCGCAATATTGGCATTGATAATGAGTTGATCAAACGATGTCATAGTAGATTTGTCGAGCGTCTGCTCTTTAAAATTTTCTGATTCATTCATAGTATGCTCCTAATAATTGGGAGGCGAGTAACCTGTTAAGACCTTTTTTTGTAAGAGCTAGCTGACAAGTAAGTGCTGTTCTACAATCGTTGCCAGCAGTCGAGCAGCGACTTTGCAGCTACGACTATCCACATCAAAGGTCGGGTTGATCTCAGCAATATCTGCCATTTTTACTTTGCCTGACGACACAATCAGCTTGACCATACGCTCAACAAAACCAAGCTCAATACCAAAAGCAGCAGGCGCACTGACACCCGGAACGACACTAGAGGGGAGACAATCCATATCAATAGTGAGATAAATAATATCAACCTGATCTATGAAGCTTTTGACCTGCTCGGCAATGGTGTCCCAAGGTTGATAATGACAGTCTTCATCACTAATAACCTGTACGCCCAGTTGCTCAGCGCGATCAAAGAGCGCGGCGGTATTAGAAAAGCGACTGACGCCAATACAGCAATAATGAAAGGGCTGATCGTGTGCGTCAAGATGCTCGGCAATCTGGCGAAACGGTGTACCAGAGGTTGCTACATCAGACTGACGAATATCAAGATGGGCATCGAAATTAATAATCCCGATAGTAGGCGCTGTGTTTGTGCTGATAGTTATATCGTTTGCCTTTTCTAAGGCCTGCCATAATCCCAAAAAGCTACCATAAGCAATGGCATGACCACCGCCAAGCCCGATGGGTAATCCACCTTGCTTGACGATAGTGCTCACTGCATCGGCATATTTGATCTGAGCTTGCTCAAGAATATTGTCGGCAAAGCCATCATTATCATCACAATGAATGTCGCCAGCATCACCTAATAAGGTTGATAATTGACTATCAAAGCGTTGTTGCAAATCAGCGATGACTGGCAGCGTAGCAAAAGCTCGACGAATCAATGACGGTGCAGCTCTAGCACCCACGCGGCCTTGATTGCGTCTGACGCCTTGATCACAGGCAAAGCCAATTAGCCCAATATGTTGAGCCTCATAAGGCTGAGCAAGCTGATACCAATAGCGGGCACGCGTAGTCTCAAACGGCTCTGCGCGTCCTGTCCACTGAGTCATATCAGCGGGTGTATGGCTAATGGGTGTGGTCATGTTTGTGACTGCCATCATGGCTCTCCTTTTACCAGCCAATGCTTATTTAGACTCGTACCAGTTGTGACGTAGTTCTTGCCAGTGCTGAGCAAGTGTGCCGTCTAGTACTAACTGCTTGGCCGCTTCGATATCAGGGGCGAGGTAGCGATCTTTATCATAGAACGTCACTTTCTCACGTAGTTTTTGATGTGCCACAGTCAACGGCTCTGATGTCTCGAGTCCTCGATGAAAATCAATACCTTGACCAGCAGCCAGTAGCTCAATACCTATGATAGTCGCAGTGTTTTGCGCCATCTCATATAGGCGGCGTGCGCAATAGGTAGCCATTGAGACGTGATCTTCTTGGTTGGCAGAAGTCGGGATGCTATCGACGCTACCAGGATGGGCGATAGATTTGTTTTCTGACGCCAGTGCTGCGGCGGTTACATGAGCAATCATAAAGCCTGAGTTTACCCCAGCGTTATCGACTAGGAATGGTGGCAGACCACCTGACAAAGTTGCATCGATCAGCAAAGCGACACGGCGCTCAGACATCGAGCCAATCTCAGCGATAGCCAATGCTAAAATATCCGCGGCAAAAGCGACTGGCTCAGCATGGAAGTTACCACCTGATATGGCGACCGGACCATCTTCATTATTAAAGATAAGCGGATTGTCTGTTACCGCATTAGATTCGATGAGCAGCGTTTTCCCTGCTTGGTTGATGATATCAAGACAAGCACCCATGACCTGTGGCTGGCAACGTAAGCAATATGGGTCTTGAACTCGATCATCTTGTTCGCCATCGTGCGAAGCACGGATAGCACTGCCTTTGATCAGTTGACGGTGTGCTTTGGCGATTTCAATTTGACCATGATGACCGCGTACTTCGTGAATACGGGCATCAAATGGTGAGTCCGAGCCTTTTGCCGCATCAATTGATAGTGAGCCGACAATGGTCGCAGTCTCAAGCAAATCACGCGCCAAGAAATAACCACGTAATGCCAATGCGGTTGATACTTGCGTACCGTTGATCAGTGCAAGGCCTTCTTTGGCTGCAAGAGTAATTGGCTCAAGTCCATGCTGGGCTAGCGCGTTTGCTGCAGGCACTTTTTTACCAGCGACAAACACATCACCTTCACCCATCATCGCAAGCGTCATATGTGATAATGGCGCTAAGTCACCAGATGCGCCAACTGAACCTTTGGCTGGGATATTGGGTGTGATTTGATTATTGATTAAGGCAAGTAAACTATCAACTACCTCGCGGCGTACACCAGAGACGCCTTGCGCCAGACTGGCAATTTTCATCACCATAATCAGTCGTACCACGCCTGCAGGGAGAGCTTCACCCGTGCCCACTGAGTGAGAAACGATCAGGTTACGCTGAAGTAGCTCAAGCTGATCATCACTGATACGTGTCTTAGCAAGTAGGCCAAAACCAGTGTTGATACCATAAGCGCTTTTGTCTCGCGCAATGATGGTACGTACATCTTCGTGCGAGGCATCTATCGCCTCATAAGCGCTCTCAGGTAGTGTCAATATGACAGGCTGCTCGTAGATATCACGTAGCATCTCAAAGCTAAGCTGGCGAGGATGTAGGGTTAGTTGTTTGATATTGTTCATAGGGGTAATCCTAGTATTGTAAGTCATATAGTCATTCCACTATAAAGGTATTATAGCGTTAACCTCACTTGAAGTAGTACATATACATCTACACTCGGTTGCCTTGTACTACTTTTAAATTGCATCGACTATATGGGTTATATTATTTTTAATGCGTATCTTTATTAAAATGAAGTTGTTGAAAGGTTTTTAATCAGCAAAATATCTATTATTGAGTTTGAGCTTTTTAGCCAATCCAATTGAGGTACATAGCCAGATGCCCGAATGCTGCAGCCAATAAAATACTAAGTACCACACGCTCGAACCAAATAATGACCATCTTACCAACGGAGATAGGAATCTCGGTCGCAAGCACGCATGGAATCATGGCTGAGAAGAACAGCACACTGCTAATGGAGATGACCCCTGCGACATAGCGTGTCAGAATATCTGCCTCACTTAGTAGTAATGCTGGCAGGAACATCTCAGCCAATCCCGCTGACATGCCTTTGGCAGCGACAAGTGGTTCTGGTAGGCCGCCAAGCCATGTAAAGGGATAAAGAAGTAAGCCTAGGGCATCGAACACCGGCGTATATTTTGCTAATAGTAATCCTGTTAAACCGACTGCAATGATGGACGGCACAATGGCGGCTGCCATCGTTAGACCGTCGCGGAAGTTAGACCATAATATTTGTTTGAGGTCAGTTGCACGGCGGGAAGTGGATAAACCCAAATCAAATGCTGCAGCCAACCGTGTACCACGTTTATGGTTTAAAGCGGGGCGTTCGACATGATCGTCAAAGAGACTGATAGGCGGAATACGAGCAGTAATTGCAGTAACAATAAAAGTAATCACTAGCGTAGACCAAAAGAACACATTCCAGAACTCCATCAGGCCAAGCGTTTTGGCAACAATCACCATAAACGCCGCTGATACAGTCGAAAACCCAGTCGCAATGATAATGGCTTCACGCGCTGAATATTGCTTTTGCAAGTACACACGATTGGTGATGAGCAATCCAATAGAGTAGCTACCGACAAAGGAGGCCACGGCATCAATCGCTGATGAACCTGGGGTCTTCCAAATAGGTTTCATGATTGGCTGCATGAGCACACCAACCATTTCTAATAAGCCAAAGCCAACCAAGAAGGCCAATATTAGTGCCCCAAGCGGTACAATCATGCCGACTGGTAAGGCCAGTTTTTCAAACAGAAACGGCAGCATGTCCTTTTCCATCATAAAGGTAGGCGCTATGTCAGCCACATACATCACTGCCAACATCAGACCAATGACCTTGAAACCAGTCATAATCATATGGGTGATATTTTTGCGCCATGAGCCATCGATAAATGGCTTACTCACGCCATAGAGCATGAGTAAAAATAATAGCGTCACGGACAAGGTATGCTGTTGAGTGACTAGATAGGTTGCGCCATGATCGAACAAAATCGTGCTTTTCTCGCCAATGGTAAACGGCACAAAAAACATCACCAAACCGATCGCACTGAATACGATAAGCTGTATTAAAGCAATAGGGGTTGATAGTAGTTTTTTCGATGATGTCGTTGTATTTTCATCGTTCAGACTAGATGTCGTATTTTGCTCAATCATATTATCCTCCTTGATAAGACGCCGATTATGTCCTTATACCCAGCTACAGCGTATAAGAACAAGGGACAAACTATTTAATCATTGGCAAATTTAGACCATAGTCTTTCGCTGTTTTAATCGCCAACTCATAACCTGCATCTGCATGACGCATGACGCCTGAGCCGCAATCATTGACAAGCACGCGTGACAATCTTTTGGCTGCGGCGTCAGTACCATCCGCGACGATGACCATGCCTGAGTGCTGCGAGTAGCCCATGCCGACACCGCCGCCATGATGCAGTGATACCCAAGTTGCGCCACCAGCGACATTGAGCATACCGTTCAATAGTGCCCAATCAGATACTGCGTCTGAACCATCTTTCATGCTCTCTGTTTCGCGGTTTGGACTGGCGACAGAGCCCGTATCCAAATGGTCACGACCAATGACGATTGGGCCTTTTAGCTCACCATTCTTGACCATTTCATTAAATGCCAAACCTGCTTTGTCACGTTCACCAAGACCTAACCAACAGATACGAGCAGGCAAACCTTGGAATTGAATACGTTCCTTTGCCATATCTAACCAGCGATGGATATGTTTATTTTCAGGGAATAGCTCTTTAATTTTTTGATCAGTCTTATAGATATCTTCTGGATCGCCTGATAACGCTACCCAGCGGAATGGACCTTTACCTTGGCAAAATAGCGGACGAATATACGCAGGGACAAAACCTGGGAAATTAAAGGCATCTTTGACACCTTCATCAAAAGCGACCTGACGGATGTTATTACCGTAATCAGTCGCTGGAATGTCCATCGCTTGCAAGTCTAAAATCGCTTGGACGTGTACGGCACAAGACTGAGCAGCGGCTTTGGTCAATGCTGCATGTTGCTCTGGATCTTCTTGGGCGGCTTTCCATTCCTCTACTGTCCAACCGCTTGGTAGATAGCCATTAATCAAATCATGCGCTGAGGTCTGATCAGTGACCAAATCAGGCTTCATGCCACCAGCGTTAGCGCGCTTGACCATCTCAGGCAAGATATCTGCGGCATTACCAAGTAGGGCGATAGAGACAGCTTCGCCAGCGTCAGTATGTTGTTTGATTAGCTCATAAGCGTGGTCAAGATTGTCCGCTTGCTTATCGACATAACCCGTGCGCAAACGGAAATCGATGCTAGACTGCTGACACTCGATGTTTAACGAAGTCGCACCTGCAAAGGTAGCAGCTAATGGCTGTGCGCCGCCCATACCGCCTAGACCAGCGGTCAAAATCCAACGACCCGCCCAGCTACCGTCATAATGCTGACGACCCGCCTCCACAAAAGTCTCATACGTACCTTGAACGATGCCTTGCGTGCCGATATAAATCCAGCTACCTGCAGTCATTTGACCATACATAAATAGGTCTTTGCGATCGAGCTCGTTGAAGTGCTCCCACGTTGCCCAGCGCGGTACAAGGTTGGAGTTAGCAATCAAGACACGCGGTGCGTTTTCGTGTGTTTGAAACACGCCGACTGGTTTACCAGACTGTACTAGCAACGTCTCATCATCTTCTAATTCTTTTAGTGATTCTAAGATTTGATCATAGCTTTCCCAGTTACGGGCTGCGCGTCCGATACCACCGTAGACGACCAGGCTTTTTGGGTTTTCTGCCACATCAGGATGCAGGTTGTTTTGCAGCATACGATAAGGTGCTTCGGTCAGCCAGCTTTTGCAATGTAGCGTGCTACCAGTAGGCGCAGCAATATTACGGCTCTCATCACGGCGAGTCAGCTTAGTCTCTTTGTTGGTTCCATTGTCAGTAGTCATGATCATATCCTTGTGATAGCGAATAGGGCGATAAAGTCATCAAAGTAAGTGTCTTACAGTCAGCCTAGATATTCATTGACTAAGTATTCATCTAAATTCATAAAAATATCGAATCGATAAAGCAAATTTTCTAGCACTGCTGTATATTTGTATATACAAATTATCAAAGATACTTTTTTCATGCAAGGTTTTTTTTCATGAGCTGATTATTTTTGCTATTTACTCAGTCGATTTAGATAACACCGAGTGAGTTGAAAAACGCCCTAGTCAACACTGAACGCTCAGACATTTTGACTAAGGCTTGCACGGTGGTCTCGTGATATTATGTGGTCATTCCTATTAGCAAAACTGACGGTCAAAGGCGGATATGACAAAGACGATTCCGGCGTATCAACGCATAAAAAACGCCATACTAGACAACATCCATTCTGGTAAGTGGCAAGCGGGCAACGCAATTTCGACAGAAATGGCACTGGCTGAAGAGTTTGGCGTGTCAAGAATGACGGTCAACCGTGCGCTAAAAGAGCTGAGCGAGGAGCGGGTGTTAGAGCGTCGGCAAGGGTCGGGCACGTTTGTCGCGCAGCAACAGTTCAATCATACCTTTGTTGAGGTACGCAACATCGCTGAGGATTTAAAGTCTGCCAATCGTGATTATGAGGCACAGGTCGTGAGTAAGCGTGCTATTACGGCTGATATGCTCGATAATGAATTGTGTCGTAAGTTTGGTATTAGTGAAGGGGCTGTGATTGATGAAGAGTCTGTGCCTGTTAACACAAGCGCTCAGACAGATGCTAGTGATGAAGCTCTCCTGTATGAAGTAAAAATCATTCACTTTGCCGATGGTCAGCCCATACAGTTTGAAGAACGCTGGGTCGATGCCAAAAAAGTGCCGAAGTTTATCGATCAGGACTTTAGTGTGGTCAATACCAGTGATTACTTAATTGCCAAAAGTCCTCTAGAGAGTGGTAGCTATACCATCCGAGCATTGGCAGCCCCTGATGAAATAGCTGAATTTTTACAAATTGCGCCGCAGTCACCAACGCTTGTGTTGCGCCGGCAGACCTATTCGGCTGGCCAAGTCGTTACCTTTGTAAAAATGTGGCATGCGGGTGATCGCTATCAGTTCTCAGGCGAATTGTAGCAGATATAGTCAAGCCTATATAAATCCGCTACATCGTTATCCTCGCTAAGCATACTAATGTATAACTTGCACTCGGTTTCCTTGTATCGAAATTATATTGAACTGACTATAGCTTACGTATGCTCACTGATTGTGTACGTTTTTCTGTCTAAAGTGAGATACTATATCCATAAGCTGCTATTTAATAAGATAGCAATTGGTGTTAATTAAACTCGCCAGAATATTTGAACAATCGTTAAAAATTAAAATATAATATAGAAACAGTATTGAAAAATAGCCCAAATAGCCTCAAATCGGGCAACCAAAGCCGAATATCATAGAAGAGCTTATATTGTTCTTCTGTATCGGCTTGTCCTATTTATTAGCACCGTATACTTTATTAGCATTATGTGTTTTTACTTTATTCATTCACTCTTATAAGGACGTCTTATGAAACGTCGTACTCTTTTAGCCCTTGCCGCCAGCACTATGCTCCTTGCCGCTTGTGGTCAATCTACTACCAACGAAGCCGATACCAGTGCAACTGACAGCGCTGCAACAGGCGGTTCTGATTTGCTACAACGTATCAACAACGGCGGCACCATCAACGTCGGTACAGAGGGTACTTATCCTCCGTTCACGTACCATGATGAGAGTGGTAAACTAACGGGTTACGACGTTGAAGTAACGCGTGCAGTAGCGGATAAACTAGGCGTAGACGTTGAGTTTAAAGAAACTCAATGGGATGCGATGCTGGCAGGTTTGGATTCAAAACGCTTTGATATGGTGGCTAACCAAGTCAGTTTGACCACGCCTGAGCGTAAAGCAAAGTATGACAAAGCGATGGCTTATAGCTGGTCAGGTGCGGTTGTATTGGCACCTACTGATGACAACCGTTATAGCTCGTGGGAAGGTCTAAAAGGTCTACGTACGGCGCAATCACTTAGCAGTAACTACGGTGAGCTTGCAGAGCGTTATGGCGCAGAGATCGTTCCTGTCGATGGTATGGCGCAAGCGATTCAATTAGTGAAGCAAGACCGTGCTGACTTTACGATGAATGACAATCTAGCGGTATTGGATTATCTCAAAAAATTTCCAGATTCTAATCTTGAGATTAAGCTAACTGCCCCTGCAAGTGAACAAACAGGTTCAGGCCTAGTGCTTATCAAAGGTGATGATGAAGTTGTAGCTAAATTAGATGAAGCAATGGCTGAGTTGGCTGCTGAAGGCACACTCACCAAGCTTAGCGAACAGTTCTTTGGTGCTGATATAAGTCAACAAAAATAATGTCAGTTTCTATCATGTCAGCTTCTGTAATGTCTACATCATGGTTCGCGGACTTATTGGCAGTATTGCCATTTATGAGTCCTGATCGAGCGCAGATTGTCATCTCGTCGTTTTGGCCAATGCTCAAAGGCGGTATCTATTATTCGATACCGCTGGCATTGATCTCATTTGCGATTGGTATGGCCATTGCACTGACAGTGGCATTGATTCGTATCATTCCGCGTGCCACTTGGTTCCATGAAATCATTTATCGGCTCGCTCGTGTCTATGTGTCCGCCATTCGCGGTACACCGATGCTGGTTCAGCTGTTTATTATTTTCTATGGTCTGCCAAGTGTCGGGGTGAAGCTTGATCCCTTTCCCTCAGCGATTATCGCATTCTCATTGAACATCGGTGCTTATGCATCGGAGACAGTGCGTGCTTCGATTTTGTCAATACCAAAAGGGCAGTGGGAAGCAGGCTCGACGGTTGGTTTGACGTATCTACAGACTTTTCGTCATGTGATTTTACCGCAGGCGCTTAGAGTATCGGTGCCGCCGTTGTCCAATACCTTTATCAGTCTGGTAAAAGATACCTCACTTGCCTCACTGGTACTGGTCACTGAGCTATTCAAACAAGCGCAGATTATCACAGCTCGTAACTATGAGTTTATGCTGGTCTATACAGAAGCGGCAATTATCTACTGGGGTATCTGTCTGTTCTTGACCTTCATCCAAGGCAAGCTTGAAACGCGCCTTGATCGATATGTGGCAAAATAAGCTACGTAGTAAAATAAGTTATGGCTCAATAAACACGCCCTAGCACAACAGGAATTTTTATGATCAAAGTCACTAATATTCATAAAGCCTTCGGTGGCAATCAGGTGCTAAAAGGCATCGACTTGACCATTAATAAAGGTAAAGTGGTCGTAATATTAGGACCTTCAGGATCGGGTAAAACCACCTTTTTGCGTTGTTTAAATGCGCTAGAGATTCCTGATCAAGGTGTGATTGCTTTTGATGATGATAGCTTGAGCGTCGACTTTGCGACTAAGCCAAGTAAAAAAACGCTACTAGCTTTACAGCGTAAATCAGGCATGGTGTTTCAGTCTTATAACTTGTTTCCACATAAGACAGCCATTGAAAACTTGATGCTTGGGCCTACGGTCGTACAAGGGCAGAGCAAAGCGCAAGCCCGTGAGCAGGCATTGGTACTACTTGAGAAAGTTGGACTGTCGGATAAAGCGGATCTCTATCCGTTCCAGCTATCTGGTGGTCAGCAGCAGCGTATTGGTATTGCCCGTGCGCTTGCTATTGAGCCATCGCTCTTACTGTTTGATGAGCCAACCTCTGCACTTGACCCAGAGTTGGTACAGGATGTGCTTGAGACAATGAAGCAGCTCGCCTCTGAAGGTTGGACGATGGTCGTAGTGACTCACGAAATCAACTTTGCCCGCGATGTTGCCGATCATGTTGTACTGATTGAGGATGGTCATGTGGTTGAAGAAGGCAGTGCCAAGCAGCTGTTTGAAGACTCAAAGCATCCGCGTACGCAGGCATTTTTGCAACGTATTGAGCAGTAAAAACGTTTGTTTTTGCGTAAGTAATAAAAAAAGAAGCTCCAATCATGATGCCATGGTTGGGGCTTTTTTTATCGCAATAAATAGGACGTATTTCAAATGAATAGACAGTAAACTATATTTTTTGTCGTTGCTTTAACCAGCGAGGTACGCGAGTGGCGGTACCGTTCAACACAGCATTCAACAAAGCCGCCAGCAAAATGAGCGCCACACCCAGATATTGAATCCAAGACAAAGATTGATGCAATAATAGCATGGCAAGTGCAATCGCAGTCAACGGTTCAAAAATCGTAAATACCGATGCACGAGTGGCGGGCAGCTTCTCCAATGCCTTCATATATAGCCCAAATGGCACGACGGTTCCCAGCAGTGATAATCCCAAAACATAGCCCCAAGTCATTAAGGGGAGATCTAATAGCTGATTATAAGTGTTATAGGTCTCAGGCAAGAGCAGTAGTACGCCAGCACTAATGATAATGGAAGTGAAAAACACCAAAGGGGCAGGGTGAGCGTAATGCATTGCGCGCTTGCCCAATACGCCATATAACGAATAACACATTCCTGCTGATAGACCGAGTAAAATCCCCCAGTTAACTTTCGCTTGCTCGCCTAACATCGTCAATCCAACACCAAATACTGCCATTAGTGCTAGCAACACTGATTTCCGAGTGATGGACTCGCTCAGTAAGAACTTCGAGAACAATAAGCTAAATACAGGCGCGGTATAGAGCAATGCAACGGCAGGGCCAGCACCGACATAACTGACCGCAAAAAAATAGCAGACCGACATGCCAAGGACACCTATCAACGACTGCATCGCCAGTCCAAGCCACTGTTTTGGCTGTAATTTGATAAGGTGTGGCCACAGTGTTGGTAGCATGGCTAAAATGATAAAGGCCGCTGTGATAATGCGTAATATGGTTACTTGCCACCCACTAAATCCAATTTGGTTGAGATAGGTCGAGAATATACCCAACGTACCCCAACAAATAGCAGCCGTGATGATTTGAATGGTGCCTAGCCATGATTGATGCGAGTGGTTCGTCATTCCGTTGTCGATGTTTGCCATACTGTTTTCTTCTTACGCTCTAAGTGACACAAGATGTTGTAAGATTGCTATTGATACAATCTCTCCAAGCAATGCTAAAATAAGAAAAGACAACCGGTTCAAGGGCTGTCTTTTGTTTATTATTTTCAGTCTATCACTAAAAGATAATAAATGACTACTAGGGCATGGTCTAAATTTAATCGACTGTCATTTAAAATAGAAGGCGTGGCTGAATAGTAGTGCTTACACCTGCAATAAAAAGTTACTCAGCAATCGCTTAGCGCCCTCAGTGGCAAACGACTCAGGATGAAACTGTACGCCTTGGATTGGGTACTCTTTGTGCGCCAGTCCCATAATCTCATCACCAGTCAATGCTGACTCAGCAAAGCTCAATTCAGCACGGTTGTCATTAGCGACTACCGAGGTAATTGTCAGACAGCTTGGTATGGTGTCGGCTTTTACCACCAGTGAGTGATAGCGCATGATCTCAAGCTCTTGTGGTAAGCCTTGATAGATACCTGAATTATCATGGCGAATCGATGAGACTTTGCCATGCATCGGCACACTAGCGCGTACCACATCACCGCCAAATACATGAGCAATACCTTGCATACCCAAGCAAACGCCTAGTAGCGGCACAGTTTTGCCTAGTGTTTCAATGACCTCGCTACAGATACCAAAGTACGCGGGATCGTCAGGAGAGCCAGGGCCAGGTGAGATAATTATTCTATCAAGATTCATCGCTTGCACATCTGCTAAGGTAATTTCGTTATTGCGTTTAACGATGACGCTGGCTTCTTCATCACTGTCTAAGGTTTGTAAAATCTCGCCCACATACTGGTAGAGGTTAAAGGTAAATGAGTCGTAGTTATCGATAATTAAAACATTCATGGGTCATAAACTCTTTTGTGAAAATATAGCTAGGTAAAATATGGTCAATTTATGCAATACGTTTAGCTTCAATTATGATTGCATAAAGCTGTCTAACACGACTTTCATCGCCGACAGTTTGCGCTGAATCTCTAAGTACTCATCGGCTGGGTTTGAGTCGTAAACGTTACCGCCACAAGTTTGAGCGTAGGCAGACTCGCCATTGATAAACAGACTGCGAATAGGAATGGCAAAGATACAATCACCATTGAAATTGAACGAGCCTAATGCACCACCGTAAGCACCGCGACCATCAGGCTCTAGCTCGTTGATGACTTTGATGGCTTCTACCTTGGGCGCGCCTGATAGTGTCCCAGCAGGGAAGTTACTGGCAAGGGCACTAAACATATCTTCGTTAGGATGCAAGATACCAACGATTTCAGAAGAGATATGCTGCACGTGAGAGAAGCGTTTGATATCCATTAAGCTACGTACTTTTACTGTACCAAATCGAGCCACACGGCCAATATCATTACGATGTAGGTCGACTAGCATATTGTGCTCGGCAATTTCTTTATCATCGTTGAGCAATGCGCGGGCAAGCTTACGGTCTTCGATCACATCGGCGCCGCGCTTGGCAGTTCCTGCGAGCGGATAGGTTTCCATTTCACCCTGACGCAAGCGGAATAGTAACTCAGGAGAAGCACCAATGATGCACTGCTGGGCAAATTTCATAAAATACATATGCGGTGATGGATTGACGGCACGCAGCTTTTCATAAATCGGCATTTTGTCACCGGCAATACGATATTTAGATTTAAAGCCTACCTCGCACTGAAAAATACGCCCAGCGATGATGTCTTCTTTAACTTGCATAACGACATTGGCATGCTCTTCTTGGCTCATGCCATCACCTAAAAATTCAACTTTGGGCGGCTCATAACTAGGCGTTGGCTCATCGAGTAGGGCTTTAATTTGCTCGATGCGGTTTTCTTGCTGAGCGGTTGGGTAATAAAAGTAGAAGATTTCCCCAGTCATCTTATCTAGGGTCAATCCATCTAAATACACGCCAAACTTAAATGGTTCAAAGTCTTCGCTGGCTTTTGCATTGAGGCTAGGTTCAAAGAAGTTCACGCAGTCATAACCCAAATACCCGACCAGACCGCCGCTTTGGTCACGGGCGATGACATGCTGCGGTGTTATCTCACGCAGCAATTGATAAGGGTTGTCAGTTTTATAGCAACTTGTCTCAGCGGTTTTATTATCGGTAATCGCAAGCGTGTTGCGGTCTAATGCGGCGATAGTCGTCACAGGGTCAAAGCCGATCGCATGATGGCGCGAGATATGGCTGTCTTCACCTAATGATTCGAGCAAATAGCAGGTATCAAACGCGCTTTCGATACGTTTGAATAATGCAAAAAAATCGATATCTTGCGTCAGTTTGATACGTTGTGGTTTGCTCGGGATATCGATAGGAGCAGGTTTGGTCTGTGTGCGAGTGCTAGAGGTCATAACAAAGTCCGAAATGGTTCAAATATGTGTTGATTAATGAGTGTTGATTAATGAGTGTTGATTAATGAGTGTTGATTAATGAGTGTTGATTAATGAGTGTTGATTAATGAGTGTTGATTAATGAGTGTTGATTAATAAGTATAAGTTTCGTCAGTAAAAAGCTAGATAGTATCGTCGTTAGAGGCTAAGAGCAGTCTCTATGAGTGGCCAATAACGCGCTGACATCATGGCTTTGCTTGGCCTTGGCACCGCGAGAGACAGTGGCGATACCAACACCTAATTGCTCTGAGATATCACGCTGGGTGATGCCACGATCTAGTAAGTCAAAAATGCGAATACGATTGGCAATGTCATGCTGTTCTTTATCGGTCAGCAGGGCACTGAGCAGCTTTTCGATATCTGCGCTATCAGTACAGTTGGTCAAATGTTTCACTAAACTTTGATAAGGATCGGTAGTCATAATAGGTAATTTTAGCCAAAGAAAATAGATAGGTCGCTTGTTGAGCGATTTTTCGCTGAGAGCTATCTTGTTTCAGTATTCTAGTACAGTAGTACAAGAAAAACAAGTGATGAGTTAAGTTAATAGCAGGCTGCTGTAGAAGTGATGATTTTTAAGCCTTGTTTATACAGATTCAACTCGTAGTCATTGTCATATTTGATAGCATATTTATAGTTGGTACCAAGCGTTGCTGTGTTTCCTTGGCATACTAAGCACTAGAATTGAGAATGTATAATATTAATTATTGCCAAATTGTTAATACTTAGTTATTATGCCTCTCATTATTTAAACGCTAATTATTATCATTAACATTAATCATGTTATTCGCACGATGAGTTAAGTGTTTTAAGGTATTTAATCTTCTGGTAGGCACTATGTTAAGGGTTGTTTGACGACAATTTTTAAAAATAATTCTAAAACTTCTAATTTCTGACAGTAAACAAAGTGAGTAAATGTGTTATGCGCGAAGTAAAGTTATCTAGTCAATTGACAGTATTGTCTATCGGTGTCGCCGCTGTATTGTGGACGCAAGCTGCCAGTGCTGCAACGGCGGCAGATATGCCAAACACGACATTACAGACTATCACTGTAACAGCGAATAGCTCAGTACGTGACGCTGTACAAGAAGACTCTGTCTACATAGATGACTACACCCCAGCTGCACAAGCCAGCCATTTGAGCGATTTTCTGGACGTTGTGCCAGGGGTAAGCGTGGGCGGTACCTCATCGGTCAACCAACGTATTCGTGTACGTGGTCTTGATGATACCAACCTAAAAGTTACGATTGATGGCGCACGTCAAGAAGGCGCGTTGTTCTACCATATGGGTGATGTCACTATTGATCCAGATCTGCTAAAACAAGCAGAAGTATCAGTGGGCAATAACTCAGTGACGCTAGGCAATGATGCTATCGGCGGTGCGGTTGCTTTTGAGACAGTCGACGCGGCAGATTTACTCAAGCCAGGTCAAAAGGTAGGTGCTAAGCTGCATACAGGTTATGCTAGCAACAATGATGAACTGCTAACTTCAGCTACTGTGTATGGTGCGCCAACAGAAAATATTGATTTACTGGCTTATTATGGCAAACGCAATGCGGACGCTGGTGAAGACGGTAAAGGCCGTAAAATCCAAACGGAAGATAGCGAAGGCGAAAACATTCTATTAAAAGCCGGTGCTTATGTCGGTAGTGACCATCATGTAGGCGCTAGCTTTAGCCGTACCGAAAACAAAGGCAAGTTCCCATTACGTCCAGATTTTCCTGCTGGTGGCTGGAACCCAATCATCCCGCAGGAAGTCAAACGCGATACCTATGCGCTTGACTACGCTTACAGTCCTGCCAACCAATTGGTCAATGTAGACGCCAATGTATATCAGACCAGCACGCAGATTTTGCGTAACTCTGATGGCGTACCTGGGTTTGAGTTTGATGCAGAAGTCCAAACCACAGGCGCAAAAGTACAAAACACCAGTATTATCGATAGCAGTATCATTAACGGTGTACCAGGGGTTCATAAGTTAATCGCTGGGGTTGAGCATTACAAAAAAGAATCTGACTATAGCAGTGTTCAACGAGGTACAACTATACCAGTTGCTGGTACAGATGAAGCAACCAATACTTCTGTGTATCTAGAAGACCAATGGCAAATGGGTAAGCTTAGCTTAACGCCAGGCATCCGTTATGACCGTTATGAGTCTCCAGAGTATGTATCAGCTGGCAAGACTTATGACAATGTCGTTGGCGCATTGGCTGCTAGCTATGAGATTGCACCGCGCACCCAGCTATTTGCAAGCTATACTCAGTTATTTAATGGTCCAGATCTTAGCCAAACGATTTTTAACACTGATGGCGCTGATACGTATGTGAACAATGACCTAAAAGCAGAAGAAGGTGACAATGCAGAAGTCGGTATTGCTACAACGCTGCGTGGTCTGACTATGGCTGATGACTCTTTAAAATTAAGTGCTAAGTACTTTGAAACCAATATCGAAAACTATATTGAGTTTGTACGTGCAGGTGGTAGTAGAACTGGCATGAATTGCACAACTGGGCAACTAGGTACAAGTGCTGCCCCTGAAGCCTGCCAAGGTGTCATCAATAATGATGAAGATTTCAAAATCAAAGGTGTAGAGCTATCAGCCGATTATCGCGCAGATAACTTCAACATGGGTCTAAGCTATGCTCGTGCACGTAGCAAAGGCGAAGATACAGGTTACAATATCTCTTCTGTCAGTGGCAGTGGCTCTGAGTCTGGCGATAAGTACATGGTCAACTTGGGTTACGCTCCAACCAATACTACTGAGCTTGGCTGGCGCAGTACTTATGTCGCCGATGTGACACTGAATACCGCTGGTGATGACAACGAAAAACCAGGCTATGATGTGCACGATATCTTCATGACTTACACGCCAACTCAAATCGAAGGTTTGAAGGCCACGCTAGGTGTATACAACATCTTTGATGAGACTTATGCAAGCCATGCGTCACGTAACTCTATCGATGATGCCTATACTGATTTTGAAATGGGACGTAATATCAAAACGTCTTTAACTTATCAGTTCTAATCTAGCTTATCGAATTTAAGTCTAATCGTACTTATAAAGTCAGCTGTCTTATACGGGAGCTGGCTTTTTTTACGAGATTTTTGAGAGTGCGATTTATCTAAGAGTAGATGTTAAGTTGCTCGTTTGGTAGAAGGTGAAGCTACCGTATAAATAGCATATGAGTTAAATCGTATGCGAGTCGTATGCGAGCACTATGCCAATACTCTAAACAACAGCGAGCTATCATCGAAGCTCATTTATATCTTTCAAATTATCAGGAAATGATTGTGAATGAATACGGGCATAGAGTAATCAAACGTCGAAATTCTGAAGCTGACGCATAATGTTTTTAACTGGCCGAATTATCATATTGGAAATATCGACAAGGTTTGACAGTGTAGCGCTTATACAACTGAAACTAACAGGCATTTCTATAAATATATTGAGCATCCATTAAACCGTTAACTGAACCACATATAAGAATGCAAACATTAATGATAATAATTATCATTAATGTTTGCATTCTTATATGTATCTTGCTAAAGTGTGTTTCGTTCATTACAGAACAGTTAATAGCTCTTTGCTCTATTCTATTTATAGAGACTTTTTTACGCTAAATATTTAATTCGTTGACTAATGACAGTTACAGCGTCATCAAACTTTTAACCCTACTCAGTACATACCCTTATTCGTTTACTCTCAATAGCTAAGCCTCTTGGCGATATTTTAGTCATGTTTTTATAACACATATATTTACGGACACGTCTATCCGACAATCGTATGTCAATTTTAGACGTTTATTTATGTGTACTTGCACCGAGAATGCATCCGAAGCATTGCATAAAAAGTGGCTAAAACCATTCACTGACGATGAGATAAACAGGTATTAACGAAATTGTACGCTTCAAGGAATATTACTTATGTCAAACCAATCAGGTTGCTCTGATTTCTCAGTCATCACTTCTCCAAAAAAACTTCAACGCGTCGTGACTGGTAAGCTTTTACTAAGTATCGCTGTGACTTCTATTCTTAGTAGTACCGCTTTTGCTGCCGAGGGTGATGAGGTAGCTGTGCAAGGGGCGACCGACCAAGAAGCTGTGCCTACAGCTACATTGGATACAATTGTGGTGCGGGCAGCAAGGGACGAGCTAGAACAAGCGGCTGGGCTGTCTATTATTAGTGAAGAAGCCATCGAAAAAGCATCAGTTTCTAATGATATTTCAGAGATTGTACGTAAGATGCCAGGTGTGAATTTGTCGGGTTCATCAACGTCAGGTCAGCGTGGTAACCAACGTCAAATTGATTTGCGCGGTATGGGGCCAAACAATACACTTATCTTAATCGACGGTCGTCCTGTCACTTCTCGCAATTCCTCACGACCTAGTCGTGGGAGTGAGCAAGACACGCGTGGTGACTCGCAGTGGGTACCACCAGGCGCTATCGAAAGCATCGAAGTATTGCGTGGTCCAGCAGCAGCCCGTTATGGCTCTGGTAGTATGGGCGGTGTGGTAAATATCATTACTAAGAGTCCGACTGAGCCAGAGTTTTCTATCAGTGGTCACTATGAGGCACCAGAGAGCGATCTAGAAGGCAGTAGCTGGCGTACCAATATCAATATGGCAGGTGCATTGACGGATAAACTGTCCTCGCGTACCACTCTTGGTTATCACGATAGTGAAGGCGATGATCCTTATATCAATGCCAAAGATGCACAGATTGTTGACGGGCGCAGTGGTCCGGCTGCCTCGGTAGCGGCAGGTACTGAAGGTGTCGAAAATATCGATGTGCGCCAATTGTTTGAATACGCGATGGATGCGATGAATACGGTCGGTTTTGAAGTGAATTATAGCCGTCAAGAAAACCGCTGGGCGGGTGATTCATTGTTCCAAACCGTGAACCAAAATTTGTTAGATGAGTTAGAAGGTGAAACAACGAGCAAAATGCAACGCTATGGCGCGGCGATCACGCATCGCGGTGAGTATGATGACGCTAGTAGTAACAGTTTCATTGAGTATACTCGGACAGTTAATGAGCGTTTGGGTGAAGGTAGTGCGGGTGGTGGCGAAGGACAGATTGTCATACCTGACGATGGCGAAGATTTTGAGTGGACAGAGGCGACTTACGATACGCTAAATGCCAAATCAGAATGGGATATTTACTTTGATCGTCATACCTTGACTGCTGGTGCAGAGTTTCGCGGCGAAAAGCTAGATAACCCCGTGGTATCTGATTTGGCATTTGCAGATGGTTTTGATTTTGGTGATGTAGAGACCGATCCTGAACAGCGTGATCCAACTTCAGATGCTTACCTCATAGGTGCATATCTAGAAGATAACTACGAGATCACACCTGACTGGTATGTGACTCCAGGTCTACGCTTCGACTATCATAGCGAGGCTGGTAGTAATTGGTCGCCTAGTATCAATACTACTTGGCACTTTAGTCCTGATTGGTCAGTGAAAGGCGGCGTCAGTCGTGCGTTTAAAGCCCCTTCATTATATCAGCTTGATCCAAACTATATTTACTATACTGGTGGCAATGGTTGTCCATCTTGGGTACCTGCTGATGAAAGAGGTTGCCATGTATTAGGGAACCCTGACCTAGAAAATGAGACATCTTGGAATAAAGAGATCACCTTTACTTATGATGATGGTACTGGGCTAAATGCTGGTTTGACTTATTACCACAATACCTATGATAACCGCATTGGCGCTGGTACAGATCGTGTGGCGGTAGATACAGCGACAAATCGTTCTATCTTTCAATGGGACAATCAAGGTGAAGCAATTGTCGAAGGTTTAGAAGGTTTTGTACAAGTACCAGTCACTGACAATGTTTCATGGTCTACCAATATCACCGGTAACATCCGCTCAGAGCGAAAAGACAATGGCGAGCCATTATCGCTCATTCCTAAGTTCACTGTGAACACGGGTGTGGATTGGGATATTACGCCTCGCTGGAATGCCGACTTTGATGTGAGCTACTATGGCACGATTGAAGCCCCTACGATTTCAGTTACGACTGGAGAAGATAGTGGTGACCCGTTGCTTGATCGCGAACCGTATGCCATTGCCAATGTGAGCACTCGCTATGATCTGACAAAATCGATTACTGTTGGTGCTGGTATCAAAAACTTGTTTGATGAGGGTGTTTATCGTGAGGGTACCGCTACGAACGCAGGTGCACGTACGTTCAATGAACCTGGTCGTACTTATGTGTTCGACGTTAGCGTTGATTTTTAGGAGGTAGACGCAGAGTTTGTTAAGTTAGAAAAAGGTCTGAGCTATTTGCTTAGACCTTTTGTGTTGTTAGGGCAGGTTCTCATGTTCAAAATAAGCCCATGTCCCCGTAAATATTTTTAATAATTCAATAACTTACTATCACAATATAACAGCAGATTTATTTATGTCATTTAATTTTCGCTATAGCTGTCTTTGGATTCACCGTTATACGGGGCTCGCCATGGCAGTTTTTTTAATTATCACTGGTATTACTGGCACATTATTGGCATTTCATGACGAGCTAGACGATGTCTTCAACCATAAACTGGCTCAGGTTGAGAAACAAAACGCATCACATCTGCCTATTGCCGAGCTTCATGACAAGGTCATCAGTGCGTACCCTCAATATGCTTTTTCTAGCATGCCAACCTCGATAACAGCAGAGAGGTCAGCCGTATTTTCGGTAGATAGAGCACGAGGAAAAGCCGCCCAAAACCAACCAAAAGCACCGTTTCAACAAGTTTATGTCCATCCTTATACTGGCGATATTATTGGTACTCGTGATAGAGATGAGTGGGCATGGCACAACACCATGTGGAAAGTGTTTTGGTTACATCGCGATTTATTACTGGGTGATATTGGGAAATTGCTATTAGGGATTGTCGCGCTCGTGTGGACGATTAATTGCTTTATTGGCTTTTACTTAACGTTTCCTAGAGCGATCAAGAAAAAAGCACAGAACCAAACCTCGCCTAAAAAACGTGCCTCCTTTTTTAAACGCTGGTTACCAGCGTGGAAAATCCGTACCAAAAGTAATATGTTTAAATTGAATTATGATCTACATCATGCTTTTGGATTATGGCTTTGGGGGATCTTATTCGTCATCGCGTGGTCGAGTGTTGGTTTTAACCTAAGAGAGGTCTATCAACCTGTGATGCATGCTGTCGTAGGTCTTGAAGGCAGAGAGGAAAGACAGGAGAACTCAAGAAAACCATCAGAAAAAGCAGAGCAGGCGTCTGGTGCAGAAACAGCGACTAGGGTTAAGGCTGTAAACAATGAGGTTGTCGATGTCGAGTCTGTTGATGTGGTCAACAAAGCCAATAGCATTGCCTATTTAAGTGAGCAGGCAAACACCGCTGCCCAAAGCAAGGGTATGCTAGTACGAGAGTTTTTAGGCATACGTTGGATTGAGGATGAGGGTCAATGGCAGCTGCGCTTTAAGACAGATAAGGACATTGGTAAAAAAGGCGGTGCATCATCCATCACGGTCAATGCAAAAACGGGTAGCGTTGAACAGGTAAACTTCGGCTACCAGAACTCATCATTCGGTAGCAAAACCAACAATTGGTTGTTGACCTTACATATGGGTCATATTAGCCATGGCATCGGCCACTTACTGTATCAAATATTTTTAGCATTGGTAGGTTTGGCTGTGACAGTGTTGTCAGTTACGGGCGTCTATCTGTGGTGGAAAGGGCGTCAAAGTCGATTGAAGGCGTTGCAAAAGGGTAGGTAATATTGCCAGATTTCTAAGGTAGGCTTTTAATTCAGTAAATAGCTATGTACTGCATTAAAGGCATACCCTAGTTATCACTTGAATTGCAAAAATATTGTGTATGCTATCAGGACAGTAAAAATAAAGGAAGAAAATCTCTCACCTAGCATGACCCATTCATGCCATGTATTATTTTCATCGCAGTTCTTTGTGTAATCTACTGAAGAGATGTTTTGAGTAAAATCTATAGGAATAACCACCAATCTTAAAGCATATAAAGTGATTCCTAACCAAAAAAAGGTATTTGATATCTCCTTATTTAGAGCATAATAAATAAACAGGCAAAGGCTAATCGCTAAAATTAATAGAGATAGGTTCTTGTAGTTTATCCATCGATTATTTAATAGCGCTCTATGCATCTATAACTTCTTTTATTATTTGCAAAGTTCTTTATTTAAACCGTATCAACAATCACTGGACGACCCTGATGACTTAGGACAGTGACATCGACGTTGTATAAATCTTTCATCGTCTCTTTAGTAATAACATCAGCAGGGCGCCCTACAGCGGTCACTTGTCCTGCTTTCATCGTAACCACTGTATCCGCAAACTGTGCCGCTTGGTTGATATCATGCAGGACGATTACCACGGTTTTTTGCTGATTGTGGCTAAGCTGACGTAGCTCACGCATCAGCCGACCAGCATGATACATATCTAGGTTGTTCAGTGGCTCATCGAGCAATAGATAGGGTGTATCTTGGCAGACAATCATGGCGATCAGCACGCGCTGACGCTGTCCACCTGATAGCGTTGACAAGAAGCGCTCGGCAAGTGGCTCAAGCTCAAAGCGCTCGAGGATTGCCTGTACTTTTTGCTGATCGTCAGCGGTCGGTTGTCCTTGATGATAAGGGTAACGACCAAACATCAGTAGCTCATGTACGCGCAGTCGTCCTTGTACATGATTGTCTTGCCCAAGCATCGCGACCGTCTTGGCTAGTGTCCGCGCCTGACAGCTGACAATATCACGTTCCTCATTATCTACAGCGAAGCTCACATACCCAGATTGTAGCGGCTGCAGGCGAGCCATAACAGAAAACAACGTAGACTTCCCAGCACCATTAGGCCCAATCAAAGCAATCACCTGCGCCGTTGGTAGGGACAACGTAATGTCATGCAAGATTTGTTGTTTGCCAATATGGTGAGAGATATTATTCAGTTTAATCATAGTCAGTCTTATTTAAAAAAGTCTTAGGTTTTTCTTGATGAACAGCATCAGCTAAATAAACAATGTCAGCTAAGTAGTCATAACGAACGACGCTGAGACATAAATATCAATGCTAAGAACATCAATCCGCCCGCCAGCTCTATCACCACTGACAATACGCCTGCCATATCTAGCACTTGCTCAAAGATAGTCTGACCCAATACTAAGCAAATCATAGCGACCAAGCTGACCAATATCAGCCGCTCGGTGTGATACATATGTCGAGCGATACGATTGGTCAATGCACAAACCAATAAACCAAAGAAAGTCACTGGACCGACCAGTGCAGTGGCTGTGGCGACTAGCACTGCGATGACAGTTAATAGACCAAATGCTAAACGTTGATAGTTGATACCAAGGTTGAGGGCTTGTGCTTGTCCGAGCATCAATACATCGCACTGATAACGCCAGCGCCACACAAATATCGCAGTGATGGCACAGATAAATAAGCTGATGCCCAGCAGCTGAGGGTTGACCGTATTGAACTGCGCGTAGCTAGCGGACTGTACGACCACAAAATCGTCAGGGTTAATCAGCCGTGCAATGAGTGCGGATAAGCTGCGAAACAACACACCAAAGATAACGCCCACCAATATTAGCCGCGTCAGATCCTGACTACTTTTAGAAAATAATAGCTTAAATAATAATAAAGATGCCCCAAACATCAGGACAATCTCTAGCGTGAACTTGGCAATAGGATCGAGACTGGTAAAGCTAATCGCACCTAAAAAGAAAACCAGCAAGCTCTGCAACAGAACATAGAGTGAATCAAATCCAAGTAGGGAGGGCGTTAGAATTGGATTGTGAGTCAACGTCTGAAACAGTAGCGTCGACACGCCAATCGCATAGCCAACCACCATCAGTGCCAGCAGTTTTTTGCCGCGTAATGGTAGCGCAAAGTCCCAATAGCCATTGACATTGAGTGTCATAAACAAGGTCATTGAGATAAGTAGAATAATAGCTGCTATGGATTTCGGATGGGCAGCTATCCAGGCCCAAAGCTTTGCCAACTGACCTTGTGCAGCGGCTGAATACTGACCATCTGTTGAAGATGAGTTATCTACCGCTGTGCTGGTTCTGGTAGCGTCAGTCTTGGTGGAAGTAAGCTTAGTTGATGAGAACATACAAAAATCCTATGGTGCCAAGCTTATCTAATAAGGCAAAAAATGAACGACGGTAAGCGAGTGTTGAAAATTAATACATAGTTAGTGAACATGGTGCTACTGCTCAGCTGGCGCACGTAATAACAGCCATAAAAACAGCACCGTACCAACCACACCAAAAATAGTGGCGACCGGTACTTCAAATGGATAGCGAATAGAGCGCCCGATAATATCGCATAGCAGTACGGCTGAAGCACCAAGTAGGGCCACTGCTGGCAAGCTGCGACGCAACTTATCTCCCATTAGACGGCTCACAATGTTTGGTACGACCAGCCCAATAAAAGGAATCATGCCCACAGTCACGACCACGACAGCGCTCATCATGGCTACCATACCCACGCCAATCCAAGTGACTTGACGCTTACTAATACCCAAGTTTAAGGCGATATTGTCACCCAAACCAACGATGGTCAGCTTGTCAGCAATAATATAAGCCAGCACACACAGTCCACCCGTGAGCCACAACAGCTCATAGCGCCCTGCCAATACGCCCGAAAAATCTCCAAACTGCCAAACACTCAGCATCTGTAGTGATTCGGTTTGATAGGCGATAAAGGTAGTGACGGCTTCAATAATGCCGCCAAAGACAATGCCAATCAGTGGAATCATCAAAAAATCAGTGGGCGGAATGCGGTGAATGAGCAGCATAAATAGCATCATGCCAAAAACGGCAGCGATGGTTGCCACGCCCATTTTTACAATGAGCGCACTGGCAGGGAACAGCAGACTGACCACTAGCAAACCAAGTGCAGCGCTCTGAGTTGCACCAACCATAGATGGCTCTACAAAGCGATTTTTTAATACTACTTGGATAATCATCCCAGCCACTGCCATTGCAATACCAGTCAAAATAATGGCGATGGTACGCGGTATGCGGCTCACCAATAGCAGCGAGCTATCAGAATTAGCACTCTGAGTCAGAAGACTCTGCAAGATACCTGACCACGAAAAGTCGGCCACACCAATAGATAAGCTCAATAACACCAAAAGCCCCATAAGAATGAGGCTTGCTGTATTGATGAACCATGGTGGTATGACAGTACGTCGATGTAACGCATTGCCAGTACCGCTCTGCCAGCTTGACGCTGATGGAGCAGTACTGGATTTGAGCCTAGCATGAGTACGGGGTGAAAATAACGACATAATCTCTACTGGCTTAAAAATGAGCAGGGTTAACGGTAATAATTACCTACTTGTACAACAATCGTTTTTATCACTAACGACATTATTTAGCGTTAGTAAAAGCATCTTTAATCGTCGTTAGATCCTGCATCCACTGGTAGTAACCGCCAAATGCTAAGTAAGAATCTGGGCTCAAATAAACCACTTGCTGCTTGCTCCATGCATTGCTCTGGGCAACCAGTGGATTGTCCAATACGGCCTTGGCACCAATACCGTCTTCACCAATTGCGGCACTGCGGTCGATGACAAATAACCAATCTGGATTGGCTTTTTGGATGTATTCAAACGATATCGGCTGACCATGAGGCGCATCGGCAATTTTGTCATCTGCCATTGGCACACCTAACACAGTATGGATAAAACCATAGCGAGACTTGTCACCATAGGCTGACATTTTGTTGCCATTAACCATGACGACTAGGCCCGTGCCTTTATTTTCTTTTGTTAGACTCTTGGTCTCAGTGATGAGTCCATCGATGTTCTGTTGTAGCTTAGCGGCTTGATCGCTTTTACCAAACAATGCACCTAGATCATGCAGGCGCTGCTTGCTTGACTCATAGATATTTGCTGTATCAATACTCATATCCAATGTCGGCGCGATACTTGATAGCTCGTCGTATTTTTCTGCCATACGTGAACCGACCAAAATAGCTTGTGGCTGCATTGCATTCAACGCTTCAAGATCCGGCTCAAACACAGTACCTACCGATTTTGGATCAGGCTGTGTTTCTGAATGTAGATTCTTTAGTAATAGACCACCAGGCATACCATCGACCGCCACATCTAGTGCAGCCAAATCTTGCATCAATGTCATGTCATAAACGACAAGTGGCGATGGGTTCATAGCCAGCTCAACATCACCTTTTACGGTATTGACCATGATTTTTTCAGCAGATACAGCGTCGTTATTAGCAACGTTCTGTGATTCATCAGCCGTTGGGTTTTCGGTTTTAGCGTCTGCTGGTTCAGAGTCATTTGATTCAGGCGAGCTACATCCTGCCACTACCGTAGCTAATAACGCTGTCATGGCAGCAGTCAATAATGGACGTTTGAAAAAAGAGGCGGTAGATCTGCTAGATAATAAGGGTGTCGGCATAATGAACTCGGTCTATCAAAAAATGTTTAAGCAATTGTCTAAAATAATTGCAAATGAATAACGCTAAAAATATTAAGTCTGAAAGTTGCTTGAGATAAAAAGCATAAAATAAATAGTCTACTTAGTACCAATTACTAACTTTTTATACGAATAGTTTTTATAAAAATAGTATGGGTAGACAGTACAGCGGTTATAATAAAGTAGTTGAGACTCATTATCAATATAAATGATAATGGTTTTTATTAACAGCACTTGTTATATTAAACGCAACGTATCATTTGATGTAAAGATAAGATTCATAGTAGTGATGTATAAAAGTAGGTAACGTTCATAGAAATAAGCGTTCTGATAAATAAGGCTACTAAGCAATGTCACGTGTCAGAGATGTATTAAATAGCGAAAATATTGTAAATTATTATTGATAATAATTATCGTTTGCATTATTATCTACGCCATTCTACTCTGAGTAATAAACATTAGGCTGTTATGAGTTCAACGGATTTAGACGCGCCACCACTTAAGTCGTTATTGCTAGCTATTGTTGCAGTACTAGGACTCCATGTGCTTGCCGCAATTGCACTAGTGGCAATAAAAACGCCTGAACTCAAACCTGAGCCAAAAAAAGAGATGTCACCACTTGAGATAAAGTTTGTGTCATTACCGGCAAAAACGGTCTCAACTGAAGTAGAAAAACAAACAGTCACAGCCAAAAAAGAAGTACAGCCTGAGGTACAAGTTCAGCCAGCGCCGCAACCTGAACCAAAGCCTAAAGAGCCGGTTAAACAACCAACAGAGACACCAGTAAAACCAAAAGAGCCTATTGTAAAAAATGTAGAGCCGAAAGTGACGCCTGTGATAGCGTCAGAAAAGCCTCGTCCTGATACCAGTCAAAAAGTAGCCCCAAAAGAGCCGCTACCGAAACCAAAGGTTGATAACTCAGCAGCTGAAGCACAACGTCAAGCAGCTGCCCAAGCTGAATCAGAGCGTCAAGCTAGAAAAGCTGAGCAAGAGGCGCAAGCTAGGGCAGAGCAAGAAGCCAAAAGGGTCGCTGATGCCAAAGCTGCCGCTCAAGCGAAGGCTGCTGCAGAGGCCGCCGCTACACAAGCAAGAGCTGAGGCGGAAACAGCAGCTGCTTTAGCACAGAGCAATGAGCCTGTGAGCTTTACTGCTAGCTCAGCCAACTGGGCATCTGCGCCAAACTTTAGTTTCCCTGAGCGCGCCGCACGTAGAGCCCGTTCTGGTGATACGCTCAACGTTGTCTTGGTATTACGAGTCAACAAGCAAGGCGGTATCGATAACGTGCGAGTTGCTCAATCATCAGGTAATCCGCTAGTAGACAAAGAAGCCCGACGTCAAGTTCGATCTGGCAAGTTCAAACCCTTTACTAAGAATGGCGTACCCGTGGTAGGTGATGTAACTCTACCGATCAGTTACGCGGTTCCTTGATAGCTCACATTTTATAACAACGTATTTATTAATCATTTTTCATTATAAAACTAAACATGATATTTACCTCAGTATCATGTAATGGCATTACACATTAAGGAGTCTGACATGGACTTTATGCAATACTGGCAGATCAGCGACATGGTGACAAAAACGTTGTTCTTTTTGTTGCTTGCGTTATCTATTCTCTCTTGGGTGACAGGTATCGTCCGCGTATTGCAAAGCCGTAAGCTGGCGACCAATGTAGCAGATGATTTGAGTCAGCAATTACAAGCCAAACAGTCTGACTTGGCTGGTACTGATGCTGCCACTCGCCGCTTGGTGACTGAGCAGACTTTGCTCAAGCATATCGGTCGCTATCGCTTTGCTAGTGAGCGCGGTCTGCCTATTCTTGGTACGACGGCAGCGATTGCACCGTTCATTGGCTTGTTTGGTACGGTATGGGGTATTTTCCATGCCTTACACAACATCGGTATGAGTGGTCAGGCAGGATTGGGGCAGGTTGCAGGACCAGTCGGTGAAGCACTGATTATGACAGGTCTTGGCATTGCAGTAGCGATTCCAGCTGTGGTGTTTTATAACCTTGCAGTACGTATCAATCGTCGCATAATGTATCAAGCCAACGACAGAGCGCATGATCTATTGGCGCAATCAACGGGTCTTGTGGATACTACCAAGGTAACTGCGAGCCATGCTGCTAGTGCCTCACAAGTGCACGCTGCACCAAGCAGTCGTTCAACAACCAGCGAGACGCAGCATACCAGCAACTACAGTAATTCTGTACCAAAGCAGCTATAGATAGTATTAATTCTACAGATACTGATTCTGTAAACGCTAGGTCTGTAAAGGCTCAAACGACAAGTCGAAAAACCGTCAAAAAACGGCTTGGCTGTGTGAAAATAACCAAAAGCATTGAGAGTAACTATGGCATTTCAATTGGGTGATGATGACGTACGAAGCATGGATGAGATGAACCTCATTCCGCTTATCGATATCATGCTGGTATTGATGATTATATTTTTATTGACAGCGACCGTGCTGAATCCGACGGTGCCTTTAGATTTGCCAGAGACCAGTGCCGCGCTTAATGAGACGCCGCCAGAAGCGATCCAAGTCAGTATTGATAAAGATGCGGGGATATTCTGGGATAGCGACCCAATCAGCATGGAAGAATTAGAGACACGCTTGCAGCAACAAGGCGCGACTGGTAAGAATCCAGCGGTACAGTTACGTGCAGATAAAGAAGGTAAGTACGATACGGTCGCTCAAGTCTTAGCAGCGGCAAGTAACGCTGGACTGACCAAAATCGCATTTGTGAATGAATAGTTTAGTAGCTAAATACTGAAAAGCTTAAGCATTGAATAGTTTAAGCACTGTGAGTCAGTGCTAATAGGTTTAGCCCTATAGTAGAAAACTGGCTAGATAAACCAATAGCCCAACCAGTAAAACAACCAGAACCGCTATAATAAAAACAATTAAAATAATAAAATTTTCTCCAACCTCATTAACTACTTAAACCTCAAATTAAGTCGTTAGTGAGGTTTTCTTTTTTTACCAACCATAGCCAAACGGACGATAGCCATAACCGAAGCCTGCATGTCTGTAGCCAAATGGGTAAGGAGAGCGTAAGTAGTCGAGATCGCGCTGACGGAGATAGTAGTAGCGCCCTTGAGAGTAAGCTTCTTCTAACTTCTCAATACCTTCTAATGGACAAACAGGTTGCCAGTCATAGCCTTCGCGACCGAGCTTATAAGCGCTCAGCTCGGTACAGTAGTTTTTGAGACCTTGTTGGCGGCCTTGTTCCCATTGGATACGGTTAGGACTAGCTCCGCCAACACTGGCGCAGCTATTGGTATAGTGACCGAAGTAAGCACCTGAACGTCCTTGCGAGCCATCAGCATAGCCGACTTCTTGCCAATTACTGCTTTGACATTGCTGCGGCGTTAGGCTCTGAGTCGTGGCACAGCCTGATAATGTCAGTACGACCGCGCCAAGTAGCGATAGACTCATGCCTGTTTTGCTCGAGACTTTACTTGTCAGCTTGCGAGCGTGATAAGCGTCCGATGAGTTTGACTTAATAAGATAATTCATAATAAACCTGCGCGCGTTTAAAATTATGGTTTATCATAGCACTTTTTTGCGCTAACCACTTTTCGTATCTGGTTTTTATAGCGTGCTGTGTTCGGTAAATTTGTATACGCTAAATAACTGATTTAATAGCGTAACTTGCTAAATTGTCATATGCTTTAAAAGCACTCGTTGCACCGCGATTGGACGACAACGCTTGATTTTTAATGGTTCGTGCTCATTATAAGCCCCTATATATCGTTGTTTGTTATCGTGCTAATCGCAAATTTATATGTACTATTTATAAATAACGGTTCATTAGCGATATTTATCGCTATATCTCTTAGTATCTTTTTCATTTAGTCAAAAGGCCAGACCATCATGGGAACATTGATTGGCGTTATCATTGTACTATTCGTATTAGGGAGTATGATGGCGCTCAAACCGAACGGTATCGATCAGCGTTTAGATAAGCTGCGTATGACCGCGCGTCGTTTACAGCTCAATCCAAAACTCGTTTCGTGCCCTGATTGGATCAAAGGCCGTGATAATGAGTATGGCCGCGGTATGCTTGGACAATACTGCCTGATATTTGAAGACACTAAACTGCCGCATACCCGTTATCAAGTGATTGATGGACAGTGGCGACCAGACAGCAGTTTTGTTGATACCAGTACAGATGATAAGACGCTTACTATTCCCAGTGCGATTCGTTCTAGTCAAATCAGCAATAATCCAGTAGTCAAAAAGACTGATTTTAGCTTGGATCAAATGCCGTTAGAGCTACCAGTAAGTATCGAACCGTTTGTAAAAGGGCTATTGACCAAGGCCAATAGCATTATTATTTATTGGGAAGATATTGCTTATGTACGTCCAGCATCTAACCCAACGTACCATCAAAAACGGATCGAAGCGGACTTATTAGTGCTCAAAGAAAACCTTGAGAAATGGGCGCTACAGATGCAAAAACAAGCATAAACCTAGTAAAGCGTTTTTTCGTCTCCATTAAAGGGCAATATGCAAGCGGTTTGTCATATTCAAATTATTTAAAGTTGACAGTTTAACGCTTAGCAGTGTAACGTCTTTATAACTATATCTTTATTTTATGGTTATTATTTGTTTTATAACCTTTTTTATCAGCAGCGATTATTACTATAAATAGCTGAACCATGGTCAAACCGTGAGTATTAGCTTCCATAAATTGCCGTGCTGCTGAATTTAACCTTACTTTTAATTTACTTATATTATGGTGTCGTCAAACATGGCAAAAACCACAACCAAAAAAAGTCCAGCACCAGCTGCTGACAGCCCAAAGGGTAAGTCTTTGGTGATTGTAGAATCACCAGCCAAGGCAAAAACGATTAATAAATACCTTGGTGATGACTTTATCGTACGCTCAAGTATCGGTCACGTCCGTGATTTGCCGGTCAGTGCGAGCAAAAGCGCAAAGAAAGCAACAACCGCTAAAAAAGATGACAGTCTGACCAAAGAAGAAAAAGCGCAGCAAGCATTGGTACGCCGCATGGGTGTAGATCCAGAGCATGACTGGGCAGCA
The DNA here is from genome assembly GCF_904846235.1 of Psychrobacter immobilis. Classification (GTDB taxonomy): domain Bacteria; phylum Pseudomonadota; class Gammaproteobacteria; order Pseudomonadales; family Moraxellaceae; genus Psychrobacter; species Psychrobacter immobilis_C. The sequence goes on from NZ_CAJGZN010000012.1 coordinate 75,030, forward strand.
GTCTACGAAGTACTGCCAAACAAAACCAAAGTCATCAAAGAGCTTAAAGCATTAGCCAAAGACGCTGACAAAATCTATCTGGCAACGGATATGGATAGAGAAGGGGAAGCGATTGCTTGGCATTTAAAAGAAGTCATTGGCGGCCCTGATAGCAAGTATCAACGTGTGGTCTTTAACGAGATTACCAAGTCAGCTATTCAAAGTGCGTTTAAGCAGCCTTCGAAATTAGACATTGACCGCGTGAACGCGCAGCAAGCGCGTCGGTTCTTGGACCGTGTTGTCGGCTTTATGGTATCGCCACTATTATGGCAAAAGATTGCCCGAGGACTGTCGGCAGGTCGTGTACAGTCAGTCGCTATGCGCTTGGTCGTCGAGCGTGAGCATGAAATCCGAGCGTTCATCCCAGAAGAGTACTGGCAAATCCATGCGGACACGCACATTGCTAATGGAAAAAAAGACGCTGAGCAAATCGGTATACGCTTAGAGGCGACCAAACAAGGTGGCAAAACTCTAAAGCTTGGTAATAAAGAGCAGACCGATAAAGTCTTAGAGGTGCTCAAAGCAAGCGATTTTATCGTTAAAGAGCGTGAAGAGAAACCAACGCAATCACGTCCAAGCGCGCCCTTTATCACCTCAACTTTGCAGCAAGCCGCCAGTACGCGCTTAGGGTTCTCTGTTAAGAAAACCATGATCTTAGCGCAGCGTCTATACGAAGCAGGTCATATTACTTATATGCGTACTGACTCGACATTTTTATCAGGCGACGCGCTTGCTGCTGTCCGTGGTCATATCGAAGATAGCTATGGCGCAAAATATGTGCCAGAAAAACCAAATTTCTATGGTAACAAGCAGGGCGCACAAGAGGCGCATGAAGCGATTCGTCCTTCTAACGTCAATATGAAGTCAACACAGCTCAAAGGTGTTGAACGTGATGCAATACGTCTATACGAGCTAATCTGGCGTCAATTTGTGGCGTGTCAGATGTTACCTGCCAAATATCTATCAGTGAACCTGTTTGTAGGCGCAGATGATATCGAGCTAAAAGCCCGCGGTCGTACCATGGTATTTGATGGCTACACAAGAGTCATGCCACCAGCCAAAACTGATGATACCTTACTCCCTGATGTTAAAAAAGGCGATAAGTTAAACCTAGATAAGCTAGATCCAAGTCAGCATTTTACTAAGCCTGCGCCCCGCTATACTGAAGCAAGCCTAGTAAAAGAGCTTGAGAAGAAAGGCATTGGTCGTCCATCGACGTATGCTTCAATTATCTCAACCATTCAAGATCGCGGCTATGTGAAGCTTGAGAATAAGCGTCTGTTTGCCGAAAAAATGGGTGATATCGTTACTGATAGATTGACAGCTAGCTTTCCAGATTTAATGGATTATACCTTTACTGCTGCGTTAGAGGACAAGCTCGATCATGTGGCAGAAGGTGATCAAGATTGGAAAGATGTGCTTGATAATTTCTATGGCGAGTTTAAAACCACTCTAGAGCGTGCCAAAGAAAAAGACGGCATGCGTCCAAACGATCCGACCGATGTACCAGATGTCCACTGTGATATCTGTGATCGTCCGATGCAGCTGCGCACAGGCTCAACAGGTGTATTCTTAGGTTGTACTGGCTATAACTTACCACCAAAAGAGCGCTGTAAAGGCACCAAAAATCTAATGCCAGTCGAAGCATTCGCCAATCTAGATGATGCGGAAGGTGATGACGAAGCGGCAGAAGTTAAAGATTTGATGGAGAAAAAACGCTGTCCGAAATGTGGCACGGCGATGAATGGTTACATCGTAGATGGTGGCCTCAAACTACACATTTGCGGTAACAACCCTGATTGCGATGGTTATATCCTAGAAGAAGGTAAGTTTGAAGTTCCTGGCTCAGATGCACCAACCATTGACTGTAACAAGTGCGATGGGCAGATGGAGCTTAAAACAGGACGCTTTGGCCCGTATTTTGCTTGCCAGAACTGTGATAACACGCGCAAGGTACTAAAAACAGGCGAAGCAGCGCCGCCACGTATGGATCCAATCCATATGCCAGAGCTAAAGTCGACCAAGCATGATGATTATTTCATTTTGCGTGAAGGGGCGGCTGGGATGTTCTTAGCAGCGTCTAAGTTCCCGAAAGTGCGTGAGACACGTCCGCCAAAGCTGGCTGAGCTACGAGAAATTAAAGACAAGATGGAGGACAAGTTCCAGTATCTGTTTGCAGGACCAGATGAAGATCCTGAAGGTAACCACCCAACCATCTTGCGCTGGTCACGTAAGAAAAAAGAGCAGTATATCGGCTCTGAGAAAAACGGCAAGGCCACACGTTGGGGTGTTTACTGGCGTAATGGTGAATGGGTAGAGGAGTAACTATTAGTTAAAACTAATATAGTGCTTTTATAGCGTCAGACTCATTTAATGTACTATAGGTACAATTTACATTTGTCTTTCTTGTATTGGCTTCAACAAACCTAATAGTTACTTCCAATAAAAAACCCTCTTATAATTTAAGAGGGTTTTTTTGTGCTTATAATATTTCTTTTAAGCTATTTCTTTCAAACTATTTTACGTTTACAAACCTAGTCTAAGTTCATAAATTAGGACAGTATTAGTTTTTTACGATGATACCGCAACCAATACGATCGCCTGCATTACCTGAAGGCTGACTGGTATAGTCGTCAACGCCAGCATGTACGATAAAGGCCAAACGATTTACGCTGTATTTGCCTGCTTCAGTCGCTGCGATTTTCTTGTTCACATAGTTAATAGTAGCAACACCGTCTTCATTGGCAGTTAAGTTTGGCAAGTCACCAGCATGACCATTCATATCATCTGGATTAGAGTGTGGCTTGTTGTCTGGGTTGAAGTGACCGCCTGCTGCTTTACCCATAACGTCACAGCTGCCTGTTTCGTGGATATGTAATGAGACAGTTCTACCTGGCTGTAGGTTAGTAAGTTTACCGTAAACTTGGACGCCGCCATCAACTGGACGTAAGAAAACTTGACCAACTTCTTTCTTCTTGCCATCTACTGTTTGTATGGTTGATTTTAATGTCGGTTGTGCTAAAGGATTACCCGTTTGCATTTGACTTTCTACCGTTTGGCAACCAGTCATTGCTAACGCTGAACCGCATAATAGGGTACTTGCAAGTAATGTCTTATTCATCATTATCTCCAATTGTTTGAGTTGTTATTTTTAATCTTCATTAAAGCCACGAATATCTATCGTTATTGTTCTATAAAAATCGGCGTCAATATTCGTTAACATCGGAGTCAGTATAGCCAAGCTAACTCTATAGTTATTCATCAAATGCGCAACAATCAGTTAATAAATGTAAGTATCGTATGGGTTTGAAAAACGAACTAAGATAAATGATTTTCAAAATTAAATGGCTTTAAATGCGTGAGAAACCTACTAAGAAGGCTATGAACTGCAAGCAAATGAATAACAAACAGGTATAAAAAAGCCGCTCACCATAGTGATGAGCGGCTTCCTAATCTATAGAACTGGCTTAATAAAGGTTCAATTAATTGTGCAGTGCTTTACCAGAGGTTTTATCAACAGTCACTTTGGCAGGTTTGATTGGCGTTGGCATACTGACCAAAGCAACCTTTAAGATTTCTTCAATCGTCGCGACTGGCTGAATGGTTAGGCCTTCTTTCACGTTATCAGGGATATCAGCCAGATCACGCTCATTGGTCGCTGGAATCAAGACGTGCTTGATACCGCCACGATGTGCCGCCAGCAACTTCTCTTTGAGACCGCCGATACGTAGGATCTTACCGCGTAAGGTAATCTCACCTGTCATCGCAATATCTGGACGGATAGCGATACCTGTCAACGCAGAGACGAGCGCTGTCGTCAGTGCACCACCAGCAGATGGGCCGTCTTTTGGCGTGGCACCTTCTGGCATATGGACATGGACGTCTGTTGTTTTAAATGTCTCGTAGTCGATACCTAAGCTGTCACCGCGAGCACGAACCACGCTCATGGCTGCGCGAATCGACTCTTTCATTACATCGCCGAGTGAACCGGTAAAGCTAAGCTCGCCTTTACCTTTCATACCGACCGCTTCGATGGTCAATAGCTCGCCGCCGACTTGTGTCCAAGCAAGACCAGTAATACGACCAATCTCAGGCTCTTCTTCAGCCAGACCGTAGTCATACTGATGCACACCTAGATAGTCATCGATGTTTTTGTCATCGACGGTCACTAGCTGACGTTCTGCTTTTTTCGGAGCGCGAGCACCATGAGTTTCAACCGAACCGCGGACCACTTTACGGCAGATTTTGTTCACTTCACGTTCAAGGTTACGCACACCTGCTTCACGCGTATAGCTACGCACGATGCTGTGCAATGCTGCTTCAACAATCTCAATTTCGCCTTCTTTGAGACCATTTTGCTTAATCGCTTTTGGCACTAGGTATTTCTGTGCGATATTAACTTTTTCTTCTTCGGTATAACCAGGCAAGCGGATGACTTCCATACGGTCAAGCAGTGCAGGTGGAATATCCATACTATTAGCAGTACAGATAAACATTACTTGCGACAGATCTAAGTCCATATCTAAATAATGGTCGTTGAACGTATCGTTCTGTGATGGATCCAATACTTCAAGCAATGCTGACGCTGGATCACCGCGGAAGTCTTGCGCCATCTTATCGATTTCATCCAATAAAAACAGCGGGTTTTTGACTTCTACTTTTGCAAGTGACTGAACGATTTTACCTGGCATCGCACCGATATAGGTACGGCGATGACCACGAATCTCTGCTTCATCACGTACGCCACCAAGCGCCATACGCACAAACTTACGACCAGTGGCACGGGCGATAGATTCACCCAATGAGGTTTTACCGACACCTGGAGGACCGACGAGACATAGAATTGGACCACGAAGTTTCTTCACGCGTGATTGCACGGCGAGGTACTCTAAGATGCGGTCTTTTACATCTTGCAAACCATAATGGTCTTCGTCTAATACTGTTTTGGCTTTGTCTAGATTGATAGATACTTTGGTCGTCGCATTCCACGGCGTGTCCAAAATCCATTCAATATAGTTGCGCACCACTGATGATTCACTTGACGCAGGTGGCATCATTTTGAGCTTTTTGAATTCTTGCTCAGCTTTTTTGCGCACGTCTTCTGGCAAGTCAGCATCTTCTAAACGCTGCTCTAGCTCAGCCACATCATCTTCACCGTCGAACGCGCCGTCATTCATATCTGACAGCTCATTTTTGATGGCTTTCATCTTCTCATTTAAGAAGTATTCGCGCTGATTGTCTTCCATTTGCTGACGGACAGCATCTTGGATATCTTGTTCGATATTTTGCTCAGCACTTTGCTTGACTAGATATTCAGTCAAAGTATTGATATGCGTTTTGATATCGTCTTCTTCTAGGAAAGACTGCTTGATATCAAGATCCATCGACACACGAGTTGAGATGAAATAAACCAACTCAAGCAAGTCGTCAATACGTTTGGCCACACGAGTCAGCTCACGTGCATTACGAAGTCGCGCATCTGCATAGCTTTCGAATAATGTAGTTAATGCTTGAATGGTGTTTTTCTGTTGACTCTCATCCATGCTGACGTCAAGATCGGCACGCTCAAATCTCGCCATCAATAAATCATCATGGCCTTCTATATTATCGACACGAGCGCGGTATTGACCTTCGATCAATACTTTGATGCAGTTCTCATCGCTGTCATGTGGCATGGTGCTGACGATGCGGCACACCGTACCGTACTGATACAAGTTATCTTGATCAATATCTTCGGTCAGTGAGTCTTTTTGCGCGACTACCAATACTTTGTTGCCATACTCAGCCTGTGCCAACTCAACCGCTTTCACCGATGGTGCGCGTCCCACAAACAATGCAATCTGCATATGTGGATAGACGACAACGTCGCGTAATGCTAGCAGTGGCAGATAGCTTTCATCTTCATTGTCTTTGACAGCGTTAGACGAGGCATTTAACGCATCCGTAGATGCGCTTTCTGTCTCATTGTTCGCATCAGCACTGATGTTAGCGTCAGTGTCAGTATTTGCATCAGACGTCGTGTCAGTGTTAAGGGCAGATGATACATCGATGTCGATGTTGTCTTTATCAATATTATGTTCACTCATATGTTTTTCCTCGTTCCCCAGACTTGTAAAGTCAAGTTCGTGGTTCATGTTTAGATAAATGGTGCTCACGAAAAAAATTGCAAGGCTGAATGGTGAAGTCGTCTGCTTATCTTTGTTAAATAGTTATCTGAGTGCTCAGTTATTAATGCAATTAATCTCATCAATGATGTGTCTTCAGTGATGGCATTGGTCTATGAAGGATACGACAGTCAGCAAATATAAAGAGGATTTGGTCGATGTAGATGAAACTTGCGTGCTTGTGTGGATATCTACTCGGTTCTATACGTAGGCTTTATACCCAAAATAAGGTAAACTGGCGCGCGTCTAAAACAGGCTCTACTATTAAGATGTTTTAGACAACCGAGCGCTATTCATCAGTTTCAATATTCATAGGTCTCAATACGACCAAAGTATAAAGAACAAGGGGCAACACATGGCCATCAATGCAGTATTGCTAGCAGTTATTATCATGCTAGGACTGTCACTTTCGCGAGTGCACGTGGTGCTCAGTTTATTAATCGGGGCGCTGGCAGGTGGACTGCTAGCAGGGCTTGGTATTACTGATACGCTCAATGCTTTTCAAGAAGGCATCCGTAATGGCGCAGAGATTGCGTTGTCGTATGCACTGCTTGGGGCGTTTGCGGTAGCGATTGCTCATTCGGGATTACCACAATCGTTGGCAGGCGCGGTTATCAAGCGTATTGATGCTGCTGGTACGAGTGGCATGATTAAGTACATGCTATTTGCAGGCCTCATTACCATGAGCTGCTTTAGCCAAAACTTAATCCCTATTCATATTGCCTTTATTCCGCTACTGGTACCGCCATTACTACTAGCATTCAATCGCATGCAGATTGATAGACGCCTAATTGCTTGTCTGATTACGTTTGGACTGGTCACCACCTATATGTTTATTCCTTATGGTTTTGGTGATATCTACCTCAATCAGATTATGCTAAAAAACGTGGGTGAAGCGGGTATTGATGTTGCCAATATCTCTGTGGTGCAAGCCATGGCAATTCCTGCGTTGGGCATGCTAATTGGTTTGCTGGTTGCTGTATTTATCAGCTACCGTAAGCCACGTGCGTATCAGCAGATTGCGTTAGATCAGCAAGCGCATGATGCAGTAGTAGAAGGTGATGCATTAAGCAAAACGGCTGCTGGCGCACAGTCGCAAAGCAAGCTAAAGACGCTGGTTGCACTTGCTGCTATCGTGACTGCTTTTGTGGTGCAGCTATATACTGATTCGCTACTACTGGGCTCAATGTTTGGCTTCGGTGTGTTCATGGCCACGGGCGTGGTGAAGTGGCGTGATGCTGATGGCGTCTTTAATGACGGTATCAAACTGATGGCGATGATTGGCTTTATTATGATTACCGCGCAAGGCTTTGCTGAAGTAATGAAAGCGACTGAGCAGATTCAGCCATTGGTCGATGGAGCAGCGTCACTGTTTGCTGGTAATAAAGCGATGGCGGCATTTATTATGCTATTGATTGGTTTGATTGTGACTATGGGTATCGGTTCTTCATTTTCGACCATTCCTATTTTGGCTGCGATTTATGTACCGCTGTGTATTTCATTAGGGTTCTCGCCGTTGGCTACTGTGGCGATTATCGGTACGGCTGGCGCGCTAGGTGATGCGGGTTCGCCTGCGTCAGATTCGACATTGGGGCCAACCTCTGGTCTAAACATCGACGGTCAACATGACCATATCAAAGACAGTGTGATACCAACATTTTTGCATTACAATATTCCGCTACTGGCATTTGGTTGGATTGCAGCGATGGTGCTTTGATTAGTGTTAATAGAAAACATGCACCCAAAGCAAACTACCGACAAATAAAATCTCGCCAACAGTTGCTACTACTGAATCCTCTGTGAATGAGCCAAGTGTTAATACGATTAAGCTTAGCAGCAATAGAAACACTCCTAAAAAGAAGAAGCTGTTTTTAGTCCATGAGGTCTCTGGCTTATTGATAGGCAATCTTAGTAAAATAATTGCAAATATCAATAAGCCTATTAAGCAGACGACTAAGGCAAGATACAAAAGTTGTAGATCTGAAGTTAAAGGATAAATATATAAATACTGACCTATAAGTTGTGTCGCTGATAAGATGATGACAAGCATAGTCACTATAGAGAGTAATCTAAAGCGATATAACTGAAATCTTGAAACCAAATCGTATGAGCAATGCGGGCATCGATAACCGCCACTACTATGTTGATCAAGATGCATTACTATTTTGATGCGATTGGGTAGGTGTTGATTGCAATATGAGCAGTTCATTAATCACTATCACCCTCACCAAAATCCCCAATCTTACCACTTAAACTATCCAAAAAAGCATCACTGTCAGCCAGCAACTCATTTAAGCGTTTCTCATTAATTACCCTTGCCAACTCAACAGAACTAAAGGCTTGTTCTTGACTGTAGTACAGCATTTCCCTAGCGTTATCATTCCCTAATGCTTGCAAATACGTATCAACACTATCAGCGCTAGATGCTTTGTCGTTGGGTATTTTGATCTGATTTCTTTTAAACCACCTTATGCCGCTTGGCGTAATTAATCCGTCTAATGGCACATCCCATGGCTGACGCACTAATTGTTCAATCACTTGAAAGTCATAGCACCAGCCAATTTTTAACGGCCTTAAAGCCCCTGATCGATAGCTTTTGCCAAGCGTTGTATCATAAAAGCCGCCACCCATACCCATACGGTTGCCATGCTTATCGACCGCGACTAACGGGCAAATAATCAAGTCTAATTCTGTCGCCCATAGCAATGCGCGGCTGTGATTTTGTTTCATACCAAGCTGATGAACATGAGTAGGGATATTGACCAGTTTTGAATGATAGACAGGGACAAAACGCAATCGTTTATCATTATTGCCATTGCTGGTACGACCAAGAGAACCCACAACTGGTAAATAAGGTAAATAGCCTAAGCGCTTGCACCAATCTAACAGTGGCTGAGTGGGTAGCTCACCAAAGCCATCATAGTACAGTCCAACACGCGCATGTGCTGGCAATCGCTGCTGTAGCTTAGACAGATGAAAGCTTGCAGACTGAGCAAACTGTCTACGTTCACCATCAGTTAGTTGGCGGCGTTGGCGAGTAAAGTGCCGTCTAGGCGGGTTACTGATGACAGATTTAGATGTTTCAGCGTTTTTTGAGTCCGAATTATTTGGATCAAGGTTGTTTGAGTCAAAGTTATTTGGCTCAGGTCGTATTGGTTTAGGGTGCATAGTTTCAGAGTGCATAATTTTAGAGTGCATAGATATCTTATCCAATGAAGTATCAGATTGGTGGTGACAGACGTTTTTAGACATTCGTTTTTAGGCATCGCTCAAGGCTATTTGTGAATATTCAACACGCCTTAGTCATGCTATCATAACGCCACTTTACATCGTATTTCCGTTTATGTGCAGCAGCTGTTGCACTTTTTATCGTTCAGTTATTTAACAACAAACCAGTAAAGAGGGTAGTTATGTCGACACAGAATCAGGCAACTCGTACCGAAAAAGACACCATGGGCAACGTGGAAGTCCCAGCTGACGCTTATTGGGGTGCGCAAACTCAGCGTAGCCGCGAAAACTTCAAAATCGGTGGCGAGACATTGCCGCGTCCAATGATTGAAGCGATGGCACTGGTCAAAAAAGCCGCTGCGATTACCAATGCAAGCCTAGAGCGTATCGAAGGCGACAAGCGTGATCTCATCGTACAAGCCGCTGACGAAATCATCAATGGTGGTCTGGTCGATCAGTTCCCATTGGTCGTATGGCAGACAGGTTCTGGCACTCAGTCAAACATGAACATGAACGAAGTATTGGCCAACCGTGCCAACGAAATCGCTGGTTCTGAGCGCGGCAGCTACACGCCAATTCACCCAAATGACCATGTCAACCATGCACAGTCTACCAACGACAGCTTCCCAACGGCGATTCGTGTGGCTGCTGCTCGTCAGATCAACAGCTTATTGATCCCAGCGGTCCAAGCATTGCGCGATACTTTGGACAAAAAAGCAAAAGAATTCGATAGCATCGTAAAAATCGGTCGTACGCATTTGCAAGACGCCACGCCATTGACCCTAGGCCAAGAGTTCAGCGGCTATGTGAGCCAACTTGACCATGCATTGACTCGTATCGACAACGCGCTACAAGGTCTATATGAATTGCCACTAGGCGGTACTGCGGTTGGTACTGGTCTAAACGCCCACCCTGATTATGCGGTAAAATCAGCTGAGCAACTAGCGACTTTGACTGGCTTGCCATTCGTTACGTCACCAAACAAATTTGAAGCATTAGCGGCTCGTGATGCAGAAGTATTTGCGTCAGGCGCACTAAAAACACTAGCGGGCAGCTTAAACAAAATCGCTAACGACGTACGTTGGTTGGCATCTGGCCCTCGTTGTGGTCTGGGTGAGTTGACGATTCCTGAAAATGAGCCAGGCTCTTCTATCATGCCAGGCAAAGTAAACCCAACGCAGTCAGAAGCAATGACCATGGTTGTCGCTCAGGTTATGGGTAACGACACCACTATCAGTATGGCTGGCGCATCAGGCAACTTTGAGCTAAACGTGTATAAGCCAGTTATCGCGTTTAACTTGTTGCAATCTATCAAGCTGCTTGGCGATGCTTGCAACAGCTTCAACGAAAACTGTGCCGTTGGTATCGAGCCAGTAAAAGACAAAATTGATGATTTCTTGCACAATTCATTGATGCTAGTAACGTCATTGAACCGTCATGTTGGTTATGAAAATGCAGCTAAAATCGCTAAGACTGCTTATAAAGAAAACAAAACGTTGAAGCAAGTTGCGGTTGAGCTAGAGCTACTAACTGAAGCGCAGTTTGATGAGTGGGTCATTCCTGCTGATATGGTACATCCTAAGTAAGCAGTAGACCAAGTAGTGACCTGCTACGGCGTTAGGCTCGCTTAATGTACGATAAGTGCCATTTTCACTCGTCTTTCTGTTAGCAGCGTCATATTTATGCCACTAAAAGCTTAGAAATAAAAAGACCTTGTCACTTCTTATATGAGAATGTGGCAAGGTCTTTTTTTTGTTCTATAGATTTATTTTTGCAAATATTGAACATTCTTTCTAAGAAAGCCCTAAGAAATAATATTTAACTGAATACTAATGAAGTAAAATGAATACAAGCTCAAGCTCTTATACTATTAGTTTAAAGTTCATAGTAGATTTTATCTTTCTATCTAACAAAACCCCAATCTTTATATCATTACCTTCGTTAGTACAATCAATACTTACACTATCATGTTGAATCTCTTCAATATTTGCTAAAAAATACTTTGGAATATGGTTATCAGAATTAACTAGAATTTTTGAACTCTTATTAATTATTTTACCTTCTGTCTGGAAACATAAGACCTTATTTCTAAATATATCAATAACATCCAACTCTTCTAAGGTCTGGGCGTAGAAGGTACTCAAATAATTATCTTGTATTAATTCGCATAATGATTCGCAATATATTTTCATATAATCAATGTGTTCAAATAATATGGACTTGTCTATTAGTTCAATACTTCTGACACCATGAGCAATATCATTTCTTATTTCACATATATACTCTAATTTTTCAAAAATTACACTATTAGGTTTTGACGACGCATCAACTATATTATCTTTAATATATGTTTTTAAAGGTTCATAATTTCTTACTATAGTTGATACGTCTTTTATTCCAACCTCTGAGAAATAAGAATTAACTATAGCTATTTTGAAATTAGCATTATGATTTTTAAATGCATCAATATTAACTATTGAGAAGTCTTCATTTATATTTTTATGAAGTGTCTCAATTAAATCCTCTGCTTTAAAGTTTCTATTTTTTCTATAATCAATTTGCTTTATTATTTCTAAAGTCTTATTCAAATTACTTCTCTTGATGTCCTCTGGTAGTAGTTTATAATTTGAAATTAATGAGCAAATTAAGCTTAAGTATTTAGCAAGCAGCTGTTCGACAAAATTTTCATAAGCACCATATATAGATATTATATGTGAATTAAAGTCGAATTGTTTTATTTTGGAGGTAGTTAAGTATTTAAGAGTAGAGTGTGGCTCACCCTGTTCGATTTTTGCTTGATTTATATAGCTTCTATTCTGAAAGTCTATATATAGCTTGAGCAAATCCATTTCTTTATGGAATTCATTAAGTATACTAATCATTTATAAAGCTTTTAATATAATTATCCAAAATTTCAATTCGCGCTAAAACTTTAGTTTTATTTGTATCACGGCCTTTGAATGCATCATATTCTTGTTTATGAAAATCCTCTAACCCATTAATTATATCTTCCCTTTTATTCAATATCTTATCTTTGTTAGGTAAGTTTCTTGTAAGAACCTGCATTAAAGGATCATAGAGAATTTTAGTAGGTCTTTCATAATGAAACCACTTTGTCTCTCTTTTTCTATGGAGCCAAAATGCCTTCACATCGAATAACTCGTAGGCAAATCTAATAGTCTTTTGAAATACGTCTTCAAGATTAACAATAACTGAGTTATCAAATTGCTCATTTCCTTTCTTAAGAAAATCATCCAAAAACATTTCCATAGTATTGCCTTGCCATTGCTCAATTTGGCGATATGCAAAGAACCGTAATACTAATTCTGCATCAGACATATCTTTAAAATATTTATCATCAATTACTTCTTGACGAGCTTCTCCAGTCTCAATCTCTATTGTATCAGGTTCTGGTATGTCCCATAATCTACAGAAATACTTATTTCGGGATAAGCTAATTGTAAGATAATTCAGAGGGCCAGGGTATAATGCATTTCTAATTTCTTGAGGTTTTAATTTTTCACCACCGCTATTAATTCTTTCAAAAACAAGTTGCTTTAGTCTATTAGCTTCCGCTTCTGACTTAGCAGTTTCTTGTAATAAAATTATGGATGAAATATATCTTCTATCAATACCTTTTTTGATTTGTTCAGGTAGTTCAGAGTACTTTAAGTCATTAATCTCCTTCCATTCGACTAAGTTCTGAAGTTTAAATTCATCTTTGTAGAACTGGGAAATAGCTGTTAGTCGTTGGAGTCCATCCATTACTTCATACACAGAGTATTCTTTTTCATATAGAAAAATAGGTGGAATTGGGACGTTCATAATAAAAGATTCGATAAGTCTAGATTTTCTTGTTACATCCCATCTATGACGCCGTTGAAATTCAGGATTAAGTATATAGTCATCACTATTGACCATGTTAACGACTGCTGTAAGCGGGTATCGGGCTTGTTCAGTGACAATTCTAACCTCGCCTTTTATATATTTTTCATTAATAGCATCATGGCTAAAGATTAGATTATCATTCGTGCTCTTAGGAATTAAATCTACTTCTTCATTATTGTATAAGTTTGTAGTCATTTTTATATATTCCGCTTTAGCTTTTAAACAATGGATTTAATAGTAACTAATTTGCAACCGTAATAGCGTAACCTATTGAAAATTAATAATAAAACTAGTTAGGTGTATTTACTTGCTAATACTTATTAAAAATAACCTTATCACGTTAAAAAAGCCGAGAAAAATGCTCAGCCCTTTCATATGAAATCTATTAGAAACCTCAAAACTTATAAAGCAAACCAAGCGTTGTCGCTGCTTCAGTACGTGAGTCGACCATTGGGCTATCGTACTGCTCATTTGGTACATAGCTTACGCTTTGATTGGCAAATCCTGCCCAGCGCTCATTAAAGTCATAGTTGGCACTGATATTGATATACGGATTCAGGCTTGAGTTGGATTTATAAGCAGCAACACCTGTCTCTGCTGACTCTTCTTCACTGACGCCATAATAGTATTCGTTGTAGTCAGCATCATGATACTCAAAACCAATGCTTGGATAGACGGTGAGCTTGTCTTTGGTGATTCGAGCAAGATACGTCAAGCGAGCTGTATTGCCACCGCTACGATCGAGCACATCCGTACCGAACTGCGCGCGAAAGCCGCCGATAGGGGTGCGGCGTTGATAGCTAAGACCAGCCTCTGCTGATGCCTTACGTTCATCAAGCCCTTGAAGCGCGCCATTGGCATCATCAGGATCGAACTCGCTACCTGCTAGATTGGCATAGGCCGACAACTGATTGACGCCATCATTGATTGCATAGACACCTGCTTGCGCGCCGCGCAAATACACTCGATTGTTGTCATAAAACGCCCCTGGCAGCACACGCACTTCAGTGTTGTCTTCGAGATCGTAGGCTGAATTGACCGCCATGACATTGACCCCAACGCTGAACTCAGCGTCCTTGTCAGTCGGTAAGTTTTCATTAAAAATAGCAGCGTTAGACAAGCTAGCGACACTGAGTAGAGCAGTAGCGGTTAACGCACTAACCATAGTACGTGTAGTGATGTTAGGGAGCGCGGCAAGATTTAACATAATTGGGTCTCGTAAGTGAGTATAAATAACTGAGTGGTGCGATTAAGCAAAACGTGTTTAAAATGGGAAGCAATAAAACGAATCAGTATGCGGTTTTCGGCAGCTATATAGCAATGATAGATAACTATGAGCATTTACTCAATGGCTTTTAGTACTTGTAGTAATTGCTGGTGAATATCTTGCCACCACCAGACAAAACCAATACTGATAAGTAACATCGCAAGCCATGGTAAGAGCTGCCAAATAATGGAGGGTTTTTTAAGTGCTTCGGGTTCAATACTATTATGAACAGTGCCATTGTTTAACGGTGAATTGTTAGCAGTAACGCTTTCAGCATATATGTCTGCCGTATTCGTTTCATTGTTAGCAACCACAGTATCTTGCTCAGTCGAATCAGAATTAAGATAAGGCGATTGTTCGATAGGAGTGGCATTATACGGACTTTGATTATCATGTCGTTCACGATATTGACCGCTATACTGACTATCATAGGGTATGTTGTCGTGAGCACTGTATGAATATTTGGTTTGATAAGCATTTAATGTGCGCTGCTGCTGAATAGCCGCGTTTTGTATAGCAACGGCTAGACGCTGACGGTAGCCAATCGCAAAAGCCAATGCAATCACTAGTCCTGTGATCGCGCCGCCGATATGACCAGCATTATCGATACCCGGTACGGCAAAGCCATAAACCAAGTTGATCGCCATGATGATGATCAAGCTCTTGAGATTGAGTACCATGCCATTGACCGATATTTTAAACAGGGCAGCGATCAGTAACGCCGCACCGATACCCATGATACCACCAGAAGCTCCCGCTGATAGGCCGGGCTGTCCTGTTCCTTCTATGATACTTTGCCATGTGACATAGTTATTGAGCAAGTTGCCACCGATGGCTGCCAACAAAAACAATGCCAAAAACTTGGCTGAGCCAAACATCGGCTCGGCAATCTGCCCAAAGAAATACATGGCAAAGCCATTAAATAGTAGATGCATGAGACCAATGTGCAAAAACGCACTACTGGCCAAGCGCCATGGGTCATCCATCATCGTTAAGGGTAAGGCGTTGGCACCCCATTTAACTAACGCTTCAGTTGACGGGTTATTGGCATCGACGCCCGTGACTAGCTGCATGACAAATAGCCCGATAAAGCTGGCTAATAGCAGGGTAGTGACGGGCGCTGTTTTTAATAATTGTTGAATGGTCATAAAGGCTAACTGTCATCAAAAAGTTATAGAGACAGTATAAAGGGTATGAGCAAATTATGTTATGTGTAGCCGGTTTTAAACGTTGATTGTTCTACAATCAGCCGCTCTAAAAACGACCCACTTTGAGGTTTTCATACGTGCCTTTTACCAAGATATTATCCGTGACAGTATTGATATCGGTATGACCAGAGAATGCCATAGATATATCACACTCTTTATAGATAATCTCAAGCGCGCGGCGCACCCCGTCTTCACCATACGCTCCCAATCCGTAGAGAAAAGCGCGACCGATCATCGTGCCTTTTGCGCCCAATGCGATAGCCTTTAGTACATCTTGACCAGAGCGAACGCCACTGTCTAGCCATACCTCGATATCGCTGTTTTCGGCTTGTACTGCCTGTACGATGTCTGCGAGGGCAGAGATAGAAGATAACGCGCCATCCAATTGACGACCGCCATGGTTTGAGACGACTAAGGCATCCGCGCCACTGCGAGCCGCCATAATAGCATCTTCAGGCTCCATGATACCTTTTATGATAAGTTTACCGCCCCACATGTCTTTGATACGCGCCACATCGTCCCAGCTCAGACGCGGATCGAATTGCTCTGCCGTCCAAGCAGAGAGTGATGACAGATCCTCAACATTTTGTGCATGACCGACGATATTACCAAACGTGCGACGTTTGGTGCCCAGCATATTCATACACCATTGCGGCTTGGTCATGAGGTTGATCATATTGCTTAGTGTTGGCTTAGGCGGTGCGGATAGACCATTTTTGATGTCTTTGTGACGTTGTCCAAGCACTTGTAAGTCGGCGGTCAAGATAAGTGCTGAGCAATTGGCCTCTTTGGCACGGCGAATCAGATTGGCCATAAAGTCTTGATCGCGCATCACGTACAGCTGAAACCAAAACGGCTTACTAGTATGAGTGGCGACATCTTCGATAGAGCAAATGCTCATGGTCGATAGTGAAAAGGGCACGCCGAATTTTTCAGCGGCGCGTGCGGCATGTATCTCACCATCTGCCCACATCATGCCGGTAAACCCCGTTGGGGCGATGGCTACAGGCATCTTGACTGGCTCACCGATCATACTCGTTGCCAGACTGCGGTTATCCATATCGACCAATACGCGCTGGCGCAGCTTGATACGGTCAAAGTCAGTCTCGTTATTACGATAGGTGGTCTCAGTCCACGAGCCTGAATCGACATAGTCATAGAACATACGCGGCACTTTACGCTCAGCAACGCGGCGCAGATCTTCGATTTCGGTGATTTTAGTTAAGTCTTTCATAGGTTTATCTCTTATTGCTGTTATGTTTTAACTAGAAGGCAACCTTAACCTAACGCTACTAGATCTAGTTTAATAGCGTCAGCTTGCCTGATTATCGTCCATTCAGTTTTCTACGGGAAAATTTGCCACAAAAAGACATCAGTCCAAAGAATGTTATGGGCCAGAGAACGGCTAAAGCCCACCACCATATTTGACCGAAGATGATAGCCATACCGATCAAACCTGCTTGCACGACATAATAAATCATCGCTAGCAGTGTTTTGCGAATCACATAGCCTTCTTTATCCACCAAGCCGACTACTGCGCAAGCAGCTACCACATTATGCACCGAAATCATGTTACCAGCCGCACCACCCACAGCTTGCAAGGCTATTACTTGTGCTGCAAGGTCGCTATTGAGTCCGATCTGATTGGCTGTTGACCATTGAAAATATGAAAACATCATATTGCTAATAGTATTTGAACCGGCGATGAAAGCACCCATTGCCCCAATCCATGGAGACACTAGCGGCCACGCATTTTGAAAAGCATCGGCAGCACTTTCAGCCAGTAATATTGGCATAGCCGGTAGCGCAGTAGCGACTTCAGCGGCTGAGCCTGAATTAATGAATACTTGTACCATAGGCACCGAGAATAGCAAAGCTGGTGCGGCAGCAACCATGGTCTTTGCCGAGTTACTCCAACTGCGCTTTACCGCTTGGCTATTCATTTTGAACAGTAAAATACATAATAAAGAAGTAATAATTAGAATGCTACCAGGAGAATAGGCGAGCTGTATCTTACTAGAGATTGTTGTACCAAAAAGATTAGTAAGGCTAATGGTTGTTAAATCCCCTACCAGAAAAGCTTTGAGTGGTGCAATCACTCGAGTTATGACCAATAAGGCAATCACAATGAAATAGGGCGAAAATGCACGAATTAAAGAGAACTTTGGGGTTGCTGAATCATCATATTTTACCTCGTCTAAAGTACCCAGCCAGTCTTTGTCCCATTTTGCGCGAGGGGCAAAATCAAAAGTATCTTTAGGCATCAAAAAACCACGCTTAGCAGCGGGAAGTACAATTAACAACCCAATGAAACCGCCAATGAGTGAAGGGAACTCAGGCCCTAGAAATTTAGCAACCAAAAAATAAGGAATAGTAAAGCAAAGACCTGCAAAAATGGCAAATGGCCATACTTTAAGCCCTTCTATGAAGGAGCGTTTTTCACCAAAGAACCTTGTCAAAAAAGCACTTAAAATTAAAGGTATCAAAAACCCAATAAGCGCATGTACAAGGCCTACGTTAGCTGTAATCTGTAATAAATAATTTTCGGCAGTAGTAGGGGCAATGGACTGTGCTAAATCTTGTTTATCAGTAATACCAGACCAAACGCCAAGTAGTAGAGGCGTACCAACTGCACCGAATGATACGGGTGTAGATTGAATGATAAGAATAACCATGACCGATGCCATCGCTGGAAAGCCTAAAGCCAACAACAGCGGAGCACCCACTGCAGATGGTGTTCCGAATCCTGATGAACCTTCTACTAAAGAGCAGAACAACCATGCCACAATGATCGCTTGGACGCGCCTATCAGGTGAAATATCCATAAAGCCCTTACGTATGGCGACAAGAGCGCCGCTTTCTTTCAGCGTATTCAGCAGTAAAATAGCTGCGAATACAATGAATAAAATAGTAAGTGCCACAATAATCCCATTAACAGTAGCAGCCGCTACCTGAGCACCACTAGCGTGCCAAATGAAAAAGGCTAGCAGAGCTGTCACCAAATAGGCAATACTCATAGATATCTTAGCTGGCAGGCGCATAACTATGAGTAGTATGAATACAACGAGAATTGGCGCTAAGGCTAAGAAAGTGTACATAATTAACAGTCCTTATTGTTATTAACAGTCCTTATTGTTGTGTATACCAGCTTATTTTTTACTGGTTTTAAAGTCATACTAAGTTATTACTATAGTCGATACACTCTAAAAATGTCATAGCGCTACTGGGATGAATTTTGCGCAGCCTCTGGGAACGCAGCACGCAAGTAAAATTTATACCAGTAGCGCGTTTAAATCCATAACAGTTTTACATTCAGCTAACTATATTTATTAAGGCGTGTTAAACACGCCCTAATAGTTGCTCTTAGGTGCTTTCGCTGAGAATTGTATGTATATGATTTAACAGAGTGCAAGGTTAGAGAGTTGAGATTATTGATCAGTAAATCATTAGCATTAGTATAATCAATTTACCAAACAGAATATAAAAGTAGTCTAGCAAATATTGAAATACCATACTAGCTAAAATTAGCGGTAGATATTCTAATATAAGAAATTTAAAAGCTCTATAACATCAAAACAAAGTGCCGTTAGTTGTGAGCTAACAGTTGCTGTAAATCCATGACTGAAAATGGATAGTCTAATCGTTTTGATGGAGTCAAAATCACAGGGATAGACGTGGCAAAATCCATCATAAGCGCCTCATCAAATTCTGCAATATCGACATTTTGGTAAGTGATTGGCTGTACCGACTGAAACTGTGCAAGTATTTGCTCAGCGATATCACACAAATGACAACCAGAGGTGCCCAGTAGCCACCATTGATTGTTATTTTCAGTGCTGTTTAGGCTTGTGCTTGCTGCAATAACACGCGCTCGTAATACTTCTATATTATCATCGTACATGGGTAATCTCTTATCTTCATACTGATTGCAAAGCGCTGATGCTCAGCACGCGCTTATCTAAAACATAAAATACTTTAAAGGTCATTACATCATAAAGAAGTGGGGTAAATAATGACAGCGATTGTGAGATTAGGTAAGATGACCTGCTATTGATCATTATTAATGACGAATGCTCAGCAGTTAATGATTGGCTATAAATGGCCCGTTTATAATCATCGATTCTTAGTTGATGTCTCATAGTCATTAATAGAGTATCTACCTTATCTTATTACTTTTTTAACCACTCGGATATCGCGCATGGCAAGTTTTGGCACATTTATCAAACGTCTGTTATTGGCAATTATGCTATTGGTTGTCGCATTCCATATATTGGTCGTTGGGCTACTATTAATTTGGAAAACACAGCCAATTAACAACAGCATGTTTATGTTGACGCATCGCCTAACGGGCGGCACAGTCACTCAGACATGGGCTGAATATGATGCGATTGCCAAATCTGCCAAGCAAGCGGCGATTGTGAGTGAAGACTCGACGTTTAGTCAGCACAGTGGTTTTGATTTTAAAGGTATCAAAGCCGCACAAAAGAAAAATGAAGAGACAGGCAAAATGTCTGCTGGCGGTTCAACGATTACTCAGCAATTGGCAAAGAACTTGTTCCTAACCTCGCATCGCTCTTATGTGCGTAAAGCTGAAGAGGCTATCATCACTGTGATGATTGAGACGCTATGGGACAAGCAGCGAATTATGACCGCTTACCTAAATGTGGCGGAGTTTGGTAATGGTATCTATGGTATAGACGCGGCAGCGCATCACTATTTTGATAAGTCTGCGGCCAATCTAAACCGAGATGAGTCAGCGCTTCTGATTGCAATGCTTACCAATCCAAAGTACTACGAAGACAATCAAGGCGATAAGCGTTTACGTAACAAGCAACGTATTATCAAAAAACGCATGAAAAATGCCGTATTACCGCAAGCAGCTTCATAAATATAAAGCATGAGGGCTGGGCTAGGGCGTGTCCTCATTTTAAAAATGGTGATAAAAATGAGATAAATTGCCGTCAAACAAGGAAAGTAGTGCAGATAATATCGAGATATTGACCAACTATTTGACGATGTTTGGCAAAATTTAGCTGTTTTTAACCCATTTAGAGGACACTCGTTTGAATTGAGGACACGCCCTAGATTATAGGATCAGATGTTGTAGGCTCGGCTATTTCGAATAAGAATAGGACAGGCCCTAGAAAAGACAGAACGATAAAAGATGATGGCGTATCGATAACGCAAAAGGAGTAGTGACGTGGTAGAGATAACTAACAATCAGGGCAGTGGTGATGTTAACGATATGATCGACGTTAATAATGTTGAAGATGGCGCTAACGACAATATTGATAAAGAGATTAATGTAGATAATAGCCCAAATAATTTAGCAGAAATTGAATGGCAACGCTCAGAAGACGGCAGCTATTCACCCAGCAGTTATATCAATCGAGATTTGTCTTTATTACAGTTTCATCTGCGTGTATTGGCGCAGGCAGCCAGTCCTCGTCACCCACTGCTTGAGCGCTTGTTTTTTCTCATTATTTTTTCATCCAATCTTGATGAATTCTTTGAGATACGTGTCGCTGGCATCATGCAAAAACTCAACATCGGTGATGTATCGACCAGTGCTCATGGCATGCGTCCTAGCGAAGTGCTAAACGAGATATCTATTATCACTCATGCTGCAATCAGCGAGCAGTATCGTATTCTCAATGAAGATATTTTGCCCGCTCTTGCGCTCGAGGATATCCGCTACCTAAAACGTGATGAGCTCAATGCCGAGCAGTCTGCATGGATGAAGCGTTATTTTACCGAGCAAGTTGTACCAGTATTGACACCGATTAGCATTGATCCTGCGCATCCATTCCCGCGTTTGGTCAATAAAAGCTTAAACTTTATTGCCACTTTAGAAGGCAAAGACGCCTTTGGACGTGATATTAACTTAGCGATTGTTCCAGCGCCGCGCAGTCTGCCGCGTGTGATTCGTCTGCCAGATGAGCTAACTGGTGGCAAAGAGCATCATGTGATGCTATCCGCTATCATTCATGAGCATATCGGTGAGCTATTCCCTGGAATGAGTGTGACAGGTTGTCACCAATTTAGGCTGACACGTAATGCCGATTTAGATTTGGCCGATGATGTCGAAGATATTGCCAAAGCACTAGAAGGCGAGCTTGAAAACCGCCGCTTCGGTGATAAAGTACGTCTTGAGGTAACGACTGATTGTCCGACGCATATCAGTGAGTACTTGCTCAATGAGTTTGAACTGCATGACAATCAGCTATACCGTGTCAATG
Source organism: Psychrobacter immobilis (assembly GCF_904846235.1). Taxonomy (GTDB): domain Bacteria; phylum Pseudomonadota; class Gammaproteobacteria; order Pseudomonadales; family Moraxellaceae; genus Psychrobacter; species Psychrobacter immobilis_C. The sequence goes on from NZ_CAJGZN010000012.1 coordinate 97,063, forward strand.
GCCCCGTCAATCTGACGCGCTTGCTGTTTGATTTTAATATCCCAGCGCTGCGCTATCAGCCGTTTACCCACGCCATACCCAAAGCATTTCGCCGAGAGATGGACAAGTCAGACAAATCGACCAGTATGTTTGCTGCCATGCGCAAAAGCGATGTGCTCGTGCATCATCCGTTTCATGCATTTTCTCCCATTATCAATTTGCTTTGGCAGGCAGCTAGCGACCCCAAAGTATTGGCAATCAAGCAGACACTATACCGCTCAGGTACCAACTCAGAGATCGTTAAGGCACTGGCCGCCGCCGCTCGTAATGGCAAAGAAGTCACGGCCGTCATCGAGTTGCGTGCGCGTTTTGACGAAGCCTCTAATATTGCCGTTGCTAACTATTTGCAAGAGGCAGGCGCGGTCGTAGTTTACGGCATTGTCGGCTACAAAACCCATGCCAAGCTCATGCTAATCGTACGCCGCGAGGACGATCGAATCCGTCGTTATGTTCATTTAGGCACTGGTAACTATCACGCGGCCAATGCCAAAGTCTATACGGACTATGGTCTGTTTAGCGCCGATCCTGATATCTCAGAAGATGTTCACAAGATATTCCAAGAGTTAACCGGCATGGGTAAGCCTGCCAACCTCAAAAAACTATTACATGCACCGTTTACTTTGCATGAGAAGTTGATGAGCTTTATCGATGATGAAATCACTCATGCCAAAGCGGGCAAACGTTCTCATATCATTATCAAGGCCAATGCGTTAACTGAGCGCCGTCTCATTGATAAATTATACGATGCCTCGCAGGCAGGCGTTAATATTGAATTAATTCTGCGGTCGATGTGTTGTTTACGTCCACAAGTAAAAGGACTCTCTGAAAACATTACTGTGCGCTCTGTTATCGGTCGGTTTTTGGAGCATACGCGCGTTTATTATTTTTATAACGATGGTGATGAGCGTCTATACTGCGGTAGTGCAGACTGGATGGATCGTAACCTATTCCATCGTGTAGAAGTGGCGTTCCCGATTGAGAATAAAAAGCTATTTAAGCAGATTTATCAGGATGGCTTAATTAGCTACTTACAGGATAATACGCAAGCGTGGACACTTGATGGCACTGGCGTTTGGCAGCAGTTACAGCCAGCAGCAGGTGAGGAGCCACACGTCGCACAAGAGCATTTATTAAAAACGATTAATCGTGTCGAAGAGTCTAGCTAATTCTTAAAAGCACCTTTAGGCGATAATCAGCTATTCAATTATCTATCTGACCAAGCACTGGTAAATACTGGTGCTTGGTTTTTTGTGCTCACCAACCGCAAAAGTTACAAACTGACTTGCAACCTCACAATTATTCACATATTGATACGGCAGTACACTGGTGCATTACCCAAGGTCATACCTATAATTAATATCAATTCTGACGCTACTTGATAAGTATTGGTTACTCATTTGGGCGTTGGTACAGTCTTGAAACATATATCGATTTAATGTTTTAAAACCATGTAATCAAATCATAAGAATAGGAAATAAATCATGAGTACTACTAACGATGACAATTCAGATATCAAGCAAGCTGCAGAACAGGTAAATGGTCAGGAAGTTGAGAAGAACTTAGCAGAGAATAAAAAGGTTGATGCTCCTGAATCATTAAGCGAAGAAGAGCAAACGCCTTTTATCGATGATGATCTACGTACTGATAAGTAATCTACGACATCAAACATCAAACATCGAATTAATAATAACAAATAATAAAGCGAGGGATACGCCATGACTATGCAAGAACCAGTAGTAACAGACACAGAAGAAAAGGTAATCGTGGATGACCCTGCTGCTAATGAGTTAGAAAACCCTAAAGATAGCTATGCAGGGCGCAAGCACAAGCCTGAAATCGATGGCCCTGAGCAAGACTCACAAGAGACCGACGAAGTTTATGCTGATCCACGTAAAGAAGAGAATCTTCCAGCTGGTGGCAAGAACGCAGCAGAACTAAGTGCCTACGACTTGAGCCAAAAAGGTAACGAGTAAAGGACTATAGATAACAGCGGGCTAACCAAATCGATAAAATTATAAATATAAAAGAGGATATGATAATGCAAGCCAAAGACTCAGCAATAGACAAGGCAAAGATACTAGGATCTGACGATCATAATGCAATTGAGAAAAATACCACTGAGAACAAAGGAACTGATACTTTTGATGAATCTGTGGTCGACTCAGAACACGTAAATGATAATGACAATCCAGCGCGCCAACCAGATCGCCGTGATCAAGAAGGAAGTACTGCATTTGACGATAATATTAATGAAGATACTGTCGGTAGTGCAGCACCAAAGAGTGAGGGTATTAATGATTTAAATCGTTATGCCAATATTGATAACGCACAAACCCGTATCTTAAATCCTGATGAAAAAGATTAGATAGGTGTAAATCTCAAAAGATATATAGTGTTTCTTGGGTTAGACGAGTAATTATCATAGTAGGGAGTACCAATGAATAACTCACATAACGAAAGCGTCAATAACGATCATAATTTGAAAGATGCAGATGACAATAATGGTATTGTTCCTGATGATGCATTACAGAAAGCAAATCCAGCCGCAGCAGAAAAGGCTACAGAAGATCATGATCCGCATAATGTCGCCAAGAGCAACAAACAGTATGACAGTCCATTGATGGAAGATAAAAAGTAAGAACTCACTACATCAATAGCTATTAGTATTTGTACATAAATAGGCATTTGCACATAGATAAAAAGGCACTGTGTTTGATACGAGTTATATACTCTTACCAAACACAGTGCCTTTTTTGCTTACTATATTTTTACTTTCTACATTATATAGATAGTAGGTTTAGGTAAAGAGTGGGCTTTAAGCAGGTGTACCACTATGAAAACGTAGCTCAGCATCTGGGCTAATTATTAATTCAGCCTCTACTTCCTTAAAGAAAGCAACTCGCTCATCGATATTCTCATCTGACAATGATTGAGCAAGCGCGAGATAATCCTCGAAATGACGGCTCTCTGACTTGAGTAGATAACGATAATATTTTGCTAAGCGTTCATCATCGATGACTTCGGCCAATGCTGCAAAACGCTCACAAGAGCGCGCCTCAATAAATGCCCCAATTATTAATACATCAACCATCGCTGCTGGCTCGTAAGTGCGTTTATGCTTCAACATACCTTTGGCGTAGCGTCCAGCACTTAGATATTTCCATTCCTGCCCACGCTCATTCATGATACCCAGTACTTGCTCGTAGTGCAGCATCTCTTCTCGTATCAGCTGTGCAAGTTTACGCTGCAAGTCATAAGAGAACTCATAACGAAATATCAAATTCATTGCAGTGCCAGCGGCCTTTTTTTCGCAGTTAGCATGGTCTTGAATAATCATAGGTAGGTTTGCAATCGCGGCATCTACCCAAGATTGCGTGGTTCGAGCACCTAAAAAGTTATAAACAGGAGATAAATCTACTTTTATAGGAGTACGTAAATGCGTAATATCGATGCTATCCTCTTCAGGCAGCTCTTTTTCGATTAGATCTTTTTCTGCACTATTATTTACAGTTTGAGAGATATTTTCTTCGACAGAATTTTTCTCGATATTATCGTTATCTATCGTATTTGCTGTCGATTGTAATGTCGTGAGGTCTTGTTGATTGATAGTCATAGTCTAAGGAAGCTTTATTTATGAATAGTAATACCAGTAATTATATCGTTAGTCTGACCTAGATACGATGCTAAATAACCGACAGTCACCAATAGGTATTTATTAATAGATAACGGTTAAGCATAATTAAAGGTATCAATGATTACTTACTGTTTATATTAATTTTGCTGCATCTAATTTCTAGATGATGATTATAGCTCCTAGAGTAGGCCACTTATAGACTATCATTATTAAACAGCCTAAGTATTTACTTAGTGAATGGTGTTTCCTTGTTAATTTTATTATTTGATAGTAGGATGAGATTTTGCTATTTAAGCATTTCGTCTTACTTTTATGATTCACTATTAGTAAAGAGTAAACCTGATATCAATAGATTGCCTTTTACTAGAACATCAAATTTGTAGATATATATTCTTAGAAAAACTAGAGAATCAAAGATTCCACAACGAATGAGATATGAACATTTAAACCTCATAAGATTAAAAAATCTTAAACAGTTACTGTCACAACTCAGTATTAGTACCCCTCACGAACAGATAAGGATAACAATATGAGCCAGTCTTCTAACACCAATCGTATTCAAAAAGGCAGTCTTGCCATCGATCAGCAGTTATATGACTTTATTGAAAACGAAGTACTACCGAAAGTCGGTGTGGATTCAGACGATTATTGGTCAGGTTTCGAAAAGGTTATTAAAGAGTTTACCCCGCGCAATAAAGCACTATTGGAAACTCGTGACAAGATCCAAGCACAGATTGATCAGTGGCATCTAGATAATCCTGCAAAAGATGGCGAAATCGATTATCCAGCTTATAAGACATTCCTGCAAGAGATTGGTTATTTGCTACCTGAAGGCGAAGCATTTACGGTTGATACCAAAAACGTCGATGATGAAATTGCGCACATCGCAGGGCCGCAGCTAGTCGTACCAGTTCGTAACGCTCGTTATGCGCTTAACGCGACCAATGCGCGATGGGGTAGCTTATACGATGCTTTGTACGGCACCGATGTTATCAGTAGTGACAATGGCCAAGAAGCGGGTGGTAGCTATAATCCTACTCGCGGCGCTGCTGTTGTCGCTTACGCCAAAGCGTTCTTAGATAAGCACTTTACATTAGCATCAGGTTCTTACAATGATGTGACTGGTTTTAAAGTAGTCGATAGCAAGCTAGAAGTCGTACAAGGTGATAGCAGTACCGAGCTAAAAGATATGGCTAAGTTTGTTGGCTTTGTCGGGGAAGCTGAAGCTCCTACAGGAGTACTGTTAAAGAACAACGGTTTGCATGCTGAGATTCAAATCGACAGTAGTCATCCAGTGGGTAAAGACGATCCAGCGAATATCAAAGATGTACTGCTTGAATCTGCCATGACAGCTATTCAGGATTGTGAAGATTCAGTCGCTGCGGTAGATGCAGAAGAAAAAGTCGAAGTCTATCGTAATTGGCTTGGCTTGATGAATAGCGACCTACAAGAAACCTTTGAAAAAGGCGGCAAAACGCGTACACGTAAGCAAAACCCAGATCGTGAATATAACACGCCAGATGGTGGCAAGCTGATCTTGCCAGGTCGTTCGCTATTATTAATCCGTAATGTCGGTCACTTAATGCAGAACCCTGCGATCTTAGTTGATTTGGGCGATGGTCAAGAGCAAATATTTGAAGGCTTAATGGATGGTTTAATCACGCCACTATTATCACTTAATGATATTAAAGGCAAAAACGAGCTATCAAATTCGCGTCAAGGCTCAATGTATATCGTGAAGCCAAAAATGCATGGTCCTGAAGAAGTCAAAATGGCCAATGACTTATTTAATGCATCTGAAGACCTGTTAGGTCTAGAGCGCAATACGCTCAAAATCGGCATCATGGACGAAGAGCGCCGTATGACGGTCAACTTAAAAGAAGCAATCCGCCAAGCCAAAGAGCGAGTTATCTTTATTAACACCGGCTTCTTAGATCGTACTGGTGATGAGATGCATACCAGCATGAATGCAGGTCCATTTGTACCAAAAGGCGAGATGAAGTCGCAAGCATGGCAGCCTGCTTACGAGCAGTGGAACGTCGATATCGGTCTAGAGACAGGCCTACAAGGTCGCGCGCAAATTGGTAAAGGTATGTGGGCTAAGCCTGATGAAATGAAAGAGATGATGGATACTAAGGCTGCTCATCCTAAATCTGGCGCTAGCACTGCGTGGGTGCCATCACCAACGGGCGCTACCTTGCATAGCATACACTATCATCAAGTGAGCGTAGCTGATGTACAAGACACGCTAAAATCACGCGAGCGTGCTAGCTTGGATGACATCTTGACCATTCCATTAGCGAAAAATACCGATTGGACTGATGAAGAAAAGCAGCAAGAGCTTGAAAACAATGCTCAAGGTATCTTGGGTTATGTCGTACGCTGGGTAAATCAAGGCGTTGGTTGCTCCAAGGTGCCTGATATCAATGATGTCGGTCTCATGGAAGATCGTGCTACTTTGCGTATCTCAAGCCAACATATTGCTAATTGGTTGCATCATGGCGTGGTTAGTGAGCAGCAAGTGATGGATACGATGAAACGCATGGCCAAGGTCGTCGATGAGCAGAATGCAGGCGATAATGACTATCAATCAATGGCAGATAACTTTGATAGCTCTTATGCATTCAAAGCCGCCTGCGATCTAGTATTCAAAGGACGCGCACAGCCTAGTGGTTATACTGAGCCATTGTTGCATCAAGCACGTTTGGATCTCAAAGCAAACGCTTAGAACAATAGACCAAATATGACAGGTATCTAAGCATATTTGATGAGCAAGTATGCCAGTCAGTCTTGCTCGTTTGTAACTACCAAATGTGTCAAACATAAGTCAGAAACTGTCTTATGAGCGCTATTTGTGATAAATAAATAGCGCTCTTTTTTGGTATATTACTTAGTATCTATTATGTGCGTTTAAGACTATTAGTAACGGTATTAACCAATATTATTCGTATCTAATTGAGTAAATAGAAGTTTTTTCACAATCGTTCAAATATAAGAAATCATCTGTTATTCGATAACGCGTGTATCGAAAAAGCAAAAAAATATGTTGCAAATTATGTCAAAGTTGTTATGCTTGTATTCGAAGTATGAGTTTGGTAACGGATGTTACGCACGGAGCAATAAAGACCAAACGTTACATGGCAGTTGCGTTGTTTAATCCCAGTCATGTGTGTCATGGTTTTTTACCTTACTGTAATAGAAATTCGCCACACTTGTTTCTGACTAATCTCGGTAGCCAGTTACACATTATATCTTTGAGGATTTGTGACGATACCATTATGGGCGCCAGCTAATCACAGCTTGCTCATTACTACAATTGTAAAGTGGAGATACCCCATGAAAAAACTACTTTTAGCGACAGCAATCGCCGCCCTATCTGTATCTGCAGCACAGGCAGCACCTACCGTTTATGGTAAAGTATTCGTTACTACTGATTACGTTAATGCTGAAATTGATGGTCAGAATATGGATAATAATAACAGAATTAATGAAGACAACGGTTCATTACAAGTTAATTCTAATCTTTCACGTTTAGGCTTCAGAGGCTCTGAAGCGATAACGGCCAACACTGACGTAATTTACCAATTAGAGTACGGCGTTAAAGTTGATGATAGTGGTAGCGATAACATTGGCTTCAAAAGTCGTGATACTTATTTAGGTTTAAAAAATAAAGACTTCGGTGAATTCCGCTTTGGTCGTAACTACACAGTCATTGACTATATCAATAACGTATCAGTTAATGAAGGTTATTGGGATAATCTTGGCTCTAGTACTCTGAACAACAACGACAGCTTTGCTAATATTTTGACCCCGACCGTTGGTAACCGTATCAATAATTCAATCGTTTGGAAAGCGCCTAAATACAATGACCTACCATTAGCGCTTGCGCTGATGTATGGTGCTGATGAAGACTTTATATCTGAGAGTGATCGTGACGCAGGCTATGGTGCCTCATTGATGTTTGATCCAGGTACAGGCATTACCGCTGGTATTGCTTATGAGCAAGACATGAGTGTTAGTGGTGATATTATCCGTGGCAGTGCTAGCGTCGATTTAGGTAAATATATCGCAGCTCCTGTAAAGTTAGGCGTTCTATATCAAGAAGCTGACTATGCCGGTACTACTACTGCAACAGAGGACGGTTTAGTGGTGAGTGCTGAAATGGGTCTTTCGAATTTTGCCCGTCCAGCCTCTGTTTATATTCAGTATGACAAAACCGACAATATCAGTGGTCTTGAGAATAATGACTCAAATCAAGTCGTTGTAGGTGGCAAATATGCGTTTAAAAATAATATGATCGCTCATGCCTATGCTGGTCTAAATTCAGCGGAATTAAACAATGGTCGTTTTGGTTCGAGAGACGAAGACGGCAATGTTAATGAAATCGACTTACGTGGTGATATTGATGTACTCGCTATCGGAGGAGGGATAGAATACTTATTTTAGTCTGAACCTTTAAACATCTAGTGTGTTCAAAAACTCATCCTTCGGAGTGAGTTTTTTTATGCGATAAAAAGATACAGTCTAAAATTAAGTAATGCGAATAGTTACAGGTATGTAAATTTTGTTTTTTCATCTTACTGTCATATTGGATTGCTATATTTATGTCTGACTAGTTCAGTAACTCTTTATATATCAGCTAACCTTAACCAATTTATCAAAAAAATTGTAAAGTGGAGATGTCTTTTGAAAAAACTATTTTTAGCCTCATCAGTCGCAATGCTATTAGTATCTACAGCTCAAGCGGCACCGACTGTTTATGGCAAAGCATTTGTTACCGCCAACTATGTCAATGCTTCATTCGAACGAGAAGCTATGGACGATAGTAGTATAAGCATTAATGAAGACAACAGTTCAGTAGAAATCGCATCAAAATCTTCACGTATTGGTTTCAAAGGTTCTGAAGCCATGACTGCCAATACTGATGTGATCTACCAATTAGAGTATGGAATCAAGGTTGATGATAGTGGCAGCAGTAACATCGGTTTTAAAAGCCGTGATACTTATCTGGGTCTAAAGAATAAAGACCTTGGCGAATTCCGCTTTGGTCGTAACTACTCAGTCGTTGATTATATCGATAATGTCACGGTCAATGAAGGTTACTGGGACAATGTGGGTGCTAGTAGTTTAAGCAAAAATACACTAGCCAATGCTTTAACCTTAGCTGATGGTTACCGAGTTAATAACTCTATCGTCTGGAAAGCGCCTAAATACAATGAGTTACCATTAGAGCTTGCGTTGCAGTATGGTGCTGATGAAGACTTTATATCTGACGATAATAGTCGTGACAGCGGCTATGGTGCCTCATTACTATTTAATCCAGGCAATGGCTTTACGGCTGGTGTTGCTTATCAGAGTGATCTGGCTACTAAAAATCCCAGTAGTACTAATACGGGCGGCGATATGATCCGTGGGACGGCTACTGTCGATCTAAGTAATTATGTTGCTTATCCAGTAAAAGTGGGCGCTCTATACCAACAAGCTGATTTTGATGATACTAATGAAACTGAAAAAGGATTGATATTAAGTGCTGAGATGGGTCTAAGTAACCTCGCTCGTCCAGCCTCAATATATGCACAGTACAATAAAACGGATAACTTAAGAGGCATTAATGAAAATAATTCAGATCAAATCGTCGTAGGCGGTAAATATAGCTTTAGAAAGAATATAATTGCACATGCTTATGTCGGTAATAACACTGCAGACTTAAAAAATGATCTTTTCATTGCTGGTCAAGATGACGGTGATAAAGATATTCTTGTCAGAGCGCGTGGTGATGCTAGCGTCTTCGTGGTCGGTGCTGGTCTAGAATACAAATTCTAATCTAAACATTAGAAAACGTATTATAAAAAACTCATCCTTCGGGGTGAGTTTTTTTGTTGTGACCTTTTTAAAGCCGCAGTGGGTTATAATAGCTACGTATTTACGATGATTACGCACTTATGACAATTAAGCGTTAAAAACTGAGTGTTTTAAAGAGTTTGTGCTTTTGCCCTATATTTTGTAGCGTATTTTTAGTAAAATCCTTCTTTACCAATTACCGACAGAGTACTATGACCAAGTTTATATTTGTGACCGGTGGGGTAGTGTCCTCACTAGGAAAAGGTATTACCGCAGCCTCTCTTGCCGCAGTGCTTGAAGCACGCGGCGTGAGCGTGACGATGACCAAAATGGATCCGTATATCAACGTCGATCCAGGTACGATGAGCCCATTTCAACATGGCGAAGTGTTCGTCACCGAAGACGGCGCTGAGACCGATTTGGATTTAGGCTACTATGAGCGCTTCTTACGCCACTCTAAGATGAGTAAGAGCAACAACTTCACCAGTGGTCGTATCTATCAAAACGTTTTGAATAAAGAGCGCCGCGGTGAATATTTGGGTGGTACGGTACAGGTGATTCCGCATATCACTGATGAAATCAAAAGTAAAATTCTTGCCAGTGGCGAAGGCTATGATATCGCCATTATCGAGATTGGCGGTACGGTCGGTGATATCGAGTCACTTCCTTTTATGGAAGCGGTACGCCAAATGCAAGTAGAGCTTGGACGCAATCGCGCTATGCTGATGCATCTAACGCTGGTGCCTTATATCGCTAGTGCAGGTGAAACCAAAACCAAACCTACCCAGCATTCGGTAAAAGAGTTACGTTCTATCGGTCTGCAGCCAGATATCTTGATCTGCCGCTCTGACCACCATATCTCGCAAGACAACCGCCGCAAGATTGCGCTGTTTACCAATGTCGAAGAGCGCGCAGTCATCATGTGTGAAGATGCCCAAAGCATCTATCAAATCCCGCGCACCCTACATGAGCAAGATCTTGACGATCTCATCTGTGAGCGTTTTGGTCTTGACGTCCCTGAAGCGGATTTGAGCGATTGGGACAAAGTGGTCGAAGCCCAGCTCAACCCTCAAGCGGTAGTGACGGTTGCGATGGTCGGCAAATACGTCGAGCTTCCAGATGCTTATAAGTCGATCAACGAAGCGTTGCTACATGCCGGTATCGTGCATCAGTCAGATGTCAAAATTGACTATATCGATGCTGAGCTACTAGAGACGGACGATGAGCTGTATGCGCGTCTAAACGACGCCGATGCGATTTTGGTCCCAGGTGGTTTTGGTGAGCGCGGTACCACTGGTAAAATGAGAGCCATCACTTACGCCCGCGAAAATAAAGTGCCGTATCTGGGTATCTGTCTGGGTATGCAGTTGGCGGTGATTGAATATGCCCGTAATGTGCTGCATATCGATGCCAACTCTTCTGAGTTTCATCGTACTACCGCTGAGCCTATCATTGGTCTGATCACTGAATGGCTAGATGAGCGCGGCGAGCTACAGATTCGTAGCGATGACTCAGACCTCGGTGGCACTATGCGTTTAGGCGCGCAGCAAGCGGAACTGGTGGCTGGTAGTAAGCTTGCGCAAATCTATGGTTCAACCAATATCACTGAGCGTCATCGTCATCGTTATGAGATGAATAACCGTTATATCGAGCCATTAGAGCAAGCAGGTATGACGATATCAGGCTATTCTGCCAAGCAGCATTTGGTTGAGTCGGTTGAGATTCCTAACCATCCTTGGTTTATCGCCGTACAGTTCCATCCTGAATTTACCAGCTCGCCACGCGGTGGTCATCCACTGTTTAACAGCTTTGTTAAAGCAGCAAGAAACTATAGCGATAACAAATAAGCATTATCGTACGACAGCTTGGTAATTATAAAAAAGACTGATCTTCGGATTGGTCTTTTTTTGTTTAATTCAGGCTGTTTGTTGTTATTAATCAGCAATCATCTTTACTAATGACGTCTAATTACGCTTGCATACTTTTTTTAATCAGCCTATCGGTTACAATATGGGATAGACATATTAATAACAAAATAAGAGGTAATGGCTTCATGGACAACTTATTGACCGCACAATCACATATCACGCTCAACACTCCTAACAACGATACGATTAACATTGGTAACGACCAGCCTTTTGTATTGTTCGGCGGTATGAATGTTTTAGAGTCTAAAGAGTTGGCATTTGAGATCGCTGAGCAGTATGTTGATATCTGCAAGCGCTTGGGTATCGGCTATGTTTTCAAAGCGAGCTTTGATAAAGCCAACCGCTCAAGTTTGCATTCGTATCGTGGGCCCGGTTTAGAGCAGGGTATCGATTGGCTAGGTCAGATCAAAGAAAAATTCCAAGTACCGATTATCACTGATGTGCATGAACCACATCAAGCAGCACCAGTCGCTGAAGTGGCTGATATTATTCAGTTACCTGCATTTTTGTCACGTCAGACAGATCTAGTGCATGCGATGGCAAAAACAGATGCCATTATTAATATCAAAAAGGCGCAGTTTTTGGCCCCTCATGAGATGCGTCATATCGTCAATAAGTGCTTAGAGGGTGGTAATGATAAATTGATACTTTGTGAGCGTGGTAGTGCCTTTGGATATAATAATCTGGTTGTGGATATGCTTGGTTTTGATACCATGAAGCAGATGGATATCCCCGTATTCTTTGACGTGACGCATAGTTTACAACAGCCAGGTGCACGTAGTGATAGTGCTGGTGGCCGTCGTGAGCAGATTACAACGCTTGCCCGTGCAGGTATGGCTACAGGGTTGGCAGGGTTGTTTTTAGAAGCGCATCCAAACCCAGAAACTGCAAAATGTGATGGTCCATGTGCGCTGCGTATGAGCCAACTAGAGCCATTTTTACGTCAGCTTAAGCAAATTGATGATTTGGTCAAAGGTTTTGAAGTATTGGATACTCATTGATACGGTACGTGATAAGAGGGCTATACAATGGCAATTCAGATGGCGCAAGTAAGCATCGAAAATATTGACGATGAAGAAGGCTTAGATAGCGTAATGACCGCGCTTAAAAACATCTCAGGCGTGATGGCTATCAATTTGGATCCCGAGCATAATGTCGCAACGGTGAGCTATGATGATACAAATACTAGTATCCATGCCTTGACGGCGGCGATTAGTATGGTGGACTATGTAACTCAGCCATTTCCGATTGACTCACCGCAGAACCCGCATCATAACGACTAGACATTACAAATGGCTATTGTTATAAACTTGTCGATGAGCTCTTTTACGTTTTTATTAACAAGTTACTGTTTCGTTAATAGCATCTCGTTAATAAAGCAACAACCAAACGGTCTTGTTGTCGAGGGTAATAGAGCTTATGCTTATTTAATGTAGCTTTGGTAGTTGCTCTTACTTTGATAACTTAAAAAATATCAAAGTAAGTATTAACAGAATCACTATTAGAGTTGCTCATTACTAATAAAAATAAGGAGCCCAATATGGCAGATCAAACACGTATTATTAAAATTGACGGTATGACTTGTGGCGGATGCGTAGCAAGCGTACATACGGCAACAGCCGATATTGATGGATTAGAAACTATTACCGTTGACCTCGCTGATAACCTAGCGACGATAACCTTTGATGATAGCAAAACCAGTGCAGAGGCTATTGCTTCAGCTATTGACGATGCGGGATTTGAGGCGACAGTTGCTAACTCATAAATCTCATCTTCTATGTAAAAAACCAGCTAACATGTTATTACAAGCATGATAGCTGGTTTTTTAATGATTAACGATTACGAGTATTCAGTCTCGATACTTTGATACTTTGATACTTTGATACATGGCTACTTTGTCTAAAATGCTCATACTGAATACGATATAACCTAATTGCTTTATTTGAATTTTTTGCCTACCCACTGATATTTTATCGTGGTTCCTACGAATTTATAGGCACCATGACGAGTTTTATTTATGAACGATACCACCCGTACTACCAAAGATGAGTCTTATGATGTCGAAACTGATGTTGAGTCCAACACGCCACTGACACCGCAACGAGCGCATCTGCAATTAGCGATTGATGGCATGACTTGTCAGGCCTGCGCCTCAAGAATCGAGAAGGTGCTTAATAAAAAGCCTTCGGTGTACGAGGTAAGTGTGAGTTTTGCTGGCGAGACTGCCAATGTTGATTATGATCCAACCCAGACGACGCCCGAACAGGTGACAGAGTGGGTGAATAAAACGGGCTTTGTGGCTAATGTGCAGGCAGCCGATAGCTTATTTGCTCAGACTGAGGAAGATACCGCCACTCAATACCCATGGCGTTTGATCGGATTATGGGTTTGTTTGGTGCCGTTTTTGGTGGGTATGGTAGGTATGTTGGCGGGTTTTGGTATGGCGTGGATGCCGCCAGTCTGGGTGCAATTTATTTTAGCGACTGTAGTACAGTTTGGCTTGGCGTTACCTTTTTATAAGAGCGCATGGGCATCTATAAAAGGTGGCCTTGCCAATATGGATGTGCTAGTGGTCATTGGTACCGTGACGATATGGGCGTATTCGACTTATCTATGGCTCACGCACGGCGATGGTACTTTAAACAGTCTTTTGCAAAGTGGGCATCTGGGCGGACACGGTGCGAGTAATAGCCCAGCCGTATATTTTGAAGCAGGGGTGATGGTCATTGCCTTTGTGCGTACAGGTAAGTATCTTGAGGAACGTACCAAGAAGCACAGCCTAAACAGTATTGATTTATTATTGTCATTGACACCTGATGAAGTAGAGCAGCGACAGCCAAATGGTGAATTTCATAATATTGCGTTGTCTGATGTGCAAGTGGATGACGTCTTACGTGCAAAACAAGGTAGCCGCGTCGCTACAGATGGTACCGTCATAGAAGGCAGCGGTTGGTGCGTGGAGAGTCATTTAACTGGTGAGTCGGTAGCCCTCAAAAAAGAGCAAGGCGATGGATTACTGGCAGGCGCTTTGGTAGAGAATGGCAGTCTGCTATACCGTGTCAGTGCGAAGGGCAGCGACACGAAACTCGGCGATATGGTACAAGCGTTGAGTGATGCACAAGGCTCAAAAGCCAATCTAGCGCGTCTCGCGGATCGAGTAACGGCTATTTTTGTCCCCGTAGTAGTAACGATTGCGTTGGTTACTTTTGGGGTCACATGGTGGCTAACAGGTATGGTTGATACTGCCCTAATGCATGCCGTATCAGTATTGGTCATTGCTTGTCCTTGTGCGCTTGGTTTGGCCACGCCAGCGGCGATCATGGCTGGTATGGGTGTTGCCGCGCGTCATGGTGTTTGGTTCAAGGATGCACAAAGTCTTGAGGCAGCAGGCAATATCGATACGGTAGTGCTCGATAAAACAGGCACATTGACGATTGGTAAACCTACTATCGTCGATCATGTCATGGTGGATAAATCGCTTGCTGTGGATGATGTATTGCAGATTGCGGCCAGTGTCGAGGCGCATGCCAGTCATCCATTAGCAACTGCTCTGGTAAACACAGCTAAAGACCGCCAATTAAATCTATTTAATGTGACTGATATTAGTGTGATAAAAGGCGCTGGTATACAAGCAAATATCGAAGGTCTTGGGCTGATAAAAGTGGGTACGGCAGAGTTTGCGAACTTGACGTTGCCAAGATTTATGCCAAAAGTATGGCAAATTGCCAGTACCGTTGCGATTAGTATCAATGATGAGCCACTAGGTGCGTTTGCACTAGCCGATGACTTAAAGGCAGATACGCCGCAAGCAATCGCTGCACTACAAGATGCGGGTATCAATGTCATTTTGATGAGTGGTGATAAGCAGTCCGTCGTCGATCATGTAGCAGGGCAGTTGGGTATTGATAAGGCTTATGGCAAGATGAGCCCGCGTGACAAGGCCAGTCAAATTGCACTATTGCAAACTGCTGGTCATAAGGTGGCGATGGCAGGAGACGGCGTCAACGATGCGCCAGCGATGGCTACTGCCGATGCCAGCTTTGCGATGTTTGAGGGAACTGATGTCGCTCAGCATAGTGCCTCTGCACGGCTAATGGGTGAGTCGCTCATGCATATCGATGCGGCACAAAAAATCGCTCAAGCAACGCTACGCAATATCAAGCAAAATCTGTTTTTTGCCTTTATTTATAACTGTCTTGGTATTCCGCTTGCTGCATTCGGGTTTTTGAATCCGATGATTGCCGCCGCTGCTATGGCGCTTAGCTCCATCTCAGTACTCATGAATGCACTACGATTGACACGGTTTAAGACAGAGGTTGAGTTAGATAATACGGTATCAATCTCTCATACGGATAATAAACGCATAGCGAAATCGTAGCTATCATATTTGCTTAGGTATTCTACAAATATAAAAGAGGCAACCATCGCATATATGTATCTATAAGATTGTTTTTATGACTGCAAGTCGGTGTAAGATAAGGGAAGTTTGGTAAAATATATGCTATGATGCCAAGCACTATAGCCGACTATTAATCTGCTCCATACACCTCTAATCGTTAGGCAACGATAGCCACAAGATAGAAAGGTATGCAGGGTTTTTAGGACTATGCGCTATATGATATTTTGCTTTATCTTTTTTGTATGCTAGCTGCCGTTATTTATCTCACAAACTTGGCATGACCAAAGGAATTAACAGACATTATGTACGCTGAAGAAACCAACAACGTCACCGCAATTAAAGACATTCGCGCTCGTGAAATTTTAGACTCGCGCGGCAACCCAACTATCGAAGCTGATGTTATTTTAGCTGACGGTACCGTCGGCCGTGCTGCTGCTCCAAGTGGCGCATCAACAGGCTCACGTGAAGCGCTTGAGCTACGTGATGGCGACAAGACCCGCTTTATGGGTAAAGGCGTCAAAAAAGCCGTTTCTAATGTCAATAGTCAAATCCGCAGTGCCTTGATTGACAAAGATGTGACTGAGCAACAGGCTATTGATGATGCCATGATTGCGCTAGATGGTACAGAAAACAAAGAAAGCTTGGGTGCTAACGCCATGCTAGCTGTGTCACTTGCGACGGCCAAAGCGGCAGCCAAGTCACAGAATCTGCCATTGCATCAATACATCGCCAATCTACGTAATCAAACGTCGTTGACCATGCCTGTGCCGATGATGAACATCTTGAACGGTGGCGAGCACGCGGACAACACGGTTGATATTCAAGAGTTTATGATTGAGCCTGTGGGCTTCACAAGCTTCTCAGAAGCGCTGCGTGCTGGTACAGAAATTTTCCATAGCTTAAAGTCTGTGTTGAAATCACAAGGTCTCAACACTGCCGTTGGTGATGAAGGTGGTTTTGCACCAAACCTACGTAGCAACGAAGAAGCCATCACGGTTATCATGCAAGCGATTGAACAAGTCGGCTACAAAGCTGGTGAAGATATTCATCTTGCGCTAGATTGTGCAGCTAGTGAATTTTACAAAAACGGTCAATACGTCTTGGCAGGTGAAGGTAATAAAGCCTTTGATAGCCAAGGGTTCTCAGATTATCTAGTTGGGCTGGCACGTCAGTATCCGATTATCTCTATCGAAGATGGTCTTGATGAGTCGGATTGGGATGGTTGGAAGTATTTGACCGAGCAGATTGGCGATAAAGTCCAATTGGTTGGTGATGATTTGTTTGTAACCAATCCTACAATCTTGCAAGAAGGTATTGATAAGCATATTGCCAATGCTATTTTGATTAAATTTAATCAAATTGGCACCTTGTCAGAAACGCTAGATGCGATTTATATGGCTAAGAAAAATGGCTATGCAACCATCATTTCACATCGTTCAGGTGAAACGGAAGACAGCACCATTGCAGACTTGGCAGTTGGTACAGCGGCAGGCCAGATCAAAACTGGCTCACTATGTCGTTCAGACCGCGTAGCGAAGTACAACCAATTGCTACGTATCGAGCAGCAAGTACGTGCAAGCTATCGTGGCCGTGAAGAGTTTATCGGTCTACGTGGCTAAGAGTCTGACTGGATCTTTGGCGCGTAATATGCGTTAAGTAATATACGCTAAAAAGCCTAGACTCATCAGCTGAAGTCAATATTTGGGCGATATATAATCATTTATATATCGCCTAATCAGCTCAAACTTTACTATCCTCTTTTATACCGTTTGGCGTTATCACCTTATGAAATATTTTAGCCAATTTATACTACTTGCTTTAGCCGTTGCAGTGCTTTTAGGGTTGCAATATCAGTATTGGTTGGGTGAAAATGGCCGCTTTGAACACAACAAGTTGACGGCTCAAATCGAAGAGCAACAACGTTTGAATGACAATCAAGTTGCAGCAAACAACTTACTACGCACCGATGTTCAAGATTTAAAAACGGGACTTGAGGCCGTAGAAGAGCATGCTCGCTTAGATTTAGGTTTAATCAAACCCAATGAGACTTTTGTCCAAGTATCCACCGCACCAACCACGCACAGCAACTATTAGCTTTTATAAATACATTAGCTTTCACGAATACACTAATTTTTACGACATGAATTAATTTTCATGATGCAGCATCATAATGTTGTTATCTGACATCATTCATCATACTTAACACCTGCTTTATTCCTCTTTACATATACTGTCATGGGCTCAAACCATGAGTACACCACTATGAATACAACCCCTAATATACATGCCATGATCGTCGCAGCTGGTCGCGGTAGCCGTTTTGGTGCGTCTATTGCCAAGCAATATACAATGCTAGAAGGTCAGACGCTGTTGCAGCATAGCGTGGCACGACTTGCTTGTAGTGATTACATCGATAGGTGTCTATTGGTCATATCAGCCGATGACAGCACGGCGCAACAATTAGAGTTTGCACTTCCTATAAGCTATGCAGTCGGCGGAGCAGAGCGTTGGCAGTCAGTACAGTCGGGCGTTGAAGCAATTAGTCAGACAGGTGCTGATGATTCAGATTTGGTGCTTATTCACGATGCAGCACGTCCTGCTGTACCAAGTTCAGATATCGATCAAGTGATTGAAGCAGCGATGCTGGAGCCTTACGGCGCTATTCTAGCGACACCAGTGGCCGATACGTTAAAAGCTTCCTATCAGCAAGCTACCTCCGCAGAAGAGAGTCGTCCACATTCTTATACCAAATCTACTATTGATCGTAGCAACATGTGGCAAGCACAAACCCCGCAAGTATTCCGCTTAGGTCAATTAAGAAAAGTCCTAAATCATGTGTTTGAACATCAGCTAAGCATCACAGATGAAGCCAGTGCTTTTGAACAAATAGGTTTACCAATACGCTTAGTCTCTGGTAGTCGCCAGAATATAAAACTGACCTATCCTGATGATGCGGTACTGTTAACAGCGATTATGGCGCTTCAGTCTTAGCCTCAATCCTACTTCCGCTAACGAGCATCAGTTTTACTCCTTTTATACTTAATGGTGGCCATGATAAGTATTAGGGCTGCAGTAATCACTATATCCTCGTTAAAATTTTCGGTGGTGTATCAAAAAGTATGCTGAAGAAATAAAGGAGGGTGACAGTCAAAGCAAGATGATATATTTGAGGTTATGAAGACACAAATAGATATCAGCTGCCCCGACTGTCACAGTCCCAGTTTAAAG
>NZ_CAJGZN010000013.1 GCF_904846235.1 Psychrobacter immobilis
ATTGCATAGCACGATTGGATATGTGTCACCCTTTGAGTTTGAAAAGCGGTATTATGATAATTTAACCCTGTCAGGCATCGCTGCCTGACTCAAGTAAATCACTCTCCGATAAAGTCGGGGCGGTTCAATATCAAATGGGCTCGAATAGAAGAGGAGGCTTGACAGTCAAAATGATTGAGCTTTATATTACCTTTAAGTTTTTTGACCACTTGTTCTGGTTCTAGAATGTCAGGCAGTGCTTCAATGAATGGATTCCCTTTATAAGAACCAAAGCTTTCTTTATAAACTGCATTAATCATTACTGTCTCCAACATTCTATAATCAGTCATCTTCAGATAAAATATTATGATAAATTGGGAACTTAAGCGCTAGCTCTTCATCATCAAATTCAGTTTGACTTTTCGTGATTTTTTTGGTCGTAGACAGTTGAATTAACTCACCTTTTTTAAACTTATTTCTCTGCCTGTCCTGTCGCTCCTTATCTTTAGCTAACCTTTTGTTATCATTAATATTAGCTAACTGAGCTGACTTACTTTTAAATGCTGTTCGTTTAGCCTTAATAGCTTCTTTTATGATTTTTTCATTTTCTCGTTCAAGGGTTTCTAATGCGAAACTACTTTTAAGCTCCTGATTAGCAGCTGTTTTTTTCTGCTCTTCTTGTATTTGCCACACTTCCCAAAAACTACAGCCTTTAAACTCTCTTGATCTATCGGATAAATGGGCTTTCCAGTAATTGAGGCTATCTTGTTCATAAAAGATAAAAATTGTATTCGCATCTAAAGGATCGTAAGCAACTTTAATCGACTTAGGTCTATTGATTGTGTTTTTCCGATGAAGCCAGCCTTTTTCTCTTATTTCAGCACAAATATAGTAATTACCAAAAAGCTTGACACCTAAATCTGAAATGGTGGCTTTTTTTCGAGGTAATAGCGCTATGTATAAAGCATCCGCTGAGACAGCACGAAGCCTACCCGTTCGATGTTGTAATCCCCAATTCCATAATTCAATAGGAACTAAAGGTAAGTCAGACGGCATATCACTATCTCTATCATAGTGACTTAATTGATGAGCATTGTTATGCATCAAAATTGAATTAATAATAATTTTTTTGAAATCTGAAATTGTCAAAGCAGCATCTAGTCGATAGTCTTTGCCACCTTTTTTCTTCTCTTTAACCTCTGTGACTACTCCTGGCGCAAATGGTTTGAACTTTGCCTGCATCGTTTTAAAGTAACGCTCCACAATAGGTTTTAAGTCGCCACGATAAGGAGGTGTATTCTCTACTCGAACTGAAAAGCTTTTTTCCAAGGTCTCAATTTGATGACCTAGTAACTCTCCTCGATCTGCGAGAATTGCATCTGGCAAGCCTATACATGGCCAATCATCAGCTGTGATATTAAGGCCATAATTTTTACAGTGACTTTGTTTATCCGCTACCGCCATCTCTAAGGCTTGAACACTCGTGACATAGGAAGGATTTTCAAATCCAATATAAAAACCTGCTACCATGCGGCTAAACACATCTGTAACGAAATAAATAACTGGACGACCTACAATACTTTGTCTATCTGAATCAGATACTAGATAAATATCTGCAATAGTAGCATCGATCTCATAGCGTGAGCCAGGTCCAAGAACTTGAGTATTAACAGTCGATCTTAACTGTCTCACATCTTTGTTATAACTAATTTTGTTATGTCTCGCTTTGAGTTTTTGAACAGAAGTAAAGTTCTTGTCATAAAAGTATTTAAACTGCCAGATACTAGGAAAGTCTTCTTCTTTAACATCTGGATTTAAAGAGCGATAGATTGTTTTAAACTTTCGGTAAGCATAGATGACTGTATGCTTGCTATCGTTTAATAAGTACTTATTTATAGTAATTGAGAAGAGCCTTTCTACATCTTCGTTAATAACGGCAGCAACGCCTTCCTTATAAAGCCTAGGCCTACCTAGCTCTTTATCTTTAGCAATACGCTTTTTTCCTTTCGCTCCAGAATTCTTATAGTTCGGAAGTAGAGCATTAGGTACTTGGCCTTTTTGCCAATACCTACGAAGTAACCGATATAGCGTTTGTTTTGTACTTCTTTTAGAGTCAACAATCTCATTAATGAACTTTGCACGTTCCTCTGGAAGGTAATATAAAGGGTGACTTACAATAGGCTTAATAAGCTCATAACTTTCATCTCGTTTTAACTGAGCTTTACTGCCATCTTTTGGAGTTTGTAACAGTAAACTCTGATGAGGGTCGTCAGTGATATAACACACATCCTCTTCAATCAGATTTACTAAATCCTTAATAAGTACAAGTTCAGGCAATGCGGATGTACGATCAATCTCAATCCAAACAACTTGCTCTGGTAAAAGGCTTAGTATTCTATACGTTGAACCTTGATTACTATAAACATCATTGATTCGCAACATATCCAAGCTCCTCAGTCATCAAGTCCCAATAATGAGAGTTACTTATTTGAATGTCGCTACACTTTAGCTTTCTAAAGTCTATGCGAAGGTCGAATATGAAGAACCTTAGCCCTAATAATGTTCTCAACTCATTAAGCGAACTGCCTATCTCACTGAAATATGCAGTATCAATATCTTTGCACACAGCAATAATGCTTTTTTTAGGATATTTGGTAAATTCCTTAGCGTAAAAATTCAGACTGTCTTGAGTATCAATTGACCTATTTAGAGTAGTTTCTGGATATAGCCATTTAATGTTATTTTGAACGGCTATAGGTATGTCTTTTTCAGTGATTATCTGCCACGAAATACCTTTAGAGTGCCAGTATCGACGCTCTATCTCTAGTTTCTCTATAGTTCTGGGCTTCATTAGGTCTTTTGAATATTTTGCCTGCAAAACAAATTGGCTAAGCTCTTTATCAGAGCTCACAACATAAAAGTCTGATGTCATAACATGAGTATTGCCTCTAATAGCAGGGTGCTTTACTTGCATATTCTCTGCAATCTGAAGAGTTTCATCAAATTTAAGAGGAAATTGCTCTCGAATATCTATGATTTCTTGACTCCATTCAAGAAATAGAAATGTTGCTAGCTCTAAATCAGACATTAAATGATGAGTACGTCTTGTTTTGTGACCGAAAACTCTATGGGAGCGACCTGACGACGATATATCAGATATTTTTATCCAAGGTTTATAATCGGCAAACTCCCCCTGACCTCTACCTTCTTTAAGCCACTTTTCTTGTTTTTTTGAAAGCATAAAAAACCCCTTGCTAAAGTTATATAAACTTTAGCAAGGGGTGATAGCGGAGTCAACAGTATGACTCTTTATTACTCAGTATGATTCTTTATTACTTAGTATGTCACTTTATTACTCACGTACAAGGAGCTGTCGTAGAGTAATTCTTCTTATTCTACCGTGACTGATTTTGCCAAATTGCGTGGCTGGTCGACGTCTGTGCCACGCATCACTGCTACATGGTATGACAACAGCTGCACAGGCACGCTGTAGACGATAGGGGCAAGCGTCTCGCAAACATCGGGTACATATACTAAGTGTAGTCTATCTTCCGCGACCATTTGACTGGCTTCGCTAGCGAATACAAATAGCTCGCCATGACGCGCATGCACTTCTTGCATGTTGGCTTTTAATTTATCAAACATACTGTCTTTGGGCGCTAGTACGACGATGGGCATGTCTTTATCGACCAATGCCAATGGACCGTGTTTAAGCTCGCCTGCCGCATAACCTTCTGCATGAATGTAAGAGATTTCTTTTAGCTTTAGCGCGCCTTCTAGCGCAATCGGGAACTGTAGCCCGCGACCTAAGAATAGACAGCTTTTCTTATCTTCAAAGCTTTCACTCATGGTTTTGATAGGAGCATCAAGGTTTAAGCTGGCGTAGAGTTGTCCTGGTAATTGATGTAACTCACTTAATAACGTATTTAACTGCTCGTCAGTCATGCGTTTCTGCGTGACACCAATTTTTAATATCAACAATATCAAGGCCACAAGCTGCGTGGTAAATGCTTTGGTAGAGGCGACGCCAATCTCAGGCCCTGCCAACGTCGGTAAGAAAATATCTGTTTCACGTACCAGCGATGACGTCGGTACATTACATAATGCCAAGCTGACTAAGCCTGCTGGTGTTTGCTTCTGGATATCACGTAATGCTGATAAGGTGTCAGCCGTTTCACCAGATTGAGAAATACAGATGACCAAAGTATTATCGACGACGACAGGATTGCGATAGCGGAATTCGCTGGCAACCTCGACGGAACAAGGTATACGGATAAGGTTCTCAAACCAGTATTTTGCGACCATACCGGCATGATAACTGGTACCACAAGCAATCACTTGTACATGACGAATACCTGACAACAGTGTCTCATGACGCTGTAAAAAATCGTCGCGTAGTTTAGTCGTTTCACCATTGTCCAAAGCCATCTCGATCGTACGAGCGACGGCATCTGGCTGCTCGTAAATTTCTTTGAGCATATAATGCTTGAACTCGCCTTTATCTGCATTATGCTGGGTTGCATCAATCTCATGTATCTGACGTTGGATTTCAACACCATCTGCATAAACTTGAATGCTATTGCGAGTTAATTTGGCGATATCGCCTTCTTCTAGATACATAAAGCGGTTAGTCACTGGCAGCAAAGCCAACTGATCTGATGCGATAAAATTCTCACCGATACCAACACCAATCACTAAAGGTGAGCCTAGACGTACAGTAATGAGCTCATCAGGGCAATCTACGTGTACGATACCCAATGCAAAAGCACCGTGCAGTAACGGGATAATGGTGCGTACTGCTTCTAACAAGTCAGGTGTCTTTTTGTAGATATCATGGATTAGATGCGCCACAACTTCAGTATCTGTCTGTGAAGTAAACACGTAGCCTTTGGCTATTAGCTCTTCTTTTAGTTCAGCGTAGTTTTCGACGATACCGTTATGAACGACCGCAATTTTGCCTGACACGTGTGGATGCGCATTACGTTGTGCTGGCTCGCCATGGGTTGCCCAGCGCGTATGAGCAATACCGATATGACCATCAAAAAACTCTGGATTGATAGCGACGGCATTAACTAGTGCCTGTACTTTACCCACTTGGCGCTCACGGTGTAGTTCACCATCACGAATAACGGTCAGACCAGCCGAATCGTAGCCCCGATATTCTAAACGCTTTAGGCCTTCAAGCAAGATATTCGCAATATTGCGTTCAGCAACGGCGCCTACAATTCCACACATGGCTATTCCTTAGATTTAAATTTTAGTAGTTCAATATATAATGGTGCAAGATCAAAAAATTTGGTTGGTCACTAATGATGAATCATCAACAGATAAATATGATGAAGCAGCACCACAAAGATTGCCGTACTGCTTAGGTTTATTCAAAAATGACTGAGGTTGGCTAAACCACCAATGAGCAATTATTTTTTAGTTGGTCTTTGAAAGTCGTTTTTTTGTACTTGACGCGCACGACCAAACGCTAAGGCACTACAATCAACGTCTTTGGTAATCACAGAACCAGCGGCAACGGTAGCTGTATCGCCAATCGTCACTGGAGCGACTAAGCTAGCATTGGAGCCGATAAAAGCATTGTCTTCAATGATGGTTTGCGATTTATTAGCACCGTCATAATTACAAGTAATGACACCAGCACCGATATTCACGCCTGTACCGACAGTTGCATCACCGACATAGCTTAAGTGATTTACTTTACTGCCTTGACCAATAGTTGATTTTTTAATTTCGACAAAGTTACCAACTTTGCTGTTATCAGATAGTATGGTATCAGGACGCAAATGCGCAAAAGGCCCGATATCAACACCAGCACCAATATCAGCGCGATCGATCACACAGTAAGGTTTGATGTAGCAGGCATTACCAATCTTGGCATTTTTAATAACACAGCCTGCTTCGATATAGACGTTGTCACCTAAGGTACAGTCACCTTCAAATACCACATTAACGTCAATAAATACATCTTGACCAGCGCTTAACGTACCACGGATATCGACACGAGTAGGGTCGGCAAACTGTACGCCAGCTTCTTGTAAGTCAGCAACTAGCTTACGTTGCCAAGTGCGTTCTAGACTAGCAAGCTGTTGACGATTATTAACCCCTTCAATTTCAAACGTATGCTCAGGCTCAATTGTCGCGATAGTAATACCATCGGCAACAGCCATTTTGACGATATCCGTCAGATAATATTCTTGCTGTGCATTGTCGTTAGAAAGCTCAGGCAAATATTTGTGCAGTAATGCATTATCGACGCAGTAGATACCGCTGTTAATTTCTTTAATACTTTGCTCTTCAGCATCGGCATCTTTTTGTTCAACGATGGCTTCAATATTACCTGCTTGGTCGCGTTTAATACGACCCAATCCAAATGGATTATCAACAGTCAATGTCAGCATCGACATACCATCAATATTGGCAGTTTTTAATGCTGTCAATGTCTCACAGCTGACCAATGGCACATCACCGTAAAGAATGAGACTTTGTCCTGATTTAGGTAAATCAGACAGTGTCACCTTGACCGCATGGCCGGTTCCCAATTGCTCAGTTTGAGCAACCCAAGTAATCGATGCTTGTGTATATTGATTGGTAATTTCTGACTTTACTTGATCACCACCAAAGCCATGAACAATGATGGTTTCATCAACAGTAAGCTGATGGCACGTATCTAGTACATGGCCTAATAAAGACTTCCCAGCCAATGTCTGCAATACCTTTGGCTTTGCCGATTGCATACGTGTGCCTTTACCGGCAGCTAAAATAATTACAGAAAGAGGAGATGTCATAATAGGCTCGCAAATGTAACAAAATATAA
Organism: Psychrobacter immobilis; assembly: GCF_904846235.1. Taxonomy (GTDB): domain Bacteria; phylum Pseudomonadota; class Gammaproteobacteria; order Pseudomonadales; family Moraxellaceae; genus Psychrobacter; species Psychrobacter immobilis_C. The sequence goes on from NZ_CAJGZN010000013.1 coordinate 6,803, forward strand.
TATTGGATTATAGCGCAAATGTTCAGTTAGAAAAACACTGTGATGTGCAGGCTTTGTAATTTGAATACCAATAACTTAAGTAAGTAAAATCAAATATATAAGACAGCTAAAACTGTAGTAAATATTTCTGTGCGCTAATATCAAAAAGACATGAACATCATCGCAATGACGTAAATAACCAACCAAATGACCGCTGCCATGATGCCTGCAATAATATCATCTAACATTACCCCAAGACCGCCAGCAACTTTTTTGTCTGCCCAGCCAATCGGTGGCGGCTTTAAGATATCAAATACGCGAAATAGGATAAAGGCGGTCGGTAGCCAGCCCCAAAACATAGGCATCATCATTAACGACAATGTATTTTCAGGCTTAGGAAATAAATAAGACAAAATGTAAGATAACGGTAATAAGGTAATCCACATGCCTGCCCATTCATCCCACACAATATGTGGATCATCGTGCACCTGCATTAATTCAGAAGTACGCCCACAGATCCAGATACCAACCAAACAAGATAAAATAGTCAGCAGTAAAAAAGGAATAAAACCTAGACTCATGAGGGGCACGCCCACAATCAGCCCACCAACGGTACCCCAAGTACCAGGTGCACGGCGTGGTAAACCACTACCTAAACCGATACCAAGCCAATAGACTGCACGGTCAAGCATACTGGCACCGACCGGTAGCGGTGGGCAGTCATTTGCTTTACGGATGTCAGGCTTAGATAAGTCGTGATCAGTCATGGATTAGCCTGTAAAGTGTTGGTAACCAGTAAGATTGGGCCACGTTAAAAACGGTGCGGGCTGAGTTGGCGTCACTGGCTGATTTTGATAAAACAGTTCAAGACGTGAGTTATTAGAAGACTTGGTATCTGTCGCTATAGGATCTGCTAATGCAATTACCTCGCCGATACAGGTGACAGGTGTATTGCAAGTAGGAGGTTTGATATGCGCAGGTAAGGTAAATGCCAATTCATAATCATCGCCGCCCGCTAGCTGACCTAATAAGCAATCAGACAAATCGACAGTAGATAATGACTCGCTACTCGGTAGCTTATCTAAATGGATGCGCATGCTGACAGAGCTTTGCTGACAGATATGACCAAGATCTTGATAAAGGCCGTCGGAGATGTCTATCATCGCTGTTGCCCCCATTTTTGCCAATGCTGCACCTAGCGCAATACGCGGCGTCGGCATATGTAGACGATGTGCTAACTCGATACCTTGTGCGCTGTCAGGATGCTGCAAGGCAAAAGCGGCATCACCAAGTGTGCCTGAAACATAAACCTTATCACCCACTTGTGCACCTGAGCGATAAATGGCTGGTGTATCTGCGGATAGCAATCCTTGCGCGCTGATGCTAAGTACTAAACGCTCACTGCGAGTCGTATCACCACCTATCAGCGTCACGCCAAACAGCTGGCATGCATGAAACAGCCCTTTGGCAAACTCAGTGAGCCATGCGTGATTTGCTAAACGTTCAGGTAATGCCAGCGCTAGCATAATGCTATGCGGCGTCGCACCCATAGCAGCGATGTCTGAGACATTAACGGCCACGGTTTTATAGCCAATCGCAAATGCTAATTCGTCGACTCTTTGCCAGTCAGCATGAAAGTGACGACCTTGAACCAGTGTATCAATACAGCTAACCAAGCGTGATCCTGCTGGCAATGCCATCACAGCCGCGTCGTCACCGATACCTTTTTCGATACCAGTTAATGGCGCATGCGTGGCCTGCATCTGTGAGAATATACGCTCAATCAGCTCAAACTCGTTCATGGCTAGTCTTAGTCTTAATCTTTAGTATCGTTAGCGTTTTTCTTGCTCGCCTTAAAGTCACTGATATTTGCACTGGCTTTACTGGCACTACTGCGTTTAACGTTAGCTTTGTTAGCACTGATACGCGGCTTATTTGATGCAGTCGGCTCATCGACGATAGCGCTTTCAGTTTCAGCAGCAGTTTCGATATTATCGGCTGGATTTGCTTCAGACTGTTTAGCCGCCGCTTTTTGTGACGTACGTAGATTGGCATTGGTATCTGCTTGCACCTCTAAAGCGCGCAGCTCACCAGCCATTTTATCCAGTACCGCATTAATCAACTTATGAGCATCAGTCGCCCCAAAGTGATTGTTTAGCTTCATCGCTTCATCAAGCACGACTTTATAAGGAATCTCTACACGGTTTTGCAGCTCATACGCGCCAATCAACAAAATAGCGTGCTCAACCGTATCTAGCTTATCAACCTCACGATCGAGATGCTGACTGATAAGCGCATCGAGTGCTTCAATCTGCTCTGGGATGTCACGCATCATTTCATGATAATAACCGATATGGACGGTATGCATGGCATTGGTTGCACGCGTGCGAGCAGCAATATCGTGCGGAGCATTGGCTTTCCAGCCAAGCTTACCATCTACATCAAAGCGGCGATCAGTGACGAGCCATTCGTATAGGCCTTGCATCGCAAAGCGACGTGCCTTACGGATAGCAGTGTGACTGGTCTTGTAAGAAGACTCACTCATATCGAATGTTTGATCACCCGCACTACTGCTCGCTATACGGGTAGCTTCAGCTTGTCCATCATTGGCTTGTGCGGTTTTCGCAGCGCTAATAGCGCGCTTGAGTTGGTCAGTCATAGGGGGTCTGTACCTAAATTTTTGAGATGATACCCAGTCAAAATATAAATTAGCAAAGTAGTTTTTTAGCTATGCTGATTCAAATCTTTGAAGGGTATAGAAATACGGCGAAAATTCAAAAAATAGCCAATTATTTTGATAGCTGGCTAGTGCTATAAGGTGTTGTTATTACTAAATAGCAGCACCAGTTAAACTAATAAATTTGAGCTTTAAAGCTTACGCTTCATCAATATCATCGATATCAAGTTGTGACAAAACAGCGATCATTTCTAGTACAACCATCGCAGCTTCAGAACCTTTGTTACCCGCTTTAGTACCAGAGCGCTCGATAGCTTGCTCGATGCTATCAGTAGTGATGATACCGTTAGCAACAGGGATATTATAATCCATTGCCACAGCGCTCAAACCTTTGGCAGATTCGCTAGCTACAATATCAAAGTGTGGAGTGCTGCCACGGATGATTGCACCCAGTGCCACAATCGCGTCAAAACGATCTGATTCAGCAGCACGTTGGGCCACAAGTGGTAGCTCAAATGCGCCAGGCACACGAACAACAGTAATGTTGCTACCCAATACACCATGACGGAGTAGGGCATCGATTGCACCATCAACTAATGACTCAACGACAAAACCGTTAAAACGACCAACAACGATACCAATGCGAGCATCAGCGTTTTGATGGAGGTTGCCATCGATATGAGTCACGTCGTTGCGCTGCTGTTGTAAATTCGACATAAAAAATCCTTTGCTTAATAAGCATTCAATTGAAATATAGGCGTCAATAAATAGCTAAATAGTCTGATGCGTTCAATCGACTTGGCCGCCTATTATTTTGGCATTGCCCTAGTTAATTGAACGAAAATAAATGGTTAGCGCTATGATAGCATTTTTTTGGGTTTTATTTGTATATTACGAGCGTACTAAAGACGCATCTGTATCCCTTGTGCTGCCATATACTCTTTGGCCTCCAATACCGTGTACTCACCGAAGTGAAAAATACTGGCGGCAAGTACGGCATCTACGCCGCCTTCTAGTACGCCTTCTGCTAAATGTTGCAGGTTACCAACGCCACCTGAGGCGATAACGGGTACATTGACGCGGCTCGTAATTTGCTTCATCAATGCCAAATCATAGCCTTTTTTGGTGCCATCACCGTCCATCGAGGTGACCAGTAATTCACCAGCGCCCAGCTCTGCCATTTTGCTCGCCCAAGCAACGGCATCGATACCGGTTGGTTTACGACCGCCGTGAGTGAAAATCTCCCAACGCGGTACGACAATACCATCAACATTGATATCAGCGACACGTTTGGCATCGATGGCAACGACGATACACTGGTTGCCAAATTTCTGCGCGGCTTCACCAACGAACTCCGGCGTAAATACGGCTGCTGAGTTAATCGCCACTTTATCCGCGCCCGCATTGAGCAAATTGCGAATATCAGCGATTTTACGCACGCCGCCGCCAACAGTCAGCGGAACGAATACCGTTTCCGCCATGCGCTCAACAGTATGATAAGTGGTATCGCGCTCATCATTGGTCGCAGTAATATCCAAAAAAGTAATCTCATCAGCGCCTTGTTCATTGTAGCGGCGGGCGACTTCGACAGGATCGCCTGCATCTTTGATATCGACAAACTGCACGCCTTTGACCACGCGGCCATTGTCAACGTCCAAGCAAGGAATGATACGCTTTGCTAACATAGGGTCTTTCACCTTATAATCAATTCATAGGCGCTAGTCTAGCAAAATCACTGCTATTTCAGGCAGGTTTTCGCAAGATTATTACGCTTTTTACCATCGTTTGATCATGCGCGGTACAATTGCTGTCATTACCGCAGAAATTTATCCTATTTAACTTCTTATCCAATTGCTATAAGTGAGATGTCATGTCCGTCTATACCCAGTTAACCGATGATCAGTTTGCCGCCTTTTGCCAAAGCTTTGGCGTATCGTTTGCCCGCGCGATTCCGATCACTCAAGGTATCAAAAACTCAAACTGGTTTATTCAAACGACTGACGATGTAGACGGCACCTACTCTTACGTGTTTACTTTATTTGAAGAGCGTCCGCCCGCTGATATCGAAAAAATGGCCGTTATCCTCAATCAGTTAAATGGCAAGTTACCAGTCGCTGCGCCGCTAGCTGTTATTGAATCAACTGGTTCGCAAACGGATGGCGATGATAAACGCTATGTCATCCATTATGAAGACAAAGCGATTACGCTAGTGCCGTGTCTAGCAGGCTCACATCCGGAGCAAACCACGCAAGCAATGTGTCATGATATTGGTGCGGCATTAGCGATGCTGCATGAGACACTCCAAGCACTGCAACCCAGCGAGCAGTACGGCGTGCCTTTGTATCCATGGAGCGAGGTGCGTGACCGTGAAATGCAGTTCATGCCAGGTGACGAAGCCAAGCTGATGAGCGATATTTGGCGCGCTTATTCAGAATTACCACTGGCAACTTTGCCAAAAGGTCTGTGTCATTTAGATATGTTTGCCGACAATACCTTATGGAATCTACAAAAACGCGAAGCGCGTTTGACAGGTCTACTAGACTTCACCGAAGTCAGTGTCGAGCATTACGTGATGGATATTGCCATTACTATCAATGATTTTTGTACCACGTGGGGCGTTGCAGAACAAGGCGAATCCGTTAACTTTGACCGCAGTAAAATGGCAGCGTTCTTACAAGGTTATGAATCGATTCGCCCGCTAAACAGTGATGAAAACCGTGCACTACCTGTTATGCTGGCAAAGGCCGCGGTGATCTTCTGGTTATTACGCCTCAATGTGATTCATTACAACCGTACCGAAGGCCGTACGGGTGATAACATCATGGTCAAAAACCCTGACTTGATGAAACGTCTGGCCGCTTACCATTGGGCGCATGTTGAAAAGTCGCAAAATACCGTATTTGTACTATTAAACAAACCAGACAATCAAATAGTCGGCGTGTTTAGCAGTATCACCCAAGCTGAGCAAGCGCAGGAAACATTAAATAGTAGTGAGTTTGCAATCAAAGAATATACGCTAGATCAATTATCGTAAGCGTTGCTTATTCATTTATTCTAGTACCAATGCTAGTACTAATTTTAGTACCGAAACCTTAGAGGCGACCCCATGACCGATCAAGTTGATAACTGGCACAAACTGGCGCGCTTTGATACCAATATGCAAGGCGAGCTGCATGCCAATCTATTACGTAATAACGGCATAACCGTGTCCTTGCAGCCGCTCAGTGCGATCCCTGGTATGAACTCTGGTATCGTTCTGTGGGTAGAAGACACCGACTTGGCAGAAGCTCAGCGCATTTTGAATACCATCCCAACTGATGGTGCCGCTTTGCTTGATGAGATGAGTGATGCTGACTTTGATGCGCTATCTGCCACTCAAAGCAATGCTACTCAAGGTAACTCAATAATAGACGACAATAACGGCGGTACTTTATAAATGTGTCAACTCTTAGGAATGAACTGTAATACCCCAACGGATATTGGCTTTAGCTTTGCAGGATTTCGCAAGCGCGGCGGGATGACGGACAGTCATGAAGATGGATTTGGTATTGCATTTTTTGAGCGCAGCGAATGCAGCAATAATGACAAAGCTAACGATGAGACGGCAAATGACTCAACGGGTCTGCGTCTGTTTCATGATAATCGTCCAAGCCATCTATCGCCAGTCGCTGACTTGGTCAATAATTACCCAATCAAAGCCATGAATGTCATTGCGCATATTCGCAAGGCGACGCAAGGGCAGAACTGCTTGGCAAATACCCATCCATTCGTCCGCGAAGTCTGGGGCGAGCAGTGGGTATTTGCGCACAATGGACAGATGAATAGCGAATTTATCAAACGCTGTCAGCGCTTGCAGGACAACGGCAATGCCGCGCATTGTCAGCCAGTCGGTTCAACTGATTCTGAAATGGCATTCTGTTATTTGGTTAATCGTCTAAAGAGCAGCTTTAAATCACGTCCTGATGACAAGACGCTGTTTAATTTTTTGACCACGCAATGTCGTTATCTATCGGCCAATGGGCTATTTAATTGCTTAATATCCAATGGCAGGTGGCAACTGGCTTATGCAGGTAGCTTACTGTTTTATCTTACGCGCAAAGCACCATTTGGTGAAGCCAAACTCGCTGATGATGATATGGCGATTAATTTTGGTGATGTGACCACAGACACAGATAAAGTCACTATTTTAGTCACCGTTCCATTGACTGAAAATGAGAAATGGCAACAATTGGCAGTTAATGAATGTTTAATTTTTCAAGATGGTGATGTCATTTATAAAGACAGTCCAAGCCAGCGTAAATTTTTGACCGTTGATGAAGGTATTGCAATTGCACGAGCCGTTGGAGCGAGTGTTTAGCGGTTAATGAATATCCAATACTGTTTAAATATAACTCCCACAACACCGCTTAAACTTCTCACCAGACCCACAAATACACGGTTGCTTTTGGCTAACAGTCATCGCAATCGTCGGATCTAAGAAATACCAGCGCACATCGTTATTAGCCTTGTCTTTTACCTTCACGAAGGTGGACAGCTCATGATGCGCTTGTACTTTTACTGCTAAACCACTTGTTGTTTTCTCAGAACTTTTAAAATAAGCCTTAAACTCAACCTGTGCATGACGTTTACCCAGCTTTGGTTTGTGCGCTACAATCTCTAATCCTGCCCAGTCCGTTTCCTTCGCCCAACTTTCAATCGCTACAACATCAAGTAATGCTTGCTGCGCAGGTACTGTGGTCTTGACGATATAGTCTGGTTTCACGAGTACAAACGCACTATAGCGCGTACGCATGAGCCGTTCGGCTGTCTCCGCTTTTATACCATCTGCTTTGTCAACCTCATCATTATAAAACGCACCATTATAAAAAGCATCATGATAAGGCCGGCAGCAGTCTTGATAGGATAAAGTAGAGCTTGTCGTCTCTGCTGTTGGATTGATCTGGCACGGGCAAGTATCTGGGTAAGATTGCATGTTTTACTCTAATTTTTGTTTGGGCTTATTCGTTTAGGCTCAGTGGTCTTTTGATAACTTTATTGCAGCATGCTTTTTATTAATTCTGGCAATATGCCGACTTTGAGCTGCGCCCATGCTGAAGGATCACTTAGTCGTGACCAAAACATCTCAAAAGGTGGGGCGGCATACACCAGTAGCCCCAGAATAGTATATAAAAGCAGATACCACCATTTGTCTTTTGGCTGATAAAATTTCATTGCCGTGCCCGATGAACGTTTCATTTTCATATTGGACAGATTGACGCTATACAGCTCGTCCAATGATAAGTGCACCATCGCGCCCCCAAATAAAAACAGACCATAAAACCAGCTAGTCGTCAGTGGTAGGTGCAAGCCATAATAACTTAGGCACGTCAGACCCAATCCCAGTATCGCCATATACGGCACAGAGTGGATGACGCCGCGATGCACCGTCATAGTAGTAAAAATATGAAAAACCACGTAGCGCATGAAACCGTAGCCTGCTAGCCACAATACTATCAATGCCAGTAAGCTCAAGTCACTACGCCAATGCATGACCAGACCAAAAGCAAATATGAACGAGGTGATATTAAAACCGAGCTTAATCGGTGTTGAATTATCAGAATCCAAGTCTGGCAGCAATCCACCGATAGTACCAAGCGCTACGCACACCAAAAACCCTGAATCATCAATCAATCCAGCTTTATAAACCGTCAAACTCAGTGTGCCGCTGACCATAAAGGCGACATTTAAGTGGGTATTAAAATTTGCCATAAAACTCATTCATCCATAGCGCTCAAAAAGTCCTTTCGAGCGGTGTATCTAGCAGTAAAAAAGCGCACCATGATACCATAGACCGTCCATACGTCTAATAGAGATAGCCTGTAAGAGAGAGAGCTTCTATGCCTGCCAGTGATTTACCTGCCACACTTAATTCCGTTACTTATACTAAGCAGCTGTCTGTAGTAGAAGGTAAGCTTGATAACAGCTTTGTTGATATTGATTGGCAAGCGCCTTGGTTGTCGCATATTACTCAGTTGAGTTATATCAACAACACGATTGAACGCCTTAGTCGCTCGAAATCACAGAGAAATAGCTTGGATGGTTCGAATGACTCAGAAGGTTTGGATGATGCAAAAAGTCTAAATAAGCACGATATAAATGCTTCTGACATCAATACGCCTGACACGGTTGCCAAAGTCTTAAAAACGGCGATGACGCAGCAGGCTGATCACTTACAACAGCCGTTACCGCATACCAAACCTACTCATGACCACAAATCTCAGAAGCTACAGTTCGTCTCTCAAAATGCACTGCCTGAAGGGGAAGCCTATGAGCATTTCATCGGCACAACTGGCAATATCCCAACGCGTGATAACTTGCATGACTTATTTAACGGCAGTATCTGGCTGACGTTTCCCAAGACCAAAGCGGTGCTGAATTATTACCACATGCTGGAAATCGCCAAACAAGGCATCAGCGAGCATCGAGGGCATGTGCGCGACACTATTACTGTGTTTGATGAGAATGGCGCAGTGCTAGTGACTTCTGATGCTAGTATCGGTGAGGCATTAGTCAATTTTGACTGGCAGGCAAGTTTGGTGAAACCACGTGCTAAATGGGACAACCCAACCCAGCCTGATGACAGTGCTCAAGCCGCAGTTTATATCTTTGGCCATGCATTGCTTGAGCAGTTGGTACACCCACGCAAACCTCTATGCGCTCACAGCATTATCATTCATGTTGCACAAGAATTCTTTACCTTATCGTTAGCTGGACGTATGAGCTATTTGGATGACAAGGTTGCCGAATACATGGACACATTACTGTCAAAGGATGACGTGACACCGCGCCAGCTTGCGCCGCTTCCTATTTTAGGCGTGCCGCATTTTTGGGCAGAAAATACCAATACTGACTTTTATGAAGACAGCTATGTATTTCGCAGTGGACGTCGTCAGAAAAATAAGAAATAAATAGGAATGAGTCACTTAGGATTGGTTAGCCAAACCTTTGTTACGTTTACGATTGTGCCACGATTTGACAACGTCCAGACGTTAACAAAGACTCATATGTTTGTTATGGTAAAAGGACGTTTCTGTTAAACAGGAAAGAGATGGTTATCTCTTTTGTTAACACAGAGTCACATCAGACAGTTTTATTAAACTGCTTTGCTGATTAAAGATATATCGATCATCTATTGAGCCACCCGTTATACATAAACTTATAATAATTTATGTCTAGGATCTATAACAACGATAAGGAAGCTATCATGAGTGATATTTTTAATGTAAAAGACACCCTTTCAGTTGCGGGCAAGGAACATGCCTACTACAGCCTGCCCAAACTTACCGAAACTTACGAGCATATCAAAACGCTACCATTTTGTATGAAGGTCGTGTTAGAGAATCTATTGCGTAACGAAGACGGTGGTCAGTCAGTCGGCAAAAACCATATCGAAGCGGTTGCCAATTGGGATGCAGGCGCTGAGGCGTCAAAAGAAATCGCCTTTATGCCAGCGCGCGTGGTGTTGCAGGATTTCACTGGTGTGCCTTCAGTCGTTGATTTGGCTGCGATGCGTGATGCAGTGGTCGAGCTTGGCGGCAAAGCGGAACAGATTAACCCATTTATCCCTAGTGAGCTGGTCGTCGATCACTCTGTACAGGTTGATGCTTATGGCCGCGAAGATGCGCTAGATTTGAACGAAAAAATTGAATTTAAGCGTAACAATGAGCGCTATGAATTTTTGCATTGGGGCAAGCAAGCCTTTGAAAACTTCGTCGTGGTGCCACCAGCGACAGGTATCGTGCATCAGGTCAACCTTGAGTATCTAGCCCGTGTCGTGATGGCAGCAGACGTCGATGGCGAGCTGACAGCTTATCCAGATACAGTATTTGGTACAGATAGCCATACTACGATGATTAATGGTATTGGCGTGCTTGGTTGGGGTGTGGGCGGTATCGAAGCTGAAGCTGCGATGCTAGGCCAACCGTCATCAATGCTGATTCCACAAGTGGTCGGCTTTGAGCTAAAAGGCAAGCTAACTGAAGGCGTCACGGCAACCGATTTGGTACTACGTGTGGTTGAAATGCTGCGTGCACACGGTGTGGTAGGTAAGTTCGTCGAATTTTATGGCGAAGGCTTACATAGTATGCCGCTAGCGGATCGCGCCACCATTGCCAATATGTCACCAGAGTATGGTGCGACTTGTGGTATTTTCCCAATTGACCAAATGGCGATTGATTACCTGCGTCTATCAGGTCGTGATGAAGAGCAGATTGAGCTGGTTGAAAAGTATGCTAAAGCGCAAGGATTATGGCACGATGCCGATACACCTGCGGCAACTTATTCAAGTAAATTAGAGTTGGATCTGTCTTCAGTACAGCCAGCACTTGCTGGTCCGAACTTGCCACAGCAGCGTATCAATTTGTCTGATATGCATGAGAAGTTTGGTGAAACGCTAGAAAAAATGACCAAAGATCGCAAGTCAGAAGTAGAAGGCAAAGTACGCTTTGATCAAGAAGGCGGCGAGCAAGAGCAAGCTGAACACTTGGCGGCTGAGCCGAATATCGAAGTTGATACTAGTGATGATAATGCAGGTTATGCGCCAGCAAACAATGTCTTCTCAAATGTCAGCATCAATGACAAACAACACAAGTTACGAGACGGGTCGGTAGTTATTGCTGCTATTACTTCTTGTACCAATACTTCCAATCCAGCAGTAATGATTGGTGCAGGTCTAGTGGCCAAAAAAGCTGTTGCCAAAGGTCTTAAAGCCAAGCCTTGGGTTAAGACATCGCTTGCACCGGGTTCTAAAGTGGTCACCGACTATCTTGAGAAAACTCATCTGATGGATGAGCTAGAAAAAACGGGCTTCTATTTAGTAGGTTATGGGTGTACCACGTGTATCGGTAACTCAGGGCCATTATCAGAAGAGATCGAAAAAGGCATTGAAGAAAACGACTTAGTCGCAGCAGCGGTACTGTCTGGTAACCGTAACTTTGAAGGTCGTATTCACTCGCATGTCAAAGCCAGTTACTTAGCCTCACCACCATTGGTCGTTGCCTATGCATTGGCAGGTACTGTTGATATTGACTTGACGACTCATCCGCTCGGACAGGATCAAGATGGCAATGATGTATTCCTAAAAGACATCTGGCCGACTTCGGAAGAAATTAACGAGCTGATTGCCAACAATATCGATGCTGATATGTTCCGCAAAAACTACGGCGAAGTGTTCGACGGTAGTGCAGCGTGGAACGCAATTAGTTCAGCGGATAGCCAACTATATCCATGGGATGAAGGGTCAACGTATATCAAAAACCCACCGTTCTTTGATGGTATGACCATGGAACCAGAAGGTATCCCTGATATCGAAGGCGCGCGTATTCTAGGTCTATTTGGTGATTCAATCACCACTGATCATATCTCACCAGCAGGTAATATCGATCCGGACTCACCAGCAGGTAAGTACTTGCAAGAGCGCGGTGTGATGGAAGCAGACTTCAATAGCTATGGCTCGCGCCGTGGTAACGATGCAGTCATGACTCGTGGTACCTTTGCCAACATCCGTATCAAAAACACCATGATGGGCGGTAAAGAAGGCGGTTATACCTATTACTTCAAAGATGACAGCGCTATGTTACAAGATGGCGAAGAAATGCCTATCTATAACGCAGCGATGAAGTATAAAGAAGATAAGCGTCCGCTCGTCGTACTTGGTGGGGCAGAGTATGGTTCTGGCTCTAGCCGTGACTGGGCAGCTAAAGGTACAATCCTGCTAGGCGTAAAAGCAGTATTGACCAGCTCGTTTGAGCGTATTCACCGTTCAAACCTCGTCGGTATGGGTGTACTGCCATTGACGTTTAAAGATGGTCAAAATGCAGAAACCTACAAACTAGATGGTTCTGAAGTGCTGAGCATCACAGGTCTGGACAATGGTGAGAGTAAAACGGCCACGGTTACGGCTACACGTGCTGATGGTTCGGCAGAAACCTTTGAGGTAAATGTCGGTCTACAAACGCCAAAAGAGCGCGAATATGTGCGTCATGGTGGCGTATTGCACTATGTACTACGTCAATTGGCTGCTGAGAGCAAAGAAGCTGGCTAGTAGTTAGTTAAGCTTTATATGGCAAAAAGCCCAATCCCCTACTTTGCAGGGGATTGGGCTTTTTTATGGAAGACGTTTTTTCTCTTGTTACACTACTCTTTAACCCTTCTCAGTCAACAGCTTAATTCCTAGCCCCATAAATACGACACCACTTATTTTATTCATCATGGATTCAATTTTTGGATTCTCTCTTAGTTTTTTGCTGAACTTTGACGCCAGCAGCGCCAAACTCAAGCACCATATAAAGCCTGTGGTGGCAAAAGTCAGCCCTAACATCAAAAATGACAGCATGCCATAAGCATAACTAGCGTCGATAAACTGAGGGAAGAACGCCAAGAAGAATAAAGCGACTTTTGGGTTAAAAGTATTGGTCAATACACCTTGCTTATATATTTGCCAACCATCTACAGCCTTTCGGCTAGTCACGTTCTGATCTTTGGATAAATTGCTTGCAATCAGGTTAGAGTTTTTGCTCGTCAGCATCTTAAAGCCTAAATAACACAAATAGCTGGCTCCAATATATTTAACAATCATAAAAGCGGTAGGGGAGTTGGTAAGTAATACGGACAATCCTAGCGCTGCCAATAACGTATGTACCAAAATACCCGAAGTAATGCCAAGAACAGAATAAAACCCTGCTGTTTGCCCCTGTGAAATACTACGGGTGATGATGTACATGCTATCCGTACCTGGCGTTAGGTTTAACAAAATAGCTGCCAAGATAAACCCCAGATAATTCTCGATACCAAACATCGCAATCACTTCCCTTTAATCACGCCAAGCCCCATCATTTCTAGTATGGGGTTGTATTTTATCAATACGTCTGTCAGATCGATATTAACGAGTATTAGATAGGTTGGCAATAGTGCTATCAACAGTAAGCTAGCAGCTATTAATAATAAGCTAACGACAATAGAATAGAGGATGTTGAAAAACGACAGACATAAAAAAGCCCAGTCACCGGATGATGACTGGGCTTTTTTATTGTTCGCTTATTAGTCTAACCTGATGCTAAGCAAAAGTGCTAACAAGTGACGCCGAATAGTGGCGTCCCCAGGGGGATTCGAACCCCCGTTACCGCCGTGAAAGGGCGGTGTCCTAGGCCTCTAGACGATGGGGACGCATAGAGTGTTATAACCAGTGGTTACAACGGTACTTCACAATATCAGATAGCTTGTTAAATAAGCATTGCCTAGGTGCTGATATCGTCCTACTAGCGAGTATTTATTATTACGTTTCAGTAATACTGAGCGTTGCTATAAATAAGTATGGTGGAGCTAAACGGAGTCGAACCGTTGACCCCTTGCATGCCATGCAAGTGCTCTACCAACTGAGCTATAGCCCCTCGCTAAGAGTGTGCGTATTTTATGTAAGAGCGACAGTCTTGTCAACACCTATTTCAAAAATAATTCATAAATATGCAAAAAAAAGTGATTTAGCCTATTTTAAAGGCTCAGCAAGCCCAAATTAGCGTGGATTTTGCTTAAGTGCGATCTCTTTGATGGCTTTATCGGTATAAAACTCTTCTTCGCTACCATCAGAAAAAATAATCGCACAGCATTCAGTTGGTATATATTGACCGCCTTTTTCTCGGATCGTTCTTATGCCTTTGACGCCGATGATGTCATATTCGCCCAATTTATCTAGATTATGTTTGGTGTAACCGCAGTAAGTGCTGTATATCCATTTTAAATCTTCGAAGTCTTGGCCCTTGGTCAGGGTCAAAGTTGCATCAAAAAGCTCCTTTACAATGCCATCATAGTATTTCTGTGCTTCTTTTAGGGTATTAAAGACATAATCTTTGCTTTCTATTGTGACGGTTTTGGCGGCCATATTTTTTTCCAATTAAAATATTTAATAAAAGACGTTTAATAATACGAGGGTAGTTGTACTTATTAACAACGAAAAAAGGGCCAGAGATGGCCTGACCCTTTTACATTCGACAAGTTTAGCTAGTTAACTGTTTAGCAGATAAGTTATTCAGCTTCTAAACTACTCAGCAGCAGCCAAAAAATCTGGCAGTTCTGACGCTTGTTTCTCAAGTTTTTTCAGTTTCTTTTTACCGAGGCCGCCTAATACATCAACTGCATGACGCAAGCGAGTCAATGTCATGTCAGCGCCGATAATCGCCATAGAGTTCATGACTGGCGTCGATGAGGTGCTACCAGCGATAGCAATAAAGAACGGCGCCATAAAATCACGCATCTTAATATCAAGATGAGCAGCAAGGCCTTTTAGCGTGGCATAGATGTTTTCTTCTGACCACGTCGGCAAGACTTCTAATTGCCAAAGCGCTAATTGCAGCATCTCGATAATTTGCTCAGGGGTGAGCGATTTATGAGTGAAGCTCTCAGCATTGATGTCAGGTAGGTTTTGGAAGTAGAAACCACCCCAATTAACCGCATCAGACAATAGCTCGATACGTGGCTGAATCGCCGCTGCGATCGCGGTCAGTTTGTCACTGTTGCTGGCCCATTCAAGGATTTTATTCTTTAATTCTTCAGGGCTAAGCGCACGTAGCCATTCTGCATTGAGCCAGTTTAGCTTTTCGATATCGAAGATAGGGCCACCAAGCGACACACGCTGAATATCAAAGTTGGCAATCATTTCTTCTAGCGTAAACTGCTCAGCATCATTGGGCATTGAGTAGCCCATACGACCGAGATAGTTTAACAGCGCTTCAGGTAGCACGCCTGCATCACGATAGTAGGTGATAGAGGTTGGGTTTTTACGCTTAGACAGCTTTGACTTATCAGGGTTGCGTAGGAGCGGCATATGGCAAAGGGTCGGCATCTCCCAACCAAAATAATCATATAGCAGTTGATGCTTAGGCGCAGAGTTCAACCACTCTTCACCACGCATCACATGAGTGATTTCCATCAAGTGGTCATCAACGACGTTGGCTAGATGATAGGTTGGCATGCCGTCTGTTTTTAGCAGTACTTGCATATCGACTTGAGTCCAAGGAATCTCAACGGTGCCACGTAGCATGTCTTGTACCTGACAAGTGCCTTCGGCCGGTACGCGCATACGAATCACGTGCGGTTTGCCCTCGCTTACCAATTGCTCGGTTTTTTCTGGAGCAAGATGAGCACAGCGACCATCATAACGTGGGGTCTCGCCATTGGCCATTTGCTCAGCACGCATAGCGTCTAACTCTTCACTGGTACAAAAACAGCGGAACGCATGGTCTTTTTCTATGAGTATCTCAGCGTGCTTTTTGTAGATATCGCTACGCTCGCTCTGACGATAAGGGGCGTGTGGGCCACCAATATCTGGGCCCTCGCTCCAATCCAGACCAACCCAGCGTAAGGCGTCCAAAATCATTTGTTCTGATTGCTCAGTCGAGCGAGTTTGATCAGTGTCTTCGATACGTAAGATGAATTCGCCGCCGTGAGCTTTGGCAAAGGCCAAGTTAAACAGGGCAATATAGGCAGTGCCTACGTGTGGGAAGCCAGTTGGCGATGGGGCGATACGCGTGCGCACAGGGCGCGTGCTGTCAGTAGAGGTTTGCATGGTAAAAGTCTCAAAGTTTGCTATCGATATAAGCTATTAGTATAAATAGCGATGAAAGATATGAAGTCGATGTTAAGAAATAGCGTAAAATATAGCGCTAGTATAACAGAGACATGTGATATTTTTAATGAAAAGCCCTTCTAGTGCTTGACTACAGGTGTATCCTTGCGATAATAATGCTAAGCAAGTCATAACTTGTTTATTTTCATCTAATTACTGGCCAGTACGGTCGTCATCTATTGAGTTGTTTGTGTCCCTATCAAAGTCTAAGCCAAAATCGAAAGCCAGTCCTTCTGCCGCCGCTGATCTCTCTGAGTCAGTGTCCAATCCTTCTGTTATAAAGGATGCGTCTACGCAAGATGTCGATCTGGATGTTACTCACGCCCGTCATGAGGGCGATATCACGTCTGATGAATTGAGTTTTGTCCATGATGCGGTGCTGCTGCAAGAGACTGTCGCTGCGGTGCTCGGCGTAAAATCCTTGCCCAAGCAAACAGAAGGTGACCAAAATAGCTTAAATATAAGTGGTATCTACGTTGATGCAACTTTTGGCCGTGGTGGCCATAGCCGACTGCTATTAAGTCAACTTGCCGATGACGCCACACTGATTGTCTTTGACAAAGATCCGACAGCCATTAGTGTGGCGCAAGAGCTGGCAAGCAAAGACAGCCGCGTGCGTGTGGTTCACGATAGTTTTGCGACGTTGACCGACAGTCTGGCTGCTATGGGTATCAGTGAAGTTGATGGCTTAATGGCAGATTTGGGTATTTCATCACCGCAGATTGATGATGGTAGTCGCGGCTTTAGTTTTATGCGCGACGGGGCAGTAGACATGCGTATGGACACCAGCCGTGGCCAGTCAGTTGCCGAATGGCTTGAGAAAGTCGATGATGAAACGTTGGCCAATGTGCTTTATGAGTTTGGCGAAGAGCGTCATAGTCGCCGTATTGCCCGCGCTATCAAACAGATGGAGAGCTATGAGTCTACGCTTGAATTGGCAGAAGTGATCAAAGTAGCGCATCCTAACTGGCAACGCGGTAAACATCCAGCGACGCAAAGCTTTCAAGCCATGCGTATTTTTATTAATAATGAGCTGGGCGATGTTGATGACTTTTTAGCGCAAAGCATTCCTATCTTAAGGTCAGGTGGGCAGCTAGCGGTCATTAGTTTTCACTCATTAGAAGATCGCCGTATCAAGCAGTTTTTGCAGCGACATAGCAAAGGGCAGTATCCAGAAGACGAAAACCTGCCAATGCCGCCGAATCGTCCACGCTATTTTAGCAAGCCAAAACGTGTTGGCCCAAGCAAAGCTGAGACTAGTCAAAACCCGCGCGCGCGTAGCGCATGGTTGCGTATGGCAACGCGTACTGACACAGCTTATGAGCAGACAACAGGGTTATAGAAGAACATCACGACGCCACAAGTCATAGTCGAATATGATTAGTGAGTTGCCTGAGGTTGCTAATGTTTGTCTAAATGATGCGCAAATGTCCTAATGGCTACGCCACTGTTAAAAATCTGTAAATATTGTCTGTTAGGCTCAGCAGTTGGTTTTTATCTGCTTAATAGTTGAATGGTTTTATATAGTATAGCCATTCAACGTGTTTGGTTGTGGTATGACATATTGATAGCCATGAGTTGTGATGATTTATGGCTCCTGAGTAAATTGGCTATTGGATGTGTTTTTTACGTTCGTTTTTTAAGTGTGGTTTTTACACTTATAAGTGTCTTTGGTTTTATATTTATCGATGGTATGACCGAATAATGACACGTTCATCTTTCGCAATCCGTTATCTACTCTATCGTTTACGTTCACCTTTTTGAGATCGTCATGGCAATATCTGACAAACCTGCGAATCGCCGCACTGCTACACTTTATAATACCGATGTCGGCGAGCTGTTCGTGCGCCGGTTTAATGTGGTGAGCATTTATGTGGTCGTCCTACTGCTATTGGCAGCCACGATTGTATGGAGTGGTATCAAAACTGCCGAAGAAGTTCAGCAGTATCATCAGGACTACAAAACCTTGCAAGACATGAAAAAACAAGAACGTAAGCTACAAGTAGAGCATCAGCGTCTATTGATTGAGCAGCAAACCTTTAGCGCCACTCCGCAGATTGCCAGTCGAGCGGTTGCTGAATTGGGCATGTATTCACCAACATTAAAGGATAAGCTGATTATCCAGCCTGGTGTCGCTACTGCATTGGTGCCAGTGGTTACGGAAGACTCAGATGAAGATTTGACTGACGTGATTGGGCCACGTGCCTCTACCGACATCTCTCCTGAAGAACCAGCGACGGAGGTAGGACAATGAGTGAAAAAAAGCCTAAATCCACCGCAAAAAATACTAGCAAAAAACCAGCCAGCGGCAAGGTAACCAAACCTCTACGCCGAGCCAGTGCGGCTAAATCTGGTCAGACGAGTAGTAAGCCTGATAAAGCTGCAAGTAATCGTAAGGCCAAATTGTTTGGTCGCATCAAAAAAAGCGATACCCAAGGCGCTTATACCAGTGTAAAAAACCGCAAAAGCAAAATGGTTTTTTCGAGCAAAGCGTCAGGTGCTTCTGCTCTTGGCGGTTTTGAACAAGACAAAAACCGTTTTCGTATGGTCTGGGGTCTAGCGCTGATCATATTAGCGCTACTGATTAGCCGCGCCTATTATATTCAGGTTGCCAACGCACAGTTCTATCAAGACAAAGGCAATGAGCTCATTACCAGTGAGCGTACCCAAAAGTCTTATCGCGGTATGATTACCGATCGTAATAATCTACCGCTTGCAGTCAGTGCGCCGCTCGCGACAGTTTCGTTTAGTCCGCATGATTATTCTCGTGAATATTACGAGCTAAAGCGCATTATCATTACCAATCCTAGCAGTCCACAATTACAGGCGCGTATGCAAAAGCGTCTAGATAATATGGATCTGACAAAGCTAGCCGCTGCTGCCAATATCTCGGTCGATGAGTTGAAAAAAGTCACGGCTATTAATGACAGTATCGATGTGACCGATGAGAAAGCCGTAAAAGCTGCTTTGCCATCTGGCGCAGGATCGCACTATTTGCCACTGCTTAATAAGGTCACACCTGAGATTGCCCAAAGCGTCAGTTCGCTTGATTTCCCTGGCGTCTACGAAAAGAATTTCTTTCAGCGTTATTATCCGCAGCCACAGTCTAATGCGCAGCTGCTGGGCTTTATGGGTCAAAACGCCAAAGATCCTGAAGGCGGTTACGAAGGCCGTGCTGGTATTGAGCGTCAGTACGAAAAAGATCTGGCAGGTGATGATGGAAAAGTTTTAGTTCTAAAAGACGCCAAACAAAACAGCCTAAAAGAAATTAAGCAGATCGAGCCAGAAGTACCTGGCAAAGATGTGGCGTTGACGATTGATTCACGCTTACAGTATTTGCTATATAAAGAGCTAGAAAAGGCTGGGCGTTTGCAAAAAGCACGTTGGTCAACGGGTATGATCGTTGACGTACAAACTGGTGAAGTATTAGCACTATCAACATGGCCGTCGTTTAACTCGAACAACCTCAATGAGATGACGGGTGAAAACCAGCGTAACCGCGCACTGTTAGATGTGTTTGAGCCAGGTTCGGTGATGAAACCGTTTACCGTGGCGGCAGCGCTAGACTCGGGTAAATATACGCCAACAACTTTGATTGATACCAATCCTGGTTCGATTCGTGTACGCGGCTATACCATTCGAGATCATAATAATTTGGGCATGATTAACATGGCCACGCTACTACAGAAATCTAGTAACGTTGCCTCCACCAAGATTGCGCTATCACTGCCAGCCGATGCTATTAGTAATATGCAACGACAGTTTGGCTTTGGCTCAAAAACACCTTTGCAGTTCCCAGGTGAGGGCAGTGGTTTAATCGTCACGCCAAAAGAAAAAGAAACCTCGCGCCGTGCAACGGTTAGTTATGGTTATGGTCTACAAGTGACATTAGCACAGGTTGCACAGGCGTATTCAGCCCTAGCAGCAGGTGGAGTCATGCATCCATTAACTTTAATTAAAGATGACAAGTCGCAGCCAAGCAAACGCATTATGGCGCATGAGCAAGCAATGTCGATTGTACAGATGCTTGAGAGCGTAACTGAGCCCGGTGGTACGGCGAAAGCTGCTGCCATCGATGGATATCGGGTGGCAGGTAAGACAGGTACGTCACGCCGTATCAATCCAGATGGTGGTTATTATACCGACCAGTATCGTAACGTCTTTGCTGGTATGGCACCTGCATCCAATCCAAAGCTGGTGGGCGTGATGCTTATCGAAGACCCGCGCGGTCAGATTTATGCTGGTCTAACGGTTGCCCCTGTCTTCCATAATGTGATGAAAGAAGCATTGCGATTGTATAATGTGCCTTTGGATAAGCCACTAAAAACGGAAGCGCAGTAAGCGTTCAATTATTTTAAATGTCCAGCTCTACTGAGCTGACACGTTTTAACTGTTTAGGATTTATCTATGACTATATCATCGCTAGATAGCGCTACTGTTACTTTACAACAGCTTATAGATGCCAATAAAAGCCAGCAGCAAAAACTGGCTGAGCAGCTTACAGCGATGATAGCAGCATCGATTCAGGAAGCATCCAATCAGGCGGGTTTAGCTCAAGCCCAGTCTATTGCCCATATTCCGTTTCAACAATTTCGCTTGGACAATCGCCAATTGGAAGTGAACGACGTATTTGTCCTGTTAAAAAGCCAAACAGCCAATTCTGAAAAAAGTCGCGATTATTTACTGCAAGCCGCTGAACAAGCCGCGTTTATTCTCTCAGAGATTGACCCTGGTATTTTGCTTAGCGAAGCAACAAATCCCTCAAATACCAGTAGTGAACCGCAGATAGATATTATTGCTAATGCACCTCAGCAACTAGCAGCGTTGCCATGCCCTGTCTTATACGTTTCTAATATTCGCGACTTTTTGGGTAGCTTAATTCAAGCACGCCTTCAATATCAGCAGCAAGTGACTCTACCGACCGTGGTTGCGGTGACTGGTACAAATGGTAAAACAACCATCAGTCAATTAGTAGCACAGCTTACTCAATTGATGGGTCAGAGTAGCGCAGTGATGGGTACGGCAGGTAATGGTAGACTTGGTGCTCTGGTGCAAGCCAGCCATACCACGGGCGATGCGTTAGCTGTCCAGCAGTTCCTATATCAGATGGGAACAGAGCAAGCAGAAATGTTGGCATTAGAGGCCAGCTCTCACGGGTTGGACCAACAACGTCTACAAGGTATGCCAGTCACTGTAGCGATTTATACCAATTTGAGTCGTGACCATTTAGACTATCATGCCGATATGGCAGAATATGCCGCTGCCAAAGCAAAACTGTTTGATAAAGCCCATTTTCCAAATTTGACCCATGCCATTATCAACATCGATGATGAGCACGCTCAGGTTATGTTAGATACGGCAAACGCCAGCGGTTTGACGGTATGGACATACAGTTTGGATTCATCAAAAGCTGCTACTTTCGTTGCCGCTGATATTACGCCAAGTCTGCAAGGCGTCAAAATAAAACTGCGTACTGATTTTGGCGATGAGAAAGCTGACAACATAGAGATTGTTAGTCCACTATTAGGTCGCTTCAATGTAGCCAATTTGCTCGCAGCGATAGCAGCTGTCGTAGCACTTGATGTTGACTTGGCTATGAATATCGAGCGTATTGTGCCTGCTGTTGCACAGTTGCAAGGTGCGGTTGGGCGTATGCAGCGTGTACCATCAAATGATGGCTGCTTTATCGTTGATTATGCGCATACCCCAGATGCGCTAAGCCAAGTGCTAGCAAGTTTAAAAACCCACTGTAAAGGTCAGCTATGGGCAGTATTTGGTTGCGGCGGAGATCGCGATGCAGGCAAGCGACCGTTGATGGCGCAAGCAGGTCTGGCAGGTGCTGATCAAGTTGTTTTGACTGCGGATAATCCACGTACCGAAGATCCCAATATGATTTTGCAAGATATGCAGGCTGGTATGACCGCTGAGCAATATCAACGAACCCATATCGAGCCTGCCCGCCAAACCGCTATTGAATATGCAGTTAGTCACTCAGGTGTAGATGATATCGTTGTCATCGCAGGCAAAGGTCATGAGACCTATCAAGAGATTAACAACGTTCGCTATGATTTCGATGACAGTGTTGTTTTGCAGCAGGCATTGAATCAAGCTGGCCGTGTGTAGTTAATTGGCTTTCGATACATGTATTAGTAAAAATTGATCATTAAATATAAAAATTAAGTAGTCATCATATAAGGTAATCATTATGACAGCCGACACCGATAATACTGCCCAGTCGCAAGGGCTCTATGTCTGGCAAATGGACAATCTGCTCGCAGCGACCACGTCGCTCGATGGGCATTGGCAACTACCACAAGGCCATGCAGCAGAACAGACGGCCTTGTCCAGTAAACGTATAGCCACCGATACCCGTACGATAAAGCCAGGCGATATATTTTTGGCGCTCAGTGGCGATAATTTCGATGGTCACGATTATATCGACACAGCAATATCAAAAGGCGCTGTTGCCGCTGTTGTCTCGCATCCTATTTCGTTGTCCGGCCCAAATGCTATTCCGCAATTGGTGGTCAGCGATACTCGTTTGGCGCTAGGTCAATTGGCAGCATATCGTCGTCAGCAGCACAAAGATTTAACCGTGATTGCTATTACGGGTTCTAGCGGCAAGACCACTTGCAAAGAAATGCTAGGCAGTATTTTTGGTAGATTGGCACCGACCTTAATCACTCGTGGTAACCTCAATAACGATTTGGGTGTGCCAATGATGCTTCTTGAGCTATCAGACCATCATCGCTATGCTATTTTAGAGTTGGGTGCAAACCATATTGGCGAGATTGCTTATACGACTGAAATCGTTCAGCCTGACGTGGCCTGTATCTTAAACATCGGTACAGCCCATTTGGGTGAATTTGGTAGCCGTGAAGGTATCTGCCAAACCAAAGCAGAGATTTACCATACGTTGACGGACGCGCAGTTTGCGATTGTTCCTGATAAGGATGATTTTACCAATCAGCTACGCCGTATCGCTGAAAAGCACACCTCACATGTGATTGGCTTTGGTAATACGGATGTAAGCGCAAGCCATCTAGACGTAGAGCCTGAGCGTAGCGAATTTAAGCTACATATCGGTAACCAAGTCCATGATATCAACTTACCATTGGCAGGTGAACACAATGTCAATAATGCCTTGGCCGCTGCTGCCTGTGCGCATGCGCTGAATATTGAGGTGAGTGATATCGTCATTGGGCTTGAAAATGCGCGTCCTGCTAAAGGTCGTCTAAATAGCCAGATACTTGGTATGCATCGTCTTATTGATGATACTTATAATGCTAACCCGCATTCAGTGCGTGCCGCTGCCAAAGTATTGGCTGCGCAAACAGGTACGCAGGTCATGGTACTGGGCGATATCGGTGAGCTAGGCGAGGCGGCTATCAGTGAGCATCAGAGCTTGGGCCGTACTATTGCGACCACAGGTATCAACGTGCTGCTTTGTGTTGGCGAATATGCCCCTTACACCGTTGCGGGTGCACAAGAAGTGTCTGATATTAGTGCTCACGCTTTCACCGACAAAGACAGTTTATTACAGTATTTACAGCCGTATTTGCAAGCGCAACAAGCTAAGCCTTGTACTGTGTTGTTCAAAGGCTCTCGTTCCATGGGAATGGAAACACTTATTCATGCGCTAGTAGAGGAGTAGGCGGTGTTAGTTTGGTTGTTCGGCTGGCTTGGCCAGTATTATTCGCCGTTTTCTGCGGTTTCTTCGTTGACACTGCGAGCATTGCTTGCCGTTGTTACCGCCCTTGTATTTAGCATGATGTTTGGTGGCCGTGTCATTCGGCACTTACGATCGCTCAAATATGGTCAGGCCATTCGTAATGATGGGCCTCAGTCGCATTTGGCCAAGACTGGTACACCAACCATGGGCGGGGTATTGATCCTAAGTGCGATTGGCATATCGACGCTACTATGGGCACGACTAAACAATCCTTATGTTTGGATTTTGCTCGTGGTTATGGTTATCTTCGGCGCCGTAGGTTGGGCAGATGATTGGCTGAAAATTAAGTACAAAGATCCAAAAGGCTTAATCGCTCGCAAAAAGTATTTTTGGCTATCTATGGGCGCACTGTTTGTCGGTGTGTCTTTGTACTATATCGCCACATTACAACCCGATATCAACACCACGCGTGAGATGCAGGATCTGCTATTGCCAGTATTCAAGGACTGGATGATTCCATTTTCAGCAGTGCCATTTGGTATTGGCTTTATCATCTTTACTTACTTTGTGATTAACGGTGCTTCTAACGCAGTCAATCTAACCGATGGTTTGGATGGTTTGGCGATTTTGCCAGTCGTTCTCGTCGCTGCAGGTTTGGGCGCGATGGCCTATGTATCAGGCGATGTACGCTTTGCTGATTACTTGCATGTGCCTTATATTCCTTATAACTCTGAGGTCATCATCGTCTGTGGCTCAATGGTCGGAGCAGGTCTTGGTTTCTTATGGTTCAACGCACATCCAGCACAAGTATTTATGGGTGATGTTGGCGCACTAGCACTAGGTGCAATGCTAGGTACTATCGCCGTGATGACCCGCCAAGAAATTGCCTTTGCGATTATGGGTGGTTTGTTTGTCGCAGAAGCGCTATCAGTTATGTTGCAGGTTGGCTCGTACAAACTGCGCAAAAAACGCGTCTTTCGTATGGCACCGCTGCATCATCATTTTGAGGAAATTGGCTGGAAAGAAACGCAAGTGGTGGCGAGATTTTGGATCATTGCCATTATCCTTGTCATCCTTGGGCTAATGACGCTAAAACTGCGTTAAGCTATAACCGCCAAATATCTATATGGATATCAATTTGCAAAAATCCAAAAAGCCGTTTCAATCATGATTGAGACGGCTTTTTGTCGCTCAAGGCCCATGAATTTTGTTAAAATGCGAAGCATATTGCTATCACTTTGAGATGCCCGTGTCGTTATTTATTTGTCCACTTTGTCAGTCACCACTACAGCCTGCCGCAGATACTTGGCGCTGTGATGGTAGTTTGCACCCTAAGCAAACTTCACATCCCTTTGATGTGGCGCGTCGAGGCTATGTCAACTTACTACCAGTACAACAGAAAAAGTCTAAAGCCCCCGGGGATAGCCAAGAATCTATCGATGCGCGTAAACGGTTTTTGAATCATGGTCATTATGCACCGCTCCAAAAACTAATTAGCCAAAAAATGACAGAGTTGCTGTCTAACGATGAGTTAATAGATAAGCAAGATAGCAAACCGGTCAATTGGCTTGATATTGGCTGCGGAGAAGGCTACTACACGCAGGCAATGGCACAAATGGGAACGGATGTTATAGACACGTTGATAGCCGCTGACATCAGTAAGCCTGCAGTGGTTGAGTTGGCTAAAGTCAGTAAAATAGCAGGTCGTCTATGGTATCAGCCGCGCAAAGAAGATACTGCCAAGACGACAGCAGTCTATCCATTAGTGACCAGTGCTGCACATCTACCATTACGCCCGCATAGTATGACGGGTATTAGTAGTATTTTTAGCCCTATTTTGCCCGAGGCGTTTGATAATGTATTGATGGATGGTGGCTATCTGATTATTGCCAAACCTGATGTCGGGCACTTGGCAACGATGCGTGATGCGCTGTTTGATGATGTGCGTGAGCATGATTCTGATAAATTTTTGCAAGAATTGGCACCGTATTTTACGTTGGTTGAGACCTGCCTTGTCAGTACAGAACTGACATTATCCGCAGAGGATTTGGCTGATTTGATGACGATGACACCTTATGCGTACCGTGCTCGCAGCGAAAAAAGGCAAGCACTATTGGCTGCCGTAGAAACAGTAGCATTTAGCACAAAGGCAAAGTTTGTGGTTTATATTTTGCAGAAAACGTCTGTTTAGCACATTTAGAGCATAGCAGTCTGGAGTATTGCTATGTTCGCTTTAAACATTAGCCATTAACTTCTAATGAGTTAGGTTTTTCGAATAGCAGAAAGGTCGATACAGAAGTTTTAGCTTAACCGCCTCCGTATTTGCATTTTTCATTAATCAGCTAGTCATTCGCGTTTCTATAAATATCCTGTTTACGATGCTTACCGATAAAGCGTAAATGCGCTGTCATTTAACCAAACATTACGCCAATACCTAACATGCCTTTGATTGTGCATGCCCTCGTAACAATCGCAACCTTTCTTCAAGTTTCATAAATCTACTTAATACTAGAATCATTTATCATTCTCTTTGTCGATAGAGTAAAGCTTTATCACGATAGTTCATTTAACACTAAATGCATTATCTATAACTACTCTAAATATGAATTCAAAGGAATAAAATGATGAAAAAGATACTAGTTAGCTCGATTCTAGCCGTTACTGCTTGTTTGTCGATGGTTGGTCAGGCCAATGCCGCACCTAATTTTGATAAGCATCATACAGCTCAAGTACAGCAACAAAAACACAGCAGCAATAAAGCGAGTAATAACTATAAGCAAGCCAAAGCTAAGGCAGCAAAGTCACATCACAAAGCGAACGTAGTGGCTGCTAAACACAAAGTAACAGCCAAAAATGTCCATGCTAAATACAGCCATGATAAAAACAATCATGACAAAAATAACCATGATCGTCGCTCGTAAAAATACAATCCTACCATCCAAAAATAGCGCCTTAATTAGGCGCTATTTTTTTGTTTTTATATGACACTATTGATCGTTACTAATTGAGCAAATGCTACTGACTGATAAACGTCATTGATTTGGATGTGCCATTTTTACTGGGCTGAGTGAGTGTGACTTTACTACTCAAAACATCGCCTTTGGCATTGATTTTATAGCATTCTGACGAAGTACCTGCAGCATCAGAAGTCAAAAGTAGATTGCCTGAGGTTTCTATACAGAGCCACGCCGTGTTATTTGTATCTTGTGTGAGGGACCAGTCCTGCTTATAGGTGGCGGTTTTCTGACCCATACTGCTGTCAGCATATACGTTTTCAGTGATGAGCTGATTTGAGTCGCCCACCGTAGCTATCTTAGGGATACTTGTCGTTTGGTTAGCGATTGAATACTCACCCGTACTATCCGTAAAACCATGGAACACCAATGGGTTTAGCGTAAAGTAATTGATAGCGACGGACTGATCCGTAATCTGCTGATTCACTGTGTTGATTGTGCTGACTTCTGCGCCTTGTACCATCTTATTATTAAAGCGCATGCTGCCTTTAGGGGTGATTTGAATATCTGCGGCTACGCTTTGTCCGCCGACAGTAGCGACCAGTTTTTCACTACGTTGTTTGGTATAGATATTGAGTAAGGCAGTCTCAACTGGGTATTGAGTGATCACTTTATCAGAGTTGTTATTTTGATTGGTATTACCTGTTGCCATGCCGCCTATGCCAGTCGTGCAAGCACTCAATCCGAGTCCTGCTACGATACACATTCCTAGTGTTTTCATCGTTGTATCCTTTAGTTTATTTAAATAAATACTACCGATATCTACTATAATCCAGTTTTTGGACAATGGCATCTGCCGAGTATCAGTGACTCTACTGTTATTACATTTTTGTACGGTATAGCAATGATGGTAAATATAGATATAAAGCTAGATTGAGCACCACAGAAAAAATCAAAGCCTTTTCGTATAAGGGTTTAGGGATAAAATTAAGCTGATAGTAAAACGAATCGTAATAGAGTATCTACTCATTTAAAGGTAGTTTTATACGGCCAAATACGACTGAAAAAATTATTATAATCTGCACGACTGTAAAAAAATCTATTCAAAAAGAGATAAAGACTAAGTTTGCTAATACGACTCGGCTTTATTCGAATGCGTGAAAATAGGTTACAATAGCTATCCAAGAACATATATCTCTAGTACGTCGTAAATAAGCCACTTTAAGTGGCTTATTTATTTGGTAAAAGTAAAAGAATGCAAAAAGATTAGATGGTTTTTCGCTGTCCAAAAGTTGATAGCGCGTATCAATGCCAACGTCGGTATATCAATACATACTCTCAAAGGGAAAAATAAATGTCAGTTAATGAAGCATTATTAGATGAAGTCAAACAATGGCGCAAACAGATTCATAGCCAGCCTGAGCTTGGATTCAAAGAATTTAAGACCTCTTCATTCATCGTAGATAAATTACAGTCTTTTGGTATTGAAGTTCATCAAGGCTTGGGTGGCACTGGTGTGGTTGGCACTTTAAAGAACGGTGAAGGCCCTACTATCGGTATAAGAGCCGATATTGACGCGTTACCAATCGCAGAACAAAACGACGTTGAGCATAAATCTACCCACGCAAACTGTATGCACGCTTGTGGTCACGATGGTCATACCTCTGTTCTGCTAGGAGCGGCAAAACACTTAAGCCAACATAAAGAGTTTAACGGCACCATTCACTTTATTTTTCAGCCTGCAGAAGAGGTGTTAGGCGGCGCCAAAGCCATGATTGATGATGGCTTATTTGATAAATTTCCGATGGATGCCGTTTATGGCTTGCATAATTGGCCTGGGCTGCCAGTAGGAGAAATCGCTGTAAACAATGGCCCTATGATGGCTTCTTTTGATACTTTTGAGATTACGTTAACCGGCAAAGGCACACATGCTGCCATGCCGCATTTGGGCGCTGACCCTATAGCCGCAGGTGCTGCACTAATCACTAATATCCAATCTATTATCTCTCGCCGCGTCTCGCCATTGCAGTCTGGCGTTATTAGCGTGACGCAAATGAACAGCGGCGATACCACCAACGTGATTCCAGATGTCGCCATCTTAAAAGGTACGGTTCGTAGTTTTGATATGGATGTACGCCAATCTATGCAAGAGATGCTAACAGAAATGGTCGCCACTCTGCCGCCTTTATATGGTGTCAAAGGCGAGATGAATTACCACATTCGTTATCCAGTAACCACCAACGACAGTCAGGCTTACCTTGAGATTAAAGAAGCGGCTACTAAGGCGTTGGGCGTTGATAAAGTCAATACCGATGTAGAACCTTCGATGGCTTCTGAAGACTTCTCATTTATGAGTCAGGTAGTTAAAGGCGCCTATTTTTGGTTGGGCGTTGATGGCAGCATACCTTCTAAGCCGCTGCACAATGCCTCTTATGATTTCAATGATGATGCTATCGAGACCGGTATCAAAGTATGGGTTTCTTTGGTTGAGTCGGAGTTACCAAAGAGTGCTGAATAAAATTTTATTATCGACAGATAAAACTCAACAGACCAAGTTCAATCAATAGAGTCACATCACACTCAAAGGGAATTCATATGAACAACAATAGCGTGCTGTCACCTACTATGACAAAGCACCTGCTTGATTGGAAACTGCATTTATTAGTGATTGCGGTATCGTTATTAGCGGAATGGATAGGCATTATCAAAATCCCTATTGGTATTGGCATTTTGGTGTTACTGCCATTACTTTATGCTTTTATCTTTGCGATTTTATTAAACCCTAATGTCGTGCCTTCGATGAAAGCGGTTATAACCAAACAACGAGCCAAGTTCGCCAGTTATGCCATTCTGTTAAGTATTATGCCTTTCATCGCCAAATTCGGTGTTGGCGTTGGTCCAAATATCGAAGAAATCATTGCTGCCGGTCCAGCACTACTATTGCAAGAGTTAGGTAATGTAGCGACCGTTCTGATTGCCCTACCAGTTGCAGTGCTTGTCTTTGGCATGGGCCGAGAAGCTATCGGTGCCACGCACTCTGTTGCTCGTGAACCCAACGTTGCTTTGATTGCTGATAAATATGGGTTACAAAGCCCAGAAGGAATCGGTGTAATGGGCGTCTATGTCATGGGTACTTTGTTTGGCGCGATTTACTTCTCATTAATGGCCGGTATCATTGCCTCGATGGACATTATGGATGTACGCGCACTTGCTATGGCATGCGGTATTGGTAGTGGTAGTATGATGGGTGCTTGTTCAGCAGCATTGGCAGAGACGGTGCCTGCCCAAGCAGAAACCATTACTGCATTTGCGGCCACTTCTAACCTGCTAACGTATGCCACTGGCTTATTCGTTAGTTTATTTGTGGCGCTGCCTTTTACAGAGTTCTTGTATAAAGTAGTCAGTAAATTTAAGAAGAACCAACAAACAGTCGCTACGACAGAAACCAATTTTGATGCAGTCATGGAAGAGCCTGCCAGTCTTTCAATCATGCAATCTTTTATTTTATTGGCTGTGATTTGCGTGGTCTTGCTACTGAGCAACTGGGTAGGGCAGGGTGTAAATCCATTAACGGCATTACCTGCCATGCTCATTTTGTTTGCCTGTTGCGTAATTGGTATGTTGTTAAAACGATTTATTCCAGTCAATGTACCGGCGATTGCTTGGATATCTATTGTAGCTATTTTAATCTCTCTACCACAGTTTCCATTTAATGCTTATGTTTTGGAGGAAACCGCCAAACTGGGTGTTCTGCAATTATTAACACCAGTACTTGCTTATGCTGGTTTCGCTATCTCGCAAATGGAAGTTGATTTGTTTAAGAAGTCTGGCTTTAAAATCGCCATTGTTGCGATATTAACCTTTACAGGTACCTTCATCGGATCAGCGATGATTGCGCAAGCCATGCTCTAAAAGTTAGGTGGGTATTTGAAGATAATAAAAAACCCCAGTTGACCAACTGGGGTTTTTATTGCTTGCTCTTATAGAAGAGCAGATAGTTATCTTGTGTTATAACTCTTATATGAGTCACTCTCAGTCCATGATACGAGTTTTTGAACTTGGCCAATAAACGTGGTATTCAATTAGATATATAGTTATTAAATCTTATACGACATATGAAATTAAGGCTAAACAGAAATATTTCAGACAGCAGTAGAGGATGAGTATAGACTGAAAGTCTTACTGTTAAACTGTTAAAAGATATAAAGAATATTTAGGAAAGGGTAGAACAGGATGAAAAACAAAGGTTTTGCTTAAGCAGAATAAGATTGGCGGTGAAGGAGGGATTCGAACCCTCGATACGCTATGAACGTATACACACTTTCCAGGCGTGCGGTTTCAGCCACTCACCCACTTCACCGTTTTTTGAACGCCTAAGTATAGCGGATACCATTTAAAATGTCACGACTTGCGCGCTATCTTTCTTTATTGGCAAGCGCCTGCTAGGATAGCAAGTATGTAACGGCAAGTATAAATGGTTGAAAGTTGAATGATAAGTTTTAGTAGGCTTAAGTACGGATGTAAGAATAGTGCGCTGATGGCAGTATTACTTGTCGCGACAGGTATTACCCAAGCACACGCTGATGATTTGACCCAGTGTAGCCAGTCTTTTTATGGGGGTGTTTATCCTGAATTTACCAATACCAAGCTAAAAAAAGACACACAAGCGCTATGCATGGATGGCTTTGCGGTTATGTATTCAGGAGTATCGCGTACACCGCTTTGGTCAGCAGAGCATCTCGATCGCACACGTCTGCAACAAGCTAAGCAGATCGATCGTGAAGATAGCTTTCACGAAGAGAGTAAACTACCAAAGTCAGCACGAGCCTCATTGTCTGATTATTCAGGTTCTGGCTATGATCGAGGTCATTTGGCACCCAATGCCAATATGGCCAATCGCAGCCAGCAGTATGATAGTTTTAGTTTAGCCAATATTGCCCCGCAGTCACCACGTAACAATCGCTACATTTGGCGTAATATTGAATCTGCCACTCGATATTTGACTCAGCAATACGGTGAGGTGTATACCATCACAGGTGTGGCATTTACTAATAAAAAAACCAAGCAGCTCGCTAACCGTGTCCTTGTGCCCAGTCACTTCTTTAAAGCGGTATATATCCCAGCAACCAATCAAGCAGGCGTGTATTACGCCCCAAATGATGAGTCAGAACGCATCGACGTAATTAGTATCGATGAGCTGACTACTGAGATTGGTATCGATGTATTACCTATGCTAGATAGTCAGTCCAAATCTCAAGCGTTTG
The DNA here is from genome assembly GCF_904846235.1 of Psychrobacter immobilis. Lineage (GTDB taxonomy): Bacteria > Pseudomonadota > Gammaproteobacteria > Pseudomonadales > Moraxellaceae > Psychrobacter > Psychrobacter immobilis_C. The sequence goes on from NZ_CAJGZN010000013.1 coordinate 39,006, forward strand.
ATTTACCATTGAAGGCGGGTGAGAGCTCAGATACCCCTGAGGCGCCTGTGGAGGAGCCTGAGTGGATGCTGTTTGTCTGGGCTATTTTAGAGTGGTTAATTGCACAATTGCAGGCTTAAGCTGAAAGTAAGCCCCTAAAATATCCACATTTCGAAAAATATAAAATGTTACTGATAATAAGGATAATCAAATGATTGAGCCATTCGCCAACGACCATCAAAGCATGCAGATTGGTGATCTTGTCATTGAAAATCAAAAAGACAAGATTATTATATATGGTGATATTGATCTCACTTTTGACGAATTAGGATACGACCAAGCCCAACAGCTACATGAGCTGTCGGGGAAAATCGTACAAGCATTTGCAGATAAAAATCTATATAGTAAGAATGATGCTAAGTCAAAGGAAAATGATGACCAATTAGATAAAGATATCGACAATCCTTTCCTATAAGTCTTTGATATGGTTTTATTTTTACAGAAATAAGAAACTGTAAAAAAATTACTAGGCAAAACCTAAAAATTGCTTATAATGAGTTAAGACATCGCTTGTATCGCTCGAATCTTTAACCAAAAGCTTATAAGTTGTAATGGTAACTATCATTTAAAAAGGTCGAAACCGTAAAGCTCGTAATGAAAGGTTCTAGCAAAGGATAAGCATAGGACAACAGAAACATAACGTTTCGAGTAATCATTGTATGAAGGGAGTCAATCTATGAAATTATTTACAAAGACCACTTTAGCAGTTGCTGGTATTGGTATTGCTAGCATGGCATTCGCCGCTGACCCATTAGCCAACACTACTTGGCAGACATATGATGAAGGCAAGCCAAAAGGTACGGTAAAGATCACTGAGTCAAATGGTGTGTTGACCGGTACTCTTATTGCTACTAACTCAGCTAAAGGCAAAAAGCACGTTGGTACGACCATTATTAAAGGTCTAAAAGCTGACGGTGGTGGTAAATATAGTGGTGGTACGATTACTGACCCTGAAAAAGGCAAAGACTATCGTATGACTGCAAGCTTAAGCGGCAACACGTTGAAGCTAAAAGGCTATATTGGCCCATTCTCTCGTAGCCAAGAGTGGAAAAAGAAATAAACTAAAAAATTAGTTTCAGCGTAATATATAAAAACCCGCGTTACCGAAAGGTCTCGCGGGTTTTTTGCGCTTTAGGTTCAAGCTTATAGTTTCAATAGGGGAGAGCTTTAAACACTAAAATTATAAACGCCGATACTACAGTGGGTAGTATCAGCGCATTTAACATCAATCTTTAGCTTACTTGAAAGGAGCTTATCTTATAAATTCTGGGTAAGCTTCCATACCACATTCTGCAATATCAGCACCTTCGTATTCGTCTTCTTCAGAGATACGTAGACCGATAACCAGCTTGATGATAGACCAAACCACTAGGCTGGCAATGAATACCCAAGCAAAGATGGTTGCAGCACCCACAATCTGACCGATAAAGGTAGATGCTGGGTTAGTAATAGGTACAATTAGCAGACCAAATAGACCGACCACACCATGAACTGAGATTGCACCAACTGGATCATCAATTTTGATTTTGTCTAAGGCTAAAATAGATAGCACTACAATAATACCGGCGATAACACCAAAAATAGTGGCTTGTAATGCAGAAGGAGTTGAAGGCTCAGCAGTAATGGCAACTAGACCTGCTAGTACACCGTTTAGAAGCATGGTTAGATCCGCTTTACCAAAGATGATGCGGGCTAAGATTAAGGCACCGACAGCACCGCCAGCAGCAGCAGCATTAGTGTTCAAGAATACCATTGCAACAGCATTAGCACTAGCGATGTCGCCTAATTTAAGCACTGAACCACCGTTGAAACCGAACCAACCCATCCACAAGATTAGTGTACCGAGTGCCGCTAATGGTAGGTTGGCACCAGGAATAGCACGTATCTCGCCATTAGGGCCATATTTACCTTTACGTGAGCCTAAGAGCAATACACCTGCTAGAGCTGCTGCAGCACCGGCCATATGTACAATACCAGAGCCTGCAAAGTCAGAGAAGCCCATGTCGCCTAGGTTAAATAGACCAAAGACATCGTTGCCGCCCCATGTCCAGCTACCTTCTAGTGGGTAGATAACACCAGTCATGACCACAGCAAACAACAAGAATGACCACAGTTTCATACGCTCAGCAACGGCACCTGATACGATTGACATACAGGTCGCTACAAAGACGACTTGGAAGAAAAAGTCTGATGCGGCAGAGTAGACAGAGTCGCCACCGAAGCCATTTTCAGCAGAGGCTGCTAGGGCGTCTTCTACTAACGTATCACCGCCTGCAATTCCGCTTAAGAATAGGTCGCCACCATACATAATCGCATAGCCGCATACCATATACATGATACTAGCTGTTGCAAATAGTGCGACGTTTTTGGTTAAGATTTCGACTGTATTTTTTGATCGGACCAGTCCGGCCTCTAACATAGTGAAGCCTGCTGCCATCCACATGACCAACGCACCACATATCAAAAAGTAAAACGTATCGAGCGCATATTGGAGCTCAAAGATTTGACTTTCCATTTAAATTCCCCCTTGAATTTATAATATAGATATCGGCATTACCGATAGATAAAAATACTGTAAGAGTCTGTACCTATAAGTTTATGCCCGTAGGTAGGTCTTCAAATTTAGATAGCGTCAGGTCCCGTTTCACCCGTACGGATGCGGATAACTTGCTCAAGTGCAGTGACGAAAATCTTGCCATCACCAATCTTACCAGTGCTAGCGATACGAGTGATTGCCTCGATAGCAGGCTCAACCATCTCGTCGATCACAGCGACTTCGACTTTTACTTTAGGTAAAAAGTCCACCACGTATTCTGCGCCACGATAGAGCTCTGTATGACCTTTTTGACGACCGAAACCTTTGACTTCAGTGACAGTGACACCTTTAACACCGATGTCGGAAAGCGCTTCACGCACGTCGTCGAGCTTAAACGGTTTTAAGATCGCAGTGATTAGCTTCATAAAAAATTCCTTATTTGTGTGATGCCGCAGATTGATAGAAGTACTATGGTGCATCATCATATCTCTGCCTTGCTTACTGTAAGTTATTCAAGAACTGTGCCAACCTACTCAAGGGGGGAGGTAGAGTTGGCGTTGTTCATTAAAAAGTAATAACAGTAGTAACATAGAGTATGGGTTACTATGCAACGATTAGAGCCATCGCTACAAGCATAATAAAGGTGAATCAATCTTTAGCATTTGGTTAACGAAAACTTTATTATAACCAACTTTTTGAGTGCTTGGGGAGGCTATCCCTTTATTTCATGTGACGATTTGCTAACTTGAGTTTGGTCGTTAGCTTGGCCTTTTCATGCAAGCGTATCAAAGATGAATGGCGGGAAGGTAGAGAGAAAATAGAGATAAGCGTCAGAGCCTAACATAGTAGTCAGACCCCTGCGCTTAGGTAGATAAAGGGTTTGGACGTGTTGATATATATGTCGTTATGCTTTAGGAAATAGTAGATAAGGAGTTTTTGTGCTGACCAATAGCTTTTTAGTGTCGCTACCTTGTAGTAATTCGCGTAGACGAGATTGGCCAAAAGCCCCAGTCATAAGTAAACCGATATCATGTTGGTTTTGATAGTAGTTCAAAGCCGCAGCTACATCACGGCAGTCAAGCAATGTCTTTTTAGATTTGATACCCGCCTGTTTGAGCTTGGCATAGGCTTCACGCAACGCATCACAGTTATCAGAAGTTTCCTTGCCAACCATCACAATATGAACCGTTAGTGCACGCACCAGTGGCGTTTTACACAGCCAATTTAGTAGTTTATGGCACGTTGGACTGTTATCAAACGCAAATAAAGCAGTAGTAGGGGGCAAAAATGGTGCATGTGTCACCAAAATAGGGCAGTGGCTGACTCGAATAAGTTGGCTCAGTGTAGATTTGCAAGTGACATGATGCCCTATAACGATCAATTGTGCTTGGTCATCGACGTAATCAATGCTCTGATTGAGGTTCTCATGACGATGCAATGTATATGTCTTTAGCTTATGGCGCTGCTGCTCACAATACGAGGTAGCTTGAGATAATAGCAGTCGGCCCTGCGCTTTTAGCTCACAATTGCTCAAATGCTCTTTGGATGTGAACTGTTCGAGCAAAGCGTTTTCATCATCAATATTGAGGCAACCAGAATAATTAATGGCGGCTTTTTGCTGCAAGCTTGGCATCGAGTGCAATAAGCCAACAGGCGCGCGCAGGCGAATAGAAGCCCACATACTGGCCTCTAGTACCGCTTGAACATGATCAGGACAGTCCAAGCAAGCAATCACACTATCTGGTTTTAAATTACTCATAAAACGACCACATCATTTTAATAATAAAAATCGGCTATCTCAGTTTATGGTTGGCGTATGCAAAATACATCCAACCCTTTTACTAATATAACTGTCTATTAATATCCGATACATCAGCCATGGACTAAGAATATAGCCATATGGCAACCGCGTAGATTCGCTTAACAGTTTCGCTTAGTCTAACAAGCCAATGTCTCGGCGGTCATGAACAGAGAAGCGATCAATCAGTGTTCGACTCGCATTGTTGAGTCCTACCACTTTGACATCAATACCTTCACGTTGCAAGCGCATCACTAGTTTGTCCAAGGTATCAACAGCGCTAACATCCCAAAAATGTGCTTGGCTTACATCAATCTGAATACTATCTACAGCCTCTTTGGTATCAAAACCATGTAAGAACTGGGTAGTAGAGGCAAAGAATACCTGTCCTTGAACATAATAGTAGCGAGTGTTGCTGCTGTCATCATATTCACTAAAGATGGTTAGGAACTGACCAATTTTATTGGCAAATGCCAAAGCAGATAGTAAGACACCTACGCCGACACCGTAAGCTAAGTTGTGAGTAAAGACGGTAGTCAATACAGTCGCTAGCATAACGATATTAAATGACATTGGATGCGTTTTAAACTCGCGAATAGATTGCCAATTAAACGTACCAATCGATACCATAATCATGACTGCAACCAAGGCTGCCATTGGAATTTGACTGACCCATTCGCTCAAGAACACGACCATAATAAGAAGAACAACACCGGCCATCAAAGTAGACAGACGCGTACGACCACCCGATTTGACGTTAATCATTGACTGGCCAATCATCGCACAGCCTGCCATACCACCAAAGAAACCCGACACGACATTAGCCATACCTTGACCACGACACTCTTTGTTTTTATCACTTGGGGTATCGGTCAATTCATCGACGATCGTTGCTGTCATCATAGACTCTAAAAGACCAACGATGGCAAGCGCGATAGAGTATGGTGCAATAATCAGCAAGGTATTTAGGTTTAATGGAATGTCAGGCAACAAGAATACTGGCAATGAATCTGGCAAATCACCCATGCTGCCAACGTTGCGAATGTCAAGATTCATATACATTGCAACAGCGGTCAAACCTACAATACAAATAAGCGGTGAAGGAACGATGCGACCGATTTTAGGAATAAGGGGAAACAGATAAATAATCGCCAAACCAGCTGCCGTCATGATATAAACGGTCGTGCCAACACGCTCAGTCATGGGGTTCAGTTCTGGTAATTGCGCAGCAAAAATCAGTATTGCTAAAGCATTGACGAAACCGATAACCACTGAGCGAGAAACAAAGCGCATCAAGTTGCCGAGCTTTAGGATGCCCATGACAACCTGAATGGCACCGCATAACAGAGTCGCAGCAAGCAGATACTGCAAGCCATGATCAGCGACCAAATCGACCATTACCAGTGCCATTGCCCCAGTCGCCGCCGAAATCATACCTGGACGACCACCGACAAAACTGATCACTACCGCGATACAAAATGAGGCATATAAGCCAACCTTTGGATCAACACCAGCGATAATGGAAAAGGCAATGGCTTCTGGAATAAGGGCTAGGGCTACAACCAAACCCGATAAAACGTCACCGCGAACATTGGAAAACCACTCGTCACGCAAGTTATCAATAAAAGATGTCATAAGTAAACTACATAGGGTTAGAGGCAAAAAAAGTAATCATTACTCATTTATAAAATGATCGCGTCGCTAATAATAGCTATTCATTTTTCTTTTACTTCAACATGCACTAGGTCATGTTGCTGTGTTGAATTGTGAGAAACTAATAACCAAAATATCTAACTAAGGTCTCTAACTAATAACCAAAGTAGCTACTGATTTTTTTGGTATCAAAAATACGCTCATCAATAATCAATACGATGATAAGGGCAGTAAATTACCTAAAAATATTTTTTAAAAGATTGCTTAAAATAGGCAACTAGATAGATGTACCTACAATAATATATAGAGTCAGCAATCACTTGCTGTAGTAGAAGGTGATATATCACTCGTCAAATTATCAAAATTGTCTGATACACCCTTATTACAACGAGAATCGTTGATGAAGAGACGTGACAATCGCGCGATAAATGTGACAACATGCTAAACTAAAATGCTTGAGCAATGTGCTCAGCAAAATACTGATAAATATTAATCAAGCTGACTATTATAGCATTAGCCACTTAATATAAAAACAGGCGAATAATAGCATAAACTCATAAAAAATCAGTACCGAAATCTGAACGATGGCGTTAAGATGCTGCACATCTTAGCGGTGTCGATTAGAGTCGCTATACAGCAGATTTATTTGATACAACTTTTCTCGTTTAATAGAAGGAATAGATATGACCACTAATACAGCAACAGAAGCCTTACTTCATAAGGGTAGTGGTCTACAAGTCGTGGTCGGTTTGGGGCAGTCTGGATTGTCAGTCGCGCATTATCTGGCCAAGCAAGGCTATCAAGTCGCAGTCACTGATGCTCAAGTTACCCCTAAATTGGCCGATCAGTTGCCAGCCGAGATTGAGATTCGTCAGTTTGGTGCGATAGATGCCGATTTATTGCAGCAAGCGGCACGTATTATTATTAGCCCAGGTATTTCTCTTGAAACTGCCGCAGTAGCTGCTGCTCGCCAAGCCAATATTCCTGTAGTTAGTGATATTCAACTGTTCTGTGAAGCGTGTACCGTACCCATCGTAGCAATTACAGGCTCTAACGCTAAAAGTACGGTCACTACGCTAGTTGGTCAAATGGCGGCAGATGCTGGCGTTAATGTGGGTGTCGGCGGCAATATCGGTGTACCCGCTTTAACATTGCTAGATAATACTGATATGGAGCTTGCGGTGCTTGAGCTGTCTAGCTTCCAATTAGAAACCGTTACCAACTTGGGCGCAAAGGTAGCGACTGTGCTTAATATGTCGCCTGATCATTTAGATCGTCATGGAGATATGCTTGGCTATCATCAAGCCAAACACCGTATCTTCCAAGGTGCCAAGTCGGTAATGATTAACCGCGAAGATGCACTGACTCGTCCATTGGTCGCAGACAACCTACCGAGAATTAGTACGGGTATTCATGCCCCTGATAAAGGTCAGTATGGTCTGATTACCGACACAGAGGGCCAAGCTTATCTTGCTCGTGGTACAGAACGATTACTGTCGGCAGACAAACTGTTGATTAAAGGTCGTCATAATCTATTGAATGCGCAAGCGGCTCTGGCACTTGGTGAGCTTGCAGGATTGCCGCTAGAGAGTATGCTGACCACTTTACAGCAGTTCACAGGTCTTGAACACCGCTGCCAATATGTGGCTAACGCTGCTGGCATTGATTATTTCAATGACTCTAAAGGCACCAATATTGGTTCGACCATGGCCGCTATCGAAGGCTTGGGTGCAGTCTATGCACCAAAAGACGGTAAGCTACTATTGATCTTAGGCGGGCAAGGCAAAGGGCAACAGTTCGGTGAATTAACGCCTTTTATCAATCAATACGTGAGCCAAGTCTTGTTCATTGGTGAAGATGGTCAGAAGATTGAACAACATCTAAGAGCTGCGAAACTGAGTGATGATGTTGCACTACATCAGTGTCAGACATTAGAGAATGCATTTGCGACTATCCAACAAGTCACTACCAGTAGTTTATCGCAAGTACAGGCTGTATTGCTGTCACCTGCCTGCGCCAGCTTTGACCAATATAGTGGTTATGCGGCTCGCGGTGAACACTTTAGCCAACTGGTCAAGCAATTAGACACCGCACAATTAGAAGCTTGATAGGTAGTCGAATATATTAAGCAGCTATATAGGTTGGCATAGCAGATGTCTATTCTCTAGCAACAGCCAGTATTTTCTGGATAAATGATTGTTTTGCTTATAGATTGCTGCTACTGTCAAGCATATAATCTTGATTACTGAAATAGGTGCTAGCTCAGGCGTTTGCCGATGGTTAAGGGCTTTCTATCATCTATCTAGTACGATTTACTTTATGATTTTTTAAACGGTGGCGTTTCATAGACGCCGTGTTTTTTCGTTTGTTAGTGTATATAAAATTATGGCGCTCTCTTCTTTTTTTCGTTCCTCGCCCCAAACCAAGCAAACCTCTGGCTCAGACGGGGTTCTGTCTATGCCGTCAGCGCGTGCAATTTTATTATCAAGCGTCGGCTGTATGATGGTGCTTAGTCTGCTGATGGTTGCTTCTGCTTCTATCCCTTTTGCGCTTAGCCGCGGTATGACAGAGCTGTATTTTTTCAAAAATCAGCTGTTGTATATGACGATTGGCTTAATTGTTGCGGTCATTCCTTATTATGGCGTGTCTTTACGCACCCTATATAAGACCGAGACCCAGTTTGCTTTGTTAGGCATCACAGGGCTATTACTTGTTGCCACACTGTTTAGCACACCAATTAATGGTTCTAAGCGCTGGCTTACGGTAGGCGGTTTTAACTTTCAGGTAGCTGAGTTAGCCAAATTGGTCATGATTGTGTTTGTATCTGACTTTGTGGTGCGTCGATCTTTTGAGGTTCGTAATGGCCTAGATGGTTTCTTACGAATTATGTTGGTAGTGGCGCTGATCACGATACTGCTATTGTCGCAGCCAGACTTTGGTTCTTTTGTCGTCATTATTGGTACGCTGTTCGCGATTTTTTATATCGCTGGGGCACCTTACAAGCACTTCTTAGCCTTGGGTGCTGCTGCTGTTGGCGGTGCAGTGTTGATGGTGACTACGGCAGAGTACCGATTGGTGCGTGTGATGTCGTTTATGGATCCATTTGATGATGTGCAAGATACTGATTATCAGTTGGCACGTAGTTTGATCGCCTTTGGTCGTGGCCAGTTCACAGGTGTCGGCTATGGCGAAAGTGTACAGAAACTGTCGCATTTGCCTGAGGCGCATACGGACTTTTTATTAGCCATTACGGGTGAAGAGTTAGGGTTCGTCGGTGTCAGCATGGTACTGATACTTGAAGCGCTGATCATCGGTAGTGCGATGAGGATCAGTTACAACGCGCTGAAACGTCGTCAAATGCGCATGAGCTATACTGCTTTCGGAATCGGTGTAGTATTTATTGCCCAGACTATTATTAACGCTGCAATGAATATGGGTGCCATTCCAACCAAAGGTCTCACTATGCCATTCTTTAGTTATGGTGGATCGTCTATGTTGATTAGCTTGGTTATGGTTGCGCTATTATTAAAGATATATAAAGAAAGCCCTGAAATCGAGAAAAGCCAATGCCGTTATTACTAATAGGCTTTGCCTATAATTGGCTGAATGTCATGTAACTTTAAAATTTCGGTAAATCATGCCCAGTACGATTGGCATCAAAGCGTCACAAATGGTGGCGTTTTTTATTGTCTATTTATAGCTTTTGAACTCTTATTAATAGGTAAGGTTTAACTGTTGCTTGCCTTGTAGTGGGGTGTTATCCCATTGAGCAATAGTTTGTTTAAGCATATTTTCTGGGGTATCGATATCGACCTTTGGTTGCTGTAATAGCGATAGTGCTTCAGCAATAAGTTGGCTCGGATCTGACGTATCGATTGGTTGAGCAAGGTTCTGCTTAGAGAGCTTTTGGCCATCAGCATTATTAATCAATGGCAGATGATACCATTGGTCAATAGTAGGTAGGCGCGCGGCTTGCATGATACCGATTTGCGCCGTCGTCATAGGTAGAATATCAAGGCCACGCATGATATGAGTAACCTGCTGTAGACCATCATCGAGACTGGCTGCCAGTATGTAATTAATCATACCATCTTGGCGGCGAGCAACCATATCGCCTAATGTCTGCTGCGGATTATCCCATTGTAGTCCTTGAATACCATCATTGAACCCAATCCGATAGTCTGGTAGCTGAATACGTAGCTTATGCTGCTGTCTATCAAGGTCAGCTGCCACACAGCGCCGCGGATAGCGCTGCCGATTTGGCTGTACTTGGCTAATTGATGAAACTTGTTCGTCTAACGATGTCTGGTCGGTCAGCGCAGCTAAGCTAGCAAGACTATGGTTTCTACTTATCCCTTCTTGCGCCCAGTACTGTTCTAAGTCTTTACGGGAGCATTGGCAGCCATAGGTCAACGGCCCTAGGTATGATGATAGATAATCGTTGTAGATATCAATGCGCTCAGACTGATAAATAACATCACCATCCCAATGTAGCCCAAGGGCCTCAAGATCCATCAAAATTTGCTCAGTGAACTGTCTGTCACAACGTTCAGTATCGGTATCTTCCATACGCAACAGCCATTTACCACCGATTGATTTAATATGGCAGAAGCTGGCAAGCGCGGTGGTTAAAGAGCCGAGATGTAACTCACCCGTTGGTGAAGGCGCAAAGCGCCCAATGGGCTGTGATGGTGGCGTTTGAGTCGGCATGGTGGTAGGCATTGTTTTCAAAATAAATGGCTGTCTATAAAAGGTAATAAAGATAGAATAATAAATATGAGTATCAAAAGATATTCATTAAATGAGATTGTTTTGTTAGTACTGTCATTATTCAGGCGATTGTATTTATCAGAGCAAAGTCAGTAACGCAACAAAATAGTGACAGTCTAAAATACAAAAAGCGACCTATTATAAGGTCGCTTCTGCTGACATTTATATCTGTAATATCTGATCTAAGCGCCTTGGTTTTGACGTTCTTTAATTTCAGATAAGGTTTTGCAGTCGATACATTGAGTTGCGGTTGGACGTGCTTCAAGGCGACGTAATCCAATCTCTACACCACAAGTCTCACAAAATCCATAGTCGTCATTTTCAATTTCTAACATAGATTTGTCGATTTTGCGGATAAGTTTGCGCTCACGGTCACGAGTACGTAATGCCAATGCAAACTCTTCTTCTTGAGTGGCACGGTCATTGATGTCTGGCATGGCGCTTGACTCATCTTGGATGTAGTTTTTGGTACGATCCGCTTCGCCAATCAGTTGGTTTTTCCAATCCAATAAAATAGCCTTAAAGTGCTCCAACTGCGCATCAGACATATACTCTTCGTCTTTGGCCGGCACATAAGGAGTAAATTTAACTTCACTCGGATTCGTGGTCAGGGTGCTCATATGGGTATCCTACTTTTTCAAATTAATTCAATAAAACGACGTATCAAAAGACAAGACGTTATTAATGCTACAAACGCTACAATTTGTCCTTTTATCAAACGTTTCACCACTTGGTAATACAAGTAACACAGCTGATCAAATAATATCGTAGACTTTATATCTTGACAGTTATATACCGATTGTTAGATAGGTTGTTATATAAACTTCGGTTTGAATAATACTGTCTAAAGCATGCCGTAGGTCATTGATTGTGAAAACTGAGCTTGTGGTTAATGGGCCATCCTAGCTATCTTGCAGTGGCTTCATATCAGATATTGGGCCACCCTTGCTTTATTTCATAAGTTGTATCATTGTTTGTAATAATAATGAAGTGATTTTTTATATTGAATGCATATTTTATTTGTTTATTACTGTATTTTTTATCAAAAAATATTGGCGTAAGCTATAATTATAAAGGGCTATAGCTTTTACTAGTACCAATAATTCTGGGCATCAAGTATCCAGTCTTTCAACCCAGCTTGCAACTGTTCCATTGTTGGCTAATTGCAACCAGCGATATCCTGGTAAAGCATGCTCATCATAAGAGAAATCATCTTCATAAGGTTTGAACTGATAGCAGGTAGATGGCGTGCTATACACCGTGACGCCTTGGCGCAGTCGAACTTGCTCTTGGTGAGTATGCCCACTGATCACCACTTGTAGCTGTTCAAATGGTGCCATATGCTGCCAAAAACTCTCAGTGTTTTCTGCCATATGGGTATCAATCCAGTCAGAATCAACTGGAACAATATGGTGGTGCAGGGCGATTAATGCTGGCTTATCACAGGTGCTAAGTCTTTCACATAACCAATTGATATCAGTAGGCGTAATCTGGCCTGCGACCTTACCAGAAATAGATGAGTCTAATAACAACAGCTGCCAGTATTCAGTTTCAATGACATGACGACTTAACAAACGTGAGTCAGCAGGCTGAGCGACAAGCTCTCGCTGAAAAAATGGCAAGTCCTTACCATTCTCGTCCGTCACATCGTGATTACCAGCAATACAAGCAAAAGGAATCTGAGTCGCTTGTAATACAGTAAAGATATGATCGTAAATTGAGGACTTTACTCGATTGACCAAGTCACCGGTTACAATAATCAAATCGCAGCGAATATCTTCACTAAGCGCTTGTTGGAGAACCGCTTCAAAGCTACGCTGACAAGTCATGTCATCAGTATAGGTATTACTCTCATCAACAAGGACAGGCGTCGATAAATGCAAATCAGTAATCTGTAAAATATTTATCGTTTTATCAGAGGTGCTTAACTTATTGGCAGGATAGTTTGGCATTGGTTCAGTCCCTTATCGAGTCACAACAATAAGTATTGTTAGCGCGAGTATGGATAAATGAGCTACTATTTTTCACTGGGTCTTTATAATTATTATTAATCTACTATAAAAGAGCACAGCGTTTGCCTTGAGCTTACTTTGACTCTAATCAACGATATTTATACTATCAACTAGCAATAGCAAATTTAAAGTCTAGAGCCACCTTATAGTATTATCGAGCTAAAGTATTCATTATATTAATAAAATAAAGTTGAACAAAAAGATAGCGAAAAACAGTCATGTTTTATTTATTATAACGTATTTACAGCGACGCTAACTAAAGTTTTATCTTTATTAACTTTGAAAAAATGAGTGCAGTAAAAAATAAAGCAGCTAATATCAAGACGATAGAAAGACCTGTTTGAATATCTAGCCAAATACTGCCCCACACACCAAGTGTCACACCCAGTTGAGCGATTATCAACGCTATAATCACCATTTGTTTTGGCGATGCCGACCATAGACGTGCGGTCAGTGCAGGTAGCACTAATAAACCGCTGATTAATAAACTGCCAACCGCTTGTAGTGCAATCGCACAAAACCCTGCCAGTACACCCATAAAAAACAGCCGTTGCCGCGTTGGGTTGATACCTTGAATACGTGCCAATGCTTCATGCGTTGCCAGCTTGATTTGCGCAGGCCAAATGTAGATAAGCAGTCCCAAGCCAGCTAATACGCTACCAGCAAGCAAAGGCAAATCTGCCCAATCGAGATCTAGCAAATTGCCGAATAAAAATCCGAGCACATTGGCCTGTTGGTCAGTCAATTGGGTCAAAGCCAGTAAGCCTAGGCACAGGAGCGACACTGACACGACTGCCAATACAGCATCCACTGGCAGACGCTCATCATCAATCAAGACCAGTCCCAGTACGACCATGACACTGACCAATGCAATGCCGATACCCATTGGTAATTGCCACCACACAGCCAAAGCCACACCTAGCAACGTGCCATGAGCTAAGGCATCGGCGAAAAACGCCATGCGCCGCCACAATACCAAGCAACCTAACGGCGCTGATAATAACGCTAATATACTGCCAGCGATCCAAGCAGGCGCAATGATGGCTAACCAAGCAGTCATAATGAATGTCCGTAAAATTTTTTATAAAAGAGTAAAGCCGTATTATTTATATGTTTAATAGTTTTGGCTTTAATGAGCTGGATTTTGGCGATTTTGAGCCTTGATTACTAACGCTATAACTCGCTTGGTGCATGGTGTTCACAGGCATGGGGCTGATGCACGTATGGCTGCTCATAATGATGACCAAATAGCTTTTGAAATTCAGTACTAATAGCCAGCTCGCTTGGTTGTCCTTCACAGCAAATATGCTTATTCAAACAAATGACACGGCGGCTGCCTTTCATGACCCAATGCAAATCGTGAGACACCACCAGCATGGCGCAACGTAAGAAATCAGGCAGCTCGTCAATAAACTGGTATAGCCAAACTTCAGTATCGGGATCGAGACCCTGCATCGGCTCGTCTAAAATAAGCAAGTTGGGTTTGTCTAGTAGCGCTCTGGCCAATAGTACGCGCTGCGTCTCACCACCTGATAAATGCAACATCTGCCGTGACAGTAGATGGGTTAATGATAAGTTATCAAAGATAAACTGCCGCTGCTCGGGGGTTAAACGTTTCTTATCTGCTTGCCCTAACAAATCGCAGACACGCAGTGGCAATATTGGTGGCACAGCAAATCGCTGCGGTACGTAGCCAAGCTGTAGCGGCTGATGTGCTGTCATAGAGCCATCAGTTGACTCAATTAAACCTAAAATAAGTTTGACTAGCGTTGACTTACCAGCACCATTTGGACCGATAAGACTGACCGTCTCATTAACAGCAATGTCAATATCGATGTGAGAGAGCAGACGTTGAGGCCCAATATGGTAACTGATATTGTTTAAGCTCAATAATTTGTCAGCATTACTCACAGTACTGCTATTCGCAACAGTAGTATTTAACTGATTAGAAGGTAGGGTAGAGATATTCATAATATGACAACGCATAGTTAAATAGACAATCGACGAATCATGCTTAAAACGTTTACACGAACCACAGTAGCCTTACTGACAAGCTTGGCAACGACCGCTAAGCTCAATGACACTACGCTCAACCACAAACCCCACATCTTGCTCGGCAAAGCTCATCATTTCTTGAACGGGTAGGCTGCTGCATTCTTGCACTCGTTGACACTGATCGCAGATCAAAAATGCGGCTGTATGCTGGGCGCGAGGATGACAGCAAGGAACATAAGCATTGATAGAGGTCAACTGATGAATCAACCCTTCACTTAGCAAAAATTCTAAACTGCGATAAACCGTTGGCGGCGCGACATTTTTCGGCGCTTGTTTTTTGGTTGTATTAGTGTCTACTGACAGTGTTGGTGAGCTCGCTACTTTTTGAATATCGCTGTTATCAGGTATAGATAATCGCATTTGCTGCAACTGAGTGATTAGGTCATAAGCGCCGACGGGCTGATCTGCCTCTAAGACCAATTGGTATATCTGCTGACGCAAAGGCGTAAAGCGCGCGCCATTTACACGGCAGTGCTCTTTAGCTGCTGCTAAGCGTTCATGAACATCATGCGGAGTCAGATCTTGCACATCATGCAAATGTTCGCAAATCGATGAAGTAATAGACATGGTACAAGCTCCTAAAAATAGCATGGTAATCGCATGACGTTTTTTATGATAGCGTTTTTTATTGTTATAGTATAACATACTAAAATAAGAACTGAGTTAATTGTCTTATAGTAGTCTTGTATATCTACCCTTTTTACAGGAGTGGGGCAGGACACTATGACTTATACTTTCGTTATCCAACAATGCTATCTAACAATAAAAGAGCTTACTATGAATGCTGTTTTTACTTACTCCGTACGTTCGCTTATCACATTACAGCGCTTGCTAATGACAGGACTGATCGTTCTAGGAACTTTCACACTGAATGCACAAGCTGCAACGGTCAGTGTTAGTAATTATCCGCTATTCTTGTTAAGTGAAGCAGTAACAGAAGGCGCGCCATCAGCCAATCGACTATTGCAAGCGGGGGAGGTAGGACATCATGGTAGTATTAGCCCTGGTGATATCAAGGCAATCAAAGACAGCAAGTTCGTCGTATGGTTCGGTGAGCCGCTAGAAAACAATCTAGCAGCGAGCCTGAAAACAGCCCCAAATGCCATTGCTTTATTTGAGTTCGATGCATTCAATCGTCATCCATTACGTGATGTAAAGGGCGACGCTATCGCGGGTACACTAGATCCACATATTTGGCTAGATCCTGAAAATGCCAAAGCCATTACCCGTGCATTGGCTGTGATTCATAGCCATGCCAATCCACAATATAAGGACTTGTATCAAGCCAACGCGAAAAAATTTGCACAGCAACTAGACAAAGAAGTTACTGCATTTGAGCAAAGCTCTATTAAAAGTGCCTCAAAAACACGACCTTATTGGGCTTATCACGATGCTTATCAGTATATCGAAGACAGCTTACACTTAACGCTCGTTGGCAGCCTTAGCGTGGATCATCACCTATCACCCAAAGCAAGCCAACTACGTTGGTTAAACGAGCAACGCCCAGCTAAGCAAATGTGTTTGGTCAGTCCAAGTGAGCCAGCAAAAGGCTTACTTGCGAAGTTACAACCAGTGAAGAGTACGGTACAGCCAGAAGATATGAGTAGTAGCGATGACTTTATCAGCGGTTGGCAGAATATGGCCAAACAGATATATCAATGTATCTCGTAATGTAGCCAAAAACAGCAATTTGCTAGGATTGTTTGAGTTGGTTGTACAGCTTCGCTTTAAGCATTCATTACAGACTACGTAATATAGTAATCTTAGCAAAATGCGTTAGGTGACTGATAAAAGTCATATTTTACTTGCTTAATAGTTACGCTCTACCTATAATAAGTAGCGTTTTATTTTGGCCGAAAGGTAATGCCTGTAGAGTAAGTCATTCACGGATAAAATTATCATAAGTATGATATATTGTCCCAATGCTGTAAGGGCTATAGGAATACCGATGACCAAGCCTGCCAAACGCACGCAAAAAGACAAGATTGGCATCTATATTAAACGACAAGCATGGATACTATTTATCCTTATTATCATTGCTTGGATAGTAGATACTATTTGGTTACATAGTGAGCTTATGATAGCAAAAAGTGCTGCAATTGGTGCGCTACTAAGTTTTATCACTCAAGCAGTATTTGCGTTTTTTATTTTTTGGTACACCGGATATCGCGCGCGCCAACACATCGTTAGCCAGCTATATCGGGGTCAAATGTCAAAATGGTTATTGACCGTGTTTGGTTTTGCACTAATTTTTATTACCGTACAACCCCTATCTGCGCCAGCGCTGTTTATCGGTTTTATGGTAATGCAAATTAGTCACAGTTGGATGTTGTGGCATATACGCTAGCGCTAATAAATGATCGCTAAACAGATGGTTTATTAATAGTACTGGCAAGTCACCCTGCCGTCCAGCTTCTCTATGACTAGTTCGAAAAGTCGAAGCACAACGCTGTCTTAGGATAGCACCAGTGATTATAAAGACCGCACTATGAGTCTCAATGTTAGACGTAGTATGCAGTGAGAGGGTAGGGGTTATTCAACTATCTGTATCGCTGATAATTAGATTACTGATATCTAATTATGGTTAGTAGCTATATTAGCAAGTAAAACTGGTGGCTAACTTATTCATACAGTGGATAAAAAAATCACAATTGACTTTACACGAATACAACGCTGCATTAATATAGGCGGCTAAATATTTTGCTTATAAGCGTTACATTAAGCGCCGATCGTAAAAAACGGTCAGTGAGCAAGCACATATATAATAATTTTGCGTATAAAAATGCAAGGGCTATTACTGAGTTATCATAAGCCCTTTTTTGATAGCTAAAATTTATCTCACGCTATCAAATACTGCATATTAGTAATAGAACTATGGGTTGGATGTTGTTGGTTACATGAGTGATTTAGTACGGTTTATTTATTTGCTTAATAGCAAGATAGATATCCATACTACACCTCATCAGATGACAACCATATTTTTGGTAGTTGATTAAATCGTTGATTAATAAGAAGCTTACATTATGGCATCCGAGCAAACATCATCAGAATATATCTCTCACCACTTAACGAATTGGACGTATGGCTATCTGCCGGGCGAAGGTTGGAAAGTTGCTCATACTGCTGAAGAAGCAGGAGCAATGGGCTTTAACGCTATCCATCTTGATTCTATGCTATGGTCGATTGGTCTAGGTATCTTATTTTGCGCCGTCTTTTGGATGGTTGCCAAAAAAGTCACTTCAGGCGTGCCTGGAAAAACTCAGGCAGCAGTTGAGATGATCGTTGAGTTTGTTGATAACAACGTTCGCGATTCATACAGTGGTACATCAAAATTGATTGCGCCATTGGCGTTGACCATTTTTGTCTGGATCTTTTTGATGAACTTGATGGATTTGATACCTGTTGATTTCATTCCAGGTATTGCTGGGCAAATCGGTGCCGCTATGGGCCATGATCCACATCATGTTTTCTTTAAGATTGTTCCAACGACTGATCCTAACATCACGCTTGGCATGTCGTTCTCTGTCTTTGCACTGATTATCTTTTATAGCATTAAAGAAAAAGGTTTGGGCGGCTTTATCGGTGAGTTAACACTACATCCGTTTGGCGCCAAAAACCCAATCGTACAAGCGATTTTGATTCCCATCAACTTCATCCTAGAAGCAGTTACTCTAATAGCCAAACCTGTATCACTTGGTTTGCGTCTATTCGGCAACATGTATGCTGGGGAATTGATTTTCATACTGATTGCTCTAATGCCGTTTTGGATTCAATGGGCGTTATCGGTACCGTGGGCTATCTTCCACATCTTAGTTATTACACTTCAAGCGTTCGTATTCATGATGCTGACGATAGTTTACATGTCGCTTGCATCATCAACTGAACATTAATTAGACATTCAATAGGTAAATGAGGATACATCAATGGATCCAGTATTAGGTGGTTACACAGTTATCGCAGTAGCACTACTTATCGGTCTTGGCGCACTTGGCACAGGTATTGGTTTTGCTATTCTAGGTGGAAAATTCTTAGAAGGCGTTGCGCGTCAACCAGAGCTTGGCTCACAATTGCAAACTCGTATGTTCATCGTAGCAGGTCTTCTTGATGCTATTCCGATGATCGGTGTTGGTATTGCTATGCTATTGTTGTTCGCTAACCCTCTAGCAGGTTAATCCGAAAGCTCAGTTGTAAATGTTTGGTATTCGGAGACTTTCTATCAAATATAGTCAAGATTTGACTACCAAACATGATCAATGAAACTGATTTTTCATTAACAAAGAGGTGATCACGTGAATATCAATTTTACCCTCGTCGGTCAAGCCATTGCTTTTGCAATATTTGTGATTTTTTGCATGAAATTCGTGTGGCCACCACTTATCGGTGCCATCAATGAGCGTCAGCGTAAAATTGCTGAAGGTCTGAATGCCGCAGAAAAAGCAAAAGCAGATTTGGCGACCGCGGAGCAAAATGTCCAGCAGGAACTTGATCTTGCAAAGACCAAGGCTGCCGCTCTAATCGAGCAAGCGAACAAGAGTGCCAATCAGCTCGTCGAAGATGCAAAATCGCAAGCCCAAGCGGAAGGCGAGCGCATTCGTCAACAAGCGCAAGCATCTATCGATCAAGAAATCAATCAAGCGCGTGAGTCATTACGTGCCCAAGTTGCTGAACTGGCTGTACTTGGTGCAGAGAAGATTTTGCAAGACAAAGTCGATGTGCAAAAACATGCCAGTATGTTAGACCAACTGGCGGCGAAGCTGTAATTGTGAGGATATAATGGCTGACTTATCAACCTTAGCACGACCGTACGCTAAAGCCGCGTTTGACTATGCCAACGAAAACGGCGCAGTCAACGAGTGGGAAAACTTCTTACTTGTTGCTAGCACTGTTGTCAATGACAAGTCGTTCAGTACTTGGCTAGACAATCCAGCTGTTTCTGCTGAGCATAAGTCAGCTGCTTTGGTCGATCTTTATGATACGCAAGTAGCTAGCGCTAATGATTCTGCTTTTAAGCAGTTATTAAGCGAAGCTCAAGGGACTAGCCTTGACAGTAACGTAAGCTATCCAAAAGTATCAGTAGCACTTAGTAACTTCGTTAAACAGTTATCAGAACAAGAGCGTCTGGCGCTGCTTCCTGAAGTTTATGAGCATTATCGCCGTCACAAGGCAATAAGCTTAAAGCAGCTTGACGCATATGTGACCTCTGCCTACCCATTGACTGATGAACAGCGTCAAACGCTACAAACGCGTCTTGCTGCCTCGCTAAATGCTAGTGTAGTGATTCACGAATCAGTTGATCCAAGTCTATTGGCAGGCGCTACAATCAAAGTCGGTGACAAAGTCATTGATGATTCGATGCGCGGCAAGTTACAACAGTTAAAAACACAGCTAACTGCCTAATGCCAATCATCAATACAGTCAAATATTGACTGTATGATTATAAGAGCAATTAAGTCAGTGGGCGGGTTATCATAAATTAAAGGAAACAAGGCAATGCAACAATTGAATCCAGCGGAAATCAGTAACCTGATTAAGCAGCGTATTCAAGACCTTGATGCGGGTGCAACTGCAAAGAATGAAGGCACGATTGTCAAAGTATCTGACGGTATCGTGCAGATTCATGGTCTTGAAGATGCCATGTACGGCGAAATGATTGAGTTTGAAGGCGAAATCTACGGAATGGCTCTAAACTTAGAGCGTGATTCTGTTGGCGCGGTAGTACTTGGTGATTACCTAAAGCTGCAAGAAGGTCAAAAAGCCTATTGTACTGGTCGTATTCTTGAAGTACCAGTAGGTCCTGAGCTGTTAGGCCGTGTTGTTGATGCTTTGGGTAATCCTATTGATGGCAAAGGTCCTATCGATGCCAAGATGACTGATAAAGTCGAAAAGATCGCTCCAGGCGTTATCGACCGTCAATCAGTAGATCAACCAGTAATGACTGGTTATAAAGCCGTTGATACCATGATTCCAATCGGTCGTGGTCAGCGTGAGCTTATCATTGGTGACCGTCAGACTGGTAAAACAGCGATGGCTATCGATGCGATCATCGCACAGAAAGCTTCAGGCATTAAATGTGTATACGTGGCTATCGGACAGAAACGTTCGACTATCGCTAACGTCGTACGTAAGCTTGAGCAAACTGGTGCACTAGAATATACCACTGTTGTGGTTGCTTCAGCATCAGAGCCTGCAGCACTTCAGTATATCGCACCGTACTCAGGTTGTACGATGGGCGAATACTTCCGTGACCGCGGCGAAGATGCACTGATTGTATTTGATGACTTATCAAAGCAAGCGGTTGCTTATCGTCAGATTTCACTACTATTACGTCGTCCGCCAGGTCGTGAAGCTTATCCTGGTGACGTATTCTATTTACACTCACGCCTACTTGAGCGTGCATCACGTGTAAATGCTGATTATGTAGAAAAATTCACTAACGGTGAAGTGAAAGGTAAAACTGGTTCTTTAACCGCACTACCAATCATTGAAACACAAGCTGGTGATGTATCTGCATTCGTACCAACCAACGTGATTTCGATCACTGATGGTCAGATCTTCCTAGAGTCTAGTTTATTCGCCTCAGGTATCCGTCCAGCAGTAAACGCTGGTATCTCGGTATCTCGTGTTGGTGGTGCCGCTCAGACTAAGATCATCAAAAAGCTATCTGGTGGTATTCGTACCGCTCTAGCTCAATATCGTGAACTAGCAGCATTTGCTCAGTTCGCATCAGATCTTGATGACGCAACTCGCGAACAGCTTGATCATGGTGAGCGTGTGACTGAATTGATGAAGCAGAAGCAGTATCAGCCGATGTCAATCTCTGAGCAAGCAGCCGTTATCTATGCTTCAAACGAAGGCTTCTTAGCTGACGTACCTGTCGAAAAGATTGGTTCTTTCGAAGAAGCGTACCTACGTTATATGCATGATGAGCAAAGTGAATTGATGCGTGAGATTGATGACACTGCGAACTACAATGATGATATCGCAGGTCGTTTAAAGTCATCTCTAGAGACCTTTAAACAAAATCACAGTTATTAATTTAACGGGTTAAGCCGAATTGGTTATAACTGTAGCTTAGAGCTGATAAAGTGGCGCGTTGTCTGACTAGATATTTGCGCCACTGTTTTAACCATTATCGGTATTAGATCGCGTAATGCCACAAGATATAAAATGTTATTCTGTAGGACTGATGTTGTATATCAAACGATTGTCGCATGCGCCAATGCTTTTTAACCCTCTTATATTGGAATCATTATGGCAAGCTTAAAAGAGATACGTGCCAAAGTCACCAGTATTAAAAGCACCCAGAAAATTACTCGTGCTATGCAAATGGTAGCGGCAAGTAAAATGCGCCGTGCGCAAGAGCGCATGGACGTGGGTCGCCCGTATGCTGATAGTATGCGCCGGGTTATTTCACATTTGGTGCATGCCTCATCAGACTATAAACATCCGTATATGGTATCGCGTCCAGTCAATAAGGTTGGCTATATTGTCATTACCTCTGACCGTGGCCTAGCGGGTGGTTTGAATATTAACTTATTCAAAGCCCTAACTAAAAGTATCCAAGATTATCAAGATCAGTCTGTACAGGCTGAGTTTGCAGTCATCGGTGCCAAAGGTGTGAGTTTCTTCAAAAACTTTGGTGGTAAAGTTACGTCGGCTGTGACCGATTATGGCGATAAACCAACGTTTGAACAATTGAATGCACCGGTTCAAGCGATGCTTGAAGACTATAATAACGGCAATATTGACCGTATTTATGTAGTCTATAACCGATTCGTCAATGCAATGACTCAGAAACCAACGGTTAATCAGTTGGTTCCTCTACCAGAGCAGTCATTTGATGATGAAGACAGTGGTCTACAGACAGAACTTAGCTGGGATTATATCTACGAGCCTGACATCAAGACGTTGATTGATGAATTGCTTGGTCGCTATATTGAGTCGATTGTTTATCAAGCGGTAATGGAAAACATTGCCTCTGAGCAGTCTTCACGTATGGTTGCGATGAAAGCGGCAACAGATAATGCTGGTGACCTTATTAACGATTTACAGTTGGTTTATAACAAGCTGCGTCAAGCGGCGATTACCCGAGAAATCTCGGAAATCGTTGGCGGTGCTGCTGCTGTTTCATAATTGACTACACCTATATATAGAAGTTCAAGGAGAACGCAATGAGTAGCGGTCGTATTGTACAGATTATTGGCGCGGTTCTTGACGTTGAGTTCAACCGTAATGAAGTTCCTCAAATTTTTGATGCCTTGCAAGTAGATGGTACCGAAACTACCCTAGAAGTACAGCAACAGCTGGGTGATGGTATCGTACGTACTATTGCAATGGGTTCAACCGAAGGTTTAAAGCGTAACCTACCTGTTACTAATACTGGTGCACCTATTTCTGTGCCTGTAGGTACTGGTACGCTAGGTCGCATCATGGATGTTCTTGGTCGTCCTATCGATGAAGAAGGTCCTGTTGTTGCTGACGAAAAATGGTCTATCCACCGTGAAGCGCCAAGCTACGCGGATCAGTCAAACAGCACTGAGCTACTAGAGACTGGTATTAAAGTAATTGATTTGCTTTGCCCGTTCGCTAAAGGTGGTAAAGTTGGTCTGTTTGGCGGTGCTGGTGTTGGTAAAACCGTTAACATGATGGAGCTGATCAACAATATCGCTCTAAAACATGAAGGTTTGTCAGTATTTGCTGGGGTTGGTGAGCGTACTCGTGAAGGTAACGATTTCTATCACGAAATGCAAGAAGCTGGCGTTGTAAACACTGAAGACTTTAGTAAGTCTAAAGTAGCAATGGTATATGGCCAGATGAATGAGCCACCGGGTAACCGTTTACGTGTTGCACTGTCTGGTTTGACCATGGCTGAGTACTTCCGTGATACCAAAGATCCTGTTACTGGCAAAGGTCGTGACGTACTATTGTTTGTTGATAACATCTACCGCTATACACTAGCGGGTACAGAAGTATCAGCACTACTTGGTCGTATGCCGTCAGCGGTTGGTTATCAGCCAACACTAGCTGAAGAGATGGGCTTACTACAAGAACGTATTACGTCAACTCAGTCAGGCTCTATTACTTCAGTTCAGGCGGTATACGTACCTGCGGATGATTTGACCGATCCATCACCTGCTACAACATTTGCTCACTTGGATGCAACAGTTGTACTAAGCCGTGATATCGCATCACAAGGTATCTATCCTGCGGTTGATCCACTCGATTCAACGTCGCGTCAGTTAGATCCACAAGTAATCGGCGAAGATCATTACAATGTTGCTCGTGGTGTTCAGGAAGTTCTACAGCGTTATAAAGAGCTTAAAGACATCATCGCTATCTTGGGTATGGATGAGTTATCAGAAGAAGATAAACTGGTTGTTTATCGTGCTCGTAAGATTCAGCGCTTCTTGTCTCAGCCATTCCACGTAGCTGAAGTCTTCACTGGTGCACCTGGTAAATACGTACCACTACGCGATACCATTGCTAGCTTTAAAGCAATCATCGCTGGTGAATACGATGACCTACCAGAGCAGGCGTTCTACATGGCTGGTAGCATCGATGAAGTAGTCGCTAAAGCTGAAAAAATGAAGTCTAAGTCAGCGTAAGTTGTATGAGCATAAGCTAACGAGTAGATATAATATAAACCTTGTATCTACTCTTCAGTAACGCATCGCAGTTTTACTGTTTTTTGATCGCGCTTTGATGGTAAGGAATTAAGTATGGCAACGTTACAATGTCGCGTCGTAAGTGCTCGTGAAGAGTTGTATTCAGGCGAAATTAGCATGTTAATAGCTACTGGTACCGAAGGCGAGATTGGTGTATTGCCAGGTCACACACCGCTTATTACTTTGCTAAAGCCAGGTGCAATGCGAGTGCAAACACCAAACGGTGAAGAAGAAGTAATTTACGTCTCAGGTGGTGTACTAGAAGTACAGCCTAAGATGGTTACGGTATTGGCTGATACAGCCATGCGTGCACACAATCTTGACGAAAGCAAAATCGTCGAAGCACGTAAAAAAGCTGAGCAAATGTTAGTTAACCAGTCTGATACGCTACAAACCAATGCGGCTTTGGCCTCACTTGCAGAGTCTGTAGGACAATTACAGACTATTCGTAAGTACAAAAACCGCGCGTAATTTATTACTGATAGCTCTAGCTAATAATTTAGAGTTGTCGCTAGAAATAATGATAAAAAGACAGTCCATTATATGGGCTGTTTTTTTATGCCTATTCATTATGAAATTAACGGTTCTGCATTGAATACACATGGTTATCACTTGGATAATATTTGTGGCAGTTCACTCTATTCTCAGGAAAAATTTTTTATTATCAATGAATCATCGCCTATTGGAATTTTCTTAAAAAGACACTGGCGACAACGGTAATATATGGTTATATTAGACATAACGTATTATAAGTAATGAGCAGTAACTGTACGCAATAATATTGGCTCGATGGTTTGGATAATAAGCAAACGATAGATAATCCAAATTGCAATGTACTAACGAAGTAATTGACGTAATTTCTGGACGCAAACTAAAGTTTTGATAGGGGTAGTTTATAGGTTTTGTTACCGACTATCAGCTATAGTATAGGAAGCTGATAATTTAATAGTATACTGTGCTACCAAGTTTGTAACAGCTATACGAACATCAATTGTGCCACTATATGGTGCTATTAATTTTACCGCTCTTACTTTTACTGCTTTTAAATTAGATGTATTAGAGGATATAACAATGACAACGAATGAAGAAGACAATACCCCCCGAATCTTGATTGTTGAAGATGATGAGCGTCTGGCCATGTTGACTCAAGATTACTTGGTCAAGAATGGTTTAGAAGTGGCAATTGAAACTGATGGTAATCGTGCTATTCGCCGTATCGTCAATGAGCAGCCAGATATGGTTGTACTTGATGTCATGCTACCTGGTAGCGATGGTTTGACCGTATGCCGTGAAGTACGCCCGCATTATCAAAATCCAATTTTGATGTTGACTGCACGTACTGAAGACATGGATCAGGTATTGGGTCTTGAGATGGGTGCTGATGACTATGTTGCCAAGCCTGCTCAGCCACGTGTATTGCTTGCCCGTATTCGTGCGCTACTGCGCCGCTCAGAAAATGCACCATCAGAAGATGTGCCACAACGTCTGGAGTTTGGCGAGTTAGTAATTGATAACGGCGGTCGTTCAGTTAACCTAGGTGATGAGTTGGTTGATTTCACCAGTGCTGAATATGATCTACTATGGTTACTTGCTTCTAATGCAGGTCGCATCTTGTCACGTGAAGATATCTTTGAGCGTCTACGCGGTATTGAGTATGATGGTCAAGATCGTTCAATTGACGTACGTATCTCACGTATTCGTCCAAAAATCGGTGATGATCCAGAAAATCCAAAACGTATTAAGACCGTACGTAGTAAAGGCTATCTATTCGTAAAAGAAGGCAACTAATATTGTTGCTTCTATAGGTTGATTAATTATTAATCACTATTCGAAAAAACCAGCAACGATGCTGGTTTTTTTGTGGCTAAATTTTAATTTTTAAACTTAAATGCAGTGTTATGTGGTTTAATTAACCCATTATTATAGACGCTGACTAAATATATGTCATACATATAAATCTTTGGATGATTGCTGCATATGGATTAAAATGTGGTAATTAAAAGTCAAAGTCTATCTCTATTCGATCATGTTCGATATCATCAAACACATAGCACTATCTATATGTTTGATGAGATTGGCAATCTCTATTTATTAAGTTGGTCACGGCACGTATGTCATTAGTCTCTTCTTTAAAACACAGTATTTTTGTTCGTATCTATGCTGGGCTACTTATAGTCTGTTTGTGTGTGGCACTGTTTGCGCAGTTATTGATGGATACCATCAATAAGGAGCGTGTGCAGTCCTATCGTGAAAATATGGCAAAGGGGGCATTTCATTTGGTGAGTGAAGGAATTGCTCACCAAAATAGCGAAGAAGAACGTGAATATTGGTTATCAGATGCGAGTAGTTTGTTTGGTACCACTTTTAAAGTCTTGCCTATTGATGAAGTAGATTTTAGCGCCAGTGAGTTACGCCGCTTTAAAAATGATAATACCGTTGTACGTTATTTCAACCAGCCTGTATATGCAGATGTTTATTATCGCTTACCGGATAATAAGAATGTATTAACAGCGAGAATCTCTCAAGTCACCGAGCAGCAAGTACGAGCAATTGCGGTATTTCTGTTAGATGATTTGTCTTATCACATGACGCTATCGGACAAACGCGCACGTTTGGCTGAATTGGAGAAAAAGTTTTCTTTCCCTTTAGCATTCAAAGCGGTCAATACGCTTGAGTTAGATTCAGATCAGATGGCTCGTTTGCGTCGTGATGAAGTTGTCATATCGCTGCAAGATACCAACAGTAGTACGAGTAACTCGGCGATTAGAGTAGTGGTACCCTCTGAAATCAATGATATGGCAATTTTGATTGGGCCTATACCGTTATTTAACTGGTTCCCGCTTAACTTAATTATTAGTATGATTCTTATAAGCATGTTCCTAATTAGCCTAGGTGTATATGCGCTCATCTTCCCGCTTGAACGTAAGCTACAATTGATTCAGGTAGGTGTGAATGAGGTCAGCCAAGGTAACCTTGATATTCAAGTACAAGTGATTGGTCAAGATGAAATAGCACGTTTGTCAGCAACTTTTAATTCCATGACCTCGCATATTAAACGTTTGATTGAATCACAGCGAGAGCTTACCCGAGCGGTTTCACATGAGCTTCGTACGCCAGTGGCTCGTATTCGATTTGCCGTAGATATGCTTGCTGATACGGATGACGAAGACTCACGTTTTATGCAGCGTGACTATATTGATGAAGATATTGAATCGCTTAATGGTTTGATTGATGAGATCTTGACCTATGCTAAGCTTGAGGAAGGGTCACCAAAGTTAGATTTAGAACCAGTAAACTTAAGAGAGCTGTTAGAGCAGATCGAGCGCGAAACCAATGCGCTAGGTAAATCTATCAAAATAGTAACCAGTTTACCAAATGCAAAAGTCACAGCAGTTGCGGATAGACGCTACTTACACCGTGTGATTCAGAACCTTGCAGGTAATGCGTTACGCTATGCAGAAACAACCATTATCATTAGTGCAGGTGTCAAAAAAGGCAATGCCTTCGTCAGTGTCGAAGATGATGGACATGGTATTCCTGAAGCAGATCGCGAAAAAGTGTTTATTCCATTCTCACGCTTAGATGACAGCCGTACACGCGCGTCAGGTGGCTATGGTTTAGGCTTGTCTATTGTATCGCGCATTGCCTTTTGGTTTAATGGTAGTATGAAAGTAGATGAGAGTCGTGAGTTAGGCGGTGCAAGGTTTGTGATGACATGGCCTATTAAACCATTGACGCAAATTCTTGCTGCTGATGAATTGACGCAAGAGAAAAGCGAGCGCGACTTTGATACTAAGTTGTCAGATTAGACCAAGTTATAGAGCTAAGCTATAAGAGCAAGCTATCAGACTAAATCATCAGACTAAATCATCAGACTAAATTATCAGGCTAGGCCATAATTATTAGTCATGATACTAAAGATAATCAGCGTCATCTTAGTGGTATAACAGGATACAGCTTTATAGCTGGGTGACGCGCTCGTCGCTATTTTTAAGACAGTTGGACAATGTCATAGGAGGCATAGGATGCCATATTTATTTGGTGGCTTGGTAGTGTTGAATGCGATTACGTTAGGCTATTATCTATTCTTAAAACAGCCGTCAACGACCCAAACACTACAAGCAGCTCAGGCTGAAATCACCCAGCCATTAGCTTTTACTAACAGTGCTGAGTATATCCCGCCGGCTATTGGTAGCAAAGACTAGCGTTGATATCCTTGCTTATTTAGTTTGAAGTTTTATCGCTATTTTGAATCTGGCACCGTACTATCTACCTCAGATACCTCTTCTACGTCAGCCGCTAACATAGTATCTCCAGCGACTTTAGAGAGTAGGGGAATACGTACGCATACTTGTAGCCCACCTTCAGGGTGGTTGATGGCTTCAACAGTACCATGATGTAATCGTGCAATACGATCAACGATCGCAAGACCTAGACCGCTACCTTGAGTAGTCCGTGCCGTCTCTCCACGTTCAAATGGTTGCATAATCCGCTCTAATTGATCGTCAGCGACACCATCACCGCAATCTCGTACACAAATCACTAGTTGTTCTTGAGCTTCTTTGTTCACCATATTTTCGCTGACCACATCCGTATCTTCGTCTTCGACAGTTTCTATGAATGTCGGTACAACCGTTGCCGATAAATAAATTGGTGGTTTTCCATAACGATTGGCATTATTGACCAAGTTGATAATCAGACGCTTGATGGATAATGGACGTACGGGAACGACCTTGTCGCATTCTGACTCATATACAAACTTCATTGGCGCAAACTGCACCATGACTTCATTAAATATAGTGTCTAGGTTGGTCAAGCTGACTGGCTCATCAGAACCATCTTTCATAAACGAGATGAATTGCTCCAAAATAGCATCCATATCCTCAATATCGTAAATCAGCCCTTCACGGAAGAAATCATCTGGTAGCATTTCTGCGGTTAAGCGCATACGTGTCAACGGCGTCCGCAAATCATGTGAGATGCCGGCAAGCATGATTGTTCGCTCTTTTTGCGCTTGGTTTAAGGTCGTAAACAGTCGGTTAAATGCCATATTAACTTGACGTATTTCTGTGGGGCCTTTCTGAGTGGGCAGTGTGGTTGCATGACCGAGACGAATATAGTTAGTAGCTGCCCGCTGTAGGTAGCGTAGCGGGCGATTCAACTGACGGGCTAATAGAATAATCGTTAGTAGCGATAGGATAGGCAGTCCGATCAAAAATAGCACCAGTAACGTCGGGCTATATTGTGAATAGTAAACCACAGGCTCACGCACCCAAAAACTATCATCACGGCTGTCTTGTACCCATAGCTGAGGTGTTGGCTTAAATTTAAAATAGACCTCTACAGGGCGGCCGAGCTGTGCACCGATTTCACGTTGTAATACATCCGTAAAAAAGCTCACGAATGGCTTGTCAGCGACTTCTGGAAAGTCGCTTGGGTTATTCACCACGACGACATGAGAGTGCTGGTAAATCCATTGACGTACTTCGGGACGACCTTGCCAGTCTTTATTGACGCTATTGATCAGCTGTAATTCACTCGTTAAATAACGCGCATGGTTTTTTAACTCTGGCAGATACAGACTGCGCCAAAAGAACAAAATCGATAAGCTCACACTGATAAGCACGATAAAGGCAACCATCAAGGTCGTTAGCCAAGTGTTGGAATAAGAGCGTGGCAGCCAACCTTTACGACGCGGCTTTGGGTTCGGAGAGATCATATGTGTCCAACAGAGTAAAAGAAAAGTTATTGTGATATAGCGTGTAGCTCTTTAAATACGATTGCCTTAAAGCTAGTCCGTGCATCAATCTATAGCGGTATATCATAGAATAGCATAATCAATAAATAGTACTGATACAGTATGCAATCGACGAGCGAGCCAAACAGTTATTGAAATAGATATAAAGTTAAGCTTAAGGATAAATGTATTTAGCAATCATCTATTTTTCAGAGAGAGCGACAGTAATCTATAGAATCTAAAGAAAAACTTTAAAAATAAGCCATTATTATCAGTTATATTTTACTTAGGTCGACATTTAAGCTATTGTTAATAAATAATTAAATATGCACAGTTTATGTTTTCAACAAATAAAGACTGTGATATAATTATGCCCTTTTTGGTATACCTGCGAAAGAGAGAATTCACATGGTTGTTATTCGTTTAGCACGGGGCGGTGCCAAGAAACGCCCATTTTATCAAGTAGTTGTTGCTGATCAACGCCGCGCGCGTGACGGTCGCTATATTGAAAACATCGGCTTTTTTAACCCACTCGCTAAAGAGTCTGAAGAAGCAGTACGCCTAAACATGGAAGCGTACAATGCGTGGATCGCAAAAGGTGCACAACCTTCAGATCGCGTTGCTTCATTAGCAAAAGCTTACAACAAGTCTGCAGCTCAAACTGAAGCAACTGCTTAAGTTTTGGTTGTTACTGAGACGTTCATAGCAAAACTATGACATGACTCAGTAGACTTTAGAATACATAGCGTAACTGGTCTGACCAGGGTGCGCCATTAACTGTTTATCGCTTTTGACGCAATTGTTTTTGCAATTGCTGTTTTAATCATTGTTAGGTTAGCTGCTATGTCATCTGTTCCAAACGCTAGTGCCCTTATGAAAATTGGTCAGCTTAAGAAGCCTTACGGCATTAAAGGCTGGCTTTGGGTATTCAGTGATACGGATGACCGTACAGCAATATTCGACATGAAGCCGTGGTGGATGAAAACTGCCACTGGCATGAAACCTTTGACTGTGAAGGCTTGGCGTGAGCAAGGAACAGGAATTGTGGCTCAATTTGAGCAGATTCCTGATCGTAATGTTGCTGAGACTATGAACGGTGTTACCGTTTGGGTCGAACAAAACGTCCTGCCTGAAACAGCTGAAGACGAATATTATTGGTCGGCTTTGGTCAGTCTGCGCGTGATGAACGAGCAGGATGAGTATCTAGGTAATATCACTGAAATGTTTGAAACCGGTGCCCATGACATCATGCGTGTAACGGCAAATTCAGACAGTTTGGACAATGAAGAACGCCTGATTCCATGGCATAAGCAGACTGTGATAGAAGTCAATATGACTGAAAAAACAGTGCTTGTGGCATGGCCGAGTGATTACTAATAGCGTTTCTGGCTTTTTAGTCAGACATTATTAGTACTTACACCGATTGTTTTAGCCTTAACGCAAGTAGACATCAGATGTATTTTGCCGTAATTAGTATTTTTCCTGAGATGTTTGCCACGATTCGTGAATTTGGAATCACGGGCCGAGCAGTGACTCAAGATCAAGTTACGATTGAATGCATTAATCCACGTGATTATACCACCGATAACTATCGCCGTATTGATGAGCGCCCTTATGGGGGTGGTCCTGGGATGGTGATGATGGCTGAGCCATTATCGAAAGCCATTGAGGATGCACGATTACGTGCCAGTCAACATGGTTGTCGTGTCGATAGTGAGCACTGTCCGGTGATTTATATGTCACCGCAAGGACAGACGCTTAGTGAGAGTAGCGTAGTCAATATGACTGATTACGATGGCATGATTTTATTATGCGGTCGTTATGAAGGTATTGACGAGCGTTTACTATCACAATATGTCGATATGGAAGTATCGTTAGGTGATTACGTGTTGACTGGTGGCGAGTTGCCAGCAATGGTGCTGATGGATAGTGTGATACGTCGTCTGCCCGATATCATGGGTGATGACAAGTCAGCGGAGCAAGACTCTTTTGTCGATGGCTTGCTTGACTGTCCACACTATACTAAGCCGCATGAGTTTGCGGGTATGGCGGTTCCTGAGGTATTACTTTCAGGTCACCATGCCAATATCGCTAAGTGGCGTTTTAGTCAGCAAGTCAGTCGTACGCAAACGCGTCGTCCAGACTTATGGCAAGCGTTTACCCCAACGGTAGAGCAAGCAAAGTGGTTGAAAGCATTGGCCAAAGCAGATAAAAAGTAGGTTTTTAAAATCTGACTTTATCGTTACCAAGTTTGATAAACAGTTAAGAAACAGAATTTTGAGCAATAATAAAACGAGTCATAGCATAGTGGCCGTTGGTTATAACCCATTTACGTTGTGTCTCACTATAAAGAGATGCGATTAATTATTACAAACAGGTGATATGCGTCAAGCCTCTATTATCTAATGTGAGGAGATAACTCTCATGAGCAACAAGCATCCATTGGTTCAGGTCATCGAAAACGCTCAATTGCTTGAGCGCCCAAGCTTTGCACCCGGCGATACCGTTGTGGTACAAGTAAAAGTACGTGAAGGTGAGCGTGAGCGTTTACAGGCTTTTGAAGGCGTTGTAATTGCTAAGCGTAACCGCGGTTTAAACTCAGCGTTTACCGTACGTAAAATCTCAAGCGGCGTTGGCGTTGAGCGTGCATTCCAGTTGCATTCACCAATCATCGATAGCATCGAAGTGAAACGTCGCGGTGCTGTTCGCCGTGCGAAACTGTACTACTTACGTGAGCGTTCTGGTAAATCAGCACGTATCCGCGAAAAACTTGCGCCACGTCCAGCTCAGAAAAAAACTGACGCTGGCGTACCTGATGCAGTTGATACTGCACCTGGTATCTAAGCACAAGTTTGCCGTTTTGAGTTAGTCCTATAATTTTAGTATTGGCTCAAGACAAGGTAATAGTAGATACAAGCCCTTATTCATAGGTTTATTTATAAATAAGCGGGCCATACCAAAAAAGACGAAACCCCAATCTATGCGCAAGCTAGATTGGGGTTTTTGTATGTATAACATTAATAATTTAAGTTTTATCAGCTCTGACAGTGCCAGTTATAAGCTAAAACTTATTGAGCATCAAACGTATCGATGCGGTTGACTTGCTCTTTGGACTTACTGTATTTGCGCAGTCTAATGTATAACGTCTTGGTAACGGTCGCGATTAGCTTTTGCTGCTCATCAACGATGTCGACTTTGTACTCACGAAATACGGCTTTACCCTCTTTTGCCAACTCTTGAATGGTAATGATTTCAGAGCTAGGTATTTTCATGCGTGCAGTGACTTTACTATTGCCAGGCGCAACAAAATCAATGTGTGAGCTTTTGTCCCACACCACATAGTTGCTACCCAATTGATGCATCAGCATAAGCATATAAAAAGGGTCAACCATTGAATATAAGCTACCACCGAACTGAGTACCGACGATATTTTTGTTTAGAGTGTTTAGTCCCATGCTGACTACGCACAAACCCTGATCGAGACTAATATGATCGATTTTGATACCTGCGCCAATGTATGGTGCATAAGTATTAAGGCGTAGCTTTAATAAATGCGGTGTCAGCAATGGCATGATGCTTTGCTTGGCCCGACGTTTCAAGGTCTCAAGGTTGGTAGGTAATACGCTCATAAACTTGTCCTGTTGCCTTTTCTCAATTTTTTGATTGTATCAATAATGCGGTTTTACACAGTATCACTGGTAAATAAATCGATAAAAAGTATTTATCATAATTAAAAAGTACTCAGCCCGCTAGCTCTAAAGCGTAACCGAAATGACATATTTATGCCCACTTACAAGTAACGATCGTTATTTATTATAACTATCTTTGCTATTCATCTATGTGATAAAAATCTACCTAGATGTAAACAATTATCAATAAAATGGTCGTTTATCCTAATTCAAAGTCTATAACAGAGAGATTTTTTACTCATGGTTTTCTATTAAGGTCAATTTTGTCTCAAATAGAAACTTTAGTTTATATATTATAATGAGATACATAGTATCTTTAAATGGTTTTAGGTTCGCATTTCATCAAGTCTTGGCATACAATAGTTCGCAGTTTGTAATAGGCGCTTTGGTCTATGACATTAGAGCAGAGCGTGTGTAGTCAATCAAAGATGTAATCGACACAAGGAAATGTGATGAGTAACCCTCAGACCCCCTCTTCAGGGTCTAATCCGCCGACCTCGAACGTAAACCACGACAGTCAAGTACAAGGCAGTTATGTAGATTTGCATAAGCCCAGTTCTAGTTTCGACAGTCGTGATGCTTATTTAAACCATGAATTACAAATCATGCAGCCGAAACGTTGGCGTCCTAATTTACCATTCCGTGATTACCGTTTTGAATACGAAGATACTATTCCAGCAATGGCCGCGACCATTGGTAAAGTTGTTATGGTGGGCGCCATTGCAGCAACCTTTGCAGGTCCACTCGGCTTAGGTGATGCGTTTGTTCTAGAAAACGTACGCTACGAGCTATTGATCGTCTCCTTCTTTATTATCTTATTTTCGGGATTTTTATTGCCGACGGCCAACCTTGCTGGTACTCACGGTCCACTTATTCCTTTGATTCCTATTGTGGTAGCAGCTGGTGGGCACCCGATGGCCTTTGGTTTGCTTATCGGTGCTTTTGGTCTGCTCCTCGCGATTAGTAAAGGGGGGAGTCTACTAGCCAACTTAACCAGTAAAGGTGTGTGCGGTGGCCTATTGATTTACTTGGGCTTTATCGGTACCACATCACAGGTCAAAAATCTCTTTGCTTGGGCAGAAGGGATTGGCATGTCGCATATCGCTTTCTTTATTATTCTGGCGACTATTCTGCTGTATGCATTGCTTGAGCATTGGCAAAAACGCTGGCTCGCGGTTCCGCTAAGCTGTGTGTTAGGTGGAGGTCTTGCATTTGCATTGGGCGCACCTTTTGAGTTCAAAACAGCGCCAGGTCTACCAAACATGAATCCAATGTATTGGTGGGGCGAAAACACAGGTTGGATGTTAGGTCTGCCGACGATTGAAAGCTTCATTGTAGTACTGCCGTTTGCTATTTTGGCCGTGGCAATGTGGTCGCCAGATTTCTTGGGCCATCAGGTGTTCCAAAAAATCAGCTATCCTAAGCGTACTGAAAAAGTGCTTATGGATATTGATGACACCATGACCAGTGCTTCATTTCGTCAGGTAGTCGGCTCTGTATTGGGCGGCTCCAACTTTGCGTCATCTTGGGGAACGTATATTGTTCCTGCGGCGATTGCTAAACGTCCAATTCCTGCCGGTGCTTTATTGACGGCTCTATTTTGTATTATCGCAGGGGTTTGGGGCTATCCGATGGATTTGGCCATTTGGCAGCCAGTGATGTGTGTGGCCTTGATCGTTGGGGTATTTATTCCATTACTAGAAGCTGGTATGGAGATGACGCGTGAAGGTAAAACCACGCAATCTGCTGCTATCGTGGTATTCGCATCGGCATTGGTCAACCCAGCCTTCGGTTGGTCGCTCACATTGTTGCTTGATAACTTAGGTCTGATCGGCTCTAAAGAACGTAGTGCGAATTTGACTAAGATGAGCCGCTGGATCATACCGGGTATTATGTTCGTGGTACTGACAGGTGTCATGGCTATCGTCGGTATGCTGCCGGGTATCCCAGCACTGATGGCAAACTTCCGTCATTAGTAGTATGTGATTGAATAAACGATAATAGAATAAACTAAGCCGGCGAAAGCTGGCTTTTTTATGGGTAGCGCTGCGATAATAATTGGCTTGTAAAACAATGACTCCCGCCCCATAACTAGCAGTATTACTAAGATTTTTAAGAGCAATAAATTCTATGGTTAATGTCTCAGAATCGAGTCCTGTCGATGATAAAAAAGCCCGTCTTAAGCATCTGATTAAACGCCTGCCTAACTTGCCAGGGGTGTATAAGATGCTGGGTAAGAACGGCGATATATTATACGTTGGTAAAGCTAAGTCGCTAAAAAGCCGAGTAAATAGCTATTTTGCCAAGACGATTGATCATCCAAAGACGCGGGCGCTAGTGGCGCGGATTCATAATATTGAGACTATCATTACGCGTAGTGAGACCGAAGCGCTGTTGCTTGAACAGAATCTAATAAAAGAGCATCGTCCACCTTATAATGTGCTGCTGCGTGATGATAAATCCTATCTGTATGTATTTATCTCAGCCGATAAGCCTTATCCACGTTTGGCTTACGGTCGCGGCAAAGGCAATCATCAAAAAGGTCGATTCTTTGGCCCGTTTCCCTCTGCACATGCGGCAAAAGAAACGTTGGTCTTGATGCAAAAGATGTTTCAAATGCGTCAATGTACCAATACCTTTTTTAAGCAGCGTCAACGTCCTTGCCTTGAGTATCAGATCAAACGTTGCCGTGCGCCCTGTGTCGGTTTGGTATCGCCAGAAGAGTACGCAGAAGATGTGAACAATACCATCCGTTTTTTAAAAGGCGACTCTAGTGACATCCATATTACGCTGATTGAAAAGATGGAAGCGTCAGCTGAAGCGTTAGATTTTGAAAAGGCGGTATTTTATCGCGATCAGCTGTCCATGCTACGTGAAGTACAAGCAAGGCAAGCAGTCTACACAGTACAAGGTGAGGCAGATGTGATTGCGATTGCCAGTCAAGCTGGCATGACCTGTGTGAACGTACTGACGGTACGTGGTGGACGTGTATTGGGTGGAAAAAATTATTTCCCAGATGTGGATAGTAGTGAGTCGCTAGCAGACAATTTATCGGCTTTTATTACCTCATTTTATTTCCAAGTGACCGATGATTTGCCCGCAGAAATTATATTAAGCCATCAGATACCAGATCAGGTGGCAGTAAGCGAAGCATTGGCAACGCACTTTGATAATAAAGTAGTCATCAAGACCAATGTACGCGAGCATCGCTCAGAGTGGCTGGACTTAGCCACATTGAATACCAGTAATGCACTAAAAACCAAGCTTGGCGATTATTTAGAGCTGCATGCACGCTTCGGCGCACTAAAAGACGTATTGGCAACTGTCACCGATCGGACGATTGATCGTATTGAATGTTTTGATATCTCACATACGATGGGTGAGGCGACCATTGGTAGCTGCGTGGTATTTGACCAAGGTGGCTCGCGCCGTCGCGATTACCGTCAGTATGCTATCCATGATATCCAAGGTGGCGACGACTATGCGGCGATGAAACAAGTGCTGACCAGACGTTATAAGAAGCAGCCATTGCCAGATTTACTACTGATTGATGGTGGTAAAGGTCAGCTTGGCATTGCCAAAGAAGTATTAACTGAGTTGAGTATTCTTGGCGATACCTTGCTCATCAGTGTGGCAAAAGGGGAAGGGCGCAAGGCTGGGCTTGAGGTATTGCACTTTATCGATCACGAACCGTTAGATCTACCGATGGATAGCAAAGCATTGCACTTGCTTATGCATATTCGTGATGAGGCGCATCGTTTTGCGATTACTGCTCACCGTAAGAAACGTGATAAGCGTCGCTCGTCATCAGTGCTAGAGGTAATACCTGGGCTGGGTGAGAAACGTCGTCGTGACTTGCTCAATCACTTTGGTGGTATGCAACAGCTACTTGGCGCTTCGCAGCAGGAGTTGGCAGGCGTACAAGGTATCGGACCAGTACTCGCAAAAACGGTTTATAAAGTACTGCATGAGTAAAGAGTTAGATATTATCAAGCATCAGTTTTTATCTTATTAATTGACTATAAATAAGACTGTGTGAAGATTAAAAAAAAGGGGCAGTCTTGGATAATTTTACTTATCCAAGATTGCCCCTTTTTTAATAGGCTTTTACTGCTTATCAGTTTCTACTGTATAAGTGGTAAATTTAAAGCTTAAATCGCTCTTTTCATCATGCATCTGCTCAGATTCGTCTGCTACTTTAAAGCGTTCTGGCAACTCAGGGTAAAAGGCATCGCCGTCAGCAATGTCAGTATCTACATGAGTCAGCTCAATACGGTCCGTATACATCAGAGCGTCACTAAATACTCGCTCGCCGCCAATCACCCAAATCGTATCGAGATGCGCGCCATGAGCAAGGCTAGCTGCTTGTGTCAGAGCATCATCTAGATTGTGTACCACATAAGCATTGCTGCTATCTGCAAGACCTTTCGTCTCAGCATAATCCATCTGTGTCGTAACAATAAAGCTCACACGCTTTGGTAATGGTTTACTACCCATTGACTCAAATGTTTTGCGACCCATGATCACGATACCTTGAATCTTGCTATCGTTTTCTTTGGTCGTCATGCTTTTGAAATGTTGCAAATCTGCTGAGATATGCCACGGTAGCTCATTGTTTTTGCCGATACAGCGATTGCTACTAATAGCAGCGATTTGGGCAACTTCGGTATGGGCATAGCTCATAATATATCCTTTTTATTATATTCTTAAATTTTGCTCTGATTCAGTATAGTTAACCAGACTAACTTTATACGGCAACTTTGGCTTTGATAGCAGGGTGCGACTCATAGTCATTGACGTTAATGTCTTCGTACTCAAACGCAAATATGTCTTTTACTTCAGGGTTCAAAGACAATGTTGGCAGTTTATATAGCGAGCGTGTCAACTGTAGCTCGGCCTGCTCACGGTGGTTTTGATAGATATGGCAATCACCACCTGTCCAGACAAACTCTCCAACTTCTAGACCACATACCTGCGCGACCATATGAGTCAATAGCGCATAGCTCGCAATATTAAAAGGCACGCCTAGGAATATTATAACCCCTAATTTATGCACAAGACGCCTAATAACATAGCCTTAATAGCTATAATAGCATTGTGCACTTTTAATTCTGCACAATATGGGTTATACATACAAGGTTATTATACCTGATTTTAAAATATCACTGCTAATAGAAGGTCTTGTTTATTTCTTTTAGTTGTACTAAGGCATATAAAACGTGATTGCTCCAACATTAAAACTCACCCTAAAGCCCTATCAATCAACGCATCGGTAAGCTGAACCTGTGTCTCTTGAGACTGCTGTAGCTTAACTTTTAACTGATCGCAAATAGCCATTAGTTCATCGACTTTAGCAACGATACGGTGTTGTTCAGCTAGAGGAGGTATAGGAATTAAAAATTTTGATATATTTCCCATGCTAAGATTAGCTCTTGCATTGTCGAGCCTTTCCTAAAAAGTGTGTAACTATCATTTAGATTGTAGAAGTACTTACACGAAATTTAGGAAAGGCTCGTTCATAGACAGTATGAAGGTATTTACTACCTGGCAATCAACAACTTTACAGCAACCTCAAAAAGACACTCATCTTTGATAGTAATACTAACTTTGCCATTATGAGCATTGGCGATAGCTTGCACAATAGATAAGCCTAAGCCTGTTCCTGAATGCATCGTATTCGTTTTATCATGACGATAGAATCGCTCAAACAGTTTATCGGCTTCAATCTGATTTAATGGTTTGTCTAGACGGTTGGTCATAGTTATTCTTAACCAGAGCTGCTCTGGGGATTGAATATCGTCTTTTGGCGCATTAAGCGAGGTGCTTGAAGTGAGGACAGTAGCGGATATCATAATAGTGCTATTACTAGCCGCATAATAAATCGCATTTGACATCAGGTTGGCAAACAGCCGTTGCAATAAGCCTTTATCACCTAGTACTGTTTTAAAATCACCCGATTTTTCAAAGATTATCTCACGATCCTCAGCAATCATCTCATAATAATCTATAAGCTTTGTGATCAAGCTCTCTATATCGACATGACTGATTTGCGAATCACTCAGCTCTTTTTGAGTTTTTGCCAGTAATAACATATCGTTAATCATGGCGGATAACTGCTTTAACGTATCATGCTGATGATGCAATTGCTCAATGTATTCGTCGCTTTCTCTTGGCTTAGTTAACATGACTTGCGTTTGCGTACTCAGCGTCGCTATTGGCGTACGTAGCTCATGGGCGATATTGTCTGAAAACCGTGATAATGATTCAAAGTTACTTTCAAGCTTGACCATCATAGAATTATAAGACTCCGTTAGTGGACGTAATTCTAACGGCATATCGCCAACCACAATTCTTTCATCTAACCTTTGAAGATTAATGCCTTTCATCTTTTGTACGATAGTAGCTAGGGGAGCAAAACCCCAGTGTACACTTAGTGCTGCTACTGAAACCAATAATAAGGTAATGGCGATAAGTATCAAGCTCAGCTGGCGATTAAACTGGATAAGATATTGATGATGCACATCGATAGGTAGAGCAATAAATGCCAAAACCTCTTGATGTGTAATGATAATGGCTCGGTAATGCCTATTATTTATCTTGATCATAAACTGCTGATCGCGATAGTCCTGCAATAGTTGTAACAAGCTAAAATCTGCCGGTAGATCATTGATGAAATTACTGGGATCGCTGGATAATAATTTGCCATTTTTATCTGATACTAAGGTTTTTAAATCATAATCCAGCCAAGAAGAATGTAGATGATTGGCATCAATTAGCGCTTGCGACTTTGATACTGTGAATGGTTCTATGTGATCTTCCAAACTAACCATACGTTTGCGCAGGTTAAAAGCTGCATGAGTAAGGATTTCTGAGTCCAATTGCTCAAAGTGTCCACTCACAGAGCGCTGAACCCATGCGTAGATAATAACCTGAGAGATAATAACGAACAATGTCAGTAAAAAAATAGTTCGCCATAACAGTGACCAACGCCGATTCTTAGATTTATGTCTCATTTGATGTCAGACTGTCTTTATTAATACTATCGTCGCCCATGCCACTATCCACGTCGACAGCCAGTGGCTCTAACTTGTAGCCCATTCCGCGTACCGTATGAATCAGCTTTATATCAAATCCATCATCAATTTTTATCCGCAAGCGCCTTATAGCCACGTCAATGACATTCGTATCACTCTCAAAGTTTATATCCCATACTTGCGAGGCGATCACAGTGCGCGGCAGTACCTCACCTTGACGTTCTAAGAAAAGTTGTAATAAAGCAAACTCTTTAGCAGTCAATTTTATATTAGTGTTGCCTCTATGAACGGTGCGTTTGGCAATATCCATTTTCAGATCAGCTATGTGTATGACCGAGCTTTTATAATCAGATTGATTGGCACGGCGCAATAGGCTTTTTATTCTAACAATCAGTTCAGCAAAAGCAAAAGGCTTGGTCAGATAATCATCGCCACCAATTTCAATACCTTTGATCCGATCGCTTAAATCATCTTTAGCCGTTAAAAATAAAACTGGCGTATGTTTTCCAGCAGCTCGGTAGCGCTGTACCAACTCAAAGCCACTGACGTCAGGTAGCATGACATCCATCAAAACCACACTAAAATCTTCAGTCATTAACGCATGATAGCCATCTAAACCTGTCATGTGATGATCCACGATGAAACCGGCCTCAGTTAAGCCTTTCTTAATATATTCTCCAAGGTTTTTCTCATCTTCTACTAACAGTACTTTCATCGTTGCTTACCTTTATATCATTATAGTTGTCAACAGCGTATCACTAACATTGTTAGCTTATCAGCCATATATTTATCAGGAACCCTTGTTATAACAGTGTTCTTTGGATAGAGACAGATGCTGGTATTTGGTTTTAATGACAAGAAGATGACAATATTATGCTGTTCCTAACGAACATGTAATATCCGTGTCATCTAGCTGTCAGCCACCATTTAGTATTCTAAATCAACTCCGCATATTGGCTTGTCTCTGATACAGACTGCCTCTACGGTAAAGCAATTATCCTACTTAAACAGTTTGTTATTTATCTTTAAAGGGTCTTATATGAAAAATTATAGTTCATTAAAAAAAGCAGCTTTGCTTTCAGTATCGATGTTAGTGGGCATGTCAGCGGCCAATGCGCATACCACAAACTTAGATGCTTCTGTTCTCGGTAATTGTGATGCGCTCACTAGTTTTGCAAGAAACGCAGATCATAATGATGCACAAATGTCCAAAGAGCAAAAGAAAAGTTATGTCGACGCCAGAGTGGCTTGTCAGGTTCAACATCAAGATCAACATTTGCAGTCTGAAAAGTATTTTGTAGAAAAATATGGTAGCGATCGTGATAGTAATGCTGAAGCCATATTAAATGAATATATCGCGCATTAGAATCTAAAGCAGTGAGAATGACAGAATTGTAATCTTAACGTCATCTGCCAGTCAGAATAAATGATGTATCATTTAGGCTGGTTTAACAGCTATTGAACTCAATAACCTTTAATCCAAACAATAGGAATTAATCATGTCACAATTTAAATTACTGTCTAAATCAATCGCAATGACGGTCATCGCTCTTGTCGTATCGACCTCAGCTATGGCGCATGATCCAAAATTGCATGCTAAAAAAGATCAAATGAACTGTGAAAAAATGCAAAAGAATATGCAAATGATGCAAAAAATGGATCATAGCAAGATGGATATGAAAGATCCTGCTATGAAAGCAATGATGGCTAACATGGGTAAAATGAAGCAAATGTACCAAAAAAACTGCGTTACTAACGACAGTAAATCTTAAAAATTTTAGCTCTGCTAAATAGCAGTCAACACTTAACGAAAATAAAGTTTTAGGAAAATATATGAAATTTTTATTGGGTGCGCTCTTTACCGTATTTGTGGCAATCGTTGGCGTGTTTGCGGTTGTTACTAGTGGTGTTGTCAATGTGGGAGCTGACCAAGAGCATAGCCCAATGATGTTTAGCTTTTTGGAAACCGCTCGCAATCGTTCCATAGCAAATGCCAGTAAAGATATTGTGGTACCAGACTTAGAGAAGGTCGATATCAGCTCTGGGGGCGCGGACTATAAGGATATGTGTGCAGGCTGTCACTTGTCTCCGGGAGTGGCACAAACTGACTTTAGTGAGGGCTTATATCCAAAGCCGCCCAACTTTACCAAGGCTGATATTGTCAAACGTTATCAAACAGAAGACGGTGCAAAGCAAGGCTTTTGGGCAATCAAGCACGGTATTATGGCATCTGGAATGCCTACGTGGGGCGCGTCCCATGATGACGCTAGAATGTGGGCAATGGTTGCTTTTATCAGATCGTTACCTGAATTAGATGAAGCTCAGTACACGATGCTAACCACTAGGATAGATGGCGATATGATGGACATGTCATTTGACGGTGATATGAATATGTCGGATGATGGATCTGGAATGCAGCATTAATACTTTCTAGATATGAAAGCCTCCTAACTCACGGTTGTCGCTATCACCAATGTAGTACTGAACAGTGCTGCATTTAATGTTTTTAGTTAAGTACATAAGAATTCAAATATAGGGTGTAAGTTTTTAGAATATCGAGCATAATAATAGACGTTTAGGAGTAATTTAATGAGACATTACACACATGTGCTTTCTAATGGACATAGCTGGTTATCCGGTCGTGTCCTTTTATTGGTGGTGACATCGTCACTCTCGTTAACGCTAGCCGCTTGCAGCCAATCTAATACCAGTGGCTCTGATTCTCAACCAGTAAAGGTTGAACAGTCTGCTACCCAGAATGCACAAGTACAAAATGAAAGTTCTGCTCCTACAAATGCTCCCGTTAACAGCTCGTCATCATTACTCAAAAACGTCTCAGCCACGGTTTATAAAGATGCCAACTGCGGCTGCTGTAAAGAATGGGTAGGCTATGCCGAAGGTCATGGTCTAAGCGCAACTGCGCAAGACGTTACAGATTTATCTTTATTTAAAGAGCGTTATGGCGTACCACAGCAAATGCGCTCTTGTCATACCACCGTTACCACCGACGGTTTTGTCTTTGAAGGGCATGTCCCTGCTAAACACATGGCTGAATTCTTAGCAAATCCTCCTGCACAAGCTATTGGACTTGCCGTACCGAGTATGCCGGTTGGTAGCCCCGGTATGGAGTATGAAGGTAAATTCATGCCTTATAAGGTAATGCAGCTTAATAAAGACGGCACCACAGAAGTCTATGCTGCTATTGAGTCTCCTCAGCAGCAGCTGTAGTTCTATTAATAAGTTATCAGATATATAAGTTCAACTCTCATTTCATGGATTAACTTAGGTCAATATTATGAATAAAAACAGATTTAACCGCAGGCGTTTTTTGACAGGGTCATCCACCTTGCTCGGCGCGTCGATGCTATCCACACTACCGACGATGGCTAATAGTGCTTTAACTAAAAGCCAAAATGTCGTAGTCAATAGTGATAGAGCCGATCACATTGTACCTATACTAACGGGTAATGAATTTGATCTTTATGTCAGTGAGAAGATGATAACGGTCAACGGCAAGTCAAGCATGGCAACGCTGATAAATGACTCACTGCCTGCGCCAACGCTTAAGATGCAAGAAGGCGATACGGTCACCATTCGAGTCCATAATCAGCTGAATGAGTCGACCTCTATTCACTGGCATGGCCTCTTAGTGCCGTTTGAGATGGATGGCGTACCGGGTATCAGCTTTGATGGTATTCCTGCGGGTAGCACCTTCACGTACAAATTTAAACTGATACAGTCAGGCAC
Source organism: Psychrobacter immobilis (assembly GCF_904846235.1). GTDB lineage: Bacteria > Pseudomonadota > Gammaproteobacteria > Pseudomonadales > Moraxellaceae > Psychrobacter > Psychrobacter immobilis_C. The sequence continues at coordinate 83,741 of NZ_CAJGZN010000013.1, forward strand.
TTATTGGTATCACTCGCATACTGGCTTCCAAGAACAAACCGGTATGCGCGGGGCCATCGTCATTGAGCCGAAAGGGCGCGAACGTCATCCTATCGAGGAAGACCATGTCATTTTGCTCAGTGATTGGACGCATCGCGATCCGCATAATCTGCTAAAACTACTTAAGCAGCGTGCTGACTTTGATAATTATCATCTGCCAGACTTTAAAAAGCTATTGTCCGATATTGCCGCTACGGATCTTGAGGCGGCTTTTGATAAGCGCAAAACGTGGAATCAGGTGCGGATGATGCCGACAGACTTTACTGATTTATCTGGTGAGACCACGTTTACTTATCTTATGAATGGTAAAACCACAGCGGCTAACTGGACGCAACTTGTCAAGGCTGGACAGCCTGTCAAACTACGTTTTATTAATGGTTCAGCGCAGACGATATTTGATGTACGCATCCCCGGCCTAAAAATGAAAGTCGTCGCGACGGATGGGATTGATGTCAGTCCCGTCGATATCGATGATTTCCGTATTGGGGTGGCCGAGACTTATGATGTCATCGTGACGCCCACTAAAGACGCGCATACCATATTTGCTCAAAACATAGATCGGTCAGGCTATGTTGCGACAACGCTTGCTACCAAAAAAGGTGCTCGTCCTGCGATACCTGCTATGGACAAAATCGAATGGCTGACGATGGCCGACATGATGGGCGCCATGGGATCGAATGGCTATAACGCTAAACATGCCAAAACAGAATATGACTTTAAGTCCGATATGCGCGTTGATAGTCCGCGTATGAACCTTGATGACCCTGGTATTAATCTACGTAACATTGATAGAAAGGTTTTGAATTATAGTCAGTTGCGCTCTGTCGGCGATGAGATAATGGCAGAGCAGCGCAAACCCACCAGAGAGATTGAAATACATCTGACGGGAAACATGGAGCGCTATATTTGGGCTCTAGACGGGGTTATGTTCAAAGATGCCGCACCGGTCAATATTAAGCCGGGTGAGCGCGTACGTATTACCTTAGTCAATGACACCATGATGAATCATCCCATGCATTTGCATGGTATGTGGAGCGATCTGCGGATGCCTTCAGGTGAGTTTCAAGTACGTAAGCATACGATAATGGTACAGCCTGCACAAAAGATAAGCTTTGATGTCACCGGAGAAGCTGGCAGATGGGCATGGCATTGCCACTTGCTCTATCACATGGAAGCAGGGATGTTTAGAGAAGTTGCCGTTGTTTAAGCAAATCTTTGGTTGATAGGTGAGAGATGAGATGAAAATACATAAAGTAGGTTTACGGTTCGCCGGGGTATCATCATTGGTATTATTAGCATCATCATTTGCTAATGCTGCTGACCCGTCCACGGTTAAAAAAGACATGACTATGTCAGATATGGACCATAGTAGTATGGACATGTCGAACATGGATCATGGCAGTATGGACATGTCTGGTATGGATATGTCAGATATGGATCACAGCAGCATGGATATGTCGGGCAATATGTCAGGCGATATGTCAGATATGGACCATAGTGGCATGGATATGTCAGGCGATATGTCGGATATGGATCATAGTGGTATGGATATGTCAGGTGACATGTCAGATATGGATCATAGTGGCATGGATATGTCGGGCGATATGTCAGGTATGGATCATAGTGGCATGGATATGTCGGGCATGGATCATGGCAGTATGGACATGTCAGGAATGCAAGGTGGCGAAGCACCAGCCGATGCTCGAAGCCCTGACTACTCGAACGGTGTTCCCTATGGTCGCTTTGGTAAGCCTGTGATGATGGGTAGCTTACCGTTATGGGGTGTGTCAGTAGAAACTTTGGGCTATCAGTTTGAGAATGACCAAATCGATTTTGAGTTTGATACGTGGTACGGTACTGATAGTAATCGTGTCACTCTACGCAGTGAAGGTAGTGCTCAAACTAACGATGATAAAGAGATCGATAGTCTAAGCTCACTCGCTTATTGGAAGCCGCTCGGTATCCTCTGGAATGGAGAAGCGGGTATTGCTTATAATACTGAAAACGATAAGTCCGCAATCATGGCAGGCATTGCTGGTACGGCGCCGTACTTCGTTGAGACTGACGCAAGAGCTTATCTATATACTGATGGTCAAGTCCAGCTTGATCTTGGGGCAGCGTACGAGTGGCGCTTAGATCAGCGTTGGGTGGTCAGACCAGAGCTGGAGCTGACTGCCTTTAGTAAAGATGATACCGATAACGGTATTACTAAAGGCTTTAATGAGTTTGAAGCTGAAGTTAGGCTGGCTTATGAGACATTCAGTCGTCAGCTCGCGCCTTATGTTGGTTTCAGCTACGAGAGCGCCTTGGGTGATGCGCGAGACTTACGTCGTCAAGAGGACGAAGACGTTGATTCTAATAGTCTGACTGCTGGTGTGATGTTTTGGTTCTAGTGTTAACCATGTAAGTAACAACAGTTTATAACACTAGCTCTAAAAAAAGGCACCTCTTTATTTAGGTGCCTTTTTACTAAATTAAGGACAAGAATATGAATAACCATATGGATAATAAACAGAAGCAAATGAACCCTTATGTAAAGTTCACAATCATGATTTTAACATCCACAGTGGTGATGTTTATCATGATGTATTTTAATACTTATCAATGGGATCACGTTTATTTTAGCGAAACCAGAGCTTATATGGCGTTATATATGGGCGCTATGATGGCTATTATTATGCTCGCCTTTATGACCAATATGTATAAAAAGACTAAGGTCAATCTAATGGTTTATGGGATTAGTGTCGTGCTATTTGCCTTTGGTTTATGGGGCGTTAGATCACAACAAACGGTCGATCAAGTGGATTGGATGCAGGCGATGATACCGCATCACTCGATTGCTATTTTGACCAGTTCGCGTGCTGATATCGAAGATCCACGTGTACGTCAGCTTGCTGATGACATTATCGAAGCACAAAAGCGTGAAATCGGTGAGATGCAAGCACTTATTGATGAGTTGGAATAATATATTATGATACCAATAAGTAAGCTCTTCTTTAAAAACTATTTACTATATCGCGTCTTTTAATTCTAACTATACCTACTCCTTACTTCAAAAATAACCTGTAAAACTGAAGTTCTACGAAGAAATAAATTAAGGTCGAATAAGTATGAAGCAAGATAGAACGACTCGCTATCAGAAGGATAGTTTGACATTATCAGGAACAGTTATGCTAGGTACCGGTGTCATGATCGGTGCTGGTATTTTCGCTCTGACCGGTCAGATGGCTCAGATGACGGGTTCGCTTTTCCCACTTGCTTTTCTAGCCGCCGCAATCGTTGTTTCTTTTAGTGCCTATTCTTATATCAAAATCTCTAACGCTTACCCGTCGGCTGGCGGTGTTGCAATGTACCTGCATCAGGCATACGGAGATCGTTTACCGACTGGATTTAATGCCCTGCTGATGTATTTCTCCATGGTTATAGCGCAGAGCTTTTTGGCCCGGACGTTCGGGTCATACACTATGCAGTTATTCGGTGGCGATGACAGCGGTCGCATGGTATCCATCCTTGGCGCCGCGCTTATTCTTGCTGCGTTCTTTATCAATTTACTTGGTAATCGTTGGATTCAGGGGGTTGCATCGGTTATCGGTATTATAAAAATTGTCGGTATTCTTATATTCGGGTTGGTTGGTATCTGGCTAGCTGATAGCTTTGCAGTTGATTCTTCTACATTAGATGACACTAATACTGTTGGTGACTTTCTTGGCGCAACGGCGCTAGGCATACTGGCATTTAAAGGCTTTACCACGATTACCAACAGTGGCTCGGAAGTAAAAAATCCTCATCGCAACGTCGGCCGTGCCATTGTAATATCAATCGCAATATGCGTAGTTATTTACACTCTAGTCGGTTTCGCGGTGTCTAGTAATCTATCTCTTGCCGAAATCATCGAAACTAAAGATTACTCCTTGGCTGCCGCCGCACGCCCAGCACTTGGCGACTATGGTCTATGGTTCACAGTTGCAATCGCAATGGTAGCTACCGCTGGCGGCCTCCTTGCTAGCATCTTCGCAGTCTCTCGTATGCTTGCTATGTTGACTGAGATGAAGCTGGTGCCTCATCGTCATTTGGGAATGCCGGGAAGCGTTCAAAAACATACGTTGGTCTATACTGTGGTGTTGGGTTTAGCTTTTACGACGTTATTTGACTTATCACGAATTGCAGCGCTTGGCATTGTTTTCTATCTAATTATGGATATCGCCATTCATTGGGGTGTTTTGCGATACCTTCGTCAGGATATAAAGGCGGTGATGTGGGTGCCTATAGTGGCCATACTTCTTGACCTGTTGGTTCTCGGCGGTTTTGTCTGGATTAAACTAAACTCAGATCCATTCGTACTTGGCGTAGCAGTCGTCACTATTGTAGTGATTGCTGTGGCTGAGCAGGTTTACCTGAAATCTTCAGCGAGGAAAAAAGCTATCGAAAAAGATACGCTTGCAGACCATCATTGACAGTAACATCAAAGAGTTTACAGAAAATTGTTTGGTTAAAAATTGCATAGATTTAAGCGTCTGCTTACTATCTTCAAGAATTGATTTCATGCAATACGATATTCATAAAGACAACAGGGAAAGTAAGCTATGAATGAGTCATTTAATCACGCTGGAACTTGGGGTCTCGCACTAATTGTTATTGTTCTGATTTCTTGGTTCTTTTACCGTTATTTCGCACCAAAGAACTGGCGTGAATGGGCGGGTGCTGGTGTAGTTCAGGCTTTCATTATTGCACTTTACGCAGAAATGTATGGCTTTCCGCTCACTATATATTTATTAGTACGGTTTTTTGGTTTGGACAGCCAATATGTCAGCGCTAGCTTATGGTCGACCCTTGTTGGTTTAGGTGAGACAGGCATGATGATCTCAATGCTACTCGGCTATGCTATTGCATTTTTAGGAGTCGGTCTTTTTGCTCAAGGTTGGCGCCAAGTCCACAAAGCACGAGGGGAAAATCGTTTAGTAACTGATGGACTCTATGCCTACGTACGTCATCCTCAGTACACCGGGTTGTTTATTGCACTGTTCGGTGAGGGTGTGGTGCATTGGCCAACTCTGTTTTCAATCGGTCTGTTTCCAGTGATTGTGCTTGTATACACATGGTTAGCTCGACGTGAGGAACGGCATATGTTTGAAGAGTTTGGTAAAGACTACCTTGCTTACAAACAGCAAGTGCCAATGTTTATTCCTCAATGGGGTCAATGGCGTCAACTTGCCGCCGCCGCACGAGTTAAAAAGTAATATCAATACAGGATAAAGCTTTAATTCATACAAATCCTTAGAGTTAGCATGGTTAGATACGATTGGTTATCTTGAGCTTGAACCACATCATACAATAGTGAGGATTACTAAGATGGTCAAATCAAACTTAACAACAAGTACTTTAAGGATTGCCCCTGTTGGCAACAGTGTATCGTTGTTTCTACTCATTAGTTACCTGTTATGCATAGGCTTTGGCTTACTTGCACCCGAACAGATAAGTATGCATGAAGCTTGGGCGCCTCTGCTACCTGGCTTTGAGTGGTTGACGTGGACAGGTTTTCTAATTGGACTTGTAGAATCATATCTTTACGGTTGGTATTTCGCCATCTTGTTCGTGCCACTATATCGTTGGTTCGCAAAATAGGTCGAAGGTATTAGTGTATTAATAGTCAGCAAACCTTTTCAATTTGAGTAAATCGATTGCGCTAGTATTTATTAGTAGAATCAAGTGGATTGGATGCAGGCGATGATACCGCATCACTCGATTGCTATTTTGACCAGTTCGCGTGCTGATATCGAAGATCCACGTGTACGCCAGCTTGCTGATGACATTATCGAAGCACAAAAGCGTGAAATCGGTGAGATGCAAGCGCTTATTGAAGAGTTGGAGTGATCACAGTTTAGACTGAGGAGAAATCATAATGAATGGGTCAATGCATGGCATGATGAACGGCTCAATGATGTATGGCATGGGCTGGGTTATGATGCTTATCTGTTTGTTATTCACCCTACTATTTTTCGCAGTACTAGTACTAACAATCATGGCACTGCTCAAGTATTTGCGTGATAAAAACTAAATTCCAATTGAAAAGTATAGAAATTATTTTTTAGAGGTTTTTAGATTAATGATTAGATGAATAGCAATCGAGGATTGATGATAGTGCTTTAAGAGTTGTACTTATTATCAATATTTATTGTCTTCAAGGAGTGGTTTTATGAAACATATTGCCGATGAAAAATCTATCAAAGGTGGTCAGCACGATAAAGTACCGGAAAATTATAGCGGTACGGTCTATATTTGTCCTATGCATCCAGAAGTAAGAGATGTTGAAAAAAGTGACTGCCCAATATGTGGCATGTTTCTTAAACCTGAAGACGAGGTTGCTGAATCCAACAGTAATGAGGGCAGTCATGCGCATTGTCATAAAGCGGATGCTAATAATAGTACTGAGTTAAAGTCTGTCGAAGGCAATAAGTACGACAAGATACCAGAAAATTATAACGGCACGATTTATATTTGTCCTATGCATCCAGAAGTAAGAGATGTTGAAAAAAGTGACTGCCCAATATGTGGCATGTTTCTTAAACCTGAAGACGAAGTTGCTAAAGATGATAGTCACGCTAGCTGTCATGGAAAGGATACTGATAGTAGCGGAGTAAAATCTGTTAAAGGCGGTAAATACGATAAAGTACCTGCTGATTACGATGGCACGGTATATACCTGTCCTATGCATCCTGAAGTGAGAGACGTTAGAAATAGCGGTTGTCCGATATGTGGTATGGCGCTTGAGCCCGAAACGCTTACTATCGGTGAAGAGGACACCTCAGAGCTTGACGACATGACTCGTCGTTTTTGGATATGTACCGTGTTGACTGTACCGCTATTAATATATGTGATGAGCGGTATGTTTGACTTAAACGTAGTTAATTTTAGTCAGTATGGTATCTCTTCAAAGATCTTACAATGGGCTGAGTTAGTGCTCGCGACCCCTGTAGTGCTTTGGGGCGCCGCCCCGTTTTTCGTCCGTGGCTGGCAGTCTATAAAAAGCCGCAATCTAAATATGTTTACCTTGATTGCGATAGGCGTAGGCGCTGCTTATATTTTTAGTATTGTCGCGACCTTTTTTCCCGATATTTTCCCAGACAGTTTCAGAGATGCCTCTGGTCAAGTCGGAGTCTACTATGAAGCGGCAGCGGTCATTGTGACCTTGGTGCTACTGGGTCAAGTATTAGAGCTCAAAGCTAGAAGTCAAACTTCAGGTGCGATTAGAGCTTTGCTTGAGCTCGCACCACCAACCGCAAGACGTGTCGATGAAAACGGTGAAGAAGTCGAAGTCTCGCTTGATGAGGTCGTCACTGGCGATAAGCTACGGGTTAAACCAGGTGAGAAACTACCCGTAGATGGTACAGTGATCGATGGTAATAGTAATGTTGATGAATCAATGGTGACGGGTGAGCCAATCCCTGTATCAAAAGTAGCAGGAGATACAGTGACTGGTGGTACGGTAAATGGCACCGGAACGCTATTAGTCGAAGCGGTCAATGTTGGAGCAGATTCAGTATTATCTAAAATTGTACAAATGGTTGCTGAAGCCCAGCGTAGCCGCGCACCTATACAGAAATTGGTAGATCAAGTGGCGGGTTGGTTCGTACCTATTGTTATTGTCACCTCTATCATAACCTTTATTGTCTGGGCGATATTCGGCCCTGAGCCCGCTATGACCTATGCTTTGGTTAACGCGATTGCGGTACTGATTATTGCTTGTCCTTGTGCCCTTGGTCTAGCGACGCCGATGTCCATTATGGTTGGTACCGGCAAAGGCGCGCAAAACGGCGTCCTCATCAAAAATGCTGAAGCGTTAGAGAGTATGGAAAAAGTCGATACCATTGTCGTCGACAAGACCGGAACACTGACCGCTGGTAAGCCCGAGCTTACCGCAATTGATGCGCAGGTAGGTCAAGATGAAGACGAGTTCCTCGCATTGGTAGCCTCAGTAGAAAGCGCTAGCGAGCATCCTTTAGCAGAAGCTATCGTTAGAGCAGCTCAAGAAAGATCACTCATTATTCCTAAAGCTACTGACTTTAATTCGACTACTGGCGAAGGCGTACAAGCCGTGGTCGATGGTAAGAAAGTCGCTATTGGTAACTCTAAGCTTATGGAAAGCCTAAATAGTTTTGATAATGAGCTGTCCACTAAAGCAGATGTCCGTAGAAAAGACGGTGAAACGGTAATGTTTGTGGCTATAGACGGTAAAGCTGCTGGTATTATTTCAGTTGCTGACCCTATTAAACCAAGCACTAAAGAGGCTATTTCACTGCTTCATGACGCAGGTTTAAAAGTTGTGATGCTAACCGGTGACAACGAAAAAACCGCGCAGGCAGTCGCCAATAAACTAGGTATTGATGAAGTTCATGCGGATGTCTCACCAGAGGATAAAAACCGTATCGTCAAAGAAATGCAAGACAGCGGTAAATTGGTCGCTATGGCGGGTGATGGTATCAACGACGCACCAGCGCTAGCGCAAGCTAATGTTGGTATCGCTATGGGAACCGGTACCGATGTGGCGATGGAGAGTGCGGGCATTACCCTGCTAAAAGGTGATTTAATGGGCATTGCCAAAGCTTATAAGCTTAGCCGCGCCACCATGCGCAATATCAGACAGAATCTGTTTTTTGCCTTTATCTACAATGCACTTGGTGTTCCTATTGCCGCAGGTGTGCTCTATCCCATATTTGGGCTTCTGCTCAGTCCGATGATAGCAGCGGCAGCGATGAGCTTGTCGTCATTCTCGGTGATTGCTAACGCGCTGCGATTGCGCCGTTTGAAACTATAATTCTGGTACGGTAAAAAGTGTTCTAAAGCACACTGACACATACTGGTCTAAACAAGATCACAAAATATAAGGATACCGTTATGGGCAGCTTTTCTATTACACATTGGCTGATTTTATTGGTCGTAGTGGTGGTCGTATTTGGTACTGCCAAGCTTAAAAATGCAGGTAAAGATTTAGGCGGTGCGGTGAAGGGTTTTAAAGAAGCGGTCAAAGATGAAGAACCCGAGAATGCTCGCAAAAATCATGTGCTTAGCCATGAAAATAGTACGCCAGCTGCAAGTAATGATTTAAATACGCGTGTAGGTAATCAGGCTGATGATATGGAAATCAGCCCTATTTCCACTGATGACCAGCCTAAAGTATGAAGCGCGCCGCTTATAAATAGCGGCACTAAGTAGTCTATTAATATATGTGACTGTTATGTTTGATATTGGGTTTTCCGAATTACTCTTGTTTGGCGTCATTGCTTTAATCGTATTGGGCCCAGAAAAACTGCCGCAAGCCGCACGTACCGCTGGGCAATGGTATGCCAAACTGCGCCGTACAGTATCCACTCTACAATCTGAAATAGAAGCTGAGCTTGATCTAGCTGAAACACGTCAACAAATGCAAAATGAACTTGCGAAAATCCGTCAGACCGAGTCGGATATGAAGCGCGAATTAGCAGAAATGCGTGGCAGTATGCAAAAGTTTGAGCAGTCACAGAACCAAAGCCTAGACGCTTCACATCAGTCAATCACCCCTTATGATAAAGACCATCAACAGAATACTACCTCCTCGTTCATTAAACAGGAGGCGGATCAGTGAGCCTATTTAAACGGCAAAAAAGTCGACAAGAAAAAATAACAGATATAGAGTTTGAGGCGCCAACAGATACAACACAGAATAGTGAGTCTGGAGATACGTTAGGTACGCTTGGCGATATGCCTATTACCGGACATTTAATCGAGCTGCGTACGCACTTAATAAGAATATGCGTGGTCGTCTTAATTATATTCTTAGTATTGGTGGGATTTTCACGCGAGCTTTATAATCTTTTATCAGACCCATTAGTGGCGCAGTTACCCATCAATTCGACCATGATTGCCACTGATATAACGTCAAACTTTATGGCACCCATTCGCTTAACGATATTCGTCGCCGCATTTTTAGCAATGCCTTATATCCTGTATCAAATTTGGTCATTTGTAGCTTCCGGCTTATATAAAAAAGAGAAGAAAATTGCCATTCCTGTACTGCTATCTTCGATATTTCTATTTTATGCTGGTGTTGCTTTTTCCTACTTTGTCGTACTCAAAGGGGTATTGAAATTTTTTATTATGTTCGCTCCGCAGAACGTTATACCAATGACCGATATTGACAGTTATCTGAGCTTTGCCCTCAAGCTATTTATGGTGTTTGGACTGACTTTTGAGATTCCAGTGGTTACCTTATTGCTGATAATGGCCGGAATCGTTTCTACTCAAAGTTTAGAAGATAAGCGTCGTTATATCATAGTTGGCTGTTTTGGGATCGCCGCGGTAGTGACACCGCCTGATGGTGTATCAATGCTGTTGTTGGCGATTCCTATGTGGCTATTGTTTGAGCTGGGTTTACTCTTAGCAAAGATATTAATTAAAAATGAACGAAATAATGATTTAGTCTCAGGGAATGAAACATTAGAAAGTAGCTAGCACTACTTAAACACGCCAAGTACCTTTTTTACTTTTTACTAGAGTATGTCAGCGTGAGTACTCTACTTAGCGACGGACTCTAAATGGAACACCTAACCAGCAACAACGAGAAAAATGACGGTCTTGCAAATCGACTTAACCAAGAGTGCTACTGCATTACCCTTGATCGTAAAGCGCTTAATACAAGCCTTCAAGATCAATTGGTAGAAACTAGAAACAATCCAATAGGAGCGAACGAGCTTAATAAGCTTTTTTCAGCAACACCCGTGTTCGTTCCCAAAACAGAGATAGAGGCGATGGAGCGAATCGTCAGGGCTATCGAGTCAGCTGCCGAACTGCCATTGTATCAAGAGCAAGTGCTGTCGTGGGCACCCAATATCGCGGCTTTCGATCCGGGGCCAATAGGGGCCTTTATGGGTTATGACTTTCACTTAGGGAGCGATGACCCCAAGCTTATTGAGATCAATACCAATGCTGGAGGCGCATTTTTAAACGTAGCACTTGCCCGCGCACAAAAACACTGCTGTCGCCCCTCAGAGCAAAGCGCTGCAACCAATCAAATGCTAGATAGGTTCGAGGAAGCAGTGTTTGACATGTTCAAACAGGAATGGCAGCGACAGTCCGCTGTTGCTATGCCCAATCGGATAGCCATTGTGGACAATGACCCCGAGAGTCAGTTCATGTTCTTAGAGTTTGAGTTAGCCTGTCAACTGCTCCAAGCTAGAGGCATTGATACTGTGATACTTGATCCCTCTGAACTCGAGTATATCGACGGTACGTTAACAGCCCATGGCCAGAAAATCGATATGATTTACAATCGGCTTGTCGACTTTGCATTTGAGGACCCTGACCATGTATTGCTTAAGCAGGCTTATTTAGAGGGTGCTGTGGTAGTGACACCCAATCCCCGCGTACATGCTATGTTGGCCAATAAGCAAAACCTGACATTGCTATCAGACTCCCAAATATTGCGCTCTTGGGGTCTGGATGAGGCTGCAGTGGAGTGCCTCGAAAGGTCTGTACCGAGGACTAAGATTGTATCAAGAGACGATGCAGCAGAGTTGTGGCTTACTCGGCGGCAACTGTTTTTTAAGCCAGTTGCTGGTCATGGAAGCAAAGGCGTTTATCGCGGTAGCAAACTGACTCGACGCGTCTTCGAAAACATTCTGGATGAAGATTATATCGCACAGACCTTTGTCCCTGCAGGAGAGAGATCACTCAAAATTGATGACATCGTAACAACAAGAAAGGTAGATATACGTCTTTATACGTATGGCGGAAAACTGTTACTACCTGCTGCGCGTGTGTATCAAGGTCAGGTGACTAACTTCCGTACGCCAGGCGGTGGATTCGCGCCTGTCTTTCAGGTGTGATCGTCTAGGTCTTATTTAGATGGCATTAGGCTGTTATAAGTCCGGTTAACTAATTGGTGGTGTGTCAAAAAGTATGCTGATTAAAACTTGAACAATTTTTGAAGCCTTGAAAGCCCTATAGAATCAGAGAACTTAGCATAGATTTCTTATTGACTTCTATCGCCAGCATACTTTTTAGAACACCACCAGATATCCATATAGCGTCTGATTATATTCAAAGTTTATTTGGTAATATCCAATCGCTAATTGAATCAAATGATATTGTAGAAATCAAAAAAATATAGCTGTATTCGGAGTTATGATGAAGTATTCTTCAAATTAACATAGAGACTTAGAAAGCTAACATAAAAATGGGAGCTCTAAGCTCCTATTTTTTGAGTGAACCGTACCGGGTTTGGAGACCCTCCGACATAGTGTCGTCTAGCCCTGCTTTAACACCCGATAAACCGTAGCTACCCCAACACCAACCGCCTTAGCGATCTCCTCTTTTGTCATATTGTTTTGACTGGCTAATTCTTTAATACGATTGTGTTTCGTTGTATTAGGCTTCTTACCAGTGGGCTTATAACCACTGTTCGCCAACCCCTGCTTAATACGCTCTCTACGCTTATCGTTATCAAGCTTTGCCATCGTTGCTAATAAGTCGATCAGCATATGGTTAATCACTGTTAGGATCTCACCTGTCATGCCTTTACTTACCGTATGCGTAGTTGGTAGATCAGCCACCACCAATCGCAAGCCCTTGTCTTTGATGCGCTGCTTTAGAATTGCAAAATCATCTTGAGATAGCCTGCTTAATCTATCCACACTTTCGACCAACAGAATATCGCCTTCCTCAGCGTCATTGAGTAACAGAGTGAGTACTGGTCTATCAAGCTTCGTACCACTGAAATGCTCAACGTACTCAACATGCTTATCATCATAGCTTTGGCTAAAGCTAATCAAGTCAGACAAGGCTCTCTTAGCGTCTTGATCCTTAGTACTGGCTCTCACATAAATACGAACAGTCATAACGCCACCCCTATCACTTAGACTTAATAATTAATGTTCATTGATAATAGACAGATATTACTATCATTTAATATTAGAAACAAGTCTACTGATAGATAAATTATCGTTTAGAGGATTTACGTTTTAGGTATAGGCTAATGATAGGAAAAAAGCACAGCAACCAGTCCTATAATTCTAAAGTCTGTTATAGATGGTTCCATATTAACAGTCTATTATGAGTGGTCTATTAATGGGTTTGAGGGGTGAAATAACTGGTTCCCTTGGGGTATAGCTTTTGAAACCATTCTTCTTTATATTGTCACTTAGACAGGCTGGGCATTTGATGTATAGTGTCATTTGCATTTCACTATTTATCAATTTCTCAGCCTGTTTTTTTCCAGCCTACTTTTTGAACCACCACCCGGATATAAATGTAGCTATGAATAAAACAACTTTTAAAATATCGAAGATGGACTGCCCTTCGGAGGAAAACCTAATCCGAATGAAATTAGAGGGCCACTCGAATATTGAACATCTTGAGTTCGACATTCCTAACCGTCAATTAACTGTGTTTCATCATGACAATATAGAAGGGATAGAGACTGCTATTCATGACCTAAAATTAGGAGACACCCTACTCTCGACCGAAACCATTGACCCCTCTGATCCCAACAATAATTTTAAAATTGATGCTGATTCTAGTCACAAAAAAGATGCTGAGCAAAGAAAGCTACTATGGATAGTGCTGGTCATTAACTTTGCTTTCTTTATTATTGAAATGAGCACGGGACTGATTTCTCGTTCGATGGGGTTGGTCGCCGACAGCTTAGATATGTTAGCAGATAGCTTCGTGTACGGAATTAGCTTATTTGCGGTCGGTGGAACGGTCATTAAGAAAAAACGGATTGCTAGAATTGCCGGATATTTTCAAATTACGCTAGCGATTCTTGGTTTTTTAGAAGTACTAAGACGTTTCTTTGGCAATGAGCAGTTACCTGACTTTTCTACCATGATAGTCATATCGATTCTTGCGCTAATTGCAAACTCGATTTGCCTCTATTTACTACAAAAATCGAAAAGCAAAGAAGAAGCCCATATGCAAGCCAGTATGATTTTCACTTCAAACGATGTGATTATCAATTTAGGGGTAATTGTTGCAGGGATTTTGGTTAATTGGTTACACTCTAGTACGCCTGATTTGATTATTGGTAGCATCGTATTTGCTTTAGTTATTCAGGGCGCCTTTAGAATATTGAAGTTGAGTAAGTAGCCAAGCCTAATAACTGAAGCAAATAGCTCAAGTAAGTAGCTTAATTAAACCGCTAAGTGTAAAGTAACTGGGTTTGAAGCAAATAAACATCATAAGGATATGAGACTTCAAGCAATGATTGAACAAACTTTAAATCTAGTCACCACCAAAGACCATCAGCAAGTTGCCGTTTGGCGAATAATAGATGATGAAGTCTTTGATAAGAATCTGGGAGACCTTCCTAAATTTTGTGTAAGCATTTAATCTAAACGGCAGTTACACAGAATCTGGGATGGTCTCTTCAAGTCCTCACTAGCGCACCGATCATAGATAGAATATCTATGGTAAGTACATCATGAAGTACACTGTGGCTATCTCAGCAAGTTGAAACCTTAATACCATTAGCTCACAGCCAAAGATTCAAGTCCTCACTAGGGAACCGCGCATTCTGCGCATAAAGGTACATTATGGTAAATGGTTTTAGATAGAATGATTCGGTTTCATTGGATCCATTGGGGCATAGCCTGTTGATAAGTTATTAAGACAATTAGTTGTTACGAACAGGTTTGTACAATTGAGCCTTGAAACTTTATAATGCTCAATGAAATCAAAAGGTAAAATGTATTGTCCACGCAGTTCAACAAAAATCACCTTTTGAGATAAGTTTGTAGTCCAACTAAGGTTATTGAATGAAACAGTATCTAGATTTATGTCAACGTATAGTTGATGAGGGTGTATGGGTCGAGAATGAACGGACTGGAAAACGCTGCTTAACCGTTATTAATGCTGATTTAAACTACAATGTAGGAGCTAATGAGTTTCCCTTAGTAACTACTCGAAAGAGTTATTGGAAAGCAGCTATCGCAGAATTATTAGGGTATCTACGTGGTTATGATAGCGCAGCTCAGTTTCGAGCTATTGGATGTAATACATGGAACGCTAATGCCAATGAAAATGAAGCTTGGTTAGCTAATCCTTATCGTAAAGGTAAGGATGATATGGGCCGAGTTTATGGTGTACAGGGGCGCAGGTGGCGTAATTCAGTAGGAGAGGAGTTTGACCAGCTTCATAAGATCTATGATAACTTGCGAAACGGTATTGATGACCGAGGTGAAGTTCTAACCTTCTACAATCCAGGTGAGTTTCATATGGGATGTTTACGTCCTTGTATGCATACCCATACGTTTTCGTTGTTAGGTGGCAAGCTTTATTTGACTTCATCACAACGTTCATGTGATGTACCATTAGGTCAAAATTTTAATCAGATTCAAGTGTTTACCTTACTAGCTCTCATGGCTCAAATTACGGGCCACGAGGCCGGAAAAGCTTATCATAAGATCGTAAATGCACATATTTATGAAGATCAATTACAATTAATGCGTGACGTGCAATTAAAACGCGAACCTTATCCGGCACCTAAGCTTCATATTAACCCTGAAATTAAGTCTCTCGAAGATATTGAAACATGGGTAACATTGGATGATTTTAGAGTTGAAGGATACCAGTATCATGAGTCTATTGCCTATCCATTCTCAGTTTGATATCAGCATAAAGTGAAAGCTGAGAAAAGTGATAAATTTCTATTAGGCATAAAGTATCAGTATATGTGATTTATGCTATAGGGTATATGCTTATTAGCTAAGCTCTTGCTAGCTCTTAAGTACAAGGAAATTAAGTTTATACTTTTATAACAAAGGTGGTCTCGATAGATTAGTGCATCAGCTGGTTCGGTGTTGCATCTTTTAAAGCTAACATTTGTCTCAGTTTTTTAATCTCCTGTCTAGCTTCTAATAACGACCTTTTATCTGTATCAGATTGTTTTTTATAATAATCTCGTGACTCTTTCATTTTTTGTAACCGTTTATCTGAGTGTTGAGCGACTCTTTTTATATCTTGATATTCATTAAACCAGTAGATAACCTCATTTTGTGCTTGAATCATCTTTGCTTCAAGCACATTCTTAACATCAGCGTTATCTATAGCTTTTTTTTCTTTACGCGATTTCTCTTCAGCTTTTCTGATATCTTTGATCTGGTTTAGCTTTTGGACAGGCCAACCACGGTTTGTAATAGTATTTCGATGAATACCAGTCATCTTCGAAAGTTGCGCTATAGTGGGTTTTAGTTTTTTGTTATTTTGAAGATCTATTAAGGCAATATTTAGAGCAGAAGTTATTGCTTCATAGTCGTCATTATTTTTTTGATCATAAGCTTCATTACTCATAGTTCGATTGCCTCACCAAGATTTTCTAACACCATTTTTGCTTCGTTCATTGCTGATAGAATTTGCTCTCGATTGTCTGAATATTCTGGTTTATTGAGGTTGGTTTTATTTAACATGTAAACTTCACGCCATTTAGGAGCATGCTTGGTAGTTACAACGGCTTGTTTGCATCGAGCTGGGTTACAACGTAGTGAACCAATACATGGTAGGCTTGAGTCATACTCTTCTGCTCTACCACCATAGCAAAGCCCTTGTCCCATATAGACCATGGCAACCCCTTGATCTACCATAGCCTCATAAATCTCATCCTCTGTGTATCCTTCAGCCATATATCCACTAAACGTCTTGATCAGACCTTTTTTATGCTCACTCGCTTTACCACCATAATATGTACCATTTGGATTATGGGCAGTTTTAATAGCATCTAATTCAGCTGCTCGGCGCAGTGATTTCGTATCACCTTTTCGGTTGCCGTCTTTTGACAGCATCTCACCTATATCACCGTAGCCTAACGTAACTGACGAGGTAGCGCCAGTAGATGTGTACTTAGAGATGCTCTCTACAAAATGTTTCAATTGAAACGATATAAGAGGGGTAACCCTCCCAAACTTAAGACACCTAATAAATAGAATTAAGCTGCCTGATTGAGTTTCTGTATCGGTGTAAAACCGCCATTGCCCATGTTTGGGCGCTTATGATTATAATGGTATAACCAGTTTT
>NZ_CAJGZN010000014.1 GCF_904846235.1 Psychrobacter immobilis
GACTAAGCTAATCGCTTCTAATTTAAATTCTCGGGTATATTGGTTGCGTTTGTTGGTCATACTATTTTCCTTCTTTGGGTTAGTATAGCCTCTTAGCAGTTGTCCAATTTAATTATGCCACTACAATGCCTCTACGCCAGAGGGCGATGGGGCATTGTTTGGTTTCTTTGGTGTTCCTGCTCAAGTACGTCAGAGTGTCTCTGATACGGTGCTAAAAGAACATTGCCGTGCCCAGTTAGTGCGACTATTTGGTGAGCAGGCAAGTACTCCAAAAGCTGAATATCTTAAAGACTGGGCAAAAGATCCATTAACAGCGATGCCTGCTGATGCTAGCGGTAACGGTCAGCATGTAGTAGCACCGCCGTCCAAACCAAAAACAGGCGTGTGGCAAGACTGTCTAACAGGTTGTGGTAGTGAGTGGTCAGCGCATTCCCTGGCTATGTCGCTGGAGCAATTGATGCAGCAACCGTCGCTGTACAAAGCCTACCTGCTACCATTTTGCGCCAGTAGCTATTATAAAAGCCATCTAACATGACTCAAAAATTCATCATCCAATAGGATAGTCGATGAATGACTCGCTCAAACAAACCAGTATTCACAAAACTACTACTTGGCTGGTGCCCTTCATTTGTCTGCTGGCAGGTGGGGCACTCACTGGTATCTCGACCAATGTGGCAAAGTACGCTATCGATGTCGGTCTCACCCCATTAGGGTTTTTGTTTTGGTCGATTACTGGCGCTGCTGTTATTTTATTTATGACAGCGCTCATCAGAAAAGAGCTTCCTCCTCTTAATGCTCGCAGCTTAGAGTATTACTTTGTCGCGGCGCTGGTCAGTGTCGCGGCCGCCAACTTACTGTTATTTTCTGCCATTCCTCATGTGGGCGCAGGTTTTGTCGCCTTAATCCTCTCATTGCCGCCACTGCTAACTTATCTTGGTGCGCTGATACTACGTATAGAGCAATTTTATATTGTCCGTGCGCTTGGGGTCATCGCAGCACTCATCGGGGCAGGAGCATTAGCCATACATAAATTCTCTGCGCCAGATTCTAGTGTGTTTTGGATTCTAATCGCGCTTTGTGGGCCAGTGCTACTCGCTATTGGCAATATATATCGGACATTACGCTGGCCTGATAATGCGTCTTCTGGCGCACTTGCTCCAGGTATGTTGATTGCGGCAGCGCTGCTGCTAGGTTTATTTAGTGCGATGTCAGACTTCTCTATCGCTGTATCTTTAGAGAACTGGTTGCCGCTAAGCATGATAGCTATACAAGCAGGCGTATTTGCTGGACAGTTTTTACTATTATTTCTATTGCAAAAGACAGGTGGACCTGTGTTGCTAAGTTTGTTAGGTGCAGTAGGAGCCATTGTCGGCGTGCCCGTCGCTATTTTTTTGCAAGGGGAAAGTCCACCAGAAGGTTTATTTTTAGGCGCCACCTTAATTGCGATTGGCGTGGCATTGGTGACATGGGGCGGCGTAAAAATAGCAAGAGTAAAAGAAGAGGTTTAATAAGTGTGTATAGGCGATAGCATTAAACTATAGAGTTATTAAAACCGTTACTGCCTAATGCGCACTTCTTATCTGGCTCTGGTTATCAGTATCTAACTTATCAATAGCTACTATGACTCAATAATTGGTTACGATTAACTTAAATCACTTTTTGTGGATACGACAAAAAAGGAGTATAAGTATCGTGGTTATTGTTGTCATGGACTCAGGCTATGAATGCAGCCACGCGTTATCGATTAATAAATAATTTTACGATTCTCATTAGTGTCATCGGGGTAGCGATTGCCTTGTTAGATAGTGGTTTTACACTACCAATGTGGCTCCAGCAAGTATTCCATATTTTCTATTTGGTCATCATCTTCCTTAGTTTTATGGTGACCGCTGGTCGTTACATCTATACCAAAAAGCCATTAACGCTTAATAAAGTCGCCGTCTTTGACGCACTGACTAGCATTGCCATTATCATTTTATTGACCGCGCATTTTACGGACTTAGTACGTTCGGGCCTATCTGCTGCCGTTGATGGCTTTGTCGCGATAAAGATAGCGGTGTTTGTCACCTTCGTCCGCGAACTCTCCGATCATAATTTCAATCTCAATCGTACCTTTCTACATCCTGCGCAGTTTTTTATTCTAAGCTTTTTAGTCGTGGTGCTGGTTGGTGCATTGCTATTGATGATGCCCAATGCGACGACGCAGCCGCTGTCTTTTGTTGATGCGCTTTTTACCGCGACCAGTGCAGTTTGTGTGACAGGGCTTATCGTAGTGGATACTGCCACCTATTTTACGACTTTTGGCCAAGTCATTATTATGGGTCTGATACAAATTGGCGGTTTGGGTATTTTGACCTTTGTGACGTATTTTAGTTATTTTTTTAAGGGTGGTGTCAGTTATGAGACGCAAGCCAGCATCAGTGAGATGTCTTATATGCGCGGTATGGGTGATGTGGTGTCGACACTCAAGTCTATCTTATACGTCACATTTGCGGTCGAGGCGGTAGCGGCTGCGCTGATTTATGTCAGTATTTATGATATACCCAATATGGATTGGTCTGAGCAGTTATTTTTTTCAGTCTTTCATGCGATTTCTGCTTTTTGTAATGCTGGGTTCTCTACCTTTAGTGCTGGCTTGTACGATGATTCGCTACGTTTTAATTATTCGCTACAGCTGATTCTGGCGATGACATTTATTTTTGGTGGTATGGGTTTTACTATTGTGGTCAATGTGCTTAGGTATTTACGTTATCGTGCTCAGCGGCTGATAAATCGTCATGACCAACGCTATATTTATCAGCCTTGGTTACTTAATATTAATAGCCGTATTACTTTGATTACCACAGGCGCACTATTGCTAGTCGGTCTGATTGGGGTGATGATCTTTGAATACAATAATGTGCTCGCTGACCATACCAGTTTTCTTGGGAAGCTGGTAACAGGGTTTTTTACGGCGGCTACCCCGCGTACGGCAGGATTTAATGTCATTGATATGGGTGAGCTGACGTTTCCAACGGTGATGCTGACGATATTTTTGATGTGGATTGGAGCGTCACCCAACTCTACAGGTGGGGGTATCAAGACCAGTACCTTTGCGATTGCGCTATTGAATACATTAAGCCTAGCTCGTGGTCAGACCAAGATAGAGATATTCAAACGAGAGATTGCGGAGATTTCAGTTCGCCGCGCATTTTCTATTATGTGGCTGTCGCTACTGGTCATCGGTACGGGCGTGACACTCATCAGTTATGATCAGCCAGAGCTTGATTTGATTAAAGTGGTATTTGAGTGCTTCTCAGCTTATAGCACGGTGGGCCTAAGTTTAAACCTGACAGCAGACTTATCAGATTTTAGTAAAATAGTGGTTTCGGTCATTATGTTCGTTGGCCGCGTCAGTATGCTGACGATATTTATTGCACTGCTAAAAAATATGCGTCAACGTAATTATCGCTATCCTACTGAAGAGATTACGATTAACTAATCCGTCGTAAACAGACTGAGTCGTTCTTAATAAATAGCAAAAAAATACTAAAAAAGGTTGTTTAAGTTATGAAGTACATCATCGTAGGGCTAGGAAATTTCGGTGCATCGTTAGGATCGGCATTGACCAGTCAAGGGCATGAAGTGATTGCTATTGATAGTAGTATGCAACGGGTGGAAGCTTACAAAGAGGTGATTTCTCATACGCTGTGTATGGATGCCACGGACGAGTATACGGTTAGCGGATTACCAATCGTTGATACTGATATTGTCATCGTGGCAATTGGCGAAGATCAAGGCGCTAATGTCATGGCAACGGCGCTGTTTAAGACGTTAAAAGCAAAACGTTTGATCAGCCGTAGTATCAATCCGCTACATGAAAAAGTCCTACAAGCCATCGGTGTGGATGATTTGATTCACCCTGAGAAAGAAGCGGCCAATCGCTGGGCTAAGCGTCTGTCACTACGCTATTTTGTCGATTCGTTTGAATTGAGCGATAACTTCAGCATGGTGGAGATTAAGATTCCAAATGTGCTGATTGGTAAGACTGTCGACGACTTACAGTTAGAGCAAAAGTTCAATATCCGATTGCTTAGTACGTTGCGCTATGAGTATTATGAAGACAGTTTTGGTCGTACGCAGAGCAAGCCTAGCATTCAAGGTTTGGCGACGCCTGAGCAAGTATTGCAAGAGCGCGATGTACTGGTGATTTATGGCGCCAACAAACATACCAATCAGTTCTTACGTAGTGTGGGTGTGAAAATCAAATAGCAGCTTGCCATCGCAGTGATACCAGCAGGTATAGGGAAATGATTATGAATAAGCGAAGTATATCTGTCCTACTGATTGCCATAATGGCACTACTGTCAGGTTGTGATCAGTCCGCGCAAGACCCGAACGTTCTTCTGTCCGAACATCAAAAAGACCCGATTAAAGAGTTGGCGATTACCTCAGACGTGGATTACAGTCAGTTTGGTTACAAGCAAACCTTTTATGTGCCGATTTATTCTGATATCTATACCGATAGAGACGCTCGCAAAGTGCTGCTATCGGCGACGCTGAGTGTACGTAACACCACGCTCAAAAAATCACTGTATATTAATAAAATTGATTATTACGATACAGATGGGGCACTGGTTAAATCATATCTAGATAAGCCTATCGAGCTACCAGCGATGGCCACGCTGAACTATATCGTCGAAAAAGAAGAGGATAAAGGCGGATCTGGCGCTAACTTTATCATCGAAGTCGAAGGTGTGGATGAAACCGTCAGACCAGTGATAGAAGCAGTCATGATCGGTAACTTTAGCAATAAAGGGTTTGCCTTTAGTACAGAAGGCACACCCGTGATACATTAAAGGAATGTATTCAGTGAAGTAATAAGTAACAAGGAAAGTTTAATTCAACTCAAGGAAGCGTTATGTCTGCAACCAAAGAAGAAATCAGCGCCTTTATGGCATTGGAGTTTCCCCAAACCAAATGCGTCGTCGAGACGGTCAACGAAAATGGTGCGACCTTATCGCATGAGATCGGTATAAATGAATTGCGTCCCGGTGGCACAGTTTCAGGACCTGTCATGATGGCTGTCGCTGATGTCGCCATTTATGTCGCGATACTCGGAAGAATCGGTATTGTCCCGTTAACGGTGACGACGAGTTTGACCATCAACTTTTTGCGTAAGCCGTCAGCAAATGCGCGTATTATCGCCGAATGTACCTTGATGAAAGTAGGACGCACGTTGATAGTAGGCGAGGTGTCCCTTTATTCAGAAGGATGTGATGACATCGTGGCTCACGTAGTTGGCACGTATTCGGTGCCGCCTAAGCGTATTGAAGGCTAGCTAGTTTGTCGTGTATTTTACTTACTCACTAGGATCAGAACCTGGTGGAAAGTCATGGCGTAGCTGTGCGACATTGGCAGGAGTCACTATATCTGTGAAGTTATTTAGATCGCTATGCACGTATTGTGTGACGGCTGCTATTTGTTCATCGCTCATCATACGGTGGAATGATGGCATGCCGCGTAGGCCATTAATTAACACACTAATAATATAGTACTTTGATTGCATCTTGCTGTTATTAGCTAGCGGTGGATAGTAGCCTGCGCCTTGCGCGCCTTCACCTTTTTGCATATGACAACCAGCACAGGAGTCATCGTAGAGCTTTTTGCCATTGGTCGTAAAGAACCCCGTTTTACCTTGTGTGTTGCCTTCAAATTTTGCGAGCCATTTTTGCAGGTTAATATCTTTACTCATATTTGGTATTGAGCGCACATCGACAATATTGCTAGCGGGTTCAGCCAACTCGTTTTTGGACATATATACGCCGCTCCATGCGCCCTGATTGCGACTGGCTTGATTGTCAAAATTGTTGTCAAATACCATGGGTGCGGTCTGCGGTCTGCGGTCTGCGGTCTGCGGTCTGCGGTCTGCGGTCTGCGGGTTGGCGATAGTGGCTGCGTTTTTTGCCTTATACTGACTACAGCCTGGCAACGTTGTTAACGCTATCGACCCACCAACCATGAACATCATCATTGCTTTGCCTGAGCTGAGTGGGCTAAATGGTTTGATTAAGTTTGATGTCACCATGTTCATGATTGTTCCTAATGTGCTTAGTCTCATTGTTATCATCCTTGCTTGAACGGCAGCCTGGTTATTCAAAGCTCATTACTCAAAAGCTGGCTATCCAAGTTTCTTGGCCTTTTGATGTAAGCGTTTGGCAGCATCCATACCGGATAATATCGCGCCTTCTTGCCATGCAGGAATATGTGAGCAATGCTCTCCTGCTAACACAATACGATGATCTATCTCGCATAATGTGTGATAGTACTGCTCACGACTTGACTCGCTCCAGATACCGTAGCAGCCAAGCGACCAAGGGATACGATGCCATGCGACGGATGTGCCTGAGCGGAACTCTTTGGTATATTGCGGATGAATCTGTTTGCCATAGGCGAGCGCGGCATTGATACGCTCTTTGGGAGTCAACGAGTTAAACTTGTATGAGGCTTCCCCAAATCCATAAGCACCAAGCAACACACCTGAGCCTGAGCTAAACATATCTTGTGACGGGTAGGAGATTTGCGAGATGGGCATATCGGTATAAGTGATGCCGCCATAGATCCATTCATCCTCTTCCCAAAACCGTCGTTTAAACTCCAAACCCACTTTGTAAGAGCTATCATAAGGAACGGCTGCCATTGCTTTCTTCATCGGAGCGGAGACGTTGATATCAATCTGAGTCAATATGGACAAAGGAATAGTACAAATGCACCAATCTGCTCGCACGGTTTTGGTGGCACCGTCAGGGCTGTTGCTATCGACATAGTCAACGGTAACCCCAGTTTCGTCTTGATTGATTTTAGTGACTTTGGCATTGAAGGTAATCATATCGCGGCACTCGCGCGTGAACGCATCACCGATTTTTCCCATACCGCCGACAGGCTGAAACATCGTTGGTTGATGCACATGCACGGTATAGTTGCTATAAATGTCCGACCACATGCCTGAGTCTAGTAGCTTATCCATCGGTATGGGGATTGAAGGCTTGGCATCTGGCATCAATCCACCACCCGGATACACACTGTAGCCGCGATGCTTGCCGGTTTCATGGCTTTTGACATAGCGATAGTTATTGTCCAGAACGCCCCAACTCTTTAGCCCTTCGAGTAGTTTTTCTTTGTCCTCTTTATCAACGCTACTGTCGAGACTGCCTTTATTGACGGCTTTGGACAGCAGTTCTGACACATAACCGCGAATATCACTCTGCACTTCGCCCAAGCGCTGCGGCGCGCCGTTAAAGTGATTGGTACGGTGTAGATAAGCGCGATCATTGGTTTGGATAAATGGCTGCAATGCGACGCCAAACTTTTTGCAGTAATGAAAGACCGCGTAGTGATGGATAGGCAATCGCCATGGACCACCATTAAAGTAATTGCCTTTTTTAAAGTCGCAAGTGACCTCAGCACCGCCCAGCTCTGTATATTTATCACCGCTGTTGAGTGTCCAGCTACGTCCGCCGCCACGATTTTGGTACTCAAGCACGGTCACTTTGTAGCCCGCTTTTCGCAGCTCATAGGCTGCAGTCAGCCCGGCCAATCCTGCACCCAAAATCACGATACTGGCACCAGCAGGTGCGCCTTTCAGATTCATTTCTTCGTTAAAGCTCGACTCGGATGCAAACCCCAACGTGGTCATCGCTTGATACATCGCAGATGCGCCTGCGGTCTTGCCAATCATGGAGAGCAGTTGCCGCCGCGTGGGAGATTGGAGCAGGTCATTCATAGGATTATCCTTATCGTGCTGGTCTTTGCCATATGACAAAAGGCGAAGATTAGGGCGCATTTTTTATCATTAGTTTTAATGCCAATTCTTAGGGTTAGCTTTTTTCTTTAATCACGCGCGTGACGTCAGCCGCGTTGACATCGCTGTTGGGTAAACCACCAAAGGTGACACGCACATAGTTAGTAATATTAGCAATCTGTGCAGGGCTTAAGTCTTCTGAGAGGCCGGGCATTTTTGGTGCTGTGTTAAAGGCACCTTTTGCCCCAAATGCAATGACGCCAATCAGTGCATCAGGTTTTACGCGGCGAATACTACTGAGGCCAACGATGGATGCGTAGCGAGCATCGGGCTGGGCGTAACCGTCGACGCCATGACAGCTAGCGCAATGGATGAGATATAAGTCTTTTGGCGAATTGCTGTCCAAGTTATTATTGCTGCCGCTATTGTTGGCACTGTTGACAGTATTCGTTTTAGCCTGTGCCAGATAGTCTTTCTGCTCTAGCAAGTCATAAGTAATGGAGTTACTGACTGGTTGCGGTAGACGAGAGACATTGACAGGTATCAAGTAGTCATCGGTCTTAATGGCTGGAACGACTTTTAAATAGTCAGCCATCGCTATAAGGTCTTCATCAGTGAGATAACGCGTACTGTGCGCCACGGCTTCTGCCATCGGGCCGCCCGCATAAGCGCGCTTATCAAGCGTGCCTGTACGCAGGTAAGTTACGATATCCATTTCGCTCCAAAGGCCGATACCTGTGTCGTTGTCAGGCGTAATATTCGGTGCAAACCATTTACCAAGTGGTGCGCCGGATAAATAGCGGTCTTTATCAAGACCTTGAGTTAAGTTACGCGGGGTATGACAGGTGCCACAGTGCTCTAGGTTATTGACCAGATACTCACCGCGCTGCTGGGTTTGGGTTAGGCCTGAGCGGTTTTCGGTAGAGGGCACATTGATGACATTCCATGCCAGCATTAAGCTACGAATATTTAATGGAAAAGGCAAATGAGTGGTTTTTTCAGGTGGTTTGTCTACGATAGGTACGGTCTGAAAATAAGCAAATAATGCACTGATATCCTCATCTGTCATGCCATGATAAGACGGGTAAGGCATCGCAGGATAAAGCTGATGATTGGGTGCACGACCTTTTCGCAAAGCCTTTTTGAAGTTAGATTCAGTATAGTTGCCGATGCCATAGCGCGTTGACGGTGTGATATTGGTCGAGTAGATATTGCCAATCGGCGTCTCAATTGGTACGCCGCCACTATAGTCATCACGGTGGCAGGCCATACAGTCAGCGGTACGCGCCACGTAAGCCCCGCGGTTGGCAAGCGCACTATTAGCAGGGCTGACATTTGGCAGGGTTATTCGACTGGGCAAAGTTTCCATTGGCAGGCTGACTGTGCCTGCCATCACGACGGTAGACACTAAGCTGAATCCCAACGTTAATGTCAGCGTCAGTGTTATTATCGAAGAAAATGACAATGCTGGCATGACGGCAGAAAGTGGCTTCACAATGTCCTTATAATACCGATGAATCATGTCTAATTCCTTTTTAAGCTTTCTGCAAATCACTACCAGTATCCATTCAGACAATGGCGAAACGTTAAAAAATACTACTGTCTGGCGGCTTCGACTTTGATACTTAAGTCAAGGTTTTTGGTCAGTCCGAACCAAGCGAATTTATTGATATTCCATTTTGTGCGATTAATCGTAGCAGTGAACTCGCCACCGCAAACATCTTTTCTGATGCTCGTGTTTAGATAACAATCGAACTTAGTCGCGGTGAGGCTAATTGGGTGGGTCTCGCCATGCAGTGTCAGTTGTCCATCTACCCGAGTGACCTGAGGGCTTTTTTATCTTGATTAAAATGCCATTTTGTCGATTCAAAATGCGCTGAAGGAAACCTCTGCATATCAAAAAATTCAGGCCCCGTTAAACTATTATTGAAAGAAGGGTTGCCCGTATTTAAAGAGTTTATCGGTATGATTAGTGAGATGTTGCCTAATCTTTGGCTTGGATCGTATTGCAATTGACCTTTGATATTGTAAAAGCCACCAGTCGTGGCTGAACTCTTAAAGCGTTCGATAGCAAATCGAATATGAGTGCTGGCAGGATTAATAGCGTAACTGGCAGCTTGACTGCTATTTGCAGCGCCTACGAGCAATAATAAAATGGTCAAAAAAGAATAGATATGCGAAGGTTTTGGCCTAATAAACAACAAGCGCATAGCTACATTCCTTTACTGGCTATTGAAATAGAGGAGCTTATTCACAAGCGCTATCCTTGCGTTTGCTTAACAATAAGCCAGTGATTGTTTATTATTTATACAGGGTTTTTCAAATACTTAGTAGTGCTATTTTAGTAAAGAGATAACGAACGACTCTGTCACGTCCGAACGTCAATTCTAAGTACTGATAAATGAGTACTGATAGCTAATTACTGAAGCTAAGTACTGATGCATAAGTACTGAACCTAGGTATTGAAGCTAAGTGCTAACTTTAAGTGTTAGAGTGCTCAATGTTAGACAAGCTCAGACCAGTATGTCCTTTATCATCGTTGGTGCTGTATGCTTTATTTTTAATCGATTGTTTAAAAAATAAGGCTGCGAGCGCACAAGCTATCGTTAATGACAGCAGCATTGAGACCAATGTATGACTAAAGAAGTGATCGCCAAACAGCATTTTATACAGTCCCATTGTCCAGCCCAAAACGGTTACTGATATGACTATCTGATAGCGGTATTTTCTTAGTGTCGGTAAAAAAGCCAGTCCATATAAAGAAAATCCTGCGCTGGCATGAGCTGCTGGGAAGCATCTGGCAGGCGTTGCTGCTACGATGTTTTGCCAAAGATTGAGGTAGGGTAAATCCCCATTAAAAATAACCAAGTCATTTGGGCAACTAACATGGGTGACGCCTTTGAGCGTGGCAATGGTAGCAGGTACAATCGCCAATATAATCAGTAGGTAGCTAATCTCGCGCATAGGTAAAGGAAGCATAAATTTATCAAGTTTATTATGACTGAGCTTATTGCGGTTTAAGGCAGTAGCATTAAGCCTTGACTGTCTATACTTGATGATTAAAACCGCTATGAGATAGACAGCCAAAAGAATCAATAATACTTTGGGTAAATCATAAAAGATAAATGCATAAGGCTGCGCGCCTTTTTCGAGTACCCAGTGTCCATTGTTATAAAAAAGCTTACTGATGCGTACATCTAATTGGCTATGCTCAAAAACTAAGGTGGCCATGATGGTCACGCACAGTAGTTTTAGCCAGTCCCAAGTCATTGCGTTGTTTTCTGAAGTCATGACTACACCTGATAACGTATATGCGATGTTGATAGATCCTAATACGACCTTCGTTTTATTATTTTTCTAAGATAGTGCTAGCAGCGTGTTGCGCTGTTATACGAATGCTCGTCATGCTTTAATAAAATAGCGCAGACAACGCCATTACCCATAAAACCATTAACAAACTTAACGCTAAGAACTGTGCTGCAGAGCCGACATCTTTTGCAATTTTTGCGAGCGGGTGTTTGGCCGTGGAAGTATGGTCGACACAGGCTTCAATTCCTGTATTGAGCAGCTCAACAATCAAAGATAAAAAAGAAGCGACGACTAGCATCATTTTTATACCAAGCGCAAAAGGCATAACGATGACAGCAGCCAGCAGTACAAGGTTGAGCCACACAACTTGTCTAAAAGCCGCTTCAAATTTATATGCGGCTTTAAAGCCATCTATAGAGTAACCAGTGGCTTTTACAATGCGGTAAAGCCCCGTTTTACCTTTGGCATGACCTGCAAAGCTGTCAGCTGCAAGTGCACTATCATGTGCTGTTTGGTTGACAGAACTATGCTCGGTTGACGGCTCTATAAGGTTGGTATGAGTAATTTGCTTCATATGGCACTCTTAATGGTCTATTAAAATTAAGATAGCCTGAGTATAAGACGGGAGAGGTTAAGAAAACGTTAAGAGGACATAGAGGGGTGAGAATAAAGAGTAATAGGTATTTAAATTTTTCATTTCCCCATCATAATTACTGATGGGGAAATGAAGATATCTTTGGACTATCACTAGGTTATTTATAATAAATACTAAAGGTGCTTCCACCTGAGCGATTGGCTTGATGAGTGAGCTGCCAGCCCATATGCGACATGATACGCTGGACGATACTGAGTCCTAGACCTGAGCCTTCAACCTTATGTTTTGTCTCATGCTCTGACGACAGGATTGTTTGCTCGTCTTTATACTGAGACCCTCTACCATGTCAAGGTAGGTCGACCAAAGTTTATATCCTGACAATATCTTATACGCATTGATATTAATAGCCCGTCAATGTTATACGATCAAATAATCACGATGTAAATTATAGTTAAATAAAATTTAACTCGTATTTAGGCACTGTATTTTTATAGTGTTTTTACCTCTACTCAAGCCCTTCTTAAACTGCAAAACTATGTGTGTTCGTTGAGAATCTATTCTTATTACGTCTACTATTGTCGTTTTTGAACTTCTACATATTGTTTCTACTGCTTATTCTCTGCATGATATAAGGAGATTACTGTCCTAATCCCTGCATATTTCTGAGGAACATATGAAGCATGTTACTTATATTCATGAACATCCAAACTGGACTGAATGGCAATGGTTGGACAAAAATCTATTGCCACTCGTCAGTCGTGTGCGGATATTACAAGGCCATTTATTAGGAAAGCTGCTAACACTAGGATTCGATCTGAATGTTGAGGCGCAATTGGATGCGGTGACCTTAGAGATTATTAAAAATTCTGAGATAGAAGGTGAAACGCTAAATGGTGAACAAATGCGCTCCTTAGTTGCGGGGTATTTAGGGTTAGATAGTGCCAGCATGCCAACCACTACTCGTGAAATTGATGCGGTGTTAGAGATGATGCTAAGTGCCACCTATCGTTATCAACAGCCGTTATTATTAAATGATTTACTTGGATGGTATCGAGCATTATTTCCAGCTGGATATAGTAGTCTTTATCGTATTCAAGCAGGCAGTATCCGTGATGATAGTAAAGGACCAATGCAAGTAGTTTCTGGTGGGTATGGTCGTGAGCAGGTTCATTTTGTTGCCCCGAGTGCCGATAGGTTGCCAGATGAGTTAAGCAAATTTTTATTGTGGTTTAACACTTCGTCAAATAAGCAAGACGATATAGATTTGGTCATAAAAGCAGGTGTTTCTCATTTATGGTTTGTGACTTTGCATCCATTCGATGATGGAAATGGACGACTAACACGAGCACTCACAGAACGTATGCTGGCAAAAAGCGATAACAGTGCCCAACGCTTTTATAGTATGTCAGCGCAAATTCTTAAACAGCGTAATGACTATTACAAAATACTAGAACGTACGCAAAAAGGTGATAAAGATATCACGGATTGGTTGGTGTGGTTTTTGCAAACGCTAGAGCAATCCCTCATTGTAGCTCAAGAAACCACGGATAAAATTATCAGTAAGGCGGGCTTTTGGCAGACGCATCGACAGTACGCTTTAAATGATAGGCAAGTAAAAATGCTAAATATTTTGCTGACTGATTTTTATGGCAAACTTACCACTAAGAAATGGGCGACTATGACCAAGTGTTCTATAGACACTGCACTACGAGATATTAATGATTTAATAGAGAAGGACATGATGCAAAAATCTATAGCATCAGGACGTAGTACGAGTTATGAGTTGGTTTTATGATAAAGAATATGAGCTTTAGAGAACTTTTATACGGTGTTACAATTTAATGTGTTCGCACAAATTATGCTTATATAGAGATTATGAGGTACTTACGAACTACTATCCAATTAGCGTCAAATTCTAAGAAAATATGGTGCTATAAGCAAAGGATGAAGCGTTCAAGAAAACACTCTTGAACGCATTTTTGGTAGCTCGTAAAAAAACATTCTTTCATTCAGTTAAAGATATTGTTTGATTCAGAGTAGCCGGCTGTCTAGATATGAGTACCTCTCCCTCTCTTACAGAGTATAAAACATCGCCCTGTTTTTGGATTACTTCGACATCATTGCTACCTTCAAGAATAATAAAGTTTGCAGGCTTACCTACTTCTATACCGTAGTTTGCAGATATATTGAGCGTTTTAGCACCATTATCTGTAATTAAGTCTAATGCAGTTTCTAAATCCTCGTATCCCATCATATGACATGAGTGAATCCCTGAATCTAGAACACGAAGTAGTTTGCCATTACCTAGTGTGTACCATGGATCTTGTATAGAGTCTTGACCGAAACATATATTCATTCCAGCATCTTTTATCTCTTTAACTCGTGTGATACCGCGAATCTTAGGATAACCATCAAAGCGTCCTTGTAGATGCATATTTTCAGTAGGAAGAGCAATAAAATTTATTTTAGATTTTTTTAGTAAACGAAATAATTTGGAACAATACGCATTGTTATAAGAGTGCATTGCAGTAGTATGGCTTGCTGTCACTCGTTCTCCAATCCCTTTTTCTAAAGCGGCTGTAGCCAATACTTCCAAAAACCTTGATGCGCCATCGTCTATTTCATCACAATGGACATCAACCAACTTTCCATGCCTTTCCGCAAGGTCGATGATCCATCGCATCGACTCAACCCCATATTCTCTAGTATATTCAAAATGAGGAATGCCACCGATGACATCAGCACCTTGTTCAAGTGCTTTTTCCATCAGTGCCTTGCCGTTGGGAAAGGAAAAAATACCTTCTTGGGGGAATGCAACTATTTGTAAATCAATATAAGCATTGAGTTTTTCTTTTAAAGCGACTATTGCTTTTAAGGCAACTAATTCAGGATCGGTAATATCAACATGTGTGCGAATGTGTTGAACGCCATTTTCGACCAATAGTTGTACGGCTTTTAATACTCGTCGCTGAACATCTTCGCTAGTTAACATTGGCTTACGTTCAGCCCAACGCTCTATCCCTTCAAACAACGTGCCACTCAAATTCCAGTTTGGCTCGCCTGCTGTAAATACAGCATCAAGGTGAATATGAGGCTCAACAAATGGAGCGGATAGCAGATTCATTTTTGCATCAAGACTTGACTCTAATGCAATGACTGGGCCATCTTGTTCAATGATACTTACAAACTTCCCATTTTTGCACTCAAGACTATATAGACCTTGTTTGCCTCGTAGTTTGGCATTGTTAA
Source organism: Psychrobacter immobilis (assembly GCF_904846235.1). Lineage (GTDB taxonomy): Bacteria > Pseudomonadota > Gammaproteobacteria > Pseudomonadales > Moraxellaceae > Psychrobacter > Psychrobacter immobilis_C. Next base: position 14,934 of record NZ_CAJGZN010000014.1, read on the forward strand.
TAATCATGGTGTCTCCTAATTGGTAATTATATTTTATAAAAGTTAACTGATGTAACGATCTGCAATGAGCGCTATTTGCAAACTCAATCGCTGTTGAGCATTACTTAAATTAATACCCGTCAACGTTTCTATCTTTTCTAATCGATTAGACAAAGTGTTTCTGTGTATATTCATTGCCAATGCTGTCTGACGCATTGAACATAAATTATCAAAATAGCAAGCTAAAGTAGTTTTTAAAACCAAACTCTGATTATCCTGTTTGTTGAAAATATCACCTAGATACTGACGACAAAAAGAGTCAATTTCATTGTTATCGATATGAGTAAAAAGCTGAGCAATACCTAACGAGTTGTAATGTATAACTTCGTTTCTATTATTATCTCTACGAAATTTAGCGCTTTGTCTTGCCTGTGAAACGGCTTTATAAATGACTTTTAATTCTTTTGCATCGCTAACACCAATAGTGCAATTAAAGCCATATGCAAGCAGTTTTTGATGCAATTGATTCCATCGTTTCATACTATCATCACAGTATTCCGCTGATGTCGGCATAATCGCCAGCCAGCCTTGATGCAGCTCCGTAATAGGAAGTTGAACGCCCTCGTTCAGCATGAATTGACTGATTAAGTAATCTCCTTTAATGACTTCTTCATCAGTAATACGATTGAATTTAATAAAAGCGACAGATAACTGTTGAGCGGGATTAAGTCCTATTTCTGTGGCTTTAATCAGGTCTATTTCAGATATGTTGGGATTGTCTGCCAAGTTCTGTAGAAACCAACGACTGGATTTATTATTGAGACCATCCATGATGATCGCGTTAGATAATATTTCGGTAACATTGACCATTGGCAGTGAATAAGGCTGTTCAAAAATAGGAAAATGTTGTTCATTAGCAAAATCTAAAACTTCAATAGGAATAGTATCGAGATAGGGTGAGTGAGTTAAAATCACTAACCCACTCGTACATTGTTTTTTTGCTTTTTTAATGAGAGTAATAAAGTCTTGAACAGTCCAGTTCCAATTTAACCCTGTAACAAAGATCAATTCTCCACCTTTTGTCCAGTTTTCTATCTCTGTGTTTTCTGCGATATAGGGCCAACGTATAGCGTTTTTACTGCCTTGTAGCCCTGCTCGAAACTCAAGCTTTTCTAGTCCGCTTATTTGACTTAACGATTCAATAGATATCATTAATTAAATACTCTGTTTTCGGTGGTTTTTTACAGTAGATAGATTTAATAAGGGGCTGTAGTAGATAAGCACTATGCTAGACTACTTTTATGAAGATAACCCGTTGTAAACTAAGTAAAAAAGTACAGCGAAGGCTGTTAGAGTTTTTTACGGCTGAAGTGACTGCTAGAACAGCCGCAGATTTGCTTGATATTCAGCCTAATACTGCTGCACTTTTTTATCATAAAATAAGACTTGTGATAGATTACCATCTCTCATTAGAAGCTGATGAGCTTTTTGATGGTGAGGTCGAATTAGATGAAAGTTACTTTGGCGGTGTACGCAAAGGCAAAAGAGGTCGCGGGGCTGCTGGTAAAACCGCTGTATTTGGTATTCTAAAACGAAACGGTAAGGTTTATACCATTGTCGTAGCAGACACCAAACAGACTACCCTAATGCCTGTTATTAAGCGTAAAATCAAGCCTGACAGCTTTGTTTATACGGATAGCTATCGAAGTTACAATGCACTGGATGTGAGCGAGTTTAAACATTTCAGAGTCAATCACTCTATAGAGTTCATTTGCGGTAAGAACAATCACATCAATGGCATTGAGAACTTTTGGAATCAGTCCAAACGAACACTCAGAAAGTATAATGGGATTAATAAGAAGAACTTCCATTTGTTTTTAAAAGAGTGCGAGTTTAGATTCAACTATGGCTCACCATCTAATCAGCTGAAAACATTGAGAAAATGGTGTGATATTTAATCCTTATCTACTACAGCCCCTTTAATAATATTGTGTAAGCAACCGCAGAAACCACAATGCCGACAAGTGGCGCAATCCAAGGTGAAGCGTACGCGCAGCCTGAACCAATTACATAAGCCGATAATCCAACCATATTGTACTGGGGCAATTCGATACTGCTCAAATCTGGCATGTTGCCTTTATACTTCACCCAAAAATCTGTCATGATAATCGCACCAATTGGTGGAATGAACGTTCCTAGTAATATTAAAAATGGAATCAACATGTTATACATGCCCATGACGGCTAATGCGGTGCCTAATGCAGCACCGAATAGGGTGACTAAACGTCTTTTATCTGTTCTTAATAAGTTACACCCTGCAGCTGCAAAATTGTAGATAGTATTATCTTGGGTAGTCCAAATATTAGTGAATAGCATTAGGATAGCGATAAGCATGAAACCTTGAGCAACAAGCACATCAACGATATCTGCTTGTTGATAGATAGCAGTACCAAAAGCACCGACAAATACCATCAAGCCATTGCCAATAAAAAATGCAGCTAAAGTACTTATAACGGCTACTTTTCCTGATTTAGCAAAACGGCTCCAATTCGTTGCTTGTGTGCCCCCACTTACAAAAGTGCCAAACACCAAGGTGATAGCAGCTGCGATTGGCATACTCTCGGTGGGTTCAATAGCTATAAATTCCGAAATACCACCTATATCGAGAATGCCTTTGTAAAAACATAAGCCTATAAAAAATAGCATCGCAGGTACGGAGATTTTTGAAAGAATTTCTAACGCTTTGTAGCCTATATACGCACTGATACAAAAACCAAAACCAAAAAAGATCATCAATGGCGTGAGCCATGTATCTGGCAATCCCAATAATTTGACAATGACAATGGCAATCGTCGCAGTACCCCATGCATACCAACCGATTTGTGTAAATCCTAATACAAAGTCAGATAACTTACTTCCATTTAGTCCAAAACAATATCGACCCAACAACACGGTGTTTAAACCAGTTTTACATGCAATGTAACCTAAGCCTGCTGCATAAGATCCAAGCAGTAAGTTACCTATGAATATAATAGAAATCAGCTCATAAAATGAAAATGATTTGCCAAGTGTACCGCCTGCCCACATTGTAGATGTGAAAAATGTAAAGCCCAATAATACTGACATCATGGACCATAAACTTTTTCTCTTGTCAGTTGGTACAGCGCTCAAAGGGTAGTCGTCAGATTGATTCATTATTCTAGATCCCTAATTTGGAGGTTGTAACTTACAAATAGCAACCTTTATGCCAATATTAAAAAGAAAAAAATAAGTGATAAAACAATCATTAACCCTTTCCATAAATGTACCATATGAACAGTATTTGTTTTTAGTAAGAAATGAGGTTGTTTTGGGAGTGCGAACGAATGCACCAAATTAATCTTCTTGCGTTCTTATATGGTGCATGGTGATCTCTCTAATAAGTAAGAGCAGTTTCGAATGAAACAGTTTTAGAGCTGTTGTAGGATTAATAATTGGTGGTGTTTTAAAAAGTATGCTGGCATCAGACATAGCCATAATTGACATAAAAGAACACCAAATCAAACACCTTAAAGTGGTTATCAAACTTTTTTGAGAAGCAACAGGTCTTTCGAACCGCTCGTCGCAATCGGTGTCTCAAACGGCAATTATTACCTTCTATACCTACGGTATGCTGTTTGCCAATTTGTTTCTTGTCAGGCTTGAATGCGGTTATAAAGCTATCCCAGTTATCCATGCTAATAGAACCGTAGCTTACTTTGAGTTGCTTTAAACGTGCTCTTAACTTCTTAGCCGTTCTCAAATCACGTTTGCCCCAGACATAAGCGACAATCTCATTAGTATCACGGTCATAAGCATAAATAAGCCAAACTTTACGCTTCTTGCGATACACGTAAGTCCAAAACTCATCAACCTCTAAGCGTTCATAGTAGCGCTTTTTAGGTGTAATCTTATAGACCGATGAGCCTATGGTGCTAAGGACTTTACCAATGCTAACCTTGGCTATAACCGCTATATCACGAACGCCGCAACCATGAACCGTCATTAGCCCTATCTTGTCTTCTATTTGCGAATGGCAGCCTTGGTAGGTTAAAGCATGGTCGCCAATGAATTGACGTTTGCAGTCCTTACATTGGTAGTTCTGCTTGCCATAGCTTTTTGTACCATTTTTCTTTAGACTGGGACTGTGACAGTCGGGGCATATGATATCTATTTGTGTCTTCATAACCTCAAATATATCATCTTGCTTCGGCTGTCACCCCTCCTTTATTTCTTCAGCATACTTTTTGATACACCACCTAATAATTTAAAAGAAGATGAATAACGGAAAGGTAAATCATGAGGGTTTTATTTCGAATGCAGGGATCTCTAAGTAATAGCAAGTATATCTCTGGCAAAACTGAACCGCCCCGGGATTGTCGGAGACTCAACATTCTGAGAGAATACGACAATGAAAAAACAAACCTACACTCCTGAGATTAAAGAACGCGCCGTTCGCATGCTGATTGAAGCGTCGAGCGACTATCCTTCTACATGGTCAGCCATTCAAGCCATAGCGTCAAAGATTGGCTGTACGCCTGAGACACTGCGATCCTGGCATAAAAAGCACATAGACCAAACCATTCCCGCCTCAGTGCAGGCTCAAAGTGACAAAGAGCGTATCAAAGAGCTTGAACGCGAGAACAAAGAGCTCAAGCAAGCCAATGAGATTATACGTAAGGCTGCCGCTTTTTTCGCCCAGGCGGGGACGGGCCGTCCACCCAGATAATGGTTCAGTTTATTGATGACTATAGAGGTAGTTATGGGGTCGAGCTGATCTGTAGAGTATTACCGATTGCCCCATCAACCTATCACCGTACTAAAGACCTAGAGTGCTGCCCTGAAAGGCGTTCACTGCGCAGTCAGCATGACGACTACTATCTCAGCGAGATTAAACGCATCTGGCAGGACAGCAAATGCCGCTATGGTGCTCGCAAAGTCTGGCGGCAGATGAAGGCAGACGGCATTTATATCGCACGCTGCACCGTCGAGCGTTTAATGAGTCAGCACGGCTTACAAGGTGTCTGGCGCGGTAAGGGTAAGATTACCACCAACAGCCGTGACGACCAAAAGCGTGCTGACGACTTGGTCAATCGTAACTTTAATGCCCATCGTCCTAATCAGCTGTGGGTTGCAGATTTTACTTATATCAAGACATTGAGCGGCTGGGTTTATACCGCTTTTATCATCGATGTATTTGCTCGCGCTATTGTCGGCTGGAAAGTATCGAATCGTATGAACACGGATATGGTAATGGCGGCATTAAACCAAGCAATAGCAGATAGAAACCATCCCAAAGATGTCATTCATCACAGTGATCGAGGGGTTCAGTACTTATCTATTCGCTATACTGATAAGATGACGGACTCTGGCGTGATTGCTTCTGTTGGTACAACAGGCGATTCATACGACAATGCATTGGCTGAAACGGTCAATGGGCTTTACAAGTCTGAGGTGATTCATTATTTAAAGCAGAACTGGACTGGTGTGAACGATGTTGAACTGGCAACCCTTGAATGGGTGGATTGGTTCAACAAGAAGCGTCTACATGGCACGATTGGATATGTGTCACCCTTTGAGTTTGAAAAGCGGTATTATGATAATTTAATCCTGTCAGGCATTGCTGCCTGACTCAAGTAGATCAGCCTTCGATATAGTCGGGGCGGTTCAAAATATTACCTATCAAAAAATTGGAAGTCTGATTAATACTATGAACAAGATACTTAGAAAGAATATAGTTGCTATTATTTTACCAATAACATTGCTTGGTATGCCTTCTTGTGCTGTCATTGGTGGTGCTGATAGTGAAGGCTATACCCAGCATGTTGATGGCGTTATGTGGAACAATAAAAAAAGTATTGACTTCAAAGAGGTGCTCAAGCAAGAAGTGGCGTCTGATAAGACTCGATTAGTATTTATACGGAAGAACGATAATCATTCTGAGCAAACAAGTACCAATATCTCTATCAACAACAGGTTTCAAGTCAGTTTGCATGCGAACAACTACACGGTGGTGGACTCTTGTGTTGGAATTAATCAGTTGAGTGTTCAGGCGACTGGTTTTAAAAATAATAACTTATTGGCAGATAAGCAAGATTATCAGTTACAAGGTGGTCAAACGTACTTTTTTTATGTCGAAATGGACGGAACAGGTGAGAGCACACTGACGCAGATAACGCCTGACAGTGCATCACCGCTATTAGCAAATAAGTCCTATCAGTCTCATCAAATTAGCCGTGTCGTACCGAATTGTCCAGCACCTGTCGCTGCTATGCCCACTGTGACACCACCTTTAACAGTAGAAAAAGAAACACCAGTGCTAACTGAAAAAGTGACGATTGATCTTGAGGTATTATTTGAGACGGATAAGGCGGTCGTACGGCCAGAGTATTATGCCAAAGTAGCTGAGTTGGCTGAATTTATGACCCAGTACCCTAATACGGTAGTAACCATCGAGGGGCATACTGATAGCCGAGGCAAAGATAGCTATAACCAAGCTTTATCCCAACGTCGTGTTAATGCGGTAAAAGAAGTATTGATCTCGCAGTTTGGAGTCGCAGAAGATCGTTTAACTGCCATTGGTTATGGCGAGTCGCAGCCAAGAGCAAGCAACGACACAGTAGAAGGTAGGCAGCTCAATCGCCGAGTGGTTGCTGTGGTCGAAGAAAACCTAGCCAAGCCATGAGTTTTTAGCGATTTAGACATCCTAATACATAAGACTGTAAAGTTCTAAAATTTTGATTGAAGAATATAAGAGATAAAAATGAATACGATTATTGTGAAGACAAATGATGCGACTCAAACCATAGATCAAGTACAAGTCGTGACCAAGGACGGTAAGCCTACCATTATTAAAGCTATGGATAAGGTGAATTATGAGTTTCATGATACTGCTATCGGTCGAGCGCCTAACCATATCATCACTAAACGTCTGAAAAATGACTTACATGTTTCATTTGAAGAAGAAGGTCAAGAAAGCGACCTTATTATACAAGGTTTTTACGATAACCCAGACAGTGCGCTACTTGGTATCGCTGAAGATGGAGAATACTATTATTATATTCCAGATACTGGTGAGACCTATGATTATGTGACTCAACTAAAAGTTGGTGATGTCGAGGGTCAGGCGCTCGGCGGTACGGAGTATGTAGCTATTGTGCCTTGGTGGATACCAGCGGCGGCTGGCGTTGGTTTGGTTGGTATAGTCGCTGCTAGTAGTAGCAGCTCAAACGATAGTGGTGGCGATGTTATTCCTCCTGTTTATCAGGCGCCTGTTGCTAACAATGACGAAGTAACCACCGAAAGTGGAACGCCAGTGACAAAGGACATCATTGGCAACGATACCGATCCAAACGACGACCCATTGACGGTTGATGACTTCACGGTTGACGGCACTACCTATCAGCCAGGTGAGACGGCGACGATCACAGGCGTGGGTACGATTACCATGACGCCAGAAGGTGAGCTAACCTTCACCCCAGAGCCTAATTACGCAGGTCCAGTGCCAGACGTCACGTACACCGTGACTGATGGTCAAGACACAGACACCGGTACCGTCACCTTTATCGATGTGCCAAATGCACCGCCTGTTGCTAACAATGACGAAGTAACCACCGAAAGTGGAACGCCAGTGACAAAGGACATCATTGGCAACGATACCGATCCAAACGACGACCCATTGACGGTTGATGACTTCACGGTTGACGGCACTACCTATCAGCCAGGTGAGACGGCGACGATCACAGGCGTGGGTACGATTACCATGACGCCAGAAGGTGAGCTAACCTTCACCCCAGAGCCTAATTACGCAGGTCCAGTGCCAGACGTCACGTACACCGTGACTGATGGTCAAGACACAGACACCGGTACCGTCACCTTTATCGATGTGCCAAATGCACCGCCTGTTGCTAACAATGACGACCAATCTATGGAAGAAGACTCTGGTACCACTACTGGCAATGTGCTGACTAATGACGTATCAGGTCTGACAGTAACAGGTATCCAAATTGGCGGAGCTGACTATACTGTTGGAACTTCTATTGATATCCCAGATGTCGGTAGTGTGCAAATCGATGCTAATGGTGACTATAGCTTTACGCCTGTAGAGGACTATAGTGGTGATGTGCCTACTATTACTTATACGGTTAGTGATGGTACTACGACAGACACTGCAGACTTAAACATTGAAGTTATAGCGGTTGCAGATAAACCAACGGCAGGTGCTTTTGAGCTTGATCCTCCTGCTTTAAGTCTAAATATTCAAACATGGTCTAATGCCCAAAATATCAATGGTGAGAACCTATTAGAAAACGGTGGAGATGGCGCAGCTAAAGAGACTTTATTAAACGCAATTGATTATTTAAGAAGTAATGAGAATGTGACTAACAGTAATGGATCCGCTGTTAGTACATCTGGTTCAGGAACAACCACTAGTCTATCCAGTACCAACCTACCTGCGTATGATGCCGTTTATATATCAGGCTATGTCTTCCTTGAGGTTGGTCAAACTTACACATATTCAGGCATTGGCGATGACAGTGCTGCAATTGTCATTGGTGATGATGTCTCTTCGTTGCATGTAAACTGGAGAGGAGCTAACACTAGTGGCGAAGATGACTTTAGCGTGACCGAGACAGGCTTCTATAGTTTCCAGTTTTATGCACATAATGCGGATGGACCAGGTAACTATGACTTTGCAGTTGCAAACACTGACGGGTCGTCTATGAAGTACTATCCAAATGCTGATGCTATAGAAGATAGTCTGAAAGAGACGAGATATGTTTTGGGTGGTTACGATGCCGGGAGCGATGGAAAAGACGATACTGGTTTCTTTCCAGTGAATATAGGATATGAGGGCCTATCTTCAGATACCATTGATTTAACAGGTATTCATCTACAAGCAACCGATATTGATGGTTCAGAATACTTATCGTTTGAAGTCTCTGGCTTACCAGCTGGTGCAATGCTTTCTTTTACGGATGCAAGCGGTACAAATCATTCTGTAACTGTAGGCGCCGACGGTATCGCCAACTATACTCCAGCAGTAGGTGATACAGGTACAAATGAATATAAGGACTTTAAACTAGTTGTTGGAGATGATACTACAGCCGCTTCACTTGATGTGACTTTCATAGTAACGTCTACTGAAAAGTCAAATGGCGATAGCTCATCCTCTACGATAGAGTTCGAGGTACAGGTAACGGATAATATAGGCAATGACACCATTGAGTTTTCAGCAGATAAAGTTTCGATGGATGGTGGTGCAGGTTTTGATACGCTACTGGTAGATACCAGTATTGATTTTAGTAGCTTTGATAGCAATAAGATTGATAATATGGAACTTATTGAGTTAGGTGATGGGGCACAGTCATTGACTAATCTAAAGACTAGTGACGTTATTAATATGACTGATAGCAACGATACAATATTTGTCGATGGAGATACTGCTGATAGTGTGCAGCTATCTGGTAATGATTGGACCAATACCAACAATACCACGACCCAAAACGGTAATACCTATGATATCTATAGCTTTAGTGATAGTAATGGTACTCATAACGTGATGATTGATACTGATATTACTACCACTATTATCTAATCCAAACCTTATCTATAACTGTGACAAAGAAGCCATACTTGTGATGGCTTCTTTGTTACGTATTTAGTTGTTTTTTGACTTGTCTAATGAGGTAATAGGGGAGATGGGATAATCAGGTGTCGTCATTTGCTCAGTAGTTTTAGGCGACTTTATAGATTGACTGGCTTGCTGCTCGTTGATCTGTTGCTGATTGCGCTCTTTAACGGTATTGATGAGAGCAAATAGACGCTCAGCGTTCTCTTCTAGCTCATCCTCTAAGTGCTCATATTCTACAGTGGTTTGTAGCTGCTGAGTCGAGTTGTCGTTAGCGCTACGGCTATTTTTATAAGTATCATTTTTGGCAGTTTGAGATGTGTTGTTATTGCTCGCCCTGGTATTTGCCGTTTTATTACTTGACGTATCGAGATCTGGTGTATTAGTACTGGAATTTAGTGGGTTTTGATTTACGGTAGAAGCTAGCATATTAGCAGGTTGCTTGGGTGCCTTATCTTTCGCTATGCTGGCATCTTTTGATGCTTGCGCTACTTTCTGCGTAGGAGTTGTTATCGCTGGCAGGTCGGTTTTTTGCTTTGTTATCATGGTTTTTTTGTTATCATGGCGTTCAGTTGACTGGGTTACGTTGACTTGCGACGTATCATGCGATTGCGCTACAACGGGTGCAGGCTGAGTGTGATGAGTCGCTTGCTGAGTGTCAGTATCCAGCCTTTCATATAGGGTTACGTACAATACCAGTGCAACCATCAAATGTAGCAGTAGCGCCAATATTATAGCGGTGATGGTTCTATGTTTTGGCGTTTTTTCTAGCACTGGCATAAGCGATAAATCTCCATGAATATCAATAGATTGAATATTAACACACTATCCTTTTTTAATTGAGCCTGATGTTATGAGTGTGAATCGTTACCGTATTTTGAGCGCGCCTTGTTCAGTGCTGAGTATCAGCATGCTATTAGTATCGTCTATGACTGTCGCTGTGGCTGCTGATAACTCAGCAAAAGTAGTCATGCCTATGTCAGTAACAACACCATATGATGCTATATCGAACATAGCCATGAATGGTCATATTGATGGTCTGATTCGTCACGCAGTGGATAGTCATCCTTTGATAGGTTCGGCACGTGCTGAGCAGCAGGCGACGACAGAGAGTATCCGTGCTGCCAAGCTCAACTTGCTGCCAGCACCCACATTGTCATCAGGCTATGATCGTGACGATGGCATGGTCTCTCAGTTTCAGCTACGGCAGACATTATGGACGGGTGGCAAGCTTACTGCCAACGTCAATCAAGCACTTTTTGATGATAAAGCAGCCACAGAGTATATTTACGAGCAACAGAATCAAGTCGCCAAAACCACCATAGAGGCATGGCAGAGCTATATCACTGCTGTGTCTAAGCAGCAAGTCTATTATGATAATCTGCAACTGTTGGCAGAGTTTGAGGAGATGATGCAGCGCCGAGTCAATCAAGGTGTATCGGCGCGTATCGAGATGGATTTGGTGACCAATCGCATCTTACAAGAGCAAAACTCGTATCAAGCAGCAGTAGAGCAGCAGCGTATTGCTATCGCTCGATTAGAGCAAATCACAGGCCGTAAGCTGTCAGCAGCTGATCTGCCAGTGCCGAATATCGGTGAGCTTGTCAGCTATGCCAAAGGCTACTCTCAAACCTTTGAAAAAATGGCATTCGATCAGGCCAGCTTTTATAATCCTACTGTGGTAAAAGGGCATTATCAAGTTGAAGCGGCTAAGCAAGAAGTTAAGTCATTGCAGGCGGCGCGTTATCCGACTGTTTATGCACAGTACGAATACGACTATTATCATGATGAAAATAGAAACAACAATCAGAATAATAGTGAAGGTGAGTTTTCGGTAGGCTTAAGCTATGCTCCAGGAGCAGGCCTATCTAATTTGGCACTAGCCCGGGCATCAGCCTCACGAGTAAACAGCCTTTCACAGTCAAAAGAAGCGTCAAGACGACAAGTGCTTGAGACTATCCAAACCCAATATCAGCAGTTTGCTAGTGCTAAGGATCAAGAGCGCTCTTTGATCGCAGCAGTCGCAGGCGCACAGATTGTGGTGAGCTCTTATCGCCGCCAGTTCATTGCAGGGCGTAAATCTTGGCTTGAGGTACTGAACGCAGTGCGTGAGCATTCACAATATCAAGCACAACTGGTCGAGACCCGCGCGGCTATCATCGGTGCTTTTTATAAGCTGCAAGTGGATTTTGGCCTGATGTCGTGGCAGCAATATGATCAAAGCCGTCAGCCTGAGCCATTATTTAGTCCGCTAGACCCGGTAAAAAAATGGCTGACCCGTCAAGATGCTGCCAGACAGCAGTCTGATCAGGTCATCATTCAGCCGATCGTGATGAAAGAGGCGAGTAGTGACAACAAAGATGATACAGGTCTCGTCACTTATCCACTTAATGACCCCAACTATCCATAAATTTGTAGGATATATTTATCATGAGTACACCAGTTCCAGCTTCGAATGACGCTACATCTGACAGCGAGCTGATGGCAAATCCTACTTCGCAGTTATCGACGCCTGCCCCTGATGAGCAAATAAATGAGCAAGCGGCGCAATTGGCGGCAGCGTTACACACTTTGCTGACTCAGCAAGGCTATCCTATTGATAGTGTGCGCTTGCATGGGGTGCTGCATCAGCAGACAGAGCTTGTGACGCTGGCGAGTACTGTTAGGGTGCTGGAACAGTTGGGCATTGATCAGTTGCCAGAATCTTTACCAATACCCGATGCCGCATTTTTGCCATTGTTGGCTTTGCATCCTACGCAAGGATGGGGCGTGATTGAGCAGCAGACCCCGCAAGGGCTGTGGCAGTTTCGCCAGTCTAGGGGCAAGAGTGTGCATGCAAGCGAGGCTTTTAGCCAGTTATTGCGTGTGCGCTTAGGAGAGGAACCCAGCAAACGCAAGCAGCTGTCTTTTGATCAAATTCTCAAAAAAGACCTCAAAAACTACCGTGGCATTATTGTAGAGGCAGTTGTTGCCTCGTTTTTAATCAATATGTTGGCACTTGCCGTATCGCTGTTTTCGATGCAGGTCTATGATCGTGTGATTCCAACTCGTAGCGAATACACTTTGATTATTTTAGCGAGTGGGGTAGGTCTGGTCATCTTATTTGAAACTTTTATGAAGTTTGCCCGCTCCAAGATTATGGACAAAGTGGTGGTCAATCTCGACCAGTATTTATCACGTGAGGTTTTTCAGCGTCTATTAGGCGTGCGCATCGATCAGATGCCAGGGTCTGTGGGGTCTATGGCGGCGCAGCTGCGTGGATATGAGCAGGTTCGCAGTTTTTATACAGCAAGTACGTTGTTTGGCTTGGTCGATATACCGATGGCGATCATATTTGTAACCCTTATTATTATTATTGGTAATCCATTAGTCGCTTTAGTACCTATTGTTGCCGCCGTGGTGGCGATTGTACTAGGTCTTAGTGCACGCAAAAAAATCGACAGTATCGCCGCTGTGGGCGCGCAAGCCTCTTATCGCAAGACAGGTATCTTAGTAGAGACGGTAGAGGGCGTTGAAACGATTAAGGCCGGATCAGGCAACTGGAAGTTTTTGTCACGCTGGCTTGATGTGATGAACATCACCACCAAAAATGATTTGGATATGAAGCATGCCAATGACAACCTAAGTTACTTGTCACAGATGATACAACAGGTCAGCTATGTCGGTATTGTGATTGTGGGTTCTTTTGTAGTGATGTCAGGAGATATGACCATGGGTGGCTTGATCGCTTGCTCAATCTTAGGCGGTCGTATTTTAGCACCAGTGATGGGTATTCCTAATCTATTGGTACAGCACTCCTATGCCAAAGCTGCCAAACTTAATATAGAGCAGTTGTTCTCACTAGAGCAAGACAATCACGGTGTCAGTCACCCGTTATCGCCCAGTCATATCTCAGGTAATTTTGACTTAGAAAAAGTGATATTCAACTACCAAAATAATGATCAGCCCGCTTTAGCTATCAGTAGGCTACAGATTAAAGCAGGCGAGCGTATTGCTGTTTTAGGACCTATTGGTTCTGGCAAATCAACCCTATTAAAAGTATTGTCTGGATTATATGCGCCCACACAGGGCAGGGTATTGTTAGACGGGCTTGACATGCAGCAGATCAGTCGTGAGTCTTTGAGTGCGCAAGTAGGCTACCTACAACAGGATCATCGCCTTTTTGAGGGCACGCTACGAGAAAACCTATTGATCGGCTTACCAGCGCCTAGCGATGACGTTATGTATGATGCGTTGGTCAAGACGGGACTGATTAGACTAGTTGCCAGCCACTCTAGTGGTTTAGATCTGCCTATTAGTGAAGGAGGCAAGGGATTATCAGGAGGACAAAAACAGTTGGTTGCTTTTACACGCTTAGTATTAACCAAGCCTTCGGTGGTATTGATGGACGAGCCAACCGCCTCTATGGATAATCGGCAGGAAGCACAGTGTATCGATGTGTTGCATAAGCATTTTGGAGAAGATCATACTTTAATCGTGGCCACTCACAAAATGCCACTGCTGCAATTGGTTGATCGCATCATCATTATGGACAATCAACAAATCGTGATGGATGGGCCAAAATCAAAAGTGCTGGCCCAATTACAAAGCAATGAAGAGCGAAAACCTGCTCATAAAACCGCAGTAAAGGTCAGCCAACCAAAAACTCGTGTTATCAGTAAAAAAACCTCAAGTATTGAAGTGAAAGCTGATGATCAGTCTGATAAAGATGATAATGTAGGGCAAGCCAATGAATAATTACCAACATAAGTCTTATGATCCTAAAGTTGGACGTACCCGTATCATTATTTGGGGCGCTCTATTCGGTATCATTGTATTAGTTATTTGGGCTTATTTTGCAAAAATAGATCAGGTGACTCGAGCCACAGCAACTGTTATCGCTAGTGCTCGGACACAAGACATTCAAGCGGTTGAGGGTGGCGTATTGACTGATATCTTAGTCAAAGAAGGTGAAGACGTCACTAAAGGGCAACTGGTTGTTACCTTAGAAGAAGAGCGGGCACAAGCGGCAGTCGCCAATGCAAGCTCTAAAATAGCAGCCCTAAAAGCCAAGCTGGCTCGACTTGAAGCTGAAATATATGAGCGACCATTAACGTTTCCAGATGATATTTTGCAGTATGATGAATATATAAACAATCAAACGCAACTGTACAATCGCCGCCGCCGTGCTATCGAGCAGGATGTTAGTTCTTTACGAAAAATGATGGTATTGGCAAATCAAGAGCTGAGTATGAACGAGCCTTTACTTGCTCATGGAGATGTCAGTCAGGCTGATGTAATTAAGCTCCGTCGGCAAGTGGCAGAAATACAGGCGCAAATCACCAACAAACGCAATAAATACTTTGAAGAAGCGCAGTCGGAAATGACCAAGGCGCAAGAGGAGCTCAATACTGAGCTTGAGCAGCTGCGCGACTACTCGCAAGTATTGCAAGAAAAAAACCTATATGCCCCAACCGATGGTAAGGTAAATAACATCCTTATTACCACTATTGGCGGGGTCGTAAAGCCTGGTGAGATTATTATGGAAATATTGCCAACCAGTAGCGATCTCATCGTTGAGGCCAAGATTAGCCCAATGGATATTGCTTATGTGAAAGAAGGTCAGGTGGCTACTGTCAAGCTGGATGCCTATGATTATTCTATATTTGGTGCTATGAATGGCAATGTGGTTTATATCAGTCCCGATACTCTGATGGAGCAAACACCGAAAGGTGAAGAGCCGTATTATCGAGCGCAAATCAAAATTACGGGCGCCGAGTTTGAAGACCACCGTGACGAAATAGTCATTAAACCAGGTATGACAGCCTCAGTCGATATCAAAGCCAAAGAACGCTCGGTGCTGTCCTATATTACCAAGCCTATCACCAAAACATTCTCTGAAGGGTTAGGTGAGCGTTAAGACTTGTATAAAGCTTTAAGCAGATGCGTTTACCATATATCTGCTATATTTTATTGATAGTAGTTTTCAACACATTTAGATAACTATTGAGTGAATTGAAGACGCGCCCTAACCCTGCCGTCAATCCTGTAAACATAAACTTGAGAGATTTTAGGGTGTGTCCCTAATCTGGAAAAGTAAGTATAAAGGCTTTGAAATAAAGAGACTATTTCAAACATGGCTCTCTAAATTATGGCAAGAACAGTGCTTAATGATAATACATGGGAACAACTCCAAAGTAGCATGAAGGCTCATGGCTGTCATACTTGGAAAAACGACAGACAAGTCATGGAAGCCATATTGTTTAGATGTTTGCATGTCCAGTATCAATCCTGTTTGCCAATGAACGATAACCTGCGCTTTTAAGGTATGTTGTTTCTTCTTGCCACTATAGTAGTCTCTTTGGTTTTTTTTGGACGCTCAATTGGGGTTTCGGTGGCATCGACAATGACGACTGACCAATTGATGTCCTCATCGACGCGACTAGGCAACTTTTTAGGCAATTCAAACCTGCCAGAGTCAATCAGTATGTCTTCTACTTTACGAATGATACGGCTAGCAGAAGACTCATGAATACCAAAGTCCATACTGATATGATAAAGCGTGCGGTATTCACGCCAATAAGTCAGGGCGAGTAGTATCTGCTCCTTAAGACTGAGCACACTTGGTCTACCTGATTTGGTCTTAGATGCTTCATGCTCTTGCATGGCCTCAAGCATGTCATAAAAGGTGGCTTTATGAATGCCAGTGTAGCGTTTAAAACCAGCGTCACTTTGTTTGAGTAGCTTATCTATGTTTGGCATATCTATTAAGTAAGTAGAGTTCAATAATATACGTTGTGTCTTACAACTACTTTTGCAAGAGGTCTATTAGTTATATCGGCGAGGGCAGAAGATACGAACAGATTAGATTCATAATTCCTGGCTATGACAATGCATGGGTTTGCTTCGAGTTTGATAATGCAGGGTTTGATCGTCCAATTCTAGGAATTAAGTTCACTTCTGTAGAAGCCGCGAAAGCGTGTCCACATACAGAAGCTATGAAAACGGTACTGAATACGATGCTAACTGATAAAAAAGTGAGCTCTTCTGCTCAATGGCCTGCTTACTACTACTTTGATCCGCAAGATTGGAAAGGTTCGAGTGAGGCATGGTTAATAATAAATAAAGGCACGATGGCAGATAAAATTTTGGAAGAAATGGACACGGTGTTTCAGATTCTAGTAGATCACCATCTATTGAACGAAAAGCTCTAATTATAAATGAGTATAATCATGAAATATCAGCTCGACAACTCGCAAATAGATGATACCCCTTGTGCTGCTTTATATCGATCAAACACAGAGTGTTTTCCACCAGCTATCATTGGTTGTTTTGTTATGAACGATGAATGGAGTGAGCAGGCACTGTTTGAGCTAAAACAGAAAGTAAAGGCTGATATTTTAGTAGGCTTACAAACAGATGACTATAACCATGAGCACGATCATGAGGGCTTTGATATCGTAGAGGCAGTTATTAAGTGTCAGCCAGATAAAGTAAACGATGTCGTTGAACTGCTTAATGTAAGGTCTGCAAGTACGTTTATCGGCATAGATGTGATAGATGTTATACACTTGCTTGAGTGTGGCAATTCATTCCAGTTTGTTCATACAAGCGCTAAAGGTGAGCCTGAATCAGATATGGTAAAATCAGCGACACACAAGCTGATAAGTCAACTGGAAAAAGCACATGATACCAAAGGGGTGTTGATTGGCATGGAGAGCGAGCAAAGCTTACCAATAGAAGCTTTTGCTTACATAGGAGATGCTGTCGAAGGACTATTATCTAATACTGGTGAGTCTATATATTATCGATCAAGTATGACTGATGAGCCTAATTTTTTTCATTTAAAAGCGATATATATTGAGGATTGAATAGGCTATGTGATATCGCGACATAAATGGATATATATTTGGTCATACGGTAATCACCCCAAAAAATAATAACACTTAAAAGTAGAAACTAACTGCTAAAATACCAGCAGGAGATTTCGACATGAAAAAATCAAGATTTACCGACACCCAGATAGTTAATATACTCAAACAAGCAGAACAAGGCGTGCCTGTCAGTGACATACTGCGTGAGCACAATATAAGTCAGAGTACCTTCTACAAATGGAGGAGTAAATACGGCGGCATGGATGCTTCATTAATTACCCGTCTTAAAGAATTAGAAGCTGAGAACGCTCGCTTAAAGAAAATGTATGCTGAGGAAAGGCTTAAATCAGATATCTTACAGGATGCCATGTCAAAAAAGTGGTAGCGCCCTCTAGGCGCAAAGACTTAGCTAAATATTATGTTGATGATCGTAATATAAGCATCCGTCTAGCCTGTCTGATCTTTGATATCAGCACAACCTGCTATTACTATCAGCCAAAGACAGCGGATGAGAATGAGCAGATAGCTAAGCTATTGACTGACTTAACAAGCAGTCATAAAAATTGGGGTTTTAAGCTGTGCTTCTTATATCTAAGAAATGTACTGGGACTGCCTTATAACCATAAACGTGTTTATCGCATCTACCGTGAGCTTGAATTAAACCTTAGAATAAAGCCTAAACGCCGTATTAAACGAGACAAACCGCAAAAGCTTGCTGTGCCCACTTGCATCAATCAAAGCTGGAGTATGGACTTTATGCACGATGCCTTAACTGATGGTCGTGCTATTAGACTGTTTAATGTCATTGATGATCATAACCGTGAAGCATTAACCATAGAGGTTGATTTCTCACTACCGGCTCAAAGAGTGATACGCAGTTTAAACCAGCTTATAGAGCACCGAGGTAAGCCTAATCAAATCAGGTGTGATAATGGCCCTGAATATATCAGCAATGATTTAAAGGATTGGGCAACTAAGCAAGGTATCGTTATCGAATACATTGAGCCTGGCAATCCTCAGCAAAACGCTTATATTGAACGATTTAATAAGACAGTGCGTTATGACTGGCTTAATCAAGAACTGTTTGATAGTTTAGATCAAGTGCGGCACCAGGCTGAAGCTTGGCTGTATCACTATAATAACGAAAGACCCAATATGGGTAATGGTGGCTTTACGCCAATTCAGAAACTTAATATGGCAGCTTAGTTCTACTTATTTGGTGTTTTAAATTTGGGGGTATTTCCATCACGCTCAATAAAACGGCAGCTTGAGGAAATAATAATGGTTAATTTACCGAATGATGACAAAAGCTGTGGTTGGTATTCCGTATTGCCTGCGCCAGAACCTGCCAAAAAACTGGTTGGAACACAAAAAGTCGATTATGCGATTATTGGTGCAGGCTTTGCTGGCCTAGCGGCTGCAAGGCGATTGGCTGAGCTAAAGCCAGAAGCGCGTATTATATTGGTAGATGCGCAGCGTGTGGCAGAAGGGGCTTCAGGACGTAACTCAGGCTTTGTGATAGATTTACCACATAAGTTTTCATTAGAGCACCCAGATCCTGAGCTTAAGAAAAAGCTATTACACCTAAATAGAACCGCCATATCTCAGTTGCAAGGGTTGGTCGAACAGCACAACATCGATTGTCAGTGGTCGGCAGTAGGTAAGTACCAAGGCGCAGTTGGCGAACGTGGTGAAGAGCACCTAAATCATTTTGAGCATTTGATGAAAAATCTAGGGGAGCCTTATCACTGGGTAGAAAAAGCAGAGCTCAGTAGCGTTCTTGGAACCAATTATTATAGCCGTGCTATTTTTACGCCTGGTTCTTACCTCATGCAGCCTGCCGCTTTAGTACAAGGAATGGGTAACAATCTACCTGAGAATGTAGAACTGTTTGAAGAATCACCAATTACAGACATACAGAAATTAAATGGTAATTGGGTACTGACCAGTAATAAAGGAACAGTGATTACACCTAAGTTATTACTGGGCACCAGTATCTTTACGCGAGAGTTTGGCTATCTCAAAAATCGTTTATTACCCGTGATGACTTTTGCCAGTTGGACTCGTCCACTAACTGATGAAGAGATGAAGATATACAAAGGTGACTTAAACTGGGGATTAACACCAGCTGACCATGCTGGTACGACATTACGCATGACTGCGGATCGCCGCATCCTTATTCGTAATACCTACAAACATGTACCAAAATATGGCAAAAGCATCAGTAATGAAACACGCCAATGGGTTCAGACTGATCATCGAAAATCATTCTTAGCCCGTTATCCTGAGCTAGCAGGTGTGCCTTTAACTCATACATGGGGAGGTGTTTATGCCATTTCACGCAATTTTACGAACTTCTTTGGTGAGTTAGAAGATGGCGTGTATGCCAGCGCGTGTGACAACGGTGTTGGTGCGGCGTGGGGAACCATTTCTGGAACGCTACTCGCAGATCTGGTGGTAGGAGCAGACTCCCAAGATTTGCATGATATTCAATATGTGACTGATATGCCAAGCTTAAACCCACCAGAACCATTTTTAGGATTGGGGGTCAAGTTTCGCATCAATCTTGCAAAATGGCAAAGTCGCAGTGAACTATAGCAACCGCTAAGAGATGATCATGAGTGAAGTAAGATTAATAGACAGTAAGAACCTCGAATTTAGTGTACGTGGCGACTCTCCAGGCATGGCTTATGTGGCTAGGGCACTAACACCTGATGTTTCTCCAAATATGGGGATAGGTTTTGCTCGTTGGGAAGGTGCAGAGGTCTCATGGCAAGTACTCTACGATGAGGTTGTCTTTGTGATAGAAGGCTGCTTTGAGTTAACGGCTAATGGTCAAAAGTACGAAGTGCGTCCAGGACAGATGCTTTGGATTCCTGAAGGAACAGAGCTTATATACGGTGGTCATGCCTTGTTTGGCTATGTTGTGCACCCTGGTAACTGGAAAGAAATCCATGGATTGACATAAATATGATATTTAGGCATTAGGCCCTTTAAGTCTCATGATTTAAAGGGTTTTTTGTGTTTACATATAATAGTAAATATTAGTTTTAAAGATTATATAACACTGTTCGAACGGCAGTAGTCAAATTTCTTATACCTTGATTATTTATATTTTGAAACTGCTAAATTCCTCGATCATTTTTTCCATGACTTCTAGTGATATACTCTAGCTTTCAATGATTTTAGTTTACTATCTAATCTAAGGACTAGGTTAGATAAAATAGCGTCAGCTATTATGCAAATGACAAGCTAGGAGTGTCGATGAAAATCAAGCCATTACCACCGATGAATAGTCTCATTATGTTTGAAGTAGCAGCTCGCTACCAGAGCTTTACCCTAGCTGCTGATGAGCTAAACGTCACGCAAGGAGCAGTTAGTCGTCAGATACGCCAATTAGAAGAGTATCTTGGCAAAGAGTTGTTTATTCGAGCAAATCGTAAGATATCTTTATCGCCCACTGGATTACAGTATTATCAAAGCATTTATGGTGCGCTTATTAATATTGCCCAAGCGACTGGAGAAATCAAAAAATGGCGCGGTGAAAATCAAGTCACAGTAGCCACCACACATGCTATGGCAGCACTTTGGCTATTGCCCAAGGTTGCACGATTTCAGCAAGAAGAAGGCATAGACCTGAGAATACTAGCAACTGACAATGTTGTGGATTTGCATAGTATGGACTGCGATTTGGCTTTATTTTACTGTCGTGTACCACCTGCAGGAATGGAGGTAACCCCTCTATTTCCAGAAGAGGTCTTCCCTGTTTGTAGTCCAGATTATTTGGTACAGTTTAATAATGATAGATCGCTAGAGAAAATATTTGGTGGCACTTTACTAAATCTTGATGAAGCACGAACAGACTGGATGACTTGGCCTGAGTGGTTTAGTGAAGTAGGTTATCCTACTATTACTCCTAAAAACAAAGTCCATATTAATAATTACACGATGTTGCTTCAGGCAGCAATTAATGGTCAAGGTATTGCTTTGGCGTGGGGCTCACTGGTAGATGACTATCTAAAAAGTGGTGCCCTAGTACGCCCAGTGGATACCGTTTTACGTACTGCAGAAAACTTTTATATGTTAGAGCCTTTAGGTCGGCATAACACGTCAATGAGCGTGACCAAATTTCGGGAATGGTTACTACAACAGCTCCCAGAGATTGTAGGAACAGGAAGCCTGAATTAAAGACTAACTATTCTGTAGTATCAAGATTGTCTTTGATGGTATGAACCACAAACCTGTCAATAATTTAGCTAAAAGATATGTCGCTCAACGTGAGTATCACTCATTATCTATGAGCGATATTTTTTCATCTGTAATCAACATCATATGCACAAAAAATCGTAGTAGTGGTGAGTATTGCCATTTGTTCGTCTGCTCTCTAGGGTTTTGACTAGCAATACCGATATGGAGAGCATTTTTTGAATCATTAGATTGTTGTTTGATGTTTTGATAATCGGTAGTTGAGATATTTTTAATCAACAAGGATTCGTTGCTACTCATCAGCCAACGTTTCAAAGGCAGCAGTTTTTTGGCAATCTAGTTCTTCTAAAAAATAATTTAATATAAGAGCTACGACTCTAATGGCAGGATGGTTATCATTTCTTCTTAAAGTATGCAGCGTAGAAACTCAGCTCAGATGAAATAGGTATATTTTGCTATATCCTGGTATATTTTGGTATAAGTTACTGAAATTACTTAATATTTTCCAATAATTACTTGCAATTTCTGTAGATAATAGTAGATTAAATTATATAAGATTTCAGTAAGTATGATTGGATTTCACTATTTATGAAAAAGACTTACCTAAACGATATAAAGCAAAAAGAACTAAGTGTTCATAAAGCTAATATTGGCTACTATAAAATATTTAATCACCTTATTTTGCCTTACATGTTAAAGAGCGATATTGAATTTTGGACTCGAATTCAGTGTTCGCAAGTGTTTCAAGTGGAAAAGCAAGGTAGTAGAGGATATTTATTCTACGACAATTTTTTTATTCTGAATTATTGTCTCACTACCGATATACAAGATATCAGTATCTATGAATCCGAATTAAATTTTAGCGTCAGCAAAAAATTAACTGACTCTCAAATTAAGTCTTATGCTTTTAATGAGATAATATTTTTTATCACCAGATATAAGGGTGTATTAAATTTAGTTAACTGTTATCAGCAATTAAAGAGGCAGCTGTCTGAGGATGATTGTATAAGGGTGTTTAACAGTGTGAAATTAACGACAAAGGTATTTGTCAACTTAATTGGACTCTCAGAAGCCAGTTACTACAATTCGCACAAAAAAACTCCTTTAGAGGAGTCGTACGATGAATGAAGTTGAAATCGATTTTGCAATACAGCAGTTGCTACCGCATGGTATTTCGTACCACAACATAGATGAGCCCAAGCTGATTAAATCTATCTTTTATCATTACCATTCGAACACTCATCAGTGCTTAGACTTCAACGCTTTAGTTTCTACTCTTCCAAATTATGATAGACCCAGAAGAAATCATAAGAGAGCAGATATTCACTGGTTACTGGCCCTTATTAAACACAATTTTGAAGATTTAACTGACTATAATACTAACTATGCGCTGATTAGAGAATGGTTAGGGTTCGCCATTTATCTTAGTGTGTTATCACACATTCATCTAAACCCAATACAAGCCAAGAGCATATTAAAGAAATTTAAAATATATGGATATACACAAACTGCAGACTATCAGTGGTTTTGGAGTCATGATTTTTTTCAAACTATATTACCACTCTCAAGGCTAGAGTTTGACTCGCAATATTTACAAGCTTTAATAGATGACCTTAATGAGCGTGCTGAAGTACTAGCGAATGCACGGTGGGAACAAAACGATACTAACAACTATAAGAAACGTGCGCGTCAGATAGAGCAAATCCATCAAATAATAGAATGGGCCTACTATCCTGAAAGAAAACATAAACGAAGTAGTAAAAAAGACAAAGAGCAAAAAAAAGACAAAGAGCAAGCAGGGACGAGTGATAATAGCAACTCTAAGTCAGATAAACCTGACAAAATAAAAGACAAGCCTTGGCAAAATCTTAAAGCTGAACCTATACCCGTTAACGCGCAGCCTCATTTTTATGGGTTTTTCCATACTAACAAAGTGTCTGATCCTATTGATAATAATCCAATAGAATTAATACCTTTTTGTGAAAAACCATCTCTTTCTGAGGAAAGTGTTTCTGTTGAAGAGTTGGTAGATGCTTATAATTCAGATTATTTTTTCAGCTATTCACAGCCTGATCTCTCTAAACGTATCGCACCACTTCATAACTATGATGAATCGGTACAGCAAACCTACATGGCAGCGCATGATTTTGAGCTTGCTACTAATGTTCGCTATCTTTCAAAAATGAGCTGTCAGGCAGTGTTTAATCATTTAGTAACCTACAGCGAACAACCGGTAGCAGCTCTCCTGCTTTTTTCTCTGATCACTGGTTTACCTATCAAAACATTATTAATTCCTGATTTTTTTAGCAAAAGTACGTTGCTTGAGTACGATAACGAGCAGATATTTATTATGCATAGGTTAGGCGTAAGTGATAGGGCAGAGCTTAAGACTTCTTGTTTTGAAAATAAGTCAGATCTCATTTATCTACCACTACCTATAGGTTTGACCTGCAAGTTAGCAGAGGTTAGTGCATCAGAGCTAACGATGGAGAAGGTAAAAGAGTTTATTAAAGCCATGAAAAGTCAGCTGGAGATTGTTTATCTTACTGATACTCGCATATCAAAAATATTACATATGTATATCCGACGATTCACGCCATCGGGTAATGAGCATTATGCAGATTTAATTTGCCGTACACCTGCCTCTATCGCACCTGCAATTTATTACAGTAGCCATTCAAACGATGACATCGTTTCTGTTTATAAAGATTGTTTGAACTCATTAAGTGCAGGGTCAACTTACAATCTTGGCTACTTTGATAAGCCAGTACCACATTTCTCTACAGGTAGCATGCAGGTGCTAAATATTGAACATGTCAAAAACCTAGTCTTAGATTTAACGTTATGGGTTTCTAACAGTGAAACAGCATTTGAGCTGTTTAATCGATATAGTATCTATACATGGTATGCCATTTGTTTGTCGACAGGTATTCGAGCTAACAACGGCATTCCAGGTTCAGTCAATCAAATAGATGAAGAAATGGGCTGGTTGATCGTAGATGATAAGCCTAATCGTAGTAGTAAGACAGATCGATTAATACCTCTATGTGCAAGTGCCAAACAACTAATAATAGACTACAAAATTTTCTTACGAACATTCAGGATGACCTTTATTGAAAATAGAGAGTTATCTAATATTATCACTGAGACGCTAGATGATAATATTGAATCAACAGTTATTAATCTTTTAGAGTCTATGCACCAGTTAAATCCTATTAAACGTGGAGATATTACTAAAGCGACGCCTCATGAGCTAGATATTGATCCCTATTGGGTTCGGCATTTTGTGCGTACTCAGCTAGAGAGACTTAGCACCCCAATACCGCTGATCAATGCAATTATTGGCCACGAAAAGCGTGATCAAGAGGCGTTGAACAAGTATTCTTCAATCTCTAAGCAGCAGATCCATAAAGTAGGTCCTACTCTTGAAGTTATTGCACAAACTATTGGCATAAGATCATTAGCCTCTATCGTAGAAGAGCGCTTAAAACAACTGAGAGCTGATTAACATGTCTGATATTCAAACCATAGAACCTAGCGTTTGGATAAATCCAAACGGACGAATTACTGATAAATTTTTCATCAAATTATCTACAGGTTATCAATTAATTGATTCAGAGAGTCGGCTAACACCTTTAGAGTTAAACAAGCGTAGCCTATTACTAATGTTTCAAGAAAATTGGGATACTTTGTTCGATAAGGACAAAATGTGTTCAATAACTAAAGGCCAGCGAATAACTAATACAAACCTGGAAGAGTTTTATAGTCAGATGACGTCGAGTATCCCTACCTACTGCTATCAAGGATATCCTTTAACACAAGCCTATACACTGCTGAATGAATTTATCGCTTACCAAAATAATAATTTTCAGACCCAAACGACTGCATACCCAATGCCTCCAAAAGCGGTTAAAGCTAAGGTCAATACCTTAAGTGTTGAATCTGACTGGATCAAAAATGGTAAGAAAGTGAGTAGTATTTTGACAGTTGTTGATCGCCATTGGCTAGATACGGATTGTTATACGGAAACCCAGATTATAGGGTGGCTAATATTTTCAGCAATGATATATGGAGGAATCAATGATAAAAAGACGCTTGTAAGCTACATAAATACTATTAGAGAACCGACAAAACGCCAGCCTTTTATAAATTTTAATATTATTAGTCAGGGGCACTATAAGAACAGAAAATATGGCAACGAGTATATTACTGATAATTTGTATTGCAATCAGCAAATTGTTTTAGACCCCGTCACACGGTGTTGGTTGATACGGTTAAATGACTGTCATAGTAAAGCTAGGATGATATCAATGCTTGATGAGCTGATACACGAAACGCTGACTGAAACGAGTATTGAAAGTATATTAAAAACCACTTTAACTCCACTGCTAGTTAAGCAGAGTATCAAGACACCAACGTTGGCATTCATGCTCTCTAATAGCAGTTATATTTGGGAGATGCTACCTGATGTGAATGTAGATCAGGCATTAGTAACCGTTATGAAAGGCAAGCAGGCTACCGTTGGACTCACAAAAAAATCGTTTGAACGATTACTTCATCAGAAGTACCAGCCTATTCAAAAAGTATATGAGAACAAAGAGTTTTTGGATCTTGAAATCATTGTTTCCAATGGTGGAAATGAAAAGAAAGCCTCTCGCCGTCAGGCAGATGATGAGCTTGATCTTATTAAAGCGCTTAAAAATATACTACACAAAAAGTATGAGCATCAGAATAAGTCCAAGTCTCAAAGCAACATAATCGACGAACTATTAAAAATATCGCATGACTCTTCAAGTTTGAGCTATAAAATATTAATACGTTGGGTGTTATCTCTTGTAGAAAAAAAGGGAATTAATAATGAGTCTATTAGCAAATATATAACCGCTATAGGTTATGAATGGCTAACGTTTACCAAAGACCAACCGCTTAAGAGTTGGACAACTGAATATTTTGAAGAGCTATATGATGAAATACTTGATGATATGGCTGTCAAAGATTTAAGTTACCCGGCAAAACGTCTACAAGCAATACATAAGTTTGCTGAAGTAGAATATGGATTCCCAAAGGTTAAAGTGCCTCTTACGTCATCGCAGCGTAAAATTCGCT
This sequence comes from Psychrobacter immobilis, assembly GCF_904846235.1. Lineage (GTDB taxonomy): Bacteria > Pseudomonadota > Gammaproteobacteria > Pseudomonadales > Moraxellaceae > Psychrobacter > Psychrobacter immobilis_C. The sequence goes on from NZ_CAJGZN010000014.1 coordinate 41,727, forward strand.
CTGAATGGTTTTCTCCACAATTATTTTCAGCACTTATAGAACAAATGCGAATTGGTATTGATATTGTTGAAGCCGATATGCTCACTATTTTATTCACTATCGCGTATCGTACAGGCATGCGTAAAAAAGAGATCTTAGGTCTTAAATATGCCGATATCGAGGGAATGCAGCGTGACAAACCGTCAGTTATGATACGTCCAAATCATTATCGTTCAATCAAAACAGACAAAAGCATCAGAGAGGTACCGCTATTTGCACTGTTAAAGCCATCTGAATTGGCATTGTTTATTAAGTTTATTACTATTAACAAGACGAAGAATGATCAGCGTTTTATTTTTACACTGTCATCCTCACATATACCTCTTGCTGACCATGTTCCAATCAAGCTGCTCAAGCTATTGCATAAAGATATAGAGGGATCTGATCATATAGGTATGACGTTTCATGGATTTAGGCATACAGCGATGACTAATCTAGCATTAGTAATGCAAGGTCATCCTGACTTAGTCATGAGTATGACTGACTACAATGAAGAGGATATTGAATGTATTAAAAAGGGATTACTGGGTGAAAATACTTGTGGTTCAGATTTGTGGTATAGCTGCGCTCATCTTTTTGGACACTTATCACCTGATAGAGGTTTCGAATATTACAATCATACCGCATGGCTAATGGCGTCTTATAGTCTTAGTCAAGCTAGTATTCGATTGCCTTATAGCACATTTAAAAATATTACCGGTATAGATAAAAAGCAATTAAAAGAGAATGGATATAAAGGTGATACCAATAACATAGATCTGCAAAAGATACGAAAAATATTGTATCGACAAGTATTGAATAAAGATTATAGAAGTCCAAAGCAATTTGCTATCCAAGAAAATATTAATAATACAGTAGTAGCGAATGCACAAGATGATAGTAGAAATATGCTATTACAGCGGTATGGTCTACGAAGGATTATTGGGTTTTTAGAAGATATGGTAGAGGATAAAAACGTTGATAACGTAGCTGCAAAATACGATATTAATAGGTTACATGCACAGCAGTATTTTGATAATGCTATGCGAATTCATGGCATTCTATCTACAAGAGGCCAAAAGCGGTTTTTCGCTGAAACAGATACTATTAAGTTAACCCCATCATTACTGAAGAGTGGTCGTGAGCAGAAGATCTTAAGTCATTTTTTTACGAACGCTACTACAGTTAGAGACCAAAAAAATGAACAATGGAATCAGTTTATTATGGTTGCGGCTTCTAAAATGAGCACTTCGCGTCCTAGTATCAACTTCTCTATAAAAGATATGAATGCAGCAGTAGATTTTATAAAGCTTGGGGCTGAACTTATAGAAGATAAGTACTGGCTTGTAAGAGGTAATGAAGAGATAATGTCACTATTTAAAAAAGAGCTATCAGGCTATCCTGGCTTAAAATTCGAAACGTATAAACCAGATAATATTATTAGTCTAGGTATACATAACCCGAATAGCAAAAAGAATTCAAAGAAAAATAGTAAAATTGAAGTCTCCAATTACGAGTATTCGCCCTTATTGAGGTTTGCTATACATTTAACTTTAATCTTGGATTTGGATAATCAGTTTTTGAAAATGATGTGAATTTAGATTGCCAGGTGTTTTTGGATGAGGTTATGGTGGGTACGCTATCAGAATAGTGTGGTCGTTATCTGCTTAAAACTATATACAGGACTAATCGTTGAGCCCTTATGGTGATATATGTTTATAGAGCATAAAAAGAAAAGTAATCAATGAAGCGGTAGTGATCCTGATGTCTAACTGTGAATATTTATAAATGTGATTGATGAGCCCTTACTAGACTCATAAAAATAGCGCCCATTGCAGGCGCTATTTTTATTTCATTTCTATGAGGTAGGTTCATGATTTCTGATTTATATAAGCTCTTAAGATTACAGCTACTTCTTAGTACACAACTATTTCTAATAATTGGCTTTAATTTGTGTTTCTATGAAATCAGCGGCAACAGTATTGTACTGATCACAATTGACCACATCGACCGTAAAGTCCGTATCAGTATCTTCTGTAACACCTTTTTGATAGTAGTAAGAGTCATAGACTAAACCATTGTACTCAACAGCAGCTACAATATCGCCATCTTCAGAAGTATATCTAGCAGCTGAGAGTTCGTTATTGCGACCAACTTTTTCTTCAACGAGGTTTTTGACCACGTTGTATTGTTTTTGGTCAGCGATCCATTCACTGATAGTGATGTCGTTTCTAGAAGCTAGCTCGTAAAAAGAATAATAGGACTGAGATGGTGTCTCCTGAAAAATATAGCATTGAGAGCCAGTAGGAAAGGCGATATTATCTGGGAAGTAGTCATAGTCTAAGACAGTATTAATCCCCGTATCAGCATTACGAGCTAACTTCTTAATGCCGCTAAGATCTAAAGTTTCGATATCGTAAATGCTTTCAATGGCTGCGTTATCGGTCTGAATTTTTAACTCAAAGCTATCACTATCAGTAAATTTGAGCTTATAGAATCGACTGTCAAACTCATCACTTACTTTTACAAATACTTTATTGCCAACATAGTAGTCTAAATTATCTTCCTCATCACCTCTACTAACTTGATAAGCAGTAGGTGAGCTTCCTACGACAGTAGAAATTGTCTGCAAAAAATTATTGCTATCGAATCGATAGGCAAGCTTTCCCCATCCTGTCTTATATTCTCCGTCAATTACATCACTGAACGGGTCAAATGCTACGTAGCTCAGCTTATTGTCGATGATAGGGCCAGTACTATCACCGCTACCTACTACATATTCACCATTATCATCATTGCCGCCGCACCCTGTCAGCATTAAGGCGCTTGTCAATAAGATACTGGCATACAATTTATTTATTTTCATATTGTTACCTATCGTTAGCTTTCCGTAAGAAAGTAATCATAGTTAAAGGTACATCAAATTGCAAAACAAAGTTTTAGTTTTAACATTGTCGCTACAATTACTATGTATCTTATAAAGTAAGAATGTTTAAATCATTAGAAAATTTCCAACTCACAAGTAGCAGTGTCTTGAGTCTTATCCTAAACAGTAATGTGCGCTATACTCCCAAGCAAAACCAGTTCATCAAACTATAAAGACTCACCATAACAACCAGCAATTTTCCAGCGCGTTAAGGAATAACCAATGCCTGCCAGTACCACTAATAATATTACCCAAATCAATCAAGACGACATTAATAAAGCCGTATGGAACGCCTGTGACACCTTCCGTGGCGTCATCAGCGCTGATACCTATAAAGACTTTATTTTGACCATGCTGTTTCTCAAGTATCTATCCGACGTTTACCGCGATGAGTACAACAAGCTGGTCGAGCAGTTTGGCGACAACCCAGAGCTGATCCATGCCATGATGTCCAAGCAGCGCTTTGTCTTGCCTGAAGGCGCAAGCTTTTGGGACTTGTATGAGCAGCGTCATCAGCCGGGCAACGGTCAACGTATTGACGAGGCGCTACATGCCATTGAAGAAGCCAACGGTACTAAGCTCAAAAACGTCTTCCAAGATATCAGTTTTAACACTGATAAACTGGGTCAAGAAAAGCAAAAGAACGAGCTACTACGCCACTTATTAGAAGACTTTGGCAAAGACATCCTTAATCTAAGCGTTGAGCGTGTCGGTAGCCTCGATGTGATTGGTAATGCTTATGAGTTTTTAATCAAGCATTTTGCTGCGAGTAGTGGCGCGACAGCTGGCGAGTTCTATACGCCGCCTGAAGTGTCTAATTTGCTAGCGACTATCCTTGAGCCTGTCGAAGGTGATGAAATCTGTGATCCAGCCTGTGGTTCAGGGTCGCTACTCATTAAGTGCGGGGCAATGGTACGCAAAAACTCAAACTCTAAGAAGTATGCGCTATACGGTCAAGAAGCCATTGGCTCGACATGGGCACTGGCGAAGATGAATATGTTCCTACACGGTGAGGACAACCACCGTATCGAGTGGGGCGACACCATCCGCAATCCGCTGCTACTCGACAAGGACGGCAAGCACTTATTACAGTTCGATGTGGTGACCGCCAATCCGCCGTTTTCACTGGATAAATGGGGACATGAAGATGCCAGCAGCGATCCCTATGGTCGCTTCCATCGCGGTGTACCGCCCAAGACCAAGGGCGATTATGCCTTTATCAGTCATATGATCGAAACACTTAAGCCAACTACTGGTCGTATGGGTGTGGTCGTACCGCATGGCGTGCTGTTCCGTGCGTCTAGCGAAGGCAAAATCCGTCAGCAGCTCATCGAAGAAAACCTACTCGATACGGTGATTGGCTTACCCGAAAAGCTGTTCTTTGGGACGGGTATTCCAGCCGCTATTTTGCTGTTTAAAAAGAATAAAACGGATGACACAGTCCTGTTTATCGATGCCAGCAATGAGTTCAAATCCGGTAAAAATCAAAACCAGCTCACTGATAGCAATATTGCTAAAGTCATCGAAACCTATAAAGCGCGGGAGAGCGTTGATAAATACGCGTATCTAGCGAGCTTTGATGAAATTAAAGAAAACGACTTTAACCTTAACATTCCACGTTATGTCGATACCTTTGAGGAAGAGGCGGAGATTGATCTGGTCGCGGTGCGTACTGAGCGTCTTGAGTTAAAGGCTGAACTCGATGCGCTAGAAGCAGAAATGGCAGGGTTTTTAAAGGAGTTGGGTTATGATGCCTAATGGTTGGGAGTCAGGCGTTATAGAGGACATAGCACAAGTTTCTTCGGGTGGTACTCCTAGCAGAAAAAAAGATTCTTACTGGGTTAATGGCACTATTCCTTGGGTAACTACTGCTGAAGTCAAGTTCAATGTGATTACTGATACTGAGCAAAAAATTACTGAAGAAGGTCTTCAAAAATCATCAGCAAAATTATATCCGAAAGATACTATTTTAATGGCTATGTATGGTCAAGGAAAAACTCGTGGTCAAGTAGCCAAGCTTGGGATTGAAGCTTCTACAAATCAAGCATGTGCTGCGTTACAGTTGAATGCAGGATTTAACGTAGATTATTATTATCAATATTTGACTAGCCAATATGAAAATATCAGAGAGCTAGCCAATAGTGGTGGTCAGCAAAATCTAAGCGGCGGAATTGTTAAAGAAATTCAAGTTCCGATTCCACCACTCCCAGAACAACAAAAAATCGCCAAAATCCTATCGACTTGGGATAAAGCGATTAGCACGACTGAGCGTTTGATTGAGAATAGTATCCAGCAGAAAAAAGCGTTGATGCAGCAATTGCTGACGGGTAAAAAGCGTTTGCTTGACGAGTCAGGTCAGCGGTTTGAGGGTGAGTGGGAGGAAGTAATATTCGGAGAAGTCACTAAATTATCATCTAAAAAGTATAATCCATTAAAGGCTAATCAGTGTCTTCCTTGTATTGAGCTGGAGCATTTAGATCAAAGCTCAGGTCGAATAATTGGAAGTGAAAATGCTAGCGAATTAGCAAGTATAAAAAACTATTTTGAAGCTGGAAGCGTACTGTTTGGCAAGCTGCGCCCATACCTAAGAAAGTATGCAAGACCAGATTTTGAAGGCGTTTGCTCGACTGAAATATGGGTGTTTAAAACTACATCTAAGTTGCTTGATGAGTATTTATTTCACTTCGTACAAACAGATAAGTTTGTATCTGAGGCAAATAAATCATCAGGATCAAAAATGCCTAGAGCAGATTGGGGCGTTGTATCTGAATTAGTAATTAAAATTCCAAGCCTGAAAGAACAACAAAAAACCGCCACCGTGTTGACCAATGCCGATAAAGAAATTGAGTTGCTTGAGCAGCAATTGGCTGATTTTCAGCAAGAGAAAAAGGCGCTGATGCAGGTTTTGTTGACTGGTAAGAAGCGGGTGGTGGTTGATGGGGCGGTTGCGTAATGGAAGCTGACTCTCGCATAAGTAACGAAGTACTAGAAAAAACTTTAGATAGAACGATAGGTTTTGTTGCCAATTGCGATAGTAAAGTATCTTATTTACTCTCTTTTGTTGGAGTTATCATCACGATCTTACTTACATTCAAGCCCCCAAACCTAATTTTTATTAGTTTAGTACTAGAAAGTAACGAATCATATTGGTTTTTTGGAATTAGTATATTTGGCCTTACTCTCTCGCTATTTTATTTTTTAAAAGGTGTGTATCACCTATCACAAGCATTAACAGCGCGAACCAAAATTCATTCTGAAAATAGCAACTCTATGATTTTTTTTGGTGCAATATCATCTCAACAAGGTAGTAATGAATACCTACAAAATATCGAAAAGAACGAGTATAGCTATAGAGAAGATTTAGCCTGTCAAATTTATGTCAATTCAAAAATATGCACAGAAAAATTCGAAAGGTACAACAAAGGTTTTAAGCTCATTCTGTTCAGCTTACCAGTGCTCATAGTCTCATGGTCTTATTTATTTTAAATTAGGAGAGAATATTGTCTATATATGATTACAAGCAAGGAAAGAATAGAATTGAAACAATTCTTGATAACTATATGGAAATAGAAGAAAAGGATAGACTTCCCAGTGATGATAATTTTACTTTTGAGAACGGTTATAATTCTTGGGTTACAGCAATATTTGTTGATATAAGGGACTCAACTACTTTATTTTCTAAGAAGAATGAAGATACAGCTAAATTAGTTAGAGCATTTACCTCAGAAGTTATCGAAATCCTCAGGAAGGATGGTAACGTCCGTGAGATAGGTATCCGTGGAGATTGTGTCTACGCTATCTATACTACGCCTACTCAAGCCGAAATTTTAGAATGTGCAAATAATACTTTTTATGTGAATACGTTTATCAACATGTTTAATCGACTACTTAGTAAGAGAGGAATGGATAAAATTGACGTTGGAATTGGTATGGCTACTGATAAGGAATTGGTGGTGAAAGCTGGTAGGAAAGGTGTCAATATCAATAGCAAAGTATGGATAGGTAGAGCAGTGACGATGGCATCAAACCTATCTTCCTACGGAGATAAGGATGGCTATTCACGTATAATATATTCTAAAACTTCTTATGATAATTTTATAGATGAACTTGAAAAGAATAATCCAAATAACAACTTAAGAGGTTTTTTCAAATACATCAACAACTCTAAAACTTGGTACTTAGATGCGTATCATGCTGATATTATTAAAATTGAATTTAATACATGGGTTGAGAACGATTTTAGAGAGTAAGCAGTGTAGGGTTGGTTCTTCTCACCTACAACAACTATATCTGCCCTTTCCGAGGGACGAGGCGCGAATGCAGTCTTAAAGAACACCGTCCCATGACTCGCATATTTCCCCACTTTTAAAGCATTCAGATATCGAGGCTAATCTTTTTGAGCTTTTACTTTTTATTTCTTGTCAAAGCAAATTGTCACCATAACAAATATCAACTAATCTATACCCAACATAACCGCCACGCTTAGTGCCCTTTGGGTAACGCGCAACCTTGGCGGTTTTTCTTTGCCTTTTTTATGACGGTATCAGCTACAATAAATATAACCAAACAAACGCTATGTCTAAAGTGGGCAGATATGACCAACCCCAGCATCAACTTCGCAGAAGAGTTCAGCTCAAAGATTCCTGCCCTAACCTTGCTGACAACATTAGGCTATGAGTTCATACCACCCAGTCAATGCAGTGCCATGCGCTCAAAAGTGGTTTCAAATAAGGCCACTGACCAAGTCGTATTACTGCCCATCATGCGTGCATTTTTAGCCAAGCAAACTTTTACATTTGAAGGTCAGGCGCATCATTTGTCAGACAGTGCCATTGATAAAATCATGCACGAGCTAAATCCAGCCATGAACTTAGGCTTACAGGCAGCAAACGAAGCACTATATAACGCTATGCTTTATGGCGTGACCGTGACTGAGTTTATCGATGGTAAGAAAACCTCGCAGACTATCGCTCTGATAGATTGGAATAATATTGGTAATAATAGCTTTCACGTTACTGAAGAGCTGGTGGTACTCAATAGCGAGGGCACGAGTAGCCGTAGACCTGATATCGTCTGCTTTGTGAATGGTCTACCGCTGGCAGTGATCGAAGCCAAACGCCCTGACTCGAGTAGAGAGTGGCAATCGACCAATGCTCAAGCGGTGTCCCAGCATATCCGAAATCAAAAGCAAAAAGAAATACCGCATCTATTTGCCTATAGCCAGTTATTACTAGCGGTCAATGGTAATGACGGTCTGTATGCCACCTGCGGTACGCCTGAGAAGTTTTGGGCAAAATGGGTTGAAGAAGAAATCTCTGAACCTGAGTTTCATCGTTTAAAGAACCAAGCGCTCAGTCCTAAGCAAATTGAGAATTTGTTTGGTGATCGTCCTACTTCTATCAAAGAGGAATATCAGTCATTAGTTAATGGCGGTGATTTAGTCGTTACCGACCAAGACCGCTTAATCATCAGTCTTTTGCAGCCACAGCGTCTGCTTGAAATGACGCGCCTGTTTACCTTGTTTGATAAAAAAGCTGGCAAAATTGTTGCCCGTTATCAGCAAGTCTTTGGTATCAAAGCCTTGATTGAACGTATCAGTACCTTTGATGAAAAGGGCAGTCGTGAAGGCGGTGTCATTTGGCATACCACAGGTAGTGGTAAATCTTTCACCATGGTGTTCTTTTCCAAAGCACTTATTTGGTTAGAGGAGCTTGCGAAGTGCCGCGTCATTATCGTCACCGATCGTGTCGATCTAGAAACTCAGCTTAGTAAAACCTTTGCTTCTGGTGGTGTGCTTAGTGATCGAGATAAATCCGATGCCATGGCAACTTCTGGTCGCCGTCTAGCGCAGCAAATCGGGCACGGTAACGAGCGCGTTATCTTCTCTATTATTAATAAGTTTGGCTCGGCCGTTAAATATGATGAATGTTATAACGACAGCCCAAACATCATCGTCATGGTCGATGAAGGTCACCGTAGCCAAAACGGTGAGAATAACATCCGCATGGCACAAGCCCTGCCAAACGCCGCTTTTATTGCATTTACAGGTACGCCATTACTGAAAGATGATAAGACCGAAAACAAATTCGGTAGCATCATTCACTCTTATACCATGCAGCAAGCAGTTAAAGACAAAACCGTCACGCCACTATTATACGAAGAGCGTATCCCTGAATTGAATACCAATGACCAAGCCATCGATGCTTGGTTTGACCGTATTACTCAAAAGCTTACCGATGATCAAAAGACTGATCTCAAGCGTAAGTTCTCACAAAAAGGTCAAATCTATCAGGTTGAAGGTCGTATTGAGCTGATCGCTCATGACATCTCTGATCACTTCCAAAACTTTAAACAGCAGCACCTTAAAGGTCAACTGGCCTGTGACTCTAAAGCCTCAGCTATCCGCTATAAGATGGCCTTAGACAAGATTGGCAAAGTGACCTCAGTGGTTGCCATGTCGCCACCTGATACCCGTGAGGGGCATGACACTGTTGATGGTGAATCAAAAGACATCGTACAAAACTGGTGGCAAGCCAATGTCGCCAAAGAGTATGGCGGTGATGAAAAAGCTTACACCAAAGCTATCATAGAAGCCTTTAGTCAGGACGATGGTCCTGACATTATGATCGTTGTTGATAAGCTACTAACGGGCTTTGATGAGCCAAAAAACACCGTACTGTATATTGATAAGCCTTTAAAACAGCATAACCTGATTCAGGCGATTGCACGGGTAAACCGCTTGCATGAGAAGAAACGCTTTGGTTATCTGATTGATTATCGTGGCATCTTAAAAGAGCTGGATATCACCATTGAGAAATATCAAGACTTAGCAGAACGTACGCAAGGTGGCTTTGATATCGAAGATCTTAAGGGTCTGTATAACGCGATGGATACCGAGTATAAGCAGCTACCCAGACTGCATAGTGAGCTGTGGGCGATATTCTCATCAGTGAAGAACAAACAGGATGGTCAAGCGTTAAGACAAGTACTTGCACCAAAAATGCAGGAAATAGAAGGTAGGGTAGTCGATACCAAGCTCAAAGAACGTGATGACTTTTATGCAGCTTTGACTACGTTTTCTAATGCTATGAAAATTGCGTTGCAATCAGCGTCTTTCTTTGAGGATAAGTCGTTTGATAGTAAACGTGATTGTTATAAACAGGATCTAAAAGCCTTTATCAATCTACGTAAGCAAGTACGCGAAGATGCTGATGAAACCATTGATTACGATGAGTATGAAGCGGACATTCGTAGCTTACTTGATAAGCATATCGCAGGGCTTGAAGTTCGTGAGGCAAAAGGTGCTTACTTGGTTGGTAACTTAGGTAAGGATGTTAAACCTGAAGAATTAAGCGATGATGAAGCCCGTAACCAAACGGATAAAATCACTGGTCGGGTGACCAAGATGATTGAGCAGGATTTGGCTGATGATCCTTATGCCCAAGAGTATTTTTCTAAATTGCTCAAACAAGCGATTGCTGATGCTAAGGCAATGTTTGATGCGCCAGTGAAGCAGTACATGATGTTTGCTGACTTTGAGCAAGCCGTCAAAGACCGCGATGTCGCTGATGTACCAAATGCGTTTATCGATGATAGTGGTAAGTTAAACAAACATGCTCAGGCGTATTTTGGTTTGTTTAAGCACTTATTTGATATTGATTTCTTGGTAGATAAAGAGTTAGATAACGACAAGCTAGTCGCTTACGCCTTTGAGGTTGATAAGATCGTTAAGACAGCAGTGGCTGAGTATTCTATCAATCCAGCAGAGATTGAAAATGCTATTAGTGTCAAATTGCTGCCGATGTTATTTATGGATTTGGGTATCGATAAAGCGCAACAACTTATCGAAGAAGTGCTAAAGATTACCCGTCTTGGGCTTTCAAGAGACAAGTAGGCTAAGAGCAGTAAGAGGGTAGTAGGTAATGACTGAGAATGGCGTATTTTATTATGGTCAAGATAAGATTGATTATGAAGTCGTGCGTAAAGAAGCAACTTATAAAGAAAAGATAAATAAGCCTGAAAGCGATAAGCTGATTGCTAAAAAGACCAAGCCTCGAAAAGTGGTTATCAAAGTACATCCTGATCAGCGTGTGGTTGCCACCGCACCTGTCGATGCTACCGATGAGGTGATTTATGATGCGATGATGAAGCGTGCTCGCTGGATATGGCAAAGCCTACAGGACTTTGCCAAGCAACAAGATCATGTATTGCCCAAGCGCTATGTCAGCGGTGAGACCCAGTTTTATCTAGGCCGTCGTTATGTGTTAAAAGTGATAGCCGATGCAGAAACTGCCGATGTAACAAACAGCACGGTGAAGCTCAGTCGCGGTAAATTTAACGTGGAATTGTCTCAAAGTGATTCTGAGTTGGACGCTGAAGAACGAGCTGTCTTAGTTAAACGTCTTATTGATGAATGGTATAAAAACAAAGCCAAGCTTATCTTTATAGAACGCCTAAAGGTGGTATTACCTAAAGCAGCGTGGATAACTGATACGCCAGCTTTCAGACTGTTAGTTATGAAGAAGCAGTGGGGCAGTTGTTCAGTGAAAGGTAATTTAATCCTCAATCCGCACTTAGTAAAAGCACCAAAGGAATGCATTGATTATGTAATATTGCATGAGCTATGTCATATAGCTGAGCATAATCATAGCGAGCAATTTTGGCGCTTATTAACGCAAGTAATGCCGAACTGGAAAGAGGTAAAAGCCCGGCTTGATGAGATGGCTGAGCTTTATTTGAATGAATGAGTCATAACACCTTTATCGTAATTAGCATAAAAGCCACCTTCAAAAAGTAGCTAGCTATCAACTAAAATAACCCGCCTGATGCGGGTTATTTTAAGTTCAGTTCTGAGAAGCTTTTTAATTATGGCGTACCTGCATGCCCTACTTCAACCTGTACAGCTAGCATACGTCCTTTAGTTTCTGCCTTACGAGAAGCTTCATCCCAGTCTGGCGCCGCGCACATAAATAATGTCTTACCATCATGCCCACCAAGAGTAACCGCAAAGATACCATCAGGTGCAGTATCGATAGTTTCTAAAATTTCACCACCCTCTGCTATGCGTACCGCTCGCTGATTTATGGTATCTGCGATCCACACAGCACCCTCGGCATCCAAGGCCAAACCATCAGGTAATATGCTGGCATTTTCTATACGTAGACCCAGATTTGGCTCATCACCTAATTCTCCAAAATTAGCAAAGTCACGCTTTTCTCCGAGGCTACCATCTTCTTTGATATCAAATTGCGTAACTTTATTGCCAAATAGCTCGTTAACGATTAATGTTTTCTGGTCTGCAGAGATAACCATGCCATTTGGAAATGCCAATCCTTCAGCGACAACCTGTGAGCTTCCATCAGGCTTAACCAATACAAGCCCTGTGTTTTCATGGTCAGCGCCACCCATCAAATCAAAACCAAAGTTGCCGACATAAGCATTACCATTGACTGAAACCACCATGTCATTGGCATGACCACCGCAATGCTCCCAGATATCAGCGTGAACGACCAAGTTACCATCATTTTCTAGTCGCAAGACTTTGCGGTCTTTCATCGATACAACCAGCAGACGCCCATCAGGCAACCATCCTAAACCGGAAGGTTGATGTTCAACATGGATGATTTTCTCCGCTATTCCTTCATCGTTGACCCGATAAACGCCTTGAGTATAGAAATCGACAAACCATAGCGCATTTTGATACCAGCGAGGCCCTTCTAGATAGTGAAAGCCATCAACGGCAACTTCTAATTCATATTTCGACATAACCATCTTCCTTGATTGATAGACAAAATTATTTAAAAAGTATTTCTTATCAGGCTATTTCTTCATATATTGCAGTGACTTCCTCTAAATTCATATCTTTGGGATTGGTGGCAATTAGTCGCGCATAGGTATTGATAACTATGTCGGCTAGAGCAGGAATATCGTTCTTTGTAATATCTAGTTCACTTAAACGGTATTTGAGACCACTGTTTTCCAAAAATATTTTTAGTTGACTAATAAATGAAGTCGCTGCGTCTAAATCTGTCATTCCAGCTGTTTGAGTAGGCATGACAGCACGAGCAAGCTCTGCGTATAGAGGAGCAGCTTCTGATAAGTTAAATGTAAAAACACCGCACATGACGAGTGCATTAGCATGTCCATGTGGAATGTGGAAGTTAATACTAAGCGGGTAGGAGAGCCCGTGAACAGCGGCTACAGAGGCATTGACGAAGGCGATGCCTGCTAACGTAGAACCTAACAGCATATCGGCACGAGCATCAATATCGTCACCTTGGTTTAACACTTTTTCAAAATTATTCCAAAGCATTTGTAAGCCTTTTAGGGCTAATGCATCTGAAATAGGATTCTTTTTAGTACGACTCGTGTAGGCTTCAATACAATGCACCATAGCATCAAGCGCGGTTGCTGCAGTGATATGACGAGGTAATTTTAGTGTCAGTGTTGCATCTAAAATGGCGACATCAGGTAGAATTTTAGGAGTATAAATAGCCTTTTTACTGCCATCCTTTGCGGTAATCACGGAGACAAAAGTGGACTCTGCACCTGTACCTGCAGTAGTCGGTATTGCAAATAGCGGCAGTTTTTTGAAACCGCTAATATCTTTATCCAAAATATCATTAACGGACTGAAAGTCGTTTGGATATAGGGCGACAATCTTTGCTGTATCAATAGAGCTGCCGCCTCCTAAGCCAATGATCAAGTCACATTTATTGTCTCTTGCAAGTCCAATAGCGCTTTCAACAATTTCAATGGGCGGGTCTGCAACGACACTGTCGAACACAACGACATTAACACCGGCTTCCTGTAAGGATTGCTGGGCGATATTGACATAGCCTAGTTCGGAGATTCCAGCATCTGTAATGATTATAGCTGAGGTGGCAGAATATTGTTTTGCTAAAACCCCTAGCTTTTGGCGCATGCTGTCAGCTTCGCTGACAATATGACCATTAGTATAAAATTCAATCCCTGTCATTCTGTTCTTCCTTGTATATATATACTCACTTGTTGAGATCGAACGATGCAAAAGTAAGAGTGCTTTTATATCGATTAGACTCTTATAAGGCGTCAATGCTTTTCAAGAGTATTAGGTAACTACTTATCTTATTAACATTTTTACTTTCAATACATTTTTACAAAATCATTGCGGACAGTGGGTTGCAAAAACAGCGTATTAAAAGGGTCTGGATACCAGAAAAGTAAGCAATATCTGAATTTACTAGCATGCTTAACTAGCCGATGTTTGTAAGGTATTACATTATCATAAACATTAGAGAATAGTCATTAAATGATTTGACAGCTATCACTTTAGTTGCTAATTTCAGATGAGTGTTCAGTTGTACGTTAAGTATATATTGACCTAATTATTTATAACCACTAATAATGGTGTATTTAACTTACCTGTCAAATACTATAAAAACATAAGTTAAATTAATGAACTTATGACTACTATCAAAAGGAATTGATAATGAAATTAGCACCCATTTTTCCGATAAGTGTGCTAGCCGCGATGAGCCTTTTAGGTTGTTCAAACCAATCTAGTAATGGTGCGACTTCTTCAGAAGAGACCACTGTTTTACGTTTCTCACATTTCTATCCTGCAACATCTGATATTAATAAAGAGATTTTTGAACCTTGGGCAAAGAAAGTCGAAGCTGATTCGGGCGGGCGTCTTAAAGTTGAGGTATATCCTTCGGCCACTATTAGTAAAGCGGATACAGCTTATGAGTCTGCTGTAAAAGGAACCATTGATATTGGCTCACAAGTACAAGGTTATACAAGTGGTCGATTCCCACTATCTCAGATTGCAGAGCTTCCAGGGTTATCTAACTCATCAACACAAACAGGCTGTATGCTGCAAACCTTGTATGACAATGGTACGATTGCTGAAGAGTATAAAGATTCACACTTGCTCTTTATGTTTGCCACAGGACCCGGAACCTTGCACAGTACTAACAAATTGATCAGAACTCCTGAGGATATGAGAGGTATGCGTATTCGTCGGCCTTCAGCAGTTGCAGGTGATATTATCGAGAGTATGGGAGCTTCTCCTGTGGGGCTACCTGCCAATGATATATATACTTCTTTACAGCGTGGTGTAGTTGATGGATTAAGCTTTCCATGGGAAGCTATGGAGACTTTCAAACTAAATGAGTTGACGAAGTATCATACTAATATGCCATTTTATAGTTCTGCTTTAATGGTAACTATGAATAAAGATAAGTATGAAGGTCTGCCAGAGGACTTGAAACAAGTTATTGATGACAATTCAGGTATGGCGCTTAGCAAGAAAGTAGGGGCCATGTGGGATAAGACTTATTCAACGCAGCTACAAGCAGCTATCGATCAGGGAGACGAAGTTATCGATATCCTAGATCCACTCAATGACCCAGATTGGAAAGGTCCACTTGAAAAAGGTACAAAGAAATATCTTGATGATGTGGAGTCTTTAGGACTAGATGCTTACGGGGTCTATGATAAGGCTAAAGAAG
This sequence comes from Psychrobacter immobilis, assembly GCF_904846235.1. GTDB lineage: Bacteria > Pseudomonadota > Gammaproteobacteria > Pseudomonadales > Moraxellaceae > Psychrobacter > Psychrobacter immobilis_C. The sequence goes on from NZ_CAJGZN010000014.1 coordinate 57,165, forward strand.
CTAGCGTAGTCTGTAAGGTGTAATCTTATAAAAATTTTAGCTAAAATATAGCTAAACTGAAAAAGCCTCAACTTTAAGCTGAGGCTTTTTTTGTTTTTCTGATTATAACTATTTCAAGATTTACTTACCTAGGACAAGCTGTCCACCAGAAAAGCTAATACACCCCTCACAAAACCAAGAATTAAATCTCCTTGCATAAGGTACATCTGCTGGGACATCTAATTGATAGGGACGACCACAGTACTCACAGTGTACGTCATCTAAATAAACCTGACATTTTGCAAGTGTAGCAAATAAAACATCAGTCTCCGTGTTGTGGTCATAACAAAGCAGTTCTAAATGCGCTATATAATCACTGGGCGACGCATAGGACCAATACTCATAGCACAGACGCTTTGCTGTATCCTCCAGAGCTGAATCAAAGACGAAGTTCATGCTCATAATACCCTCCTTAGTATCCATAACCAGTTTGAGGTAGAAGCTCGTAGAGCTCACTCTGTAGCTGACTACACATATCATCAAAGACATAGTCGAGATTAGTTTCTAAGCGCTTCTGTACCCATATGCGCAGCGCCGTATGATTATCAAAGCAACTATCAATACTTAGGAACCTAGCCAAACCAGTACCTGACTGAATACAGAGCTCACAAATGAGGTAGTTAGCAATATTATCTGCGCCATTACTGACATAGCCACTAGATTTAAACGTCGCATGCAATTTATCGTAATCAATCATTTTCATTGTGACGTCTCCTTGTCAGTAGATACCTGAGCAATCTGACTGCGATTGACCAATGCTTCAAATGCACTACCATCTTGCCTAGTCATGTTCGGTACGTAGCGACTATAAGTATTAAACAGCATCTTAGTCGTAGCGTGCCCCATTTGACTGGCAATCCACTCAGGACTTTCGCCAGCAGCTAACCATAGCGTTGCTGCGGTATGACGAGTCTGATAAGCATTACGCTTTTTGAGACCCAAAATCTTAAGAGTAGGGTGCCAAACACGTTTATTTACGTTGTTATAATCAAGTGGTTCACCTGTATGTGCGCAAAACACATAATCAGATCGCTTATAAGTGATGGTCTGCTGTTCCTTCAGAGCATCGTAGACCCAAGGTGACATTTGAATCGCACGGTAAGACTCTTGAGTCTTAGGAGGAACAATTTTGCCTTTGACATAAGCTTGTTTGATCACAATCTCACGTCGATTAAAGTCAATGTTCTCCCAAGTCAATCCATCAATTTCACTCGTACGCATACCTGTGAAAAAACGTACCAGATAATAATTGCGATAGTCTGCTCTCACCCCATTAATAAACGTCCAAACCTCACTTAGTGTGAATGGTTGGATATCCGTTTTGGGCTGTTTGAGCGCATTGATATCGTAATAAGGATTATCAAATTTATAGCGTTTAGCTGCTTCTTTTAGTATCATACCCAAAGGTACCATGATCGAATTGATGCGTGCCGCTGACAGATGTTTGTTAGCTTTTCCGTAAGTCACTTTGGCGAGGGATGAACGGAAGGCTAATACATCTGTCTTTTTTATGAGATGAATGGGCTTAGTCCCAAACTTAGCAATCAAGTACATATCAATAATCTCCTTTATTTTACGCTTGTAAGTATCACGCCATTCAATTTCTTTTTCAGAAAACCATAATTTTGCAAACTGTTCAAAAGAAGGCGTATCGGTACTAATGCATTCCTTTCGGTCGTTTAACGCTACCATCTGTGCCGCTTTATCACTTTTTGGAAAGTACTTAGCGTAGTTGAACAGTCCTAAGATGATTTCTGCTTCCATCTTCTCAATCACTTTTTCAAGCTTCTTGCGATTCGCTGGTGTGTCTGTCAGGTTTGTCGTCTCCCGACAGCGTATACCCATATAGTAAAAATCTACAACAAGCTTGCCGTATCTACTTCTGATACTAGCCATTCTATTTCTCCTTATTGAAGTGCCATGGCATTGACGCTACCGGCGATACCAGTGCGCATATCCTTTTCAATTTCTTCCCAAATGTACAAAATCTTACGACCACCAAATGGACGTATGTAATGAATACCCTCGATAAGCACACTATCCTTGAGCTCATTACGGATAGTACGAGGGTTGTATTTGATGAGCTCAGAAAGCTCTTGGGTAGTTAGGTAGGTATGTGACATAATATGTTCCTTATATAAAGTTTAACCATAATGGTACTTTTAAATACCATAGTTGTAATTTACCATAAATTTATAACTATGCAAGTACTTTTTATAATTATAATTGGAGTTTATAGAATGATAGTTAACCATCTCCCAACTTTGTTAGCTGAAAGAAGGCTAAAAGTAGCGGATGCCGTACGAGCAACAGGGGTAAGCAAGACGACATTACATAAGATATATAATGATCAATCATCTAGAATTGATTTTGATACTATAGATAAGCTTTGTGAGTATTTAGAAGTAGAGGTAGGGGATATTTTTGAATATGTAAAAGAGGATAAAGAGAAAAATACTCAGAAATAGGTTTTAGCTTACAGTTTAAAGTAGAGGTCAAAAAGAGAGTTTTAATTTTAATGGTTTTTAAGGGTCGGTCACGTTTTGGTCACCATTTGGTCACCGTCACTTTTTTAAATGATTTAAATCTGATTGTATAATCATGGCTATGAGTCGATATAAGCAAGTATTTTCCGCTACAGCCCATATTTCACGGACAAAAAAAAACCCCAATCTTAAGATTGGGGCTTTTCGAATCTGGTAGGCGTAATCGGATTCGAACCAACGACCTCTACCATGTCAAGGTAGCGCTCTAACCAACTGAGCTATACGCCTATTTAGGTTGAGCATTTTAGCAAGTTTCTCAGACTTTGCAAGTCTTTTTTAGCATAAAACTCTTTTATTATCATAATATTTGGTATTCAGCATTATATTAGTGATTAAAAAGTGTTTTTGTATAATTTAACTAAATATTAAATTTAGTAAGTTTAGTTTTTATTGTTAATAAAAGTGGTGATGCTAATGATTAGACCCTTATAACTGGTATGATGTCTTTCTAAATAATGCGATCATCATGATGATAATGACTTAAAGTTAATCATGCTTAGTAAACGTTAAACAAATATTAAAAACAGTTGGAGAATAACATGGGTCTCTTGGTAGACGGGCAGTGGCAAGACAAGTGGTACGAGACAAAAGAGAGTGGCGGCCGCTTTCAGCGTGAGGATGCTGGTTTTAGAAACTGGGTAACGGTAGATGGTAGTGCAGGGCCAACAGGTATTGAGGGCTTTAAAGCCGAACCTGACCGCTATCATCTATACGTGTCGCTAGCCTGTCCTTGGGCACACCGTACCCTTATTTACCGCAAGCTTAAAGGCTTAGAAGACATCATTCCGATATCTGTGGTTCATCCTTTTATGGGAGAGCACGGCTGGACGTTTGCAGAGGGTGCAGGCGTCGTTGCTGACCCAGTTATCAATGCAGACTATGCCTATGAGCTGTATACCAAGGCCAAGCCAGACTATACAGGCCGTGTCACCGTACCTATCTTGTGGGATAAAAAAACAAACACAATCGTGAGTAATGAGTCATCTGAGATTATTCGCATGTTTAACTCTGCCTTTGATGAGGTTGGTGCGCTAGCAGGTGATTTTGTGCCAGCAGAGTTGTTACAAGAAATTGATGATATCAATACCTTTGTCTATTCAACTATCAACAATGGCGTATATAAAACAGGATTCTCTACCACGCAAGAGGCTTACGAAGAGGCCGTGATTGAGCTATTTGCGGCATTAGATACACTTGAGACGCGCTTAGCACATCAGCGTTATCTAACAGGTAGCACTATAACCGAGGCCGATTGGCGACTATTTACGACGTTGGTTCGTTTCGATGCTGTCTATGTTGGGCATTTCAAATGCAATCTGCGTCGTATCGTTGACTATCCAAATCTTTGGGGCTATCTGCGTGACTTATATCAGGTACCTGGCATTGAAGATACGGTAAATATGAATCATATCAAGCAGCATTATTACACCAGTCATGCCAATATCAATCCCACGCGTATTGTCCCTGTTGGCCCAGTGCTTGATTTTAATGAACCACATGATCGTGCACGTCTATAGTTCTATTCATCAAAAAATATTCAAAAAAAGCCCCAGCTACTTATTAGTAGCTGGGGTTTTTACATTATAAAAGGTAGTACAACTACTATTAGGCATTGTTTAGCTGGCGGGCCGCTTCTAGAGCAAAGTAGGTCAAGATACCATCAGCACCAGCACGGCGGAAGCCAATCAAAGATTCTAAAATCACTGCATCACTCAACCAGCCATTCTGAATAGCAGCCATATGCATGGCATATTCGCCAGATACTTGATACGCAAAGGTGGGTACGCCAAAGGTGTCTTTGACTTCACGAATCAAATCAAGATACGGCTGACCTGGTTTGATCATGACCATATCTGCGCCTTCGTTGATATCCATAGCCACTTCATGTAGCGCCTCAGCACGATTGCCAAAGTCCATCTGATACTGTTTCTTATGGCCACCTTTTAGGTTGCCAGCACTGCCGACGGCATCACGGAATGGGCCGTAGTAAGCAGAAGCATATTTGGCTGAGTAAGCCATGATAGCCGTATTCACAAAACCTTCTGCTTCAAACGCGTCACGCATGGCCTTGATACGGCCATCCATCATGTCACTAGGAGAGATGATATCTGCACCGGCGCGCGCATGTACCAACGCCTGCTTGACCAATACTTCGATGGTTGTATCATTGATGACGTAACCACTGTCATCAAGTAGACCATCTTGACCATGTGAGGTATAAGGGTCTAGCGCTACATCAGTCATAACGACCATCTCTGGCACAGCGTCTTTGACCGCTTTTATCGTACGTGCAGTCAGGGCGTTTTCGTCATAAGCGGCGCTACCGTCCGGTGTTTTCAAAGCGTTATCGATCACAGGGAAAAGGTCAATGGTTGTGACACCTTCTGCTAACAGCTCTTTGGCATAGTTGATTAGCAAATCAATCGATAAGCGTTCAACGCCCGGCATACTAGCGATGGTTTCGCGCTGGTTTTCGCCTTCTAATACAAAGACAGGGGCAATAAAGTGCTTAGGATGCAGCTCCACCTCACGAATCATTGAACGTACATTGTCGTTGTAGCGCAGACGACGTAAGCGAGTGGCAGGGTATTCACGGTTAAAGGTATAGCTCATAATAATTCCTTATGATTGTTTTAGGGCGTGTCCTCATTTTAAAAATGGTGATAAAAATGAGATAAATTGCAGTCAAACAAGGAAAATAGCTGGTTAATATCGGGATATTAACCAGCTATTTAACGATGTTTGGCAAAATTTAGCCATTTTTAGCCCGTTTAGATATGATCAATTGAATTGATGACACGCCCTAATAGTTATCATGTTACATGGTTAAAATAATATCGCTATAAGCGGTATTTTATAGAACTAGCTTATTAAAATCTGTGCTTTATAACTGGCCGTATACAAAGAGAGCCTACTATAACCAAAAGACATAAGTAAAAGCAAAAAGCCCCACCATGTTAAGTCGGTAGGGCTGATAGTACGTATCGACTGTCAATGTGATGATAGAGCTGCGTCATCAGATTAAGGCTGGGTCATTTAAGGCTCAATAATCTGGGTCACAGGAACTTGCTCAACACTATTATTATTGAAGCGAGTCTCTTCAGTGACCACGCCGACAGCGGCATCCTTCTTACCATCGTCATTCACATCGACGATAGCAGTCGGTTCAAAAGTAGTCGTTTCTACCGCTTGCGACTGCTTAATGGCGATAGCTTCTTGCGGCGTAGTCACACGCGCTGAACCAGCTGCTTTAATGGCGTTTGTCGCTTTGGTTTTTGCACTAGTAGCAGTTCCAGTGACAATTTGCGCCAAGTTGGTGTGCTGCGGTACAGGAATGACAGACGGTACATCAAGGTTCGCACCGCCACCAAGCGCTTGGTACAACTCAATCTGGCTAACGATTTTCTGTAGCTCTAAATCTAGGATACCTTGCTGAGTAGAGAATAGGGAACGCTGCGCGTCAAGTACGTCTAAGTAATTGTCCAGACCTGCTTTAAAGCGCGCATCTGCTATCTGATATGTCTGCTCAAAATTATCTTGCAGACGATACTGCGCCTCTAACTGCTCACCGAGCGTCGCACGTGTAGCAAGTACATCTGACACTTCGCGGAATGCCGTTTGAATAGAGCTCTCATAACTAGCAAGCGTTTGCTTACGTTCAATTTGAGCCACATCATAGTTGGCATCTAGACGGCCTGCATCAAAGATAGGGACGCTAATGCTAGGTCCAAACGACCAGCCAACGGCACCATTTTTGAACAAGTCATTTAGGCTGCCGCTACTAACGCCCACACTACTGGTCAAGCTAATAGATGGGAAGTAAGAGGCACGCGCCACTTCTATATTCGCACCAGCAGCTTTTAAGTTGTATTCTGCCTGTAGTACATCAGGGCGATAGCGCAGCAATTCACTTGGTAGACCAGCATTAAATATCTGCTGGCTAGTGATATTACTGACAGCAGGTGTTGGGATAAGCTCGTTTGGAATCGCGCCACCAACCAAGTACTGCAATGCATTGCGTGATTGAAGAACGCTGGTCTGTGCACGTAATACGGCAAGCTTGGCACTCTCTAATGAGGCAGCAGCCTGCAATGAAGGCAGTTTTGCGTCAATACCTGCTTCAAAACGTTTATCCGCGATAAATAGCGAGCGCTCACGACTCTCGACTGTAGCTTCAGCCAGTTTTAACTGCGCTAAGCTATAGCTTAGGTTGGCGTAGCTTTGGGCAATATTACTAATCAAGCTGATTTGGGTCGCATCTTTGGCTGCTGTGGTCGCCAAAAAGTTCTGCAATGCTTGATCTTTTAAGCTTGAAATTTTACCCCAAAAGTCAAGCTCATAATTGGCAAGACCCAAGTTGACACTGTAGCTACTACTCGCATTTCGATCAGTACGATTCTGTGCTGAACGAGTGTAACCAGCACTGCCATTGATAGCGGGCAAGTCATTAATATCGGTAATCTGATACTGTGCACGTGCTTTTTCAATAGCTAGGCGCGCACTCTCAAAGTCTTTGTTTTTTTCAAGACCGAGAGCAATCAGACCCTTTAGACGCTCATCGCTATAAAAATTCTGCCAGCGTTGACTGGCAATGCTTGCTTGGTCAGCACTACTGACAGTCTCTTTATCAAATGCACCATAAGATTGCTGCATAGGAATATTTGGCTCTGCTAGCACAGGACGCATATCCGCTTTTGGAATGGTGTTACAAGCGGCCATGCTGATTGCCAATGCAGTCAGCCCTAACAGGCGGCCACTGTTTTTGCGTAAACGAGATAGTGCTGGCTGCGCATCGATAGCTGTCATAGCTACCGATGACGAGTTGATGATAGATGTTTTTTGAGCACTCATTGTGTATTGTCTCCCAGACTTGCAGGCTGATAACTCTCAGAAGGTGTTGGGTTATGCGAGTTAGGCGTACCATTGCCACCATCTTTATCATTGGGTGTGTTGTTCTCATATTTATGCGGGAACGCACTACGCACCCAGATATAGAACATTGGGATAAAGAAGATACCTAAGAGGGTTGCTGTGATTACCCCACCAACAACACTAGTACCAATAGCATTTTGACTGCCTGAACCTGGCCCATTCGCCAAGAATAATGGCACAACACCCAAACCAAAGGCAAGTGAGGTCATGACAATCGGACGCAAACGTTGGCGTGCTGCGGTCATGACGGCCTCTCTGAGACTGTAACCTTCCTCTTGGTGTTCCTTCGCAAATTCAATAATCAAAATGGCGTTTTTGGCGGATAAACCAACGACAGTCAGTAGACCAACTTGCAGGTAGATATCATTGGCAAAACCACGTAGCCAGGTAAATATCACTGCACCCAATACGCCAAGTGGAATCACTAGTAACACAGAGAAGGGGATAGACCAGCTTTCGTACAAGGCTGCCAAACATAAGAAGACAACTAGGATTGAAAGCGCATAAAGCATTGGCGCTTGAGCCCCTGACTTTTGCTCTTCCAATGACATACCTGTCCACTCGTAACTGATACCCTCAGGTAGCTTGTCTATCATCGCTTCCATTGAGCTCATTGCTTCACCAGTACTTAGTCCTGGTGCGGCGCTACCTTGGATGTTCATGGACGGTAGGCTGTTGTAACGAGTAAGACGCGGTGAGCCTGACTGCCACTCACTACTAGAGAATGCATCAAACGAAATCATATCATTCATGTCATTTCGTACATACCATTTACCAATATCATCAGGGTTGGTACGGCTGCTGGCTTCACCTTGTACATAGACACGTTTGATACGGCCACGATCGATGAAGTCATTAACGTAGCTTGAGCCCCACGCTGTTGAGATAACGCTATTGATATTGCTTAGTGACAGGCCATAAGCCGCCGCTTGTTCTTGATTGATATTTACTTTAAGTTGTGGCGAGTCTTCTTGCCCGTTAGGACGTACGCCAGCTACTTGATCGTTCTGCGCGGCCATACCTAAGAGCATGTTTCGGGCTTCAAGTAGCCCGTCATGTCCGAGGTTACCACTGTCCTGAATCATTAAGTCAAAACCACTGGCATTACCAAGCTCGGTAATCGCGGGTGGGACGATGGCAAATACTTGTGCTTCGTTCAGCTGAGTAAAGAAGTACCCCATTGCTCGACCAGCGACAGCTTGAGCGGTGTTTTCATCGCCCGAGCGTTCCTCCCAGTCTGATAAGCGCACAAACGCCAGACCCATATTCTGACCTTGACCTGCAAAGCTGAAGCCTGCAATGGTAAAGACAGAGGCAATGTTATCGGTTTCTTGAGTGTCGTAATAGTTTCTGACTTTATCGAGCACTTCTTGCGTTTCATCTAATGTCGAACCAGCAGGAAGCTGAACCAAGGTAAACATAATACCCTGATCTTCTTCTGGTAAAAACGAGCCGGGAATACGTAAGAACACAACCGCCATGATACCGATGATGGCTGCATAGCCAATCATGTAAAGCCATTTAAAACGAATACTCTTGCCGACAAAGTTTTCATAAGAGCGGCTAAGTTTAAAGAAGCCACGGTTAAACCAACCAAAGAAACCCTTTTGCTTTTCAGTACTGCCTTTTTCGTGACTCTTACCGCGTTTGAGTAAAGTGACACATAGCGCAGGCGTAAAAATAAGCGCGACCATGGCTGACAGCACCATGCTGGTAATCAACGTGATGGAGAACTGGCGATAAATCACCCCTGTTGAGCCACCAAAGAACGCCATCGGTACGAATACTGCGGATAAGATAAGCGCAATACCAATAACGATTTTACTGATTTCACCCATCGACTGGATAGTTGCATCTTTGATAGAGATGTGAGGATCTTCTTCTAGTATTCGCTCGACGTTCTCTACCACGACGATCGCATCATCGACCAGCAGACCGATGGAGAGAACCATAGCAAACATGGTCAAGACGTTGATACTAAAGCCTGCAATATACAACACTGCAAAGGTACCCAAGAGTACGACAGGTACGGCAAGGGTCGGGATAATGGTGGCACGCCAGTTCTGTAAGAAAATGAACATAACGATAAATACCAACACAATCGCTTCAATGAGGGTCATAACGACTTGTTCAATAGACAAGCGTACAAATGGTGTGGTGTCATACGGAACGACTGAGGCTAGACCAATTGGGAAGTTTTTTTCCAGCTCAGCCATACGTGCGCCGACGGCTTCACGAGTCTCAAGGGCGTTTGCGCCACCAGCGAGTGAAATACCTAAACCGGCTGCTTCTTTACCATTGTATAAAGACACAACGCTATAGTTTTCACTGCCGATTTCGACATCTGCCACATCGCCTAAGCGTACTTGTGCGCCTGAGGTATCTGTTTTTAGTAGAATGTTTCGGAATTCTTCAGGCGTTTGAAGATAGCTTTGCACCGTGACCGTGGCATTGATAACCTGTTGGTCGGTATCAGCAGGTGCTTGACCTAACTGACCGGCAGATACTTGCGCGTTCTGCGCTCGTATCGCATTGACCACATCTGAAGGTATCATGTTGTAGCTACGTAGGCGTGAAGGGTCAAGCCATACACGCATCGCATAAGTAGAGCCAAAGACTTGAACTTCACCCACACCTTCGACACGACTGATCGAATCGACGACATTAGAGTTAATATAATCGGCAATATCTGCCCGATCCATGGTGCCATCTTCAGAAATAAATGCTTGCACCATCAAAAAGCTGCTAGACGATTTATTGACGTTGACACCTTGACGCTGAACAGACTCAGGCAAGGAGCTCATCGCTGCTTGCAGTTTGTTCTGTACTTGTACTTGAGCTGTGTCAGGATCTGTGCCGTTTTCAAAGGTAAGCGTCACTGAAGCACTACCATTTGACGAGCTCGATGACGACATATACATCAGACCATCGAGGCCTTTCATACGTTGCTCAATGATCTGTACGACTGAGTTTTCGACGGTTTGTGCATTAGCACCAGGATAGCTTGCACTGACCGAAATAGTCGGCGGTGCAATACGTGGATACTGTTCGATCGGTAGATTAATAACCGATATCACCCCGATGAGCATGACCAAAATAGCCATAACCCATGCAAAAATAGGGCGATTAATAAAAAAACGTGACATAGTATATCCCTAAGTCTTCCTATCTTTGAATGGAATTAGTTAGCAGCGGTTTCTGTAGGTTTCTTAGCAGAAGTTTCGTTACCAGCTGGCTTATCCACCGTTTTTGCAGCTTGCTGAGGCGTTTTGGCGTTTGGCGTGCCTTGTCCTTTTGCAGATGGTGCTGGATTTGCACTTTCTAGTGGTTTGGCGACCACCTCTTGGTCAGGCTTAACCTTAGCACCGCCAATCACAACTACTTTGTCACCTGCTTTCAAGCCTTCAGTGACGACCCATTGTCCATCGTAAGTACCATTAATGGTGACCGGACGTACTTGGATTTTATTATTTTCGTCAACGATATAGACTTGTGTCTCACTCTTCGGCGTACGAGTGACCGCACTTTGCGGGACAAGAGCCGCGTTGGTAATAACGCTCTGCGTCAAACGTGCAGAGACATACATACCTGGTAGCAAGATGTTATTGCTGTTTGGGAAAATCGCACGCAAGGTGACAGCACCTGTTGACTCGTCAACTTTGGCTTCAGACAGTGCAAGCTTGCCGCGTACTGGATAGACAGAACCATCTTCTAGTACCAATTCAACTGAGTTCATACCTGGCTGAGCAGTACCATCTGCTATCTGCTGACGAAGCTTTAGCAACTCAGAAGAAGACTGGCTAATATCAACGTAGATAGGGTCTAAGCGTGAAATAGTCACCAATGGATCTGCTTGACCAGCACTGACTAGAGTACCAGCAGTGACGCTAGAGCGATCAGTACGACCGGTAAGCGGTGCGCGTACGATAGTACGGTTAAGATCTAACGTACTGGCTTCTAAACCTGCTTTTGCGGTCTGAATGCCTGCTTTTGCACTCTCAATACCTGCTTGAGTTTGACCGACAGAAGCTGCTGCACTTTGTACCGCTGCTTGTGCAGTACGTACGGCTGTTTGTGCTTGATCGTACTGCTGCTTCGAGATGGCATCAATACTGACCAGACCTTGCAGACGTTGTAAATCATTTTGCGCTTGTGCTAATGACGCTTGACGACTGACCAATTCAGCTTTTGCATTGGCATTGTTTGCCACAGCAGTTTGATAGTTAGCCTGTGATTGCTGTACGGCAGCTTGGCCACTCGTTACAGATGAGGCATAGTTGTCGGTGTTGATGCGATACAGTGGCTGACCTTTCTTGACGTTGCTTCCTTCACGGAATAGTACTTCGTCAATCACACCGTTGACCTGTGGGCGGACGTCAGCAGTTTGATAAGCTGCAGTACGACCAGAAAAAGTTTGTACTTGAGGGACGGTATCGAGAGTGACTGTCTGAACGTTGACAACCGCAGGCGGCATTTGCTGCTGTGCGGCTTGCTCACCAGCGGCGTCCTCGTTGTTGTCACAGCCAACCAGTACAGCTCCAGATAGTACAGATGCTATTACAAGCGCAAGATAAGAGTGCTTCATCAATGTCCTCGGCAATATATATAAATAGTGACAGTATAAAAATCGATCAATAAGTTTGGCGTACTGAATATAAGGGTCTTGCTAATACTAAATAACTTGCTAATGCTGAATAACTTGCTAATGCTGAATAACTTGCTAATGCTGAATAAAGAGAATAAATAGCCTAAGCTAGCATTATTTATTCCAGTTTCAGATTATTCTGTTAGTGAAATATAACTAATAGGAAATCTGACATCGATATGGATTAAGTATCGAAAGGATTATTTAGCATTAATTGTTTAAGCAAACCACAGAATGGATTAATAAATTTAATGAGTCATTATAAACTATTGGGGTAACCCCACAGTCAAGTAGTTTGCGATACGAGCTGGATCGAAAAGCGGTAATATTACAGTTTACGAATTAATAGATTACCGTCATAGTAAGCGTCGTCTCTATTAACAGCTAATAGAACCATGCACAACCTAGTATCAAAATATATTGTAAACTTTTGTTATAAATCTAAAACCCTATAGTAACTAAGGTTTTTAAACGATAGAAAATCGACTTTGTCAACAAAATGACAATTTTAGCAACCCCTAATTACAGTCATAAAAAATAACTATCAGTATCTCTCTAACAAACGTCATCAAACTTTGACCGACTGTCCAAAAAGCCTTATACGATTATAGTACTGCAAGAATGTATGAAACTTAAAGAAAGGTAACGATTTGGCTGACATGCTAGTTTTTGAGAAGGTACTTCTTAATTTATGAGCTTCTTATTCATCAATTGCTGAAGGAGTTTGCTAAAAAGCCATGCTAAAAAATTCTGTCAAAAAAAAGAGTCGTCTTAATTAGTTAATAACATAGACGACTCAGCTTTAATTATACTAATCGGGCGCTAGCGAGTTCAGTCAATTGATATAAGCCTGTACGATAACGGTTGTCTGGTAGCGTACTCAGTGCATCTTGTGCCAGTTTAGTTTCTTCTAGAGCGCGCTGCTTACAATAAGCCAATGAGCCAGAACTACGTACCAACTCAATCAGTTGTTCAGCATTTGGTGTCTTACCTGTCTGAACGGCAATACGTAACTGCTCATAGCCTTCAGTGTCGCTGTCTTTGAGTAGCTCGAGTGCTTTGATAGTCGGTAGGGTAGGTTTGCCTTCAGCAAGATCATCGCCTAAGTTTTTGCCCATCACTTCACTGTCGCCACTATAGTCGAGCACATCATCGATAATTTGGAACGCATTACCAAAATGCTGTCCGAAATCGCCCAATGCCGTCATATATTCTGTCTTGTCTTGCAAGATAGCAGCACCTTGGGTCGCCATCATGAACAGGCGTGATGTTTTGCCATCGATAATACGTAAGTAATCTTCCTCTGTTGCGGCAGGGTTATGCTGGTGCTGTAGCTGTAATACTTCGCCTTCGGCAATGTCACAAGTCCCATCTGAGAATACTTGCAACAGTGGCAGGCTCTGAAAGCCAACCAATAGGTTGAACGCACGAGCAATCAGATAGTCACCGACCAATACGGCAGTGGCATTGTCCCACGTCGCATTTGCTGTCGGCTTTCCACGGCGTTGCCCGGACTCATCGATGACATCATCATGGACTAGGGTGGCGGTATGTAGCATTTCAGTGATAGCAGCTAGATGCATGGCCTTTTCTGATGGATTGTCATCGAACATACGTGCGCAAAGCAAGGTAATCAGGGGGCGCATACGTTTGCCACCAGCATTGATCACGTGTTGCGAGACGCTCATGACGAGTTGTACTTTTGAGTTCAAACTGCCAAACACTTGCTTGTCCATTACCTCAAAGTCGTTGGCTACAATACTTTGAATATCAGCATAGCTAGGCGTCGATTGAGGGGCAGGCACGGTATTATTTAAAGAGGTGCTAGTCATAATAAATAGTCATATTAATAAGAGTAAAGAGAGTTGGTATAACCTTGACTTTATCTATCTATAGGTAAGGTATTATTTCGCTTATGATAGCATAGCTATCTGCTTAAATTGTTGGTTAAAGTATATAGCACAAGTAGGTCAGGCGTATGATATATAGGGCTTACTATGCCTATTGAATAGAATAAAAACGATAAGAAATGTCTTGTGTTTTACAGATATATCTTCTAGCTCATTTTAAGCTTATTGGTCACATAAATGATTCATAAAGGGCTGTAAGTAACTGATTGCATAAGTTATAATGGCCGCTGTTGGGCTTAATCTATCACTTATCATTACTATTTCTCATGTTTATATTCGCATTGTCGTTTATCGACTTTCCTTGATGAGCAGCCGTTATAGCCAAATGAGAGATGGTCATTAGTGTAACTACCTTGCAAAAACGAGAGGCGCGGCTTGCTTTTATGAGCAAAAAGCCGTAAAATCTTGCCTTTAATTTTTCCCTGTCGTGTTCGTCGTAAAAGCGTTGGTATAACATCAGCCACGGCACACGGGTTAAACGGAGTCATACAATGTACGCAGTAATCAAAACTGGTGGTAAACAGCACCGTGTAGTCGTCGATGAATTGCTTAAAGTTGAACTACTAAAAGCAGAAAAAGGCGAAACAATCAAATTTGAAGACGTGTTGATGGTTGTTGACGGCGATAACGTCAAAATCGGTCAGCCTGTTGTTGACGGCGCTAGCGTAGAAGTTGAAGTTGTTGAGCATGGTCGCGGCGAAAAAATCCGTATCATCAAGCACAACCGTCGTAAGCATTATCACAAAGAACAAGGTCACCGCCAATGGTACACCTTGTTAAAAATCAAAGCGATTAATGCCTAATTATCCATTTAGCAATTATTGCTAAATAGCGCACTAAATGCTTAAGAGTTATCGCATCAGCGATAAGTCAAATTAACAAGGAGATTTTCTCATGGCACATAAAAAAGCTGCCGGTTCGAGCCGTAACGGTCGTGATTCAAACCCAAAAATGCTAGGCGTAAAAATCTTTGGTGGCCAAGCTATCACAGCTGGTAACATCATCGTTCGTCAACGTGGTACAGAATTCCATGCAGGCGAAGGCGTTGGCATGGGTCGTGACCATACTTTATTTGCACTGAATGACGGTGTTGTAAAGTTTGCGACCAAAGGTAAATTTAACCGTCGTTATGTTACGGTTGAAAACGCATAATTATCTATTTAGGTCGTTTTATTCTTTGGATAGAATGATCAGATAATTAAAAAAGCCCTTACTGCCTTATGGTAGTAAGGGCTTTTTACGTTTGTAGGGTGATATAAATTAATAATAATTCTAAGCGATATCTTTAAAGCCACTATTAGCATAATTACTGTAGCTAATAATTATAAATGCAAACTTTTACCGTGTAACTGTATTGGTTACAAGCGTGTATGGCAGCCGTAGTAAAGATTGCAAATCATGACTAGGCGCGTAATAAAAAAACTGGCACACTGTTGCCATTGCTGATGGTTACCAGCTTTAGCTTGGTAAAATCAGTATTTATAGAAAACAAAAATTTCAATAGAATATTTTATTTTTAGCGACAACTTTAAAGCGATTATGCTTTTTTAGAGAGGATTTATGATGAACTTATCTACGAAAAAATCAACCAAACAAAAAATGATGAGTGGGGCTTTAGCAGGTGTATTAATGACATCGCTAGGTGTCGCAGCGCCAATGATGGCGTTGACTCAAACGGCTACAGCAGCTCCTGCTGACAACCTAACAGCTGCTAAACGTTTGAACAAATTGCTGACCAATACCAAGAGTATGACAGCCAATTTTAGTCAAACAACTAAAGGCGCGAGTAGTGGTACGTTTAAAGGCTCTATGAGTGTCCAACGTCCAAATAACTTCCGCTGGGAAACCAAGTCACCATCAGAGCAGCTGATCGTTGCTAATGGTAATTCTATGTGGGTTTATGACAAGGATTTAGAGCAAGCGACCAAGCAAAACGTCGACAGCCAAGTAGGTAATACGCCAGCTTTGCTACTGTCAGGTGATCCGAGCAAAATTGATCAAAACTTCAAAATCACTCAGCCATATGACAACAAAAACTACTATGTACTCTATCCTAAGTCAGACAGTGCAAGTTTCAAAAGTCTTTCAATAAGCTTTAGTGGTGGCAAACCTGTCATGATGGTATTGAATGATACTTTGGGACAGACAACCTCTATTAAGTTTAGCGGTATTAAGATGAACCCAAGTATTGGTAGCAGTCAGTTTAAATTTACACCGCCAAAGGGTGTTGATGTGATTAATCAGTAATTAGCAGACGTATTGCTAGGTTTTGATATCAGTTCAAAATCAGCAACGCAATAAAAAGGACAGACCCTATGTGGTCTGTCCTTTTTTATGTGAGTAACTATAGTTTGTTCAGCAGAAAATTTAAGACATGGATCGTATGGTTTCCATATCTGGCATAGGTGGCAGTTCATCCAGATGGCTTAATCCAAACGCATCTAAAAACTGCGCAGTAGTATGCAGCAATGCAGGACGGCCTAGAGTATTTTTAAAGCCTTTCTCCACAATCCATCCTTTATCGAATAACTGGCGTAGTATATTGCTCGATAATGTCACTCCGCGCACATGCTCGATATCACTGCGTGTCACAGGTTGTTTATAAGCAATGACACTTAGGGTTTCAAGTAAGGCTTGGCTCAAGCGTTCCTGACGCTGCGGAAAAGTACGCTGGATTAGACTGCTATAGTCATCAGATATCTGTAAACGATAACCGCTGGCGGTCTCATGTAGCCTAAGCACACCTGTATCTAAGCGTTGTTGCAGCACTTCCAAGGTTTGCTTTAATTCTTTAGTAGATAATGACAAATGTTTCTTTAATGCGTGAGCGGTCAGCGGTGCTTCTGATACATGCAACAGTACTTCAATACGTTTACTCATCTCTTCAAGAGAATTATGCTGCGCTTCAGCTGATGGTGATGTAGTCATAGTTGTTGATTCTAGGGTCTCATCATGTTGCTTTGGGTCTTCAATATCTACCATCTAAAGTATGCTCTTATTTCAATATTGTGATTTTAATAGAGAGTAGTCTAAGAGACAGTCTTAGAGCCTACTAGGCTAACCACTGTAATGTGAGATTTGTGGATTCATTATTCATATTAGTCTGATCAGAATTATTGGAAACAGAGTTGACGACACCGCTATCTGTCTCAATATTGACCACACCAACTAACTGCCGCTTTATAAGCTCAAGTACGGCGACAAAACTCACGACCACGCCTATTTTACCTTGTGCCTTATCCAGTAGCTCATAAAAGGAGCGCGCCCCATCTGTACTTAATTGTCTGCTAATACTGGCAATACGATCGGCAAGGGGTACTGCATCAACTTTGATCGTATGCATTTGATAGTCAGGCTGTAACTGCATTTTAAATAAGCTATCAATCAGCAAGTTAGGTGAGTAGCTTGGCAGTTCCGCATTCATAACGTCTTGACCAGGCATACTAACCATGGCCAAAAACACATCGCGCTCTAGACGTACTAGATTGTCTAGGCGCTGACTGACCACTTTGATTTGCGCGTATTCTTCGAGGCGTTCGATCAGTTCTGCTTTTGGGTCACGCTCATCGGTAGGGGTATCAGGGGCAGGTAATAGCAGTTCGGTTTTGATAGCGATGAGCGTTGATGCCATTAGCAGATAATCACCCGCTAGCTCAAAGTGTTCGGTATCTAATTCACCGATATAAGCTAAGTACTGCTCAGTGATAGGCAAAATGGGCATTTGGGTCAAATCGACGTTGTTCTTTTTGACCAAATACAATAGAAAATCCAATGGACCAGCAAATTGCTCTAACCAAATAGCAAAGGCTTGCGGTGGTACATACAGGTCTTCTGGCAAATGCTGCACAGGCGTTTGATAGATACGCAGCGACATATCATGGTTGACTGATTCATCATGCTCGCTCTGATTGTCCATAGACTCAGAAGTTGAATCAGCCATAGCAGATAAGGCGGCTTTAGACAAAGCCGCCTGTCTGATGTTTGGTTCATTTTGCACGTTTAGCACCCGCTTTGATAATAAATTGCGCCAGTGAAACGACTATTCCAGCAACGATTATTTAAGCTTAGCAAGCGGACGGATGCCGATAGCACGGCGAGCTTTGTCTAGTTGCTTACGACTATGGCGACGGGCTTTATCCGCACCCATCTGCAAGATTTCTTCTAGCTCTTTTGGATTGGCCATCAGCTCTTCGTAACGTGCACGGAATGGCGCGATTTCGTCATTAATCTTATCAAACAAAGCTTGCTTAGCGTCGCCCCAACCAATACCAGCGGCATAGCGCGCACGCATATCAGCAATCTCTTCAGCGGTCGCAAATGCTTTATAAATCTCAAAGATAGCTGAGTCATCAGGATCTTTTGGCTCATCAGGTAGCTGTGAGTTAGTCACAATTTTCATGATGGCTTTATGCATCTGTTTTTCAGGACTAACTTGTGGATTTGGCTCACCGAATAGGGGAATCGTATTGCTATAGCTCTTACTCATCTTACGGCCATCAAGCCCAGTAAGCAGCGGTATATCGTTATCAACGACTGCTGATGGTAGCGTGAAAAGCGACTTATAACGATGATTAAAAGTACCTGCGATATCACGCGCCATCTCGATATGCTGCACTTGGTCACGACCAACAGGCACGTGGGTCGCATTAAACATCAAAATATCAGCTGCCATTAGCACGGGATAACCGAATAGACCCATGGTGACACCTTGATCAGGATCGACATCGGCTTTTTCTGTATTGATATCAACGGCTGCTTTATAGGCATGGGCGCGGTTCATCAAACCTTTGGCACATGAGCAGTTCAAGATCCAAGCAAGTTCTGGAATTTCAGGCACGTCTGACTGACGGTAGAACGTGACACGCTCAGGGTCTAAACCACAAGCAATCCATGTGGCTGCAATGGCTCTCGTCGATTCATGAATGATAGCAGGGTCATAACAACCGATAATGCCATGGTAGTCTGCCAAAAAGAAAAACGCTTCATGATCACTATTTTGAATAGACTCAATCGCTGGACGAATCGCACCAACATAGTTACCTAAATGCGGAATACCAGTTGGCTTGATACCAGTCAGGATGCGCTTGGCTTCGGTTGAAGTATCAGAAGTTTGATTGTCAGGAGTACTGTTATTGCTCATGGAAAATCCGTTATTTTGTTTATCAAATTATTATCAGTGCATAGCTAAAATGCAAAATATTAGCCGCAAAGTATAGCAAACTTCACCAGTATTTTTGGGAATAAAGGCTTACTTATAGATATCAGTACGACCGTTTGGCCCATGTTTGAAGCGGCGATGAAACCACATCCACTGAGTGGGATCAATACGAATGAGTCCTTCTAAAACTTCATTGACCCGAGTGGCATCAGCGACTTCATCTTTACTTGGGTAGTTGTCTAACTCTGGTGTAATCGTTAAATGATAATGGGGGCGTTTACCGCGCGGCAAGTTGTCAGGCGTCTGCCGATAAGTATGCAGTGCCATGACAGCTGGCGGCTTTTCTTTGCTACCCAGTTTTGCCATGCGACGCGATGCAGTAATCGTCGCGGCTGGCACACCGAAAAATGGCGCCATGACCCCTTGCTTGAGACCATAGTCTTGATCAGGAGAGTACCAGATGACGTGTCCCGCTTTGATAGAGGTAACCAAGCTACGCATATCACGACTAGAGATTTGCTTACCAAAAATATTGGTACGACCATTATAAATAAACCAGTCTAATAAAGGATTGTTTTGCGTACGATACATACAGTCTACAGGGAAAAACTGCGCACATAAGAGGCCACCCAAGTCTAGCATCGTATAATGTGCACCGAGCAGGATAACTGGTCGCTGCTCATTTTGCGCATTAACAATATGCTGTAACCCTGAGATGGATACAGTTCTAGTAAATATATTGGGCCTGAACCAAGCGCATAACGTTTCAAACACACCAATGCCTTGATTGACAAAGACTTGCTTGGCCATTAATTCACGTTCAGCTTCTGGCTTCTCTGGAAATGCCAACTTCAGATTGATTAGCGTATCACGTCTACGTGAGCCAGCAGCTTTATAAATCAATATACCGAGCTTACGACCTAGCCAAAACTGCCAACGTAACGGCAGATATATCATGGGTAGCATTATCAAAAATAACAGCCAAATGCCCCAATTCTTTGGTGATAAAAACTGCCACTGAAATGGCTTGTTATCTGCTTGCGCTGTACGCTTATGATTTTGAGTAATCGTCGGTGTGCCAGCAGGTATCGCAGGCGACTTAGCCGACTGTTCCATGCTAGGCGGCACGCTGCTGTTGGCAGATGGCTTGCTAGGGTCGAATTGTTCTGGCGCTTTCATAATATCCTTCTGCAGCACGGTTTGAGGCATCATGGCTAATAATAAAAAGTTACTGATATGATGGGGTAGCGTTTAATGCTTTGCAAGTTAGAATTTCTACAGACGCTCTACTTTGTAGTGTCGAAACAAGGCACTCATGTCAATTATCGCTGTAAGACAAAGCTGGTTTGATTAAGACAATCAGATAATCAACACGCTATCAGTAGGCATAAAAAAACCTTATAAGCTGTGACCAGCTTATAAGGTTTTGCAAAACCAGACTCTTATTTAACTTTGCTACTGAAGCTCTGAGAAAAAGACAACAGCAGCAAAAGGATAAGAGAGAGTTTTGATTAACGTTTTGAGAACTGTGGACGTTTACGTGCTTTACGTAGACCCAGTTTCTTACGTTCAACTTGACGTGAATCACGAGTAACAAAACCAGCTGCTTTTAGGGCAGGCTTCAAAGTTTCGTCAGCTTCGATTAATGCACGTGTGATGCCGTGGCGGATTGCGCCAGCTTGACCACTAATACCACCGCCTGCAACAGTTACATATAAGTCATATGCGTTAACAGAGTCTAGTAGTTCTAATGGCTGACGTACAACCATGCGTGAAGTTTCACGGCTGAAGTATTCGTCAAGTGGCTTACCGTTAACAACGATACTACCAGTACCTTTTGATAAAAATACACGAGCAGTAGACGTCTTGCGGCGACCAGTTCCGTAATTGCGTTCCATAAGTATATCCTTAGATGTCTAGTTCTTTAGGTTGCTGTGCAGTATGTGGATGATCAGTACCCGCATAAAGTTTCAGCTTCTTGATCATCGCATAGCCAAGAGGGCCCTTTGGAAGCATACCCTTAACTGCTTTGTGTAGAACATCTTCAGGCTTATGTGCAAGCAACTTATTGAAGTTGGTTTCTTTAATACCACCTGGGTAGCCACTGTGACGATAGTACTTTTTGTCTTGTGCTTTTTTACCCGTTACCGTGATTTTGTCAGCATTGATGACAACAATAAAGTCACCAGTATCAACGTGCGGAGTAAAAGAAGGCTTGTGCTTGCCACGTAAGCGAGTTGCGATTTGAGTGGCTAAGCGACCAAGGGTTTTGCCGTCAGCATCTACGACATACCAGTCATGGGTCACTTCAGCTGGTTTTGCACTAAGTGTTTTCATGATAAAACCTTAAAATTAGAATTCGTTGAGAGTTTAGCTGGGAACGGGGCTCTCAAAAAACAGACTGCACATTATAAGCAGTAGCGCCTACGCTTGCAAGCTGCATTGGGGTTTATTTTCGCCTTATATACATTAAACTGCAGCGTCGGCCAGTTTTTAGCGGTTCTAAACATTTGTAAAATACGTTAACGGCTTTCATTAACCCGACAATTATGACGATGATAGACGATAAAGTCCAGCGACAACTTGTCCGACTTTAGTTTGTTTTAAGCATTCAAAAGCGATTGGTTGCTGAGTAACGCTTGGTTGGAGGTCTAAATTCTCATTTAGCGACGCTTCCAATTGTTTAAGCTGTGCTGACAAATCTTTATCAGCTTCTAGATAAATTAGTGTTTCAGTATTGATTAAAGCGTTGGTAATAAGCGCAGTCAAAATAGGCTGCCATAAATCCTGAGCATAAGGTGGATCGATAAATACGATGTCAAAGGAGCGCGCAGTCAGATGCTCTTGACGCAGTACTTGCTCAGCAGTGCCAGTGATAATTTGATAAGAAGCAGCTTCAAGACGTAATTGCTCAGCACTCTGACGTAGCATGTTGCTTTGTGCTGGATTGATTTCGATAAATGTCGTGTGGGCCGCACCGCGAGATAATGCTTCAAATCCTAATACGCCACTGCCAGCACAGCTATCGAGTACATGGGCATCATGAATGTCAGCGAGTAGCCAGTTAAATAAAGTCTCCCGCAAGCGATCTGGGGTCGGGCGCAGGCCATCTGCATCGATGAAACTTACAATACGGCGCTTAAACTGACCACCGATAATGCGTACATCACCCGCTGCGGCACTTTTCGCCTTACGGTTATTCTTTGGTGCGCGTCCATTTGAGGCTTTTTTCATTATCGTGTCTCGCTTACCAATTCTTTGCTAGGTTTTACTTTACTAAGTCTTATTTCACTAGGTTTTGCTTTTTATACTATTAAGTACTTAAACGTCTAGTTACTCAGACGTCGCTGCTGCCGCTTCAGCTTCCGCGGCTTCTTTTTCTTCCAATGCTTTTGCTTCTTTATCTCGAATGGCATCACGCATCGCTTTTTCAAAAGCTTTTTGGCGTTTAATGACTTTTAGCTCATCAGCAGAAGGTGGCAGCACAGGATCTGTTTTACGTTGTAATACCCAGTAGTCAAATAGAGCACGGCCAATAGGCGCTGCAACAGCACTACCACCGCCGCCATTTTCGACCAATACTGCAAGGGCAATCTGCGGGTCTTCTACTGGGGCAAAACCATTAAACCAAGCATGATCCCAGTGACGCTTATCGATTGCCGACTTGTCATAGCGCTGGCCTTGAGCGATAGACTTTACCTGTGCAGTACCTGTTTTACCAGCGATACGATAGCGCGGGGTATAGATGCCGCGGCCTGTCCCTCTTTTGACGGTGTCTTCCATAGCATCATGCATTCGTAGCCAGTCAGACGGCTTACCGTTGTAGTCTATTTTGCCATCTGGCTTAGTGATGATTTTGACGTCCGCAGCACCGTCACTGCTCTTTAATAAATGCGGGGTAATGTGCTGTCCTTTACTGGCAGTCATGGCTGTAGCATTAGCAATCTGTAGCGGCGTTGCCAAGAAATACCCTTGTCCAATACTGACCGAGATGGTTTCGCCCGGTAGCCAGTCTTTATCGTAAGTGTCTTTTTTCCATTTTGGCGATGGCATGATGCCTGATTTTTCGTTGGGCAAATCAATGCCTGTTTGTTGACCAAAACCAAAGCGTGTCATCCAATCATGTAGACGTTGTATGCCCATCTCGTAGGCCAGTTTGTAGTAATACGTATCGACCGACATCATGATGGATTTTTTGAGGTCTACCGTGCCATGACCGCCACGTTTCCAGTCACGGAATCGATGCGTGTCACCAGGTAAGCTAAAATAACCAGGGTCATAGATAGTGCTGTTCCAATCGCGTAGACCATAATGAA
This sequence comes from Psychrobacter immobilis, assembly GCF_904846235.1. Lineage (GTDB taxonomy): Bacteria > Pseudomonadota > Gammaproteobacteria > Pseudomonadales > Moraxellaceae > Psychrobacter > Psychrobacter immobilis_C. The sequence continues at coordinate 80,711 of NZ_CAJGZN010000014.1, forward strand.
TACCGCCCAAACCTTCGAACGGTTTAATAGTAGAAGCAGGGGGGTACATCCCTTGGAGTGCGCGATTGTATAGTGGCTGATCTAAATCTTCGCGTAGATCGTCGTAGTCTTTGAAAGAAATACCCGATATGAAAGGGTTAGGGTCGTAGCTTGGATTACTAACAAATGCCAATACATCACCGTTTTTGGGATCTATCGCGACGATTGCACCGCGGCGTCCATCGAGTTGCTGTTGGGCGATGGTTTGCAAACCATAATCCAAGCTCAACGTAATATCGTTACCCGCTATTGGCGGCTTGGTATCCAGTTGACGTAAGATATTCCCATGTGCGTCTGTCTCTACCGATTGATAACCTGGTTGACCAAGCAAAATATCTTCGTAGTAGTCTTCAATACCGATTTTACCAATCAAGTCAGTACCAGCGTAACGGTCTTTATCAATACGCTTTGACTCTTTGTCATTGATACGTCCGACATAGCCGATGACATGGGCAAACAGCTCATCATAAGGATAAGAGCGCGTAAGCTTGCTTTGGATAGAGACCCCGCGGAAGAAAGGCTTACGCTCACTAAACTGAGCCAACTGTGCTTCTGTTAAATCAATCTTAATCGTCACAGGGTCGTTTTTATTTTTACTTAGACGCGCCAAGATGTCAGTGATATCTGTATCGGTTAAATCAAAAATCGGCGCAAGTAGATGCAACGTGCGCTCAGGATTTTCGACCTCATCAGGGCTGAGCATCGCTGTAAAGACTGGCTGGTTGTCTGCCAGTATTACCCCGTTACGATCATAGATATACCCACGACTAGGTGGCGCAGATATCAGTTTGATACGGTTGTTATCAGCTTGCGTTGTGTACTGATCATGAGCATAGACTTGCAAATACCCATAACGTGTTATCAAACCGCCCAAACCAATCAATATTATAATCCCAAAGATGATAATACGATTGGTAAAGGTACTGTTGACCTGTTCGGTATTGGGAGTTATCGGTTTATTCATAGAAGATCAGAGCCCAAACGGTCAGTGAGTCAATAAAAGAAAAGTAAGAGGGCAGGTTGGTTAACCAAAGTGCGGTGAGTCTAAAAGATAATGCAAATGGTTTCAATCACATAGAAGAGTATGGTGTGAAATCGTCATGCAGTCATTTATACGCAGGTAGTCTTTGTTATTGCACTACAAATTATAACAGAACAAATAAGCAGGCGCAGTACTCAGTCATATATTTTGTCTTGATTGTCTACTGACTAAGCACTGGCTTATATTTAGGTTTTTATTGGTTAACAGACGATATGAACCATGTCATCTTTAGTCACAACTTGCCGCTGGTCTATATGTGCTAATAAATGGCAAGTATGCTAAAATCAGGCGATTTATTTTATAGTAGTTATTATGGGCGGAGCGTCTTTTGAAACGTTCTCATTTTGCTAAAGTTTCGTTATCAGTAGCGACAATATTAGCAACGACAATCAACCTGTCAGGGACTAGATAAGTCATGGACGTAAATTCATTATGGCAGACGATAGCTGAACATCCAGAGTTTTTTGCCATGCTGACCATCCCACCAGTGACGGCATTCGTCACTTGGGTACATGTGTGGATGGCGCTCAAGATGCTGTTCTATCCGGTCAAGTTCTGGGGTATTCGTATTCCAAACTTCCCATTTTTTGGGCTGCCAGGTATCGGTTGGCAAGGTATTGTTCCGCGCAAAGCGGGCAAGATATCAGGGGTTATCGTTGACCAAACGCTCTCAAAACTCGGTTCGCTTGATGAGTTTTTTAAGGCGATGGAGCCTGAGCAAATGGCGATATTTGTCACCGATACGGTGGACAAAAACCTTGAGCCATTGATTGATGAGATTATGCTGGATCACTCGCCAGCATTGTGGGGCAATCTGCCTTACGCCCTAAAGCGCCGTGTCTATGCGCAAGCCCATAAAGAGCTACCTAGTATTATGCAGTCGCTGGTGACAGATTTGACTTATCATGTCGAAGACTTGGTCGATATGCGCAAAATGATTGTTAACACGATGGAAAACGATCGTCGCCTGATGGTCAATATGTTTCTAAAGGTCGGACAAAAAGAGATCGATTTTATCTGGCACATCAGTGCGTTGATTGGTCTGGTATTTGGTATTATCCAAATGTTTATATTTTTGGTAGTGCCGCAGCATTGGACCGTACCGTTCTTTGCCGCGATTTGGGGTTTTCTCACCAATTGGATTGCCATTTGGATGGTATTTAATCCAGTAGAGCCGCACTTCATACCTTATTTGAAGCTATTTACGGTGCAGAGTCGCTTTCCATTTATCAAACCCGTCATACCGCATATCGCAAAGTATCGTTTGCAAGGTGGCTTTATGAAGCGCCAAGAGGAAGTTTCTGAGGTTTTTGCTGAAATTGTGGTAAAAGATTTGGTCACTCTAGAAAACATCATGAATGAGATGATGTATGGTGACCGCTCAGCGCAAACCCGTGATTTGATGAAATCGCATCTATATACGGTGCTAGAGTCACCAGTGATTAGCACGACATTACGTGTGGGATTGGGTCGCCGTGATTATGGACAGCTCAAAAATACCATTATCGACAAATCTATTGTCGCAACGATGGTACCACTGCGAGATCCTGAGCTAAATGAAAGCCGAGCCAGTAAGATATTCGGTCTGTTTCGCGATAGAATACGTGCGCTAACGCCAAATGAGTTTCAGAACCTGTTGCGTCCCGCTTTCCGAGAGGATGAGATGACGTTGATTGTTTTGGGCGGTTTGACTGGTTTTCTAGCAGGTTGGTTGCATTTAGTGTTAGTATTTTTCCCCTCGATGTAATAATGCATTAATAAGTATTTTTAATTAGTGATGAACGGCTATATTGAATAAGCTTTGAATAACTAAAAAATGTAAAATTAACAACAGATAAGTAATTTGTATCAATCATTCATATTGATACGTCACAATGATAGTAGCGGGTTTTATGTGCTTCTACAGCAATTGAAACCTCAGTTTTTAACCGTAAACTATGACCGCATAAAGGACTATTAGCGTTTGCCAGTGGCTAGCAATGCCATCGGTGAACCCTTAATTGTATCCAAGGTAAACAAGGTTAGACCGTATGTTAATCACAGAATTGGGTTATTTTGCCTTGCTGGCCGCTTTTATACTGGCGATTTTGCAGGTGGTACTACCAACCATTGGCGTCATGCGTGACCACGTCGCTTGGCAGCGTTTGGCGCCAAGTCTGGCATGGGCACAATTTGCGGCAATGATTACCTCATTTGCTGCACTGATGGCAGGCTTTTATTACAACGACTTTAGCCTCGTCTACGTCACTCAGCATTCCAATACATTGCTGCCTTGGTACTACAAGCTGTCGGCGACATGGGGCGGGCATGAAGGCTCGCTGCTGCTTTGGATGACCATCATGGCCACTTGGTGTGCATTGGTCTCTTACTTCAGCCGTGGGTTGCCGTTGTCTATGCGTGCGCGAGTGCTGGTGATATTAGCAGGCGTGCAGATGATGATGCTAGCGATGCTTATCTTTACCTCATCACCATTTGATCGCACATTACCCAATCTGCCTGTTGATGGCGCGGATCTAAACCCTGTGTTGCAAGATTTTGGTCTGATTATTCACCCGCCGATGCTTTATATGGGTTACGTGGGTATGGTTGTGCCATTTGCGTTTTGTATGGCTGCATTGTGGGAAGGGCGTTTGGATGCGGTATGGACACGTTGGTCGCGTCCATGGGCATTGGCGGCTTGGGGTTTCTTAACAGTCGGTATCGCGCTTGGCTCATGGTGGGCTTATTATGAGCTTGGCTGGGGCGGTTGGTGGTTCTGGGATCCAGTAGAGAACGCCTCATTAATGCCATGGTTGGCAGGGACAGCGCTACTGCATTCACTTGCTGTCACCGAAAAACGTGGTGTATTTAAAGCATGGACGATTATGCTCGCAATCTTTGCTTTTGCGCTTAGCTTGCTTGGTACGTTCTTAGTACGTTCAGGTGTCATCACGTCAGTGCATTCATTTGCCGCTGATCCAACGCGTGGTTTAGTGATTCTAGTCATTCTCGGTATCATCGTCGGCGGTGGTCTGTTGATGTTTGCTGTACGTGGTTGGCGTTTGACGGTCGAGAGTCAGTATCGACTTATCTCACGTGAATCATTTTTGGTAATTAACAACGTTATTATTCTCATTTCAACCTTAGTGGTACTACTTGGTACGTTATATCCTATTATTGCTGATGCCTTTAACTTGGGTCAGGTATCTGTTGGCCCTCCATACTTCAACGCTCTATTTGTGCCGTTGACATGGCTGCTACTGGTAGCGATGGGTATGGGCTCTAATATCCGTTGGAAACAAGACAGCCGCCCGTTATTGGGTGCTGGCATGGTTATCGCGGTGAGCAGTTTGGTATTAGCTGCCATTATCACCTATTTTACCAGTCCATCAGCGATGCTAAATATCGGTGTTACATTGGCTGTGAGCTTTTGGGTGTTGTTATGGATGGTTGTCGATTTCAAAGACAAAACTAAAAACGCACCAAGTCGTTTAAACGGTTTACGTCAGTTGCGTCTAAGCTACTGGGGTCAGCAGACCGCTCATATTGGCGTTATCATTGCAGTTATCGGTGTGGCATTTACCAGTACGTTGAGCATTGAGCGCGATGTGGCATTAGGGCCTAATGACAGTGTCAACGTGCAAGGCTATGACTTTACGGTGAAAGGCTTTAGTGAAGTAAAAGGCAGTAACTTTGATGCTACGCAAGCAGAAGTAACAGTCAGCAGAGACGGTCAAGAAGTGACCACGTTATATCCTGAAAAGCGTAACTACATTATCAGTATGATGCCGATGACAGAAGCTGCGATTGATGCCAATTTGATGCGCGATGTCTACGTAGCACTTGGTGAGCCGATTGCTGAAGACAGTAATGAATGGGCTTTCCGTATCTATGTCAAACCGCTGATCCGCTGGATATGGTTGGGTGCGCTTATCATGGCGTTTGGCGCATTGCTCAGTATGCTAGACAGTCGTTACCGTATCAAAAAAACCAAAACACCTGCACAAATCGCGGCCAAAAAATCAGGTTTTGCGACGGTTGCGGATTTGGATACGTCAGCTACAAAGATAGGGGAGCGTTAATATGACTACCTCAAACAATGAATCTGATAAAAAAGCTCAGCAAGAGGCTGTCAAAGACCCTAAAGTTGCTAGCAGTAATAAAGTAAAAACTAAGAAAAAACTTAAAATTGGGTTTTTGATTCCGCTGGTTATCTTTATTGGTTTGGTCGCTATGCTCTATATGCGTTTGGGCAAGCCGACTGATATCGTGACCAATACGGCGCTTGAGCGTCCAGTACCTGCTTTCGAGTTGCCATTATTATCAGATACCAGTCGTATCATGACCAATGATAACTTGCCAGATAAGCCATTTCTCATGAATATTTGGGGCTCTTGGTGTCCAACTTGTATCATTGAGCATCCTTTTTTGATGAAGCTAGAAGAGCGCGGTGTTAACTTGGTGGGCGTAAACTACAAAGATGATATTGGTGATGCGTTAGGGTATTTGAATCGCGGTGGTGACCCGTTCTCTATGTCTATTCAGGACTTGTCAGGGCAGTTCGCTCTAGACTTAGGTCTGACTGGTGCGCCTGAGACTTTCATCGTCGATGGTGATGGGATTATTCGTCAGCACATCATCGGTGAGATCAATGAGAGCAATTGGCAAAGTCGTATCACGCCTTGCTTGATGGTGCTCAATGACGCTAGTAATAATGGTGTCAGTCCAGATCCGAGCCAAGTTGCGGAGGCGTGCAAATGATAGCCTACCAAATAAGAAATGCGACTATAAAATTAGCAAGCTTGTTTATCGCTTGTCTATTGAGTATGGCAAGCTTTGCTGCCATTGATGTCTACGATTTTGATTCTGTGCAACAAGAAGCCCAATACCGTGGTCTCATCGAAGAGCTGCGCTGCCCGAAATGTCAAAACCAAAACTTGGCAGGGTCTGATGCGCCAATTGCCCAAGACTTAAAGCAAAAAACCTATGATTTAATAAAAGATGGTCGTAGTGATGGCGAGATTCGAGCCTATATGCAAGAGCGCTATGGCGACTTTATCAGTTATAAGCCGCCAGTACGTCCTTCAACATGGATTTTATGGTTTTTCCCACCGCTATTATTGATCGTCTTATTGGTCGGTTGGTTTTGGCAAAGTAAACGCCGTCAGCTTGTCGCCAGTGGCGAGAGTGGTGTGGCAGTAGACAACCATGTCAAAGCGTTGTCTGCCGCTGAAAAAGCAGAACTTGATCGCTTATTGTCACGCGCCAATAACGATGACAAAGACGACACTACAAGCCTTGGGGACAAAAAATGACCATATTTTCTACTGTTGGCTTATTTATTGCGCTAAGTTTACTTGTCGCTCTACTATTGGGTGTTATCACCATTAAGCCGTGGTTAAGAGCACCGCGTTCGCATAGTAAGCCTGTGGATAATCAACTGCTGGATATCAACGTTGCTGTGTTTCGTGAGCGACTAGCAGAGCTGAAAACAGATAAAGACAGTGGTATCATTGATGACCATCACTATCAAAACCAGAAGCTTGAGCTTGAGCGTCAGCTTTTGGATGCTCAGCGTGAAGTGTCACCGATGGTCACGCCAGGTATCAAAAGCCGATTGATTATTATGGTTTGGGTACCTGTATTAACTGCTATGGCATATCTGATGGTCGGTGATCGCACACCTGTATTTGAGCTGTGGGCTGCCGAGGACAAAGTCGGTCAAGTGGCGGATGACTTACTGACAGGTAGAATCGATCAACCACCAGCTTGGGCAATTGAAGATGGTAATCAGCTGATTAGTGCCATGCAGACTAATGTATATCGTCATGCCAGTGACTACAATCGCTGGATGCGTTTATCAGAGCTGTTCTTGTCATTAGAGGCGACTGATTCGGCATTAGAGGCTTTGTCGCGCGCTTATCGTCTATCACCTGATAACGAAGAAATTGCGACCACTTATGCGCAGATTAGTTTCTTTGCTAATAAAGGTCAGTTAGATGCCAATAGCCGCCGAGTGTTAGAAAACATACTAGTCACAAACCCAGAGCATGAAGGCGCACAAATGCTTATGGCGATGGGTGAGGCTCGTGCTAGTAATTTTGATCAAGCGCAAGGCTGGATTAAACGTCTGCGTGACAGTATCGCGGCCAAACCAGGCGATCATACGCAAGCGCTATCAAGTCTAGACGAGCTTAGCGCTAATGTGGTGATGCAGCAGCAGCAAGCTTCTGAAGGCGTCGAAGTGACAGTCAAAATTAATGCTAGTTTGTTACCATTGGTAAAAGCTGACGATACACTGTTTGTGGCGATACGTGACGTGAAAGGTGGTCCACCATTTGCGGCTAAGCGTCTACCAATTAGCAATATCAAACAAGGCGAAGCAGTTATTAGTCTAAGTGATCTTGATGCTATGATGCCAGAGCGTACCCTAGGGTCGGCTCGTTCTGATAAAGTACAGCTAGCGGTCATCGCTCGTATCAGTCATAGTGGCAATGCTACCGCAGAGTCAGGCGACCTCTCGGGCAATCCAGTGGTTATCAGTGCAGAACAAAATCAGGTCAACGTGGAAATCAATCAGCAAGTGCCATAGCCATAGTAGTATGATAAATACCGGACGCTAATGGTATTTATTATATAGACGCTGCTGCTCAGTACGGACGCGAGCAGCAGTGCTATGATTGTTCTAATTTGAAAGAGATATGAAGTGAACCCAGATATATAAATGGGCGTTTCAAACGCAGTCAATTCTATTACTTTTTATCTTGAATTGACCATGTATGAACAGATAAGTCATGCCAACTTGTCACATCAATAATGAAAATACTTGAGCTTTGCAGGGCCACAAGGTAAGGTAGCTTTGCAAACAACTAATCCCAGAGTTTTATTAATCCCAAAATCCTATCTATTAAGGAGAGTCGTGTAATGATGCGTATTATTTTACTAGGACCACCAGGCGCCGGTAAAGGTACCCAAGCCCAGTTTATTTCTAAAGAATATGATATTCCACAGATCTCAACTGGCGACATGCTACGTGCAGCAATTAAAGAAGGTAGCGAGCTTGGCAAAAAAGCCAAAGATATCATGAATGCTGGTGGTTTGGTTTCTGATGACCTCATTATCAACCTAGTGAAAGAGCGTATCGCTAAGCCTGATTGTGTGAATGGTTGTATCCTAGATGGTTTCCCGCGCACTATTCCTCAAGCGCAAGCACTTGCAGACGCTGATGTTGCTATCGACCATGTTATCGAAATCAGTGTACCTGATGACGAAATCGTGAGCCGTTTGTCTGGCCGTCGTCAGCATCCAGGTTCAGGTCGTGTTTATCATGTCGATCACAATCCACCAAAGGTTGAAGGCATCGATGACGTCACTGGTGAAGCGCTTATCCAGCGTGAAGATGACCAAGAAGCGACTATCCGTGACCGTCTATCTACTTATCATGAGCAAACATCAGCATTGGTTGGTTTTTACCAAGACAAAGCTAAAGAAGGCGATGATGCGCCTAACTATGACAAGTTTGATGGTACGCAAGGTATCGATGATGTGAAGCAACAAATTTTGTCTGCACTAAAAGGCTAATTATCGAGGTTAGCTAATTGATTTAGCCAGTCGATGTAGTCGTTGAAGACCCTGTTTAATAGCAGGGTTTTTTTATGACCAATGATTTTACGCCTCATAAAAAACACCCACAAAAAAACCGCTTACTCATTATAAGTAAACGGTCTTTCATCAAATATACGACTCGTAGAGCTCATATATTTTTGGTTAGCGCTTAAGCATTACCTTGAGCATCAACTTGTGCTTGCTGCTGGCTCTGTGCATACGCTTGATCAAAGTTCACAGGTGCTAGTAGCAATTGTGGGAAGCTACCACGCGTCACGATGTCACTGATGACTTCACGAGCATATGGGAACAACACATTAGGGCAGTATGCGCCTAGGATTTGACCGATTTGATCTTCTGGAATGTCTTTTAGTAAGAAGATACCTGCTTGATGCACTTCAGCGATAAATGCTGCTTCTTCCGCATTTTTGGCAGTAACGCTCACAGTTAGGATGATTTGATAATGATCGTCATCTAGTTTTTCAGCGTTGCTAGACAAATTGATATCAAGCTCTGGGTTCCACTCTTTGGTGAATACGCTAGCGCCTGGGACTTCAAGTGACATGTCTTTTACGTAGATGCGTTCTAGTGCCAATTGTGGTTGTGCTTGTTCTTCAGCCATGGTAAATCCTCTAAAATTAAATCAAATGATTGGGCAAATCGTCATTTTAATAAAAGTTCATTGTAATATAAATCGAGACTATTTTTTGGTATTGTCTCGATATTTTTTATCATTACTTCTTACTACTCTATTAAAACGTGCCACTGTCTATCTTTACATAAGTAAAGACAGACAGTAAAGAAAGGTAGCAGATTAACCTGCCAATAGCTCGTCAAGTTTGCCTTGCTGGTTCATTTGGTTAAGTTCATCAAAACCACCGACAAAGGTTTCACCAACGAAGATTTGCGGCACAGTGCGGTAGTTATTGGTTTTTTTCATCAGCGCTTGACGCTCTTCGCTGCTCATATCGTGCATACCGATTTCTTCATAATCAACGCCTTTGGTTTTTAGTAGTTGTTTGGCGTTTGAGCAGTATGGGCAGATAGGGGTAGTGTAAACTTTTACAGATACAGTCATGGTAAATCCTTATTTATAAATTTATGGGATAACAAACGTATTATAAAGAGCATGATAAATTATCATAGTCAAAGCGTTGGTATAGTCTGTTATCAATGAGTAAAGTAAAAATGCATTCGGTGATGCTCATTACTAAAGTGGGGATAAGCACAACAAATTCAAGCCGTTTTGGCTCAAAACGTATTTTAGTGCTGTAAAACATGATAAACAGAACATAAAAAATAAACCACAAAAAAAGACACCTGATAAAAAGGTGTCTTTTTTATAGCGTTGGTAGCGCTGATAACGTTAGTCAGGTCGCATAAACATCAGTCAGGTCGCATAAACATCAGCTAAGCGATGTGTATAAACGCTTCACTTAAGCGCCTATACAGATCTATTACTTGCTTAGACTTGGTTTTGTTTTACCTTTAGCCTTTGCTTTGGCGTCTTTTACACCAACCAATGGCATGCCAGCGCCTTGCCAGCCGCCAATACCGCCCTCTAAGCGATAGACACTATCTTTACCAATCATCTGAATCGCAGCGCCTGCTTGGACGCCCATGTCGCAGATGATAATCACTGGCTGCTCAATCGCGCGAATCTCTTCTAAGCGGTCTTTGAGGTCAGTGAACGGTATGTTACGGCTGCCTTGAATATAGCCTGATTCAAACTTCTTCTTAGCGCGAATATCGATAAGTTGCGCGTTTTGAGAATTGACCATCATGCCAAGCGTGTTAGGCGATATCTTTCTACCGCTACGTTTGTTTTCAATCGTAAAAAACAGTATAGCAAGTACGGCTAATATACCAAATAAAAACGGGTGGTTGCCCACAAATTCCAGCGCACGATCCAAACCATACCTCCAAAAAAATAAGTGTTCTATTAAGCTGAGAAGACAGCCCAATGATAGTGAACAAGGCGCTATTATACCGATAAGGTCATCTATAGTAAACGGGCGATGACATGGGCAATAATTGGGCGGTTATTGTACTTATCTATGGAGCTTCTCAGCCTAATAAAAATATCTATTTACATGACCGCTTTTAATTAAGACGGACACTAACAAGCCAAATACTAATAAGGCTTCGTATCTGCCTCTTCTCGTAGCGTGACGAGATTTTCAACGCGGCGCTGCAATACTTCACCATCAGCTACGGCTTGCCATAGTGCACAGCCTTTGCTGTTGTGAGTATGGCGACAGTCACGGAATTGGCAACCGCTGGCCAATGGTGCTAGCTCAACGAAGCCTGAAATAATATCATCAGGAGTAAGGTGCCAAATGCCATACTCACGAATCCCTGGTGTATCGACGATACCGCCTTGGGTAAGGTTTTCTGGATTGAATGGCAGCAGTCTACTGGTCGTCGTGGTGTGCTGACCGAGCTTAGAGTTTTGTGAGATGATATTGACGCTCTGTCCAGAGTCAGGCAGAAGGGCATTGATTAAACTGCTTTTTCCGACGCCAGATTGACCCGCAAAGATGACCAACTTTTTATCTATATAGCGTTTTAGTTCATCAAGGCCTTCTTGCTCATCGCTCTCAGCGATATTTTCAGGGCAGTCGACCGAAGTTAGAACACTTTCATAGCCAAGCGCGGCATACTGCGCCAATAGCTCATTGGTATCCACACCGTTTTCTTCTGCCAACAGATCGGCTTTATTAAGTACCAACAGTGGTTTGACACCTGCATGATGGCATACCACAAGATAGCGATCGATCAGCGTTGGCGCGGCGGCAGGCAGTGGCGCAAAAACAATTGCCAAAATATCGACATTGGCGGCAACAGGTTTGAGCTTATGATAGCGGTCAGGACGAGAAACCAGCGATGTACGCGGTTTGACCGCTTCGATACGACCAAAACCAGTATTAGAGTCAGCATTCCAGCGTACTTGATCGCCAGCAGCTAGCATCGGTAGATTGGTACGCACATGACAGCGCCAAATATCATTCAATTCAAGCGTTTGCCAAAACGGCTCAGGATCATCAGGGGCAATCTCTGGCTGCTCAGGTATGACAGCTGGCAGGCTAGTGACTTGTACTTCTAGTTGCTTACCGTAATGCGCCATGACCACGCCATCCATCAAACTGTCATCAATACTATCTTGATTAGACAGTTGCTGCTTGTCGATGCGACGAATCTGTTGTTTAGTCAGTTTGCGTTGCCGGATTAATGCCATGGGTTTTTGACCTATTATAAAAATATTGCTAAGTGTAGCGTGAAAATTTGCTAACATACAGCCTAAAGCGTCTGCGGCAGACAGTGGTTTTGTAATATTTTGGCTGCTTGCTAGATTTTTTGAATCAATCAGTATATTACAATGCTGCCTGAATATGAGTATTTACTCGTAATACGTTTTTTAAATTATGTTTAAAACTGTCCCAAAATTTAATGACCATAGGATATTGTATGACTACCGGTGACCATCCCAATAAGATTAAAATCAAAAATCAAGGCAAAAAAGGGCTGGTGTGGATTGATTTAGAAATGACCGGACTTGATACCTTAAACGATGAGATTATCGAGATTGCTACTGTCGTCACTGACGAAGATTTGAATGTACTTGCTGAAGGGCCTGTGTTTGCTATCAAGGTATCGGATCAAGTCTTAAACAAGATGGATGACTGGAATACCAAGCAGCACGGTCAATCAGGATTGGTCGATCGTGTACGTCGTAGTACGGTGACATTGGCAGAAGCCGAAGCTGAGACCATAAAGTTCCTAAACAAATGGGTTGATAGTGGTAAGTCGCCAATGTGCGGTAACTCTATTTGCCAAGATCGTCGATTTATGGCGCGGCAAATGCCAGAGCTTGAGCGTTTCTTCCATTATCGTAACCTTGATGTATCGTCAATTAAAGAGCTTTGTTTCCGCTGGCGTCCTGATATCTTAAAGAACTTCGAAAAAGGTGGCAGTCATTTAGCCCTAGATGATATTCGTGACTCTATCCGTGAGCTAAAGCATTACCGTCAGCATTTCTTTAAGTTAATACCTTAAATAGCTAGCAAGAGATAAGCTATTTAAAAGTGTAGTAAAAGAATTGTAGTAAAAAAACAAAAGGGTCTGTTGATATTTCAACAGACCCTTTTTATGTTTAAGCTAGATTCAACGATCAAGTCAAACAAGCATTGTAAACTCAAACAATCCAAACTCAGCAGTATTACTGCTTAAATCATTACTACTAAAACCGTCATTTGAATGCTCGTCATCTGTCACTGCACCAATCACGGTGCTAACTTTCGGCTGGCGAGTGTCTTTATCTAACAATCGCCAGTCGCCTAAGACATAACGTTTCTTATCAGCAGTCGCCTGATGAATGTCTGGACGATGAGTATGTCCGTGTAATAATGCATCGCTAGTAGTAATGGCTTGACGTACAGCTTTATCATTCACATCCATGATATGAGCAGCTTTATGAGCATTATTCTGCTGGCTTCGTTGACGCATATTATCTGCGATGGCTAAGCGTTTTTCTAATGACTTGTTAAGCAAATACCACTGAGTTAGGCGGTTACGCATAATTTTGCGAAAGAACTGATATTTTTTATCATCGGTACAGAGCGCATCTCCGTGTTCTAAGCGGTAATTCTGCTGACCAATAGGCAAAATATATGGCTCGTTGATAAGCTCTCCACCGAACAGATTACAAAACGGCTGACCCAATAGAAAGTCACGGTTACCGTGCATGACCAATATCTCACAGCCATTGATACGTAGCTGCTTGAGTTTGGTGATAAGTGGAGTCAACCAGTGCGCTATCCTCTCGTCTTCTGACAACGATAAATACGTATCATCACCTAGCCACACCTCAAACCAATCACCTAGTATAAAGAGGCGTTTGAACGCTGGCAGGGCTAGACAGTCATCTAATAGCGCCAAAAAAGCCTGCGCTAAGGCAGGCTCCTGAGGCGATAAATGCAAATCGCTAATCAATACTTGCCGCACTTGATGAGGGCGGGTCGTGATTAAGTGATTAAAACTTTGCATTTATCTTGGTCCTCGTGACTTATCGTATAGCGAGCATGATTTAATAAACTCTATTAAAAAATGCTCGCTCATTCACAGCTATCGCTAAGTAACTATGACTGAATAGCTGCTATTGAATGACTATTACTGAGTAATAATGGTTGCTGAGTTGATAACAACTGGCTCTTTTGGCACATCAGCATGCATGCCGAAACGACCAGTTGGTACGCTGCGCATTTTTTCGATAACGTCCATACCGCTTGTTACTTTACCAAATACGGTGTAACCCCAGCCTTGCATGTTTTTGCCAGAGTGGTTTAGGAAGTCGTTGTCTTTTACGTTGATGAAGAACTGGCTAGTCGCTGAATGCGGATCTTGGGTACGCGCCATTGCGATAGTACCTTTGTCATTTTTTAGACCATTGTCCGCTTCGTTTTCGATAGGCGCATTGGTTGGTTTTTCATTCATCTCAGCGTCCATTCCGCCGCCTTGAATCATGAAACCATCAATGATGCGATGGAAAATTGTACCGTCATACTGACCAGATTTTACGTAGTTTAAAAAGTTTTCTACGGTTTTTGGTGCTTTTTCTTCGTTGAGTTCGATAACGATCGCACCCATATTAGTTTCAAGTTCTACTACTGGTGGCATGTCTACCATGGGATATTCCTTTTTGATTGCAGCGCCTTAAATAGCACTATTGTGAGTGGTGGTTAAAAAGTTACGGGTAGTCTAACGGCTTTTTTATCCCGTGTCATGTATCAGGCTGTTAATGCGTTTGCGAAACCTGATAGAATAACGCAACTTTACCCATTTTTGACAAATTTTGATAATGCGGTCGCACTATCTAAGTTTTAATATTCTCGCTTTATTTTAATATTCTCGTTTTATTTTAACACTTTAGTTTAAACGTTTCGTGATGCGTGATGGCACGCATCATGAACTGACAATTTGCGTTAGGAGCAATGCCCGATGAGTGATCACTCAAGCAACAATGCACAAAAAGACGAAGCAAAAAACGATTTTATTCGTAATATCATTCGTGACGATGTCAATGCGCAAAAATACCAGCAAATTGTAACGCGCTTTCCGCCTGAGCCAAATGGCTACTTGCATTTAGGTCATGTGAAATCTATCTGCTTAAACTTTGGTGTGGCCAAAGAGTTCGGCGGTGTGTGCAACCTGCGTTTTGATGACACCAACCCAACTGCTGAGAAGCAAGATTACATCGACAATATTAAGAACGATGTGCAGTGGTTAGGTTTTGAGTGGGCAGGCGAGGCGCATCATGCCTCAGGTTATTTTGATCAGTTGCATGCATGGGCAATCCAGCTGATTGAGCAAGGCGACGCTTATGTTGATTTGCAAACTCCTGAACAAATCAAAGAAAACCGTGGTTCATTTAATGAAGCGGGAACACCTTCACCATATCGTGATGCCAGTGTTGAAGAAAACCTAGCGCTTTTCAACGATATGAAAGACGGTAAATACGCTGAAGGAAAGGCTATTTTGCGCGCCAAGATTGATATGGCTAGCCCAAATATGAACCTGCGTGATCCTGTTATCTATCGCGTGATGCATCAAGCGCATCATCAGACTGGTGATAAATGGTGCATTTATCCAATGTATGACTTTGCTCATCCACTCTCGGATGCGTTAGAAGGGATTACTCATTCATTATGTACGCTTGAGTTTGAAGATCATCGTCCATTCTATGATTGGGTCATTGAAAAAATCGGCTTTGACGTACCACCACATCAGTACGAGTTTAGCCGCTTAAACGTTGATCATACATTGACCAGTAAGCGTAAGCTGAAGCAACTGGTAGATGAAGGTATCGTCAGTGGTTGGAATGACCCCCGTATGCCAACCGTCGCTGGCATGCGTCGCCGTGGTTATACGCCAGAGGGTTTGCGCGATTTTTGTGAGCGTGTGGGTGTGACCAAAGCGGATAGTGTGGTTGATTTTCGCTTATTGGAATTCAGCGTTCGTCAATCGTTGGAGACGACTACTGGTCGCGGTATGGCGGTGCTAAAGCCATTGAAAGTGACGATTACTAACTTTAGTGAAGCGGTCAGCAGTTGGGAGTCGCAAAAAGCCGATAGCGTTAATGCACGTTTTGACGATACGACGCAGACACTTTGGTTGACTCAGCCTAATCATCCTAACGTCGATATGGGTGAGCGTGAGATTCCATTCACCGAAACGCTATACATTGACCAAGGTGATTATGAAATTGAACCGCCAGCAGGCTACAAACGTCTCTCTCCAGAAAAGCCAGAGATTCGTCTGCGTAACACCTATGTGTTAGCCGTCACTGAGCATATCACTGATGAAAATGGTAATGTCGTTGAGCTAAAAGCGACGATCGACCCTGCTACTTTGGGCAACAACCCTGAAGGGCGTAAGGTCAAAGGCGTGATTCATTGGGTATCAGCCAGTCAAGGTGTGCCAGCGACAGTACGCATGTACGAGCAGCTATTCAGTGCTGAAGATCCAAGTGGCGTTGCTGATGTTCATCAAGCGCTAAACCCGAACTCGCTCACTGAGCTAAATGCAGTAGTTGAACCATCTTTGGTCAATGCAGATGCTGGCACGCGCTTCCAGTTTGAGCGTGAAGGTTACTTCATCTCTGACAGCGAAGATCACAGCACTGATAAGCCAGTATTTAACCAAATCGTTAGCTTACGTGATAGCTATAAGCCAGCTTAATTTATGTTGGCTTAGTATTTAAAAGTATCCTTATCCAAATGAATATTTTGAAATAATACTGAACAATAGTAGTTTGCAAGTTAGCCTATTTCTAGTACGCTAGGGATGGGCTTTTTTGTGTGTAGATATAAAGTTAAGTATGATTATAGTGCGAATTTTGCTTATGGGATGCAGGTATGGTGGTTTAATTATTTATTTATCAAAGCTACCTGTCCATAAAATTCATTAAAAGATTTGTCCATCAGCTTAGAGTTAAACGGAATAACCGCATTACAATCCGTCACAAGACATTCATAACCAGTTTGTTAAGATAAAGTCAGTTTTTACGGATGTGCTTTATGTTATATTTGATAACTGAGCACGTCGATGATAATAATAGAACGCGAGGCCGACGTGTCGATATAAGCGTTCATTCACATAGCTAAGGAATCAAGCATGGCACATTTACGTTTAGGTGATACCGCACCAAATTTTGACGCTGCGACCACAGAAGGCGATATTAATTTCCACGAGTGGGCAGGCAATCATTGGGTGGTCTTTTTCTCACATCCATCAGACTTTACCCCAGTATGTACCACTGAGCTTGGTCGTGCAGCAGCACTCAATGGCGAGTTTCAAAAGCGCAATGTAAAACCGATTTGTATCTCTGTCGATAGCTTAGAGGACCATAAAGCGTGGGCGAGTGATATCGGTGAGACGCAAGGGACAGAGATGAACTTTCCAATCATCGCTGATCCTAACAAAGAAGTGGCTGAATTATATGACATGATGCATCCTAATGCAGATAGCACGCATACGGTACGCAGCGTTTTTATCATTGATCCAAATAAAAAGGTGCGTCTAACGCTGACGTATCCGGCCAGCTGTGGTCGTAACTTCGATGAAATTATCCGTGTTATTGATGCGCTACAATTATCGGATGAGTATAACATCGCGACGCCTGTAGATTGGAAGGACGGTGATGACGTGATCATTCCACCAAGTGTGAAAAACGAAGATATTGCTGCCAAATACCCAAAAGGTCATAAAGAAATCAAGCCGTACCTACGTACGACCCCAGCCCCTAATAAATAACTGGACTGGTTGCATAAATATGATTAAATAAAGCCCCATGACTCAAGGTTATGGGGCTTTTATTATTTCTACTTTATGATTAATAACACTTTGCCATGATGGCCAGATTAGGCTATAGCGTATCAATCGTTTGTGCTTATTAGTACAATAACCATAATAAAGCGTATCAGCGCCAAATTGCTGTCCAATCATTCTTACAAGGAGTTTACTATGAAAAAACTATATATCACCCGTACAGCGCCTAATCCACGTAAAGCGCTTATCTTATTGGCTTCAAAAGGTATCGATGTCGATGACATGGATGATGTCGATGTGATAGACATTGATTTTGCGGCAAATGAGCAAATGTCAGAAGCCTTTACACAAATGAATCCGATGCAGACCGTACCTGTTTTGACCTTAGATGATGGTACGGTATTGAATGATTCTCAGGCAGTTTGTGAGTATCTGGATCGCGTTTACGGAGAGCGTTCGGTCATGGGTAATGATGTGGTACAGCGTGCGCAAGTTTGCTCTATGCGCCGTGTTGCAGAGTTTGAAGTGATGTATAACTTGATGCTCGCGTTTCAGCACAGCCATCCATCTAAAGCACAACGTATTGAACAAGTGCCCGAGTTCGTCGCACCATCAATTGCTCGTGCGGTCAAAGCCATGGCGTATTTTGAGACGATATTAGAAGGTCGTGAATACCTAGTAGGTGAGCAATTAAGTTTTGCGGATATCGTGCTATATCTCAGCTTAGATTTTGGTAAAGTATTGAAGATTAATCCTAATGAGCAAGGCGAAAACCTAGCTCGTTTTTATCAAAAGATGAATGAACGCTTTAGTATTAAAAATATGGCTAAAGCCAAACCTGCCAGTGTGAATGACTAAAAGGTTCTAGAGAATAGTTTAAATCATAAAATTTATCTATTAACCTATCCGATAAATTGCTCGCTATAAAGCAAAACAGCTAACCTCAATCGTTAGCTGTTTTTTTATGAAACATAATAAAAATCAACATTTCGTTACATAGGTTAATAGAGCCAAGGTTATAGTGGTTAATCTAGCTTAGTTATATCAATTATGTTTTTAAAACGTTTATTTAAGAAGAATGCTTTTAAATTATGACTTCTTTTGAATAGGTTTTTTAAAATATAGATGGTACGCGAGATAAGTTGTACAAGCTTACTAAGAGGTATGTAATATGGTAGGTAGCCGAAATAAGCCAACGTTAAAATTACTGCTATTACCCAGTATAGTAGATCTTTTATAAAAGTGGTACAGTCGTTTTAAAACAAGCGAAAAGTAAAAAGATTATGACTTATTCAGCAGACTTCCGTGCTCAAGTGATTAAAAGTGTTAAACAACAAGATATGAGTAT
>NZ_CAJGZN010000015.1 GCF_904846235.1 Psychrobacter immobilis
GTTTGCAAGGCTTAAGCATTTTCGTAGTATCGCTACTCGCTATGAGAAGTTAGCGCGTAATTTTAAGTCAATGCTTTATCTGGCGTGTACTATCGTTCATTGTAAGATGAATTGAAGACACGCCCTAAAATCACCCCAAACGTTGTTGCAAACCTAGCTAAGGTCTCGACATTATCGTCGGCTTGCGCCTCGTTTGGTGCACCTTTAGCAATCAGCAGCCCTAATATTTGAATGTTCAACAGACCCTAACATCGTTATTGATAGTAAGAAAAAAGTGGCGCCGTGTAAAGCGGTCTTACATTAAGTATCACAAGACGGCCGACCAGACCTATGCTACATAAGGCAGCCAGTCACTTTGCCCGTACTGTGGTTTTAATCATGCCAAAACTGGCTATTAATAACGCCAGTATCTGCACAAACAATAACAACCATACGGTAAGAGACCACTGCCCTCGCGCATAAGCTATGCCACCCAGCCATGCCCCTAGCGTACCGCCTGTGTAATAGCCCATATAATATAGACCCGAAGCTAATGAGCGACCCTTTTTCACATTGACCGCGATATAGCTGATGGTCGCCGACTGCGTGATAAATACACCTGACGACATAATGGCCAGTCCTATAATCACCCCCCATAATGGCGTGACCAAAGTTAATAATACTCCGACCATAGATACGACGATAGCCACCCGTACTGTACGCGCTGAGCCAAATCGGCGTAGCAATGTCGTAGACAGCGGCGTGATGATGACACCAAGCAAATATACTGCAAAAATATTGGCGAGCGCACCAGTACCAAGCTCATAAGGCTTATCTGCCAAATGTAAATTGATAAAAGTGAAGCAGCCTACAAGGGAGAACAGCACGCAAGCGCCAAGCAGACATGCTGTTACCACATAGCGATTGGTGACATGCTCACCCAGCGTCTGTATCGCTGAGCGAAAATTAGGATTGGCCACAAAGTGACGAGACGATGGTAGCATCTTGCCGACCCATATCGCGCCTAGCAAGGTCATTGCCGTCATCACATAGTAACCATGACGCCAGCCAATCAGCTCATGCAAATGCCCAAGCAAGAACCGACCCATAAAGCCGCCAAGCACGCATCCTGACACATAAAAGGACATCAGCTCAGTCATCGCCCGGCCCTCAAACTCCTCACCGATATAAGCAATCGTCACCACCGTAATACCTGGTACAGACAATCCTTGCATGAAGCGCCAAATGCCGACCCATTCAATGCTCGAGCTCTGGGCAATGAGTGCTGTTGGTATCGCTAAAAACAATAAAGCGCCAACGATAAACGACTTGCGCCCGACCGCATCTGAGAGCATGCCTAGAAATGGTGACATAATGGCAATGGCTAACACAGTGGCACCAACGATCATGCCAGCCTGCACTTCGGTCGCAGCAAAGTCCACCATCATGACCGGTAGCACCGCTTGGATAGAGTACACTTGTAAAAAAGCAAACATACCTATCAGGCCAATTGTGAGCTTCAATATCCACGACGTTGAATGATTGGAGGTGACTGGTGGCACAGCTGTTATGTCTTGGATCTGATCTTTAGAATTATTCACAGGGGATCTGACTATATTGGTTATACCATGACTGCAAATAATAACCGTCACTGGCGTGGATGATAGAGAGGAATAACGGTGATTTTGCTTATGCTAAATGTATAAGCAAAATCACCGTTATTAAACGATAAATGCTCATCATAATGACAGGCAAATTATGGTAGCACATTCACTAATATACTCAGGTTTAAAAGTGTTATTGCCTCTTGATAGATTCTTTATTTGGGTTCGAGATTATCGTAGAAAAACTTGACTAGGAATCACATTTCGACTTAAGACGGTGAAGACAGTTTTCGACTCACGAGGTCATGATTAACGTTACGTTTATTGCATATACAGGATAGTATGGTTAGATGCTGTTGACGCATTTGTTAATCATTTAACTACTTTAACGATTGATAACAGTGACAGTTAACAATCACTACCTACGTCTATTTTTTCTAACCTAGAGACGTGCACGACTACACAATCTTTTAGAATACAATTTACTATGATGAAAAATATGGTGCTTTTAAAACTTATTATTGCGGTGAGTACATTGGTTTTCTCTACGATGGCTGTAGCAGAAATAACTGTGTCCGAAACTAGCGTTAAAAGTCTCAGTCCAGTTGGATCAACACTCGACGCTACAAACTCACTAGCGGCAGTAGACTGTATAAAGGATGATACTATCACTGCTACTGAGCTCACAAAAACACGCGATAACGGTCCGTTTTCTATCAGTACCAAGCACGTGAGTCGCCAATCAGCCAATGGCTTTGGTGGCGGTACCATACATTATCCAACGGATGCTGGTAGCTGTGGTCTGCTAGGTGGTATCGCGGTAGTGCCAGGTTACGTGTCTTATGAGTCTTCTATCAAATGGTGGGGACCGCGTCTAGCCTCTTGGGGATTTGTCGTTATCACTATTAATACTAGCTCCATTTATGATAATCCGGATAGCCGTGCTGAACAATTGAGCGCGGCTCTCGATCACCTTGTCGCTGATGAAACAGTGGGGCATATGATAGATCCAAATCGTTTGGGCGCGATTGGCTGGTCAATGGGCGGCGGCGGTGCGCTACGATTGGCAACTGAACGCAGTACGGTGCAAGCCATCATTGCACAAACACCCTATCACGATACGAGCTATGGCGCGATGGATACGCCTGCTCTATTCATCGCTTGTGAAAATGACCGTATCGCCCCGAATAAAAAATACACCAATACTTTTTATCAAAAAGCTGACGGTCCAAAAATGAAGGTCGAGATTAACAACGGCAGTCATTTCTGTGCCAGCCATCGTTTTAACGAGAAACTATTAAGCAAACCTGCTATCGCATGGATGCAACGTTATATTAACGGCGATACCCGTTTCGATAAATTCTTATGTGGCAATGAAAGCTACAAAGATGATCCTCGTATATCTGCCTATGATTACGAAGACTGTTTGTAAGCTATTTTTAACCTACTTACGGAAGGGAGAACAGCTTTCACTGCTGATGATGACATTTGAATAACAACTCTTTTTTATTTTTACACATTTACATTGCTTCTATCTTTTTTCTTACAGACTTTACTCCTTTAAAAATTAATAATCATATAGTCAATCCTCTATAAATTGGATACGGTGTCAGGCTCGCTTAGTCTACAACTTGTAGTACTTTCACTCGCCTTCCTTGTATCCAAATTATATTAAACCGACTATAGGGTGCTATAAACAAGTAAAACGATTGAATAAATGAACGATTAAGGAGCAATGTTGATGACTGATAAGATGTATGATTTGGGTGCAGGATTTTGGAGTATTCGAGGATCATTTATCAAAAACGGTATCCTTGATATCGGTGTCCAGTGTGCACTCATAAGACTATCATCAGGACGGTTTATCTTTTTGGATAGCTATACATTAACTGGCGATGTGCGTCAGCAAGTCATGGCATTGACCAATGATGGTCAAAATGTCGAAGCCGTCCTCAATGTTCATCCATTTCATACAGTACACTGTGCTCAAATGGCAGAAGACTTTCCGCAAGCGACGTTTTATGGCAGTAGCCGACATCCAGAGCAAGTACCTGAAGTCAATTGGGCAGATGACTTGGTCGAAAGCGATGCCATTGCTGCACGCTACCCTGAACTCCAATTCTCTATACCTCAAGGCATCTATTACATCTCACCTGACGAGACGGTTCATGCCAGCTCCTTATTGGTCTATCATCCTGCTAGCCAGAGCATTTATGTCGATGATACCTTTGAGATACCCCCTTCCAAGTTAATAAATACCGTGCAGCCTAACCTGGGCTTACACCCTACTACCAAAAAAGCGCTCAAAGATGAGCCAAACGCAGCTAAGCACTATTGTGATTGGGCAGTAGAGCTAGCACACGAGTGGCGCGATGGTCGTCATTTTTGCGGTGCACATTCAGGCTTAGTGGTATTTAAGGAAGGTCAGTTTGAGACAGCACTTATCTCAGCGATTGATTTGGCTCGCCCTGAGCTTGAAAAAGCATAAAAGCGTGAACCTTTAGAACACATACTACTAAAACAACTCGAAAAACAAAGTTTACGGTGAAAAAGTAGCTTCGTTTTATTTACATATTTTATTTAATTAACTAGACGAGGAAAACTATAAATGTCAGATAAAATTCATGATTTAGGGGCAGGGTTTTGGAACATACGCGGAACATTCCGTCTCGGTGGCGTGTTAAATATCGGCACTCAATGCTCGTTGGTCAAGCTGCCATCAGGGAAATTTATCTTTTTGGACAGTTACGCTCTAACGGGTGATGTTCGAGATGAGATTATGGCACTCACTAACAATGGTCAAGATGTCGAAGCGGTGCTGAACGTACATCCGTTTCATACAGTCAGCTGTGCTCAAATGGCAAAAGACTTTCCGCAAGCGACGTTTTATGGCAGTAGCCGTCACCATAAAAAAGTGCCAGGAATCGATTGGGCAGATGACTTAGTCGAAAGTGACGCAGTCGCTGCACGCTATCCTGAGCTCAAGTTCTCAATATCAGAGGGCATTTACTATATCTCGCCCAATGAGATGATTCATGCAGGCTCTCTATTGGCCTATCACCCTACCAGCCAAAGCTTGCACGTAGATGATACGTTTATGAGTCCACCAACGAAGCTATTAGAAACTGTATTGCCTGAATTAATATTGCATCCTACGACCAAAAAAGCTCTGAAAAACGAGCCAAACGCTGGCGCGCAATACTGCGACTGGGCGATCAACTTGGCAAGTGAGTGGCGCGACGTTCGTAATTTCTGTGCAGCACACTCTTATCTTGTTCAGTTCAAAGAAGGCGAGTTTGAAAAGGCCTTATTAAAAGCCATTAAGAAAGCTCGTCCCAAACTAGAAACAGCATAGCTTTTATCGCATTTTGACAGACGTCTTTGATAAACATAAAAACGGGTCGCTATTACTGTATTTACTAATGTAGCGACCCGTTTTTTAAGCCAATGACTTTATAAAACATGCGATTATCGAAACAGCAATGTCGCCAGCTCATCTTCATTGTTCAGAATATCTGCCAATGTATAACGCTCGAGCACATTAATAAATGCGGTGAGCGCTTCAAAGAACACGCTTTTAAGCTGACAGGCTGGACTGATTACACAGCCTAGAGATTTATTCTTTTCTTCCTCAATGAATGTCACTGGTAAATCCGCCTGATGAGCGCCCTGCTCGCTATCCTTATGAGATGCTGGTACGGCAAAGCACTCTACCAGATTAAAATCAGGCTCTATCTGTTTGATCAATACGCCCAAATTGATATCCTTAGGCGCACGTGCCAATCGTATGCCGCCATTTTTGCCACGCACACTCTCTATATAACCGAGCTGGCCCAGCTGATGAATAATCTTGGTCAAATGACTTTTGGAAATACCATAACTATCAGCAATATCGCTAATATTAGCCAATAGTGATGGATCTGGTCTCACGGCTAAATAAATCAATGAGCGTAGCGCGTAGTCACTATAGTTGGTCAATCGCATGTACTTGCGCTCCTATTTTTTATAAATTTTATATATTAAGCTAGGGCGTGTCATCAATTAGATTATGAGCATTAAAATAAGATAAATTGCCGTCAAACGAGAAAAATAGTGCAGATAATATCGAGATATTGACCAACTATTTGACGATGTTTGGCAAAATTTAGCTATTTTTAGCCCATTTAAAGGACACTCGTTCGAATTGAGGACACGCCCTAGACAAAGTAAGTCGCATTTTTGGTAATAACGTTTAGACATAGCATTTGTAAACAGTATCGTTAGCCCGCTTCAACCAAATAAACCATCAGGCCGAGGACGTGCCAGCATGGGCAGATAACTGATGCAAAATAGCACAAAACACACAATCCAAGCACTTTGCGCCATCATAATCCACATTAGGTAATGACTCATATCTACTAGCGGTAGTAGTACGCGGCTAATAAATACCAATATCATCAAGCCATACATAACGCTTACCGTTTTTGGCGGTTGATGAATACTGCGACCTGTATGTCCCAGAGATACTCTAGTCATCATGGCTAACGTCATCATACCAACACCAGCGATCGCCAGTCCATGCATAGCGATGCTGTGCGGATAACCGAGCCAAGGCTGTAATGCGTATAATAAAAAACTCAAACACAAGCCTAAAAATGCAATATACAACGACCAAAGTAATGGCTTTTGCCAAATACCTTGATGATACCATCCTATCAGACGAACGATATTAATCACTGCTACACCGAGCGCGGTCACCGTCAGCAAATATTTATTTGGATAAAATACATCACTAATAAAAAAGGCCAAGAAAAACACTAAGCTTGCTATATCTTGTACCTTACTATTACGTAACTTAATGGGTTCTGACGTTTCCACACCTATACTCATACTAAGACCACGTTCGATAAAAAATGGCACTACGCGGCGGCCAATAGTCAGCACCAAACCGATGATCAAGTAGAACCCAAGATAAATACCTATCTTAGTTGTATTCATATCAGCATCAATAATGCCCCAATAGCAGAGTCCGTTGCCAAAGGTCAGCAGTGCCAGTTTTGCCAAGATACCCATTTGCTTGTACTGCTTAACTTGCCATACTGCTCGACATATCACATATGCCATCGAGGCGACAAATACTACATCAAAAATGGCTGCTATATATAGCCACGATATACTATCACCTATGAGCGTTATGCCAAGCCCAAAACCCAACCAGCTCAGACGAGCCAGCAACCAACAGACAAAGATACCTAGCAGTTTATAACCATGCGGCATCATCACCCCTGTCCATGTCTTGACCGCGGTTAGCAAAAACCCGGCTACCACTGCTAGGGCATAACCATACACCATTTCATGGCCGTGCCAGTATAACGGGTTCAAAACCTGTGCATCGATATCTGTGTGACCAGTGAACACAAACGCCCATAGCAGCATCGTTACTACGGCAAATAGCGCAGCAGCACTAAAAAATATGCGAAAGCTTAAATTAAGGATAGGATTCGGAGAGCTTGGTGGTTTGCTAGGTAACTTGATAGATTGCATAGCCATCTTCTTAAAGAATATAGATGGCTTTAATTATAACATTCATTTTAAATGAACTTTATTAATTTTTAGTCTAACTATCAAATATTTTACTCATCGAAGTGCTACGCTTGCGGAAATCTCTGAAATAAATTTCCCAATTATAAAAATAGAGAAATCAGGCTGGCTGTTCTTTAGCTATTATTTAGACATGACTTAGTCAATACCACTTACAACTGTAATACCGCGATGACTAACGATATGACCACTATCGCCGTGACATACTGCCTAACTTTAAAATATGTGTGACTGATAATCTGCGCTTGATGCAGGCTATAATCAATAACCAACAGACTTATAAACCCAATCACTAATAGCCAAATAAAACTGCTGGCTGATAAGATTAAAAACCCAAGCCAAAGGCCAAGCGCAATGACATTGCTATATAATGGAAGCCTAACTGCCCACTTATTGTCTTCAGCTAAATCTAAATGATTACCCCAATGCGCACCTGCCATAAATGATGCAATCACTAGTCCATAAGCACTCAATACATCGAGTACTGAACCAAGCATAGGCACGGTAACAACGTCTATCATCAGCAAAAATGCACAGGCGACAAACGGAATAGCACCTGCAAAAGTTAAATAAGGACTGGGCTTTTTCATCGTTTAAACCTATCTTATGATTACTCTAATAATAGTTATCACCTGTTGAGTGGGAGTTTTCAACATACATTAATCGCTCTTTTGAGCGTTGCCTTGCCACTGACGGATAAACTCACCATTTGGATCGTATTGCTGAGTTTGCTTGTCGAGATTAAACTGCCTGCACCCTCTTGGGTCAGCGCCGACGCCTGCCAGATATTGCCAATTACCCCAATTACTGCCTACATCATAATCAACAAGATGTTGCTCAAAGTAAGCTGCCCCGTAACGCCAATCAAGGCCTAGCTCATGAATAAAGCAACTAGCAACCAGTTGTCGTCCGCGATTCGACATATAACCTGTCGCATTCAATTGGTTCATGCATGCGTTGACGATAGGATACGGTGTCGTACCATTCTTCCATTGTGCTAACAGACTCTCAATCAATTGATTTGAAGGCGCGTGCTGAGCGATGCCCTTAAACCAAAATAACTTTTGCTGATGGGTGACAGCATACCAGTAGAAATAATCACGCCACAGCAGCTCGAACCATATCCAGTAAGTAGAGTCATTTGCGATAATATCGCGCTCATAACTGCGCAAACGATTCAATATCGTGTTTACAGACAGTGATCCGTTTGCAAGCCATGCGGAAAACTTCGTAGAATGTGTCCAGGCATCTAGCGCGTTTCGGGTTGTTTTATAAGTGCTGGGTGCATCGGAGTCAAAATAAGTATGTAAGTGCTTGAGGCCATTTAACTCACCACCTCTAAAACTGGATGGCTGCTGTGGTGGCTTATCACGCCCTGCCTGATTAGACAACTGAGATTCAAAAAAGCACTCGTCCCTACTCAACATATTGTCAGGCAATGGAGCAAGTGTTTCTGGCGTTGGAGAAATGGCTATATCTTTTTCTGCATGCAGCAAATCATAGTCACTTTCTATGTGTTTACGAAACTGTGTAAAACTTTTGGGTAAGCTCTCTAGCGGTAACTCGTCAAACAAAATTGCCGTTGTTTGAATGTGCCACTGTATCTCTGGATATTTCGCCTGTAGAAGGTCATATACTTTGTTTTGATTATAATCTGCCGTTTGACTGATGCAGATATCTGTCACTTGTTGCTGCGCTATTAGATCATTCAACTGAGTAAAGACGTCCAATGCTTCATCGTCTTTCTGTAAATACAGCAACCTATTACCCCGCTGCATCAATGACGCATTTAAATCAGCTAGGCTCTCATGCAAAAACTGCTGGCGGGCTTGGCCCATAGCCTCATAGCGATAGGCATCGTAATGGTCTTTATTATCTAATATATCTGTCAACGATGACGCGTAAACCAATAGCAGCTTTCCATTAATGGATATCTTAGATGCTTTCAATAAAGTGGCATTGTCCGCCACTCTCAAATCATTATGAAATAGTACCAATGTGACATTGTTGTTCTCTAAGTTGTTCGCTGCTTGATTTGACATACCCTATCCTTCTGGCTGTTTAGCGCTGGTTTATTATTTTTAATTTTTAATCTTAAAATATCATATACGGTACAACACATACTTAGCATTCAATTTTGATGCTAACCTAATACTTGTAAGGCAATGCGCTCAGCCCCAGAAACCACTTATAAGCATTGACTCTCATGTGTCTGACTGCTTAAATGGCTTACCTCTAGGAGAACATCATGACTCAAAATAATACTACGACTGAAGAAAATAAATCAGATGAAAAGCGTAAACTTATCAATCGATTTTTGATGAGGTTGACAAAAGAGCAGCCTCAAATGTATTACGCGACCACCTCTGAGATATCACGAAGTATTCATACGATGATAAAAGAACATACCAACCGCTTGTCAGTAGAAGAGCAAGCACTGGTAAGACGGATGACGATGGAAGAAATTGAAGGATTACTTGGCTTTCATGCCAGATAACTTATTGACTAGCTTTCAAATATATCGCTCTCAGTAAAACACTGAATGTCTCACAAAAAAAGACCGCTATCAAAGCGGTCTTTTTTATTAGCTATCAGCATTCTATTTTAGGACAATTAGAATGGATATTCACGTGGTTCATTTTGCATTGAGATCCAATGTGTTCTGGTGAATTCTTCTAGTACCCACTCACCGTTGAAACGGCCGATACCTGAATTTTTCTCACCACCAAAAGCCACGTTACTTTCATCGTTTACTGGAATATCATTTATATGGGTCATACCTGCTCGGATACCACGAGCGAAACGTAAACCTTTTTGCATGTCTGCGGTAAACACCGCACTAGATAAGCCATACATAGAATCATTAGCTATCGACAAAGCATCCTCTTCATTTTTGGCTCGAATAATGCCTATCAATGGTCCAAATATTTCATTATAGGCAATATCCATCTCTCTAGTAACTTCGGTAAAGACATGGGGCGGGACTAATTGACCATTGATTTCACCGCTCAAGAGCATTTTTGCGCCCTCTTTCTGTGCCTCATCAATCTTATCTCTAAGTGACTGAACTTGTTTCTCATTGATGATTGGGCCAATAGCAGTACCTTGATCGTTAGGATCACCTACCTGTAACGTTTTAACATGAGACAAGAAACGCTCTACAAACTCATCGTACACTTCATTTTCAACAATAATTCGGTTAATAGCCATACAAATCTGGCCTTGATGCAAGAACTTACCGAACACGGCTGCTTTTACTGCCTGATCAATATCTGCATCCTTGAGTACAACAAATGGACTGTTTCCACCTAACTCAAGTGCCACTTGTTTGATATGCTCACCACCATTAGCTAGCTCACCGATGTGTTTACCCACTGAAGTTGATCCTGTGAATGACACAAAACTTGACGCTTTGTGTTCAACGATTGCATCGCCTATCTCGCTACCTGAACCCACAACCACGTTTAACAGACCTTTTGGTAGACCCGCTTCTTCAAATACTTTGGCCAATAGCAAACCACCAGTCACTGGCGTATCGCTAGCAGGCTTGAGTACCACTGCATTGCCAAGTGCTAAGGCTGGTGCGATAGAACGCTGGGTCAAATGCAGCGGAAAGTTCCATGGGCTAATAACAGCGACAACGCCGATTGGCTCACGATAAATGAAGTTTTCTTTACCAGGGGTATTCGATGGACGAATCTCACCATGGACACGGTTAGGAAAAGTCGCTGCTTCAAGGGTAATCGCGCGCGTCGCACCGAACTCGACCATGACTTTGATACGGGTACTGCCCGACTCTTTGATTAGCCAATCAACGATTTCTTCTTGGCGCTGATCAAGTATGTTTACGACTTTATACAATACTGCAGAACGCTCTGCTGGCGTCTGCTTGGCCCACGCTTCTTGAGCTTGGGTCGCAGCATCATAGGCTTCGTTCAACTGATCTTTGGTCGCTTGCTGGATCTCTACAAGCGTATCACCGTTATATGGGTTGGTATTGGTGTTGGTGCTGTTGTCTTTACCGGTTTGCCATTCACCAGAGATGAACTGCAAATGGAAATCACTGTATGCACTCGTAGTATTGGTTGACATAATCATCCTTATTTTTGATTTATTGTGTTAAGTATTGGTTTGCGATTATTAAAATAAAATTATCAAGTCGGCGATATCTTAATGAGAAAATATCTGGCAAGTAGTAAGTCTAAAATCGTTACCGATCTATAGTCATCACACTATAAAAGTATTACAGCGTTAACCTTGCTTGAGGTATCAAATATACATCTGCACTCGGTTGCCTTGTACTACTCTTAAATTGCATCGACTAGATCAATTAACAGTCATCAATTAAAAAAGCTCTAATGAAAGATGTTCTTTAGCAATAAATACTAACGGTAACGGATAACAACAAAACCTACCTTGCTAGACGACTGGTCTAATGCTACCATAGCTATCAATAAAACAAGACTACTTTGTCAGTTAATATTGTTGATAAAACGTAACACATATAACTATATCCTATTACAATACGCCATCAACGTGACGTTCAAGTGAACGCTAACTGTTTTAACTGACTATCTAATGCATACGCTAATACAAGCAACTACTAAGGGAGATAATCCTGTTTATGTCTAATACAGACGCAACGACACCAGATACTAAAGCTCATTTACTTGCCACTGGCTACCAATTAATCGCCAAAAAAGGTTTTACCGCTGTTGGTCTAAAGCAAATTTTAGATACAGCAGGTGTGCCAAAGGGTTCTTTTTACCATTATTTTGCTTCTAAAGAAGCCTTTGGTGAAGCCATTATTAATCATTATTTTAGTTTATATAAAACTCGGTTGGATGTCATCGATGCACAAGATGTCAGTGCGCAGCAAAAGCTATATGATTATTTTCAAAACTGGTATGACACTCAGCAGAACGGCTGTGACCATGAGAAATGCTTGGTAGTGAAGCTCAGCGCAGAGGTGGCCGATATGTCGGAAACCATGCGCAAGGCACTCGATACTGGCTATCAGCAAACCACCATGTGGCTTGCTAAGCAGATCAAAGCTGGCTGGCTCGATGAGTCTGTTCCTCGTCACGATAACATCTCGGCTGAGAGTATGGCCAAGCGTTGGTATTTTGCATGGCTTGGCGCAAGTCTGATCGCAAAGATTAGTCAAACCAATACGCCTTTAGCAGAAATTTGGCAGATGACCACGACCCAAATGGGACGCTAATCGTCAACTGTTCGGATTTCTAGCGACTGCACCTCTAGCACAAACAGCATAAGCATTAAGGCATATTGAATATTCATAACGCTCATAGACAGTAGCGGTTAGTACTATGCTTGATATTCAGTGTGCTTTATTGCCTTCTCTTTTTTAAACAAATTTCTTAAAGACATTTGCAGACGGCTTAGACAGTTATACAAGAGTTTTGTAAATATCACTAGACGACTGGTCTAATTGGTGTACAATGCGCACAAATATTAAGAATGAATGTCTATGCTAGTAGCATTGCTTATCATTCATTGATTGATATCAGACAATATCTCATGTCAAAACCATTTGATTGAACCGTTTTTATTAAAAACTTTTTATTACTAATTAGGAATCTTATGAATAACTTCCAATACTACAACCCAGTCCGTATCGTTTTTGGTGAAGGTCAAATCGAGCAACTATCAGATCTAGTCCCTACTGATGCGCGTGTACTCATTACTTATGGTGGTGGTTCAGCACAGCGTACTGGTACTTTAGACGAAGTAAAAACTGCCTTAGCGGCAAGCGGTAACCGTACTGTATTTGAATTCGGCGGCATCGAAGCCAACCCAGAATTCACTACGCTATTAAAAGCCGCTGATATGGTTAATGAGCACAACATTGACTTCTTATTAGCAGTTGGCGGTGGTTCTGTGATTGACGGTAGCAAATTCGTCGCACTAGTATCTTCATTGACTGAAGAAGACGGCACTGTCTCACGTGACCAAGCTTGGGATGCCTTAACTGGTTATTGCAAAAACATCGATTCTGCTGTCGACTTGGGTGCTGTATTGACCATCCCAGCAACAGGTTCTGAGATGAACTCAGGCGGCGTGATCAACTATAGTGAACGTCAAGCAAAACTACCGTTTGGTAACCCACTTGCCTTCCCTAAATTCTCAATTTTAGATCCAATCAAAACACTTACCTTGCCTGAGCGTCAGGTTATGAATGGTGTGGCTGATGCATTTGTTCATGTAATGGAACAGTATCTGACTTATCCAGTAAACGCTAAAGTACAAGATGCCTTTGCTGAAAGCTTGCTTAAAATTCTTATCGATGAAGGTCTAGTCGTTAAGCAAGATCCAGAAAACCTAGAAACACGTAAGAACATTATGTGGACAGCGACCATGGCATTGAATGGTCTGATCGGTACTGGTGTACCACAAGACTGGACAACTCATATGGTTGGTCATGAGCTAACATCACTACACGCTATCGATCATGCACGTACGCTAACCATCGTATTGCCATCAGTTATGCGTGAACTAAAAGAAAGCAAAAAAGAAAAACTGCTTCAGTATGCACGTAACGTATGGAACATCACCGATACTGATCAAGACGACGATGCCATCATCGAAACTGCCATTGTTTACACTGAAAACTTCTTCCGCGAGCTTGGCTTGCCAGTTAGCCTAGAAGACGTTGACTTGACGGAATCAGCGATTGATCCAATTATCAAGCAACTTGAAGTGCATAACATGGTTAAGCTTGGTGAACATGGTACCAACGACTTAGAAGTATCACGTCGTATCTTGCAGCGCGCTGTAACTAGCAAAGCGTCTTAATAAGCGCTTTAGCAAGAACTGTTTAAAGAATTATAAGAAAAATCGCGACAGTAACAATAAGTACATATCGTTATGCTATTCATATAGTAGCTATTCCATGCTGAATAGCTACTACATTTACCACCACTATAATAATGACAATTAATAAATACAAAGGAGTCCTACAATGAGCTTCGACAAACAACAGAATCAACAAACAAATCGTCAAATCAAATTGGCTAGCCGTCCTAATGGTGAGACAACTGCTGACAACTTTGACATGGCAACTAGCGACATTCCTACGCCAAAAGATAACGAGATGCTACTACGCACGGTATATCTGTCACTAGATCCGTATATGCGTGGGCGTATGAGCGATGCAAAAAGCTATGCAGACCCGTTAGAAGTCGGTGACGTCATCATGGGTGGTACCGTAGCGCAAGTGGTCGAGTCGAATATCGACAGCTTCGCGGTAGGCGACTTAGTCGTATCAAACTCAGGCTGGCAGGAATACAGTGTCAGTGATGGCGAAGGCGTCCTCAAACTAGACAAAAATATGTCAAATCCTTCTTATGGTTTAGGCGTGTTAGGTATGCCAGGGTTCACCGGTTACATGGGGCTGACTGATATCGGTAAACCACAAAAAGGCGAAACCTTAGTTGTGGCAGCAGCCACTGGACCCGTCGGTGCCACTGTCGGTCAAGTGGGTAATCAATATGGTCTGCGCACTGTCGGTGTGGCAGGCGGCAAAGAGAAATGCGACTTTGCAGTCAATGAGCTTGACTTTGATATCTGTATTGACCACAAAGCTGACGACTTCGCTGAGCAATTAAAAGCAGCATGTCCAGATGGTATCGACATCTACTATGAAAACGTTGGCGGTAAAGTATTTGATGCGGTAATGCCATTACTTAACGACCACGCACGTATTCCAGTATGTGGTCTGGTATCGCAGTACAATGCAACTGATTTACCTGATGGCAAAGATCGCCTAGGTATGCTGATGGGTCTTATCTTAAGCCAACGCCTAACTGTCAGAGGTTTCATTATCTTTGAAGAGTACGGCGACCACTTCCCAGAGTTCTTAGAAACCATGAACAAATGGGTAGAGTCAGGCGAAGTGAAAACCAAAGAGCACATTACTGACGGTCTAGACAATGCCCCAGATGCATTTGTCAGTATGTTAAACGGTGATAACTTTGGTAAAACCGTAATCAAAGTATCTGACGTTAAATAATTATTGGTTAAGCATTGACTAGTTAAGCAGCTACTGACAGTTAGCAATCGTTGTGAATAACTACTTAACAACATAAATTGTTAATATCACTACTGAAAGTTGCTTACAAAGCAGGAATAATGCTAACAGTCATTATTTGCATCTAGGCTAATTAAGTAAAAACAGCTAATAATGCAACGGAAAACTTATGACTGTTGGCTACATAGTTACTAACACATAAATAATAAACAAGGATAATTATGAACATTTTAATGGTACTAACGTCTCATGACCGTTTAGGCGATACTGGCAAGAAAACTGGTTTTTGGCTAGAAGAATTTGCTGCTCCTTACTACGCATTTCTTGACGCTGGCGTAAATGTAACCCTAGCCTCTCCAGCTGGTGGTCAACCACCACTAGATCCTAGTAGTGACACAGAAGACACGCAAACCAAAGACACCACTCGTTTTAAAGACGACAAAGACGCTCAAGAGCATCTGGCTAACACCAAAAAACTTGCTGACATGAACGCTGAAGACTTCGATTCAGTATTCTATCCTGGTGGTCATGGCCCATTGTGGGATTTGGCAGTAGATAAAAATTCTATCAATCTGATTGAGACTTTTGTTAAGCAAGACAAGCCTGTTGCTTTTGTTTGTCATTCTCCTGCAGCACTTAAAAACGTTAAAGTCGATGGCGAGTATTTGGTAAAAGGCAAAACAGTGACTGGTTTTACTAACTCTGAAGAAGATGCAGTTGGCCTAACAGACGTAGTACCGTTCTTAGTAGAAGACGCATTGAAAGCCAATGGCGGTAACTACGAAAAAGCGGCTGATTGGGAATCATTTGTCGTTGAAGATGGTTTACTAGTCACAGGTCAAAACCCTGCATCATCAGAAGAAGCTGCTAAGCGTCTAATGACGAAGCTGAAAGGTTAGTCAAATCCACTACGCAATAAGGTCGATACTATGATTCGCTTACATCATCTCAATCAATCACGTTCATTACGTACGCTATGGCTTTTAGAAGAGCTAGGCGTTCCTTATGAAGTAGTCAGTCATCAGCGCGATGCCAAAACTCATTTAGCACCAGATTCTCTAAAAGCTGTACATCCACTCGGTAAGTCTCCGGTTATCGAAATGGATGGACAAATTTATGCTGAGTCAGGTGCTATCACTGAGCTGTTGATTGAACGGTTTGCGCCAGAGCGTCTGCGCCCTGCTACAGGAAGCTCAGACTATGGCTACTATCTACAGTGGATTGATTTTGCAGAAAGCTCGCTCATGTTGCCATTAATGCTTGAGTTATTTACTAACAAAGCAGGCATCAACGACAATGAGTTTTTAAACGGCTATATCGAGACAGAAAAAACCAGATTGTTTAAGTATCTGGATACCTCGGTTGAAGGTAAGTCATTTATTGTAGGTGATAAGCTAAGTGGTGCCGACTTTATGCTGTCATTTGATTTGATTATTCTTGCGAAGCGTCAGAAACTTGACGCCTATCCGCATATCAAACAGTATGCTGAAAAGCTAGCCAGTCTTGATAGCTATCAGCGTGCGATGCAGCTAGAAGCGAAATACGATGAATCAATTTAGTATTTGATATTCATTGATACCTTGGTATTAGCCAAAATATTATGTATTAACTGACCAATTTTTCGATACACAAAAACAGCTCTGTATAGAGCTGTTTTTTATGCGTATAGTATTTTTTGCTTGTTGCATCGTTTGTTTTAATGTTCGTTAAATTGCATGAGACACTGCTATATCTTTATTCAGCAGCGCCGATGAGTTACGCGGTGATGACAAAAGCACTGTAAAAGTTATGATAAAATATGCCCTGCATTTCTTAGGTTATCTTTCCAGTTTGACCAGCATTTATATCAGCTACCCCGCTGTTTTTTAAGCTATGAACATTCATCGTACTGACCTGATTTTGCGTCTGGAATCTGTTCTATGCCATTCTATTTCCTTATACAGATGATGGTACGTCCATGAGTAACGAATATCAGTTTAAGCCCCACGAACAGCCAATAATGGTGGGCTCTCCAGCCAATCCTGACCATCCTGCACGCCGTAAAATATTTTATTTGTTTATTGGGATTTTTGTGGGTCTCACAGCCAGCTTCCAAAATGGTCTACTTGTCGCCAACCTGACGCAAATTCAGGGTCAGCTAGGCTTAACGCCAGCTGAAGGTGGTTGGATATCGGTCAGTTATAATATGACTAATGCCTGTATCACCGTTCTGCTGTACAAAATTCGTCAGCAATTTGGCATGTCGCTTTTTAGCAAAATCACCCTGTCATTTTTGTTAGCTGCCACCAGTCTACAGTGGCTGATCAGCAGTCACTTGTTAGACACACCTAATATTAGCATTGAGCCCTATTATTTAGAGATTGTCGCTAGGGGACTTAGTGGTATGGTGGCAAGTGGTATGACCGTATTGGGCTTGTTTTATTGTCTTCAGGGAATGCCAACCGTCAAACGTACTAGTGGTCTCATATTGGGTTTTGGTTTGGTACAGTTTGGTATTCCATTATCACGTGTCATCTCGCCCTACCTCGCCATCGACGGTCAGCTTGAAAACTTATTTTTATTTCAATTTGGTCTGGCGCTGATTTGTTTTGGGCTGATTAATATATTGGAGCTACCACCAGGGAATACAGAAAAAGTATTTGAGAAATTGGATTTTGTAAGCTTTGGTTTTTTCGCCAGTGGTCTGGCTGCATTGGCTGTCGTTT
Source organism: Psychrobacter immobilis (assembly GCF_904846235.1). GTDB lineage: Bacteria > Pseudomonadota > Gammaproteobacteria > Pseudomonadales > Moraxellaceae > Psychrobacter > Psychrobacter immobilis_C. The sequence goes on from NZ_CAJGZN010000015.1 coordinate 17,919, forward strand.
TGGTACAGGGTCGAATTTTATGGTGGACGACACCTTGGCTCGTCTATCCACTGATGATTGCTATCGTCGGGATTAGCATCGCGTTATGGATTGAGACGCATCGCAAAAATCCGATGCTACAAGTGCGCTGGATGCGTAGCCGCAATATTATTGCCTTTATGGTGACGGGCGCTGTCATGCGGATTTTGCTATCTGAGCAAAATGTCGGAGCGGCAGGATTGCTCGCTAACCTCGGCTACGGTAACGATCAGCTGGTTACTTTTTATGCTGTTATTATAGCCGCCAGTGCACTGGCTTTGATTATTAGTATTTTTAGTACCAATGCGATGGATTTGCGCCGACCTGTTATTTTTGCAGTGGCATTGATTGCCTTAGGGTCTTGGATGGATGTTGGTGTGTCTATTAATTCAGCGCCCTATATGTTTTATCTTAGCCAGTTTTTGATTGCCTTTGCTGCAGTCTATTTCATGGGGCCTTTGGTTTTTGAAGGGTTTTTGCGGGCTATTGGCAGTGGCCCTGCGTATATTATTAGTTTTTCAGTGATTTTTGGCATCTCCCAAACAGTTGGCGGACTGGCAGGTGCGGCAGCCATTCAGGCATTTACGACCATTCGTACACAAATGCATTATGCAGATATGGTCAGCTCATTGAATTTGGGCGATCCTGCATTTAGCGCTCAGGTGGCAGGCACTCGTAACATGCTGTCGAATCAGACCACTGACGCGGCCCAAGCAAATATCAGTGCAGTTAGCCAAGTACTGCAAGGCATTCAGCGCCAAGCAACGGTCGCAGCATACAGCGACCTGTTTTTTCTGATGGCCTGTCTTGCTACTGCCGTTACGATTATTTTGCTGCTCAATTATCTTTATAACCGCTACCACAAGCGCAATCCACTGGCCAAAGAGCTCGCCGTCATCGCCAAGATGCGCGAAACAAAATAATTCAACTTATTATCTTAGTGATTTTTTATCATATTTATTTATAGTCAGACCAATCAGATATCTGCTTATTAACATTTAGGAGCATGTCATGAGCCAAGAAAAACCAAATGAGCTTAATAAAATACCTCAGACGTCAACTGATGCTCCAGCAACAGACACACGTACAGAGTCTGCTACGGCTCCAGTAGAGACCGCTACAAGCGCTACGCAAAAGAAAACGGATACATCCGAGATACAAGCAGCTACTGATACGCCTGATAGCGTGCGTGAGGATAACTCTGTAGAAGGCTCTATAGAAAATCAAGACGATGATAATGAAACGCCTATGCCGCCAAAAGAGCCGATATCAAATACGGCTGGCTGGTCTCCCAAGAAAAAATCCTATCTAAATTTGGGATTATTGATTGCGCTGATTGTCATTGGTGTGGCCTTGATTTTATATGCTTGGAAGCTACCACCATTTACGCCTACGGTGCAACAAACCAATAACGCCTTTGTCAAAGGTCAAACCACTATTATTAGTCCGCAAGTTTCCGGCTATGTCACCGAAGTGGCGGTGCAGGATTTTGCTGATGTAAAAGCGGGCGATCTACTGATAAAAATAGATGATCGAACGTTTCAACAACAACTTGAACAAGCCGAGGCCAATACTGAAGTGGCGGTCACCAGTCGCTCTACCAATGTTCAAGACACGCAATCTAGCCAAGCACAAATCGAAGCACGCAAAGCAGACTTATATAGTGCCAAAATCAATGTCGAGAGCGCTCGTGAAGACGTCAATCGCTATCAAGGCTTAGATGCTATCGGTGCGGTATCAAAAGCAGAAGTGGCTCATATCAAGGCGCAATTGGCCCAAGCACAGGCAGGTGTACAGCAAGCAGAAGCCAATTTACAGGCCGCTCAAGAAAACCGTGAAAAGACTAGCGGTAGTCGCTCATCGCTAGATGCAAATATCAAAAATGCTGAGGCAGGCGTCAAGCAAGCGCAAATCAATCTAGACAATACTATTATCACTGCGCCTGAATCTGGCCAGCTAAGCCAAGTCAGTGTCAAAGAAGGCCAATACGTCAGCGCTGGTACGCAGCTTATGTATATCGTGCCAAAAGGCATTTGGATCATTGCAAACTTTAAAGAAACTCAAATAGCCAATATGGCAATCGGTGAGCCTGCGACCATTCATGTCGATGCGCTTGGCGGTGCCAAATTTAATGGTCACATCAGTAATATCTCGCCAGCAACGGGCAGTGAGTTTAGTGCAGGTGCAGCCAACCCTGCGACTGGTAACTACATAAAAATCGCTCAACGTATCCCTGTACGCATTGACTTAGACCAAGATCAGCCTGAACTGGCACGCTTACGTCCTGGTATGTCAGTCTCAGTGGATGTCGATACCAATATTAAATGAAAGGTTAAATAAAAAGTTAATTAAAAAATAATGCTAATTAAGGTCAATAGCTAACGTAAAAAAGCCACCCTAGATACCAAAGAAATTGGATTTAGAGTGGCTTTTTTAGTTTTGTATAATCTATAGCTTCAAACTATAACAACTATGGCAATAAACGTTTGGTCGTCCAGCTTGTATTGCCTTCATTGACTTTACTATCATCGCCGCTACTCTGCGTATACACAATTCGGTCATGCATCCGATTGGCTCGACCTTGCCAAAACTCAATACTTTCAACCGTAATCTCATACCCACCCCAAAACTCTGGCGTTGGTACGGTAGTATTATCAGGATGTGCTGCTTGAAGCTGTTCAAACGTTTGCTCCATGATTTCACGATTGGCCACTTCACCACTTTGCGGTTGACTGACCCAAGCGCCTACTTGACTATCGTGAGGACGCTTTTGGAAGTAAGCAGCCGATTTATCAGCATCTATTTTAGCGATACTACCGCTGATACGGACTTGACGCTCCAGCTCATGCCAAAAGAATAACGCTTCGGCATTAGGGTTTTCTACAATATCCTGCCCCTTCGCGCTTTCATAATTGGTATAAAAAACAATACCCGTCTCAGTAATCTCGCGTAGTAACACAATACGGACGCTAGGCTTATTGTCTGCGCCACATGTTGCCAAACTCATTGCATAAGGCTCTTGCACCTTTTGCACTAACGCTTCATTCATCCAAGCTTTTAAAAGCTCGAATGGTGACGTTGGTACTGACTGTTGGTCAAGCTCACCTTTCTCGTATGAGAGGCGTTGGTCGGTAAAGTCCATGCTCATGGCAGCTCCTTATTTGAAAACTATAATGTTGTTGTCTCGAATACCAGTCATTATCTTAAATACCAGTTACTATTTTGAATACCAGTTATTGCCTAGAATGCTATTAGCCTAGTACCGACTTTATAAGATCAGCTAAGTCATTAGCCATTACATCACATTCTATTTCATCATCTGATTCCACCATCACACGAATCATAGGCTCTGTACCTGACTGACGTATCAATAGACGACCTCGACCTTCTAGTGTTGCCTGTGCTTTATCAAAAGCAGCAACCAACTCCTCATGTTTGAATGGATCTTGCATTTGAGACAAACGTACATTGACTAGCTTTTGCGGTAACACTTCAAAACCTTCAACAAGCTCACTCAACGCACGCTCTTTGGCTTGCATCACTGCCAGTACTTGCAAACCAGCAATGATAGCGTCCCCTGTGCGACTTTTATCTAAGCAGAGAATATGACCAGATGGCTCACCGCCCAATATCCAACCATTAGCTTCTAAGTCCTGCATCACATAGCGATCACCCACCTTTGCACGGGTAAAGTGGATGTCTGCATCTTTTAGCGCCAGCTCTAACCCCATATTGCTCATGAGTGTGCCGACAACACCTTCAGCTTTGGTTTTACCTTGGGTAGCAAGCACATATAAAATACCGTCGCCGTCGACTAGCTTACCCGTCTCATCAACCATTACGATACGGTCACCATCACCATCTAGCGCAATACCAACATCTGCGTCATGCTCAAGCACAGCCTTCTGTAAGCTCTCAGGATGGGTAGAACCACATTCAGCATTGATATTGATGCCGTCTGGCGTATTATTGATGGCAATCACGTTGGCCCCCAACTCGCGCATCACTCTAGGTGCTACGCTATAGCCTGCGCCATTGGCACAATCCACTACTACCGTCAGATGACTGAGGTCATATTGATAAGGGAAGCTGCCTTTGCAAAACTCAATATAGCGACCTTTTGCATCATTAATACGATTGTTCTTACCTAAATTTGCAGGATCAAGAATAGGCATCATAGCAACGTCACTACTAACGTCGTTCATAATTGCCGTCAGTTTATCATTGATTGCAGTTTGCATCTCATCAGTAAGTTTTTTACCGTCACCTGAGAAAAATTTGATGCCATTATCGTAGTAAGGGTTGTGCGAGGCTGAAATAACCACACCAGCATCTGCATTAAAACTACGGGTCAAATGCGCAATCGCTGGGGTTGGCAATGGACCAAGCATATAAACATCAACACCAGCCGCATTAAAACCCGCTTGCAATGCTCCTTCTATCACATAACCTGACAGACGTGTATCTTTACCAATCACCACACTTGGCTTACGCATAGGGTTTTCATTTTTTTCTATGAGTACAAGTCCAGTGACATAGCCTAGTTTTAAAATAAAATCCGGTGTAATTGGTAATTCACCAAATTTTCCGCGAATTCCATCAGTGCCAAAATAGCTCATTATATGTTCCTCAAGTCAAAAAATAAAAGGCCAAGCATATACGCAGGCAATACTATTGTTGTAATAATCTGTTTCTGTATTTTACAAAAAAAACAGCCAACAATAACAGAGCATTGTTGGCTGTTTGTATCTTAAGCTCGCTGAAGCTTTACGTCTCAGCTAACATCAATACATTTTAAATCTACAAAAGAGAAGTATTTCACGGAACGATCTAGTTTACTCGATAGTTCGGTGCTTCTTTAGTGATTTGCACGTCATGCACATGCGACTCTTTCATACCCGCTGAGGTTACTTTGATAAACTGCGGATTGGTACGCATATCTTCAATCGTGGCAGAACCCGTATAACCCATTGATGAACGTAAGCCACCAACCAACTGGTTAACGATACCTGCAACTGGTCCTTTATAAGGAACACGGCCTTCGATACCTTCTGGCACTAACTTCTCTACGCCATCTTTTGCATCTTGGAAGTAGCGATCTGAAGAACCGTTTGATCCTGACATCGCACCCAGACTACCCATACCGCGATAAGCCTTATAATAGCGACCTTGGAACAGCTCAACTTCACCTGGCGCTTCTTCAGTACCAGCCATGAGTGAACCAACCATGATACATGATGCACCAGCAGCGATTGCTTTTGCCATATCACCTGAGAAACGAATACCACCATCAGCAATCAATGGAATACTGTCTTGCAAAGCACTAGCGACATTATCAATCGCTGAGATTTGTGGAACACCGATACCTGCGATGATACGCGTGGTACAGATAGAACCAGGGCCAATACCGACTTTTACTGCATCAGCACCTGCGTCACGTAAAGCGATTGCTGCCTCACCTGTTGCGATATTGCCACCGATTACTTGCACATGCGGGTAGTTTTTCTTAATCCAAGATACTTTATCGATCACGCCTTTTGAGTGACCATGCGCAGTATCAACGACGATAACGTCAACGTCAGCAGCGATTAATGCTTCAACGCGTGCTTGCGTGTCTGCGCCTGTACCAACAGCTGCGCCAACACGTAGGCGACCTTGCTCGTCTTTACAAGCATTTGGATTGTTTTCAGCTTTGGCAAAATCATTAACAGTAATCAAACCACGCAGGCGGAAGTTATCGTCAATAACGATGACTTTTTCGATGCGATGCTCATGCAACAATCTTTTGATATTTTCGTTGCTTTCACCTTCATGCACAGTTACTAGCTGCTCTTTAGGCGTCATAATCTGACTAACTGGCAATGACAAATTGGTCTCAAAACGCCAATCTCTATGGGTAACAATACCCACAACGTTATCTGTGCCTTTTTCGACCACAGGCACACCTGAGATATTGTTATCTTGGGTCAAACGCAGCAATTCACCAATCGTCATCTCTGGGTGGACAGTGATAGGATCAACAACGGTACCCGCTTCAAATTTTTTGACACGGCGTACTTGTGTGGCTTGCTTTTCGATGTCCATGCTCTTATGCAAAATACCCATGCCACCAAGCTGTGCCATTGTGATAGCCATTTCAGACTCAGTCACCGTATCCATTGCCGCAGAGATTAGCGGAAGATTAAGTGTGATGTTTTTGGTCAAACGAGTAGACAGATCAGCAGTTTTTGGTAGAACTTCAGAATAGGCTGGTAATAATAAAACGTCATCAAAGGTTAAGGCTTCATCGACAATTCGCAACATACAGACCCCTAGTGGTGGTTATTTTGATGGGTAGGAGCTCAGGGTTAAGCGTATTAATCATTGCAGCTGCAAGCACAGTGCCGATTCATCGCCAACCACTCAGTTATCCTATAAAAATAACGCCACATTATAACAAATAAGCGCCTCACTGACACACTATATTTGTCAGAGTATTTTACACAAGTGCGTCTTTATCGATGTCAGTCATGTCGCAAACCATGAATACCTCGCTTTTAAAGCTATTCAAGTTCGCAAAGCTCATCGCTACTCCCAATTTCTAGTCATCTTTTGTTAACGTAAAGCGCTCTGTAGGTAGATACTTGTTCTGCTGTGCGTGCAGGTAACCAAGCATTTGCTCCCGTATCTCACAGGCCAGCGTCCATGCCTCTATAGGCCCTACCGATGAAACAGCGCCGCGCAGTTGAATGGTATTTTCGGTCACATCAACCACATACATCTCAGGTTCTGTTTTATTATCCCAAAGCTTATTGTCCTTGACCATCGATATAAACGCCTCTCGGATAGCGTCGATATCTGCGCCATAATCGATATACAAAAATACAGGACAAGTTTGATGAACCTCTGTATGCGACCAGTTTTCCACTCGATCAGTGATTAGCTCACGCATTGGCACGATCAAGCGACGCTCATCCCATGTTTTTAGCACTGCATAAGTGTAACGCAGGTCTTCAACCGTACTAAAATTACCATCCATGATCACACTATCACCAATCCGCACTGGCTGCGTCACTGCCACCTGTACACCAGCGATGATATTCCCCAATATCGGCTGTGCTGCAATACCGATAACCACACCTGCAATACCCGCTGAGGTCAATAAAGTTTTGCCAAGGCCTTCCATATTGGCAAATTCACTAAGACCTATCCAGAAACTTCCCAAAATCATAACGAAAATAAAGACACGACGAAATATCGATACGTAAGTACGGCGACGACGTTCTTTATCGAAATGCTCTGCAGCCAGATTCTCAATCTGCATGTCTTGATAGCGATTGGCAAAAAAGTTAATGATACGAATACCCAACCACATAGTACTAAATACCAGTCCAATCCAAATCAATGGACGAGTAGATGAGGCGACTGCATCTAAATAAGGAAAACCACCAGAAACCAAGGTAAAAACCAGTGAAAAACTGATGGCAAAGGTTAATGGTACTGTCAGCTTGCTAACCAAATCTGCGACACCGTTGGTACTGCCAACATACATGCTGTATTTTTCTTCATCGATATAATGATTGATGATTTTTGCAGTACCTTTACTCAGTAGCCAACCCATCCCCATGGTTAATAAAAAGAACAATATGAGCGCTGAGAATTCCCATAGCGCAATTCCAAAAAACTTTAGCTTTAACCAAGTGGGCAAATAACGCTCAAACTCGGCTGGATGATACTGCTCATAGAGATTATCAATATTGCCTACTGTCTGCGCCGAAAACACCCAGACAGGGGCTTCATCCCCTACTCGTACTCGTTGCAAATAAATAGGAACACGGCGCTCGCGATAATCAACATAGCCAAGCTGAATAGAACGTCTGGCAATACCCATGACACTGCTATTATTACCAAGAGGTGGTTCAATTAAGCCATCGGGACGATCTGGCATATCGTCGAATACATAGAGCTCTTTTTCAGACAATAAGAAATCCAGTCGCTTTGTGAGATCAAGCGCACGGCTACGTTGGCTTTTCTCATCAATCAAATTCATGTTTAGTGCGTAAGCGGCCAAATCATACTGCTGCTTCATTAACGCTGATTGAAAAAACTCTAAGGCTGCAAGCGGTGTTTCTAAATTAGCTGGCTCAGATAACGGTGGCAACCCTGCATTTAGTTTATCGAGAATATAGTAGCTCTCACTATATTCTCCGGTCAGTGCCGTATCCCCTTGTAGCCTGCCTGCCTGCTCTACTGCGTTACGTTCAGTAGGATCAAAGATTTCTTCAGTAATACCAGAAATACTAACACTTTCATCTTTAAGCGCATTGACTTGCTGAGCGGCATATTCAGAAAAACTATCAGGCTTACTAGGCGTTTGTTTTTCCGGCTCGCTCGCACTCTGTGCATTTTCACTATTTGCTGCATAAACGGGTGAATAGATGACATTTATAGCGACAATCAAAAAGCCCAACAATACTTGCAGCACATGGCTTTTAAAACGACTTTTCTCTACATCTACTTGATGATTATCATCTGAGCGCAAAACGGCACAATGATGGTCCATAGGATTGTCTTTAAGTGTATTCATGTTTTCAAAGCCATCAGTCTACAAAAAGAAAGTATAAAAAATATATCGCTGCTGCTTTAACCTAATTCAGTAAGCAAAAAAAAGCCAGCCTAAAGCTGACTGAATTTATTACGAGATTTGTAGCTATTTACCTTATAAGCGGCAAAAATTATTTTAAGCGCGGCGCCATGTCGTGCCAGCACGGCTATCTTCGAGCTCAATACCCGCCTCTTTTAGTTGCTCACGTATCTCATCAGCACGGGCAAAGTTTTTATTGGCTTTAGACTCTGCACGTTCGATAATTAAATTATCAATAACCGCATCCGTTAGACCATCTTCTGCCTGATCACCAGTCACTGCTTGCAAAAACTGCTGCACTGGCTGCTGTAAAATATTTAATACCTGAGCCAATGCTTTTAGTTTCTGGGCTAATTGCCATGCGGTATCGACGTCTTCCGCTTTAATGGCTTTATTGATATCGCGAGCCAATCCAAATAAGACGCTGATGGCGGTCGAACTATTAAAGTCGTCATTCATTGCCTTGATGAAGTCTTGTCCAACTGCGCTATTATAAACTTCAGCCACTAAGTCTTCATTGATTACGATTGAATGTCCTTTTTGCTGCTCAGCCAATTTTAATGCATTGTATAGTCTGCTTAGGCTATTATGTGCTTCATCCAATGCGCTATCAGAGAAGTTAACTTGGCTGCGGTAATGGCTCGATAATAAGAAAAAACGCACCGTTTCAGGTAAATACTTTGCCATCACATCACGAATGGTAAAAAAGTTGCCCAATGATTTAGACATTTTTTCGCCATCGACATTGATAAAACCAACATGCATCCAGTTGCGTGCATACTCACAACCAGTCGCTGCCTCAGACTGGGCGATTTCGTTTTCGTGATGCGGGAACTGTAAGTCATGACCACCGCCATGAATATCAAAGGTGCTACCTAAGCACTTAGTCGACATCGCTGAACATTCAATATGCCAGCCTGGACGCCCTTGACCCCATGGCGATGCCCACTGCGGCTCGTCAGGTTTTGCCGCTTTCCATAGTACAAAATCAAATGGATTGCGTTTATCATTTTCAACCTCGACTCGCGAACCTGCCTGCATATCGTCCAGATTGCGCTTCGATAATTTACCATAACCGTCAAAGCTATCAACAGCATAATAGACATCACCGTTGTCGCCTGCATACGCGTAGTTGCCAGTGACTAACGTCTCAATCATATCCTGCATATCATCGATATGATCGGTCGCACGTGGCTCAGCATTTGGCATCTCACAACCAAGCGCAGTCGCATCTTCATGCATTGCTTCAATAAAGCGCTGCGTCAATGTACCAATCTCTTCACCGTTTTCAGCAGCACGGGCAATGATTTTATCATCGATATCAGTGATATTACGTACGTAATTCACGTTGTAACCCAAACGTGCCAACCAACGAACGGCCATATCAAAACCGACCATCACTCGCGCATGACCAATATGACAATAGTCATAAACAGTCATGCCGCACACATACATACCAACCTGCCCTGCTTTGAGTGGTACAAACTGACGCTTGCTGCCAGTCAATGAATCGTAAATAGCAAGTTGGGACATCGCATCTGCAAGTGGTGTGGTCATAGTAAAAAAGCCTTGTAACGTAAATAAAATAGAAAATGTGAAATCTCAGCCGCCATGTATGAATAAGCCATACCAACGACTGTAACTATAAATCAAGAAAATAAAAATTCAGACCAAAAAACGTCGTGATATAAAACGTAACCCATTATCTTAGCGAAAACAGGCGTAAAATACTACAATGAGCGTGCAACTAACGCTATTCAATCATAAAAATCGTTTAAGGATGTAAAGATGGGCAATCGCTTAAGCAAAATATACACACGTACTGGAGATGACGGCAGCACTGGTATGGCTGATGGCAGCCGCCTTAGCAAAGCGGACGATCTATTTAGCGTCATGGGTGACATCGACGAGCTCAACTCACATATCGGCTTGGTACGTGCGCAACTAAAGCACAATAAAGGGCAATCTATAGAGAAAGAGTTCTCTGAAGCCTTGGTCATCATTCAGCACCTGTTATTCAATATAGGCGGCGAGCTTGCTATGCCAGAGTATGAAGGGGTTAATGCCACTCATATTGAATGGTTAGAGCAGCAAATAGATATGATGAATGCCACATTGCCACCGCTAAAAGACTTTATTTTGCCGACAGGTTCTATATTGGTGAGTCAATTACACGTGGCGCGTAGTGTATGTCGCCGTGCTGAACGTCAAGCTGTGATATTGCAGCAGCAGCGTCCACAAGCGATTCGTCTTACTGCCGTCAGCTTTATCAATCGCTTATCTGATTGGTTATTTGTCGCTGCACGCTTTTGTACAGACCCAGAAAAAGTCTCTGAGGTGTTGTGGGACAGTCAAGCATTGAAAACGTTCACTGACAGTCAATAATACAAACTAAGTATTTAACAATAAAGAGCTTAAACCCAAAAAAACCCCGCGACATAATTGTTGCGGGGTTTTTATTATTCAGCGATAGCAATTCGCTCTACTGGATATCGCTATCTCTTATTACAATGACCAATTAATAAGTCGCGCTGTTGTCTTCAATGATGACCATATCGATGGTTTCATCTTTAGGTACGGCTTTTGGCGTGGCGGGCTTACTAGGCTCGGCAGCATCTGCTTGAGTGTTTGCAGTCGAACTGTTCTGACTTTCAGCAGGTTTATTGATGGTTGGCGGCGGCGTAGGTTCAGTTGGACGAATTGGCTCAACTGGCGTTACGGTTCTTGGCTGACGGATTGGCGCTGTTTGAGCCGTATCGTTGTTCTGTGTTGCACGGCGCTCAGCAGCACGTTGGGCGCGTTGCTCATCCATTGCAGTTTTAAAGACAGAACCTGCCATCACATCTGCAACAACAGTAATTAAAGCAGGTTGACCTGCAATACGCGTACGCACTTGACCGCCTTGAGTACCGACGATGTAAGTAAACGCGTCATCAACGAGCATATTGTTATTGATGCGGATATTGTCTTGCGCTAAACGTGATTGTAGACTTGGCTGATTATTGGCCGCTTGTACCTGACTGGCTTGATACAAGTCTTCACTTGGTAGCGTCATGCTGACACTTGCTTGACAAGTGGTCATGCCGTTCTCGTTAGCTTGTTGCAAGATAGCAGCGTTTTGGACATCAATGACAACACCATTGGTTTTTTCGCTAACCACACCGTTTGCTAAACTGATTTCAGCATCATTTGCATAATTGGCCGCCAATGACTGTGCTTGTTGATTGAGCGTATTTTTCAGAGCTGACTTAAGGCGATCTTGCACCATAGGATCATCACAGCTGATCGCAGGCGCAACGCTATTTTCAGCATCGACAGTCTCTTGTTCTGTTAGCTCTGCCTGCTCAGCAGTGTCTTCTTTATCTGAGCGATCACAGCCTGCAAGCGCCAAACCACATACCAATCCAATCCCAGCAACTTTATGCCACTTGCTCAAACTTATATTTGCTACGCTCATACTAACTCTACTCCCAATTTACAGGTTCGTACCGCCACTGACTGACAGTGTTCAACATTCAAATCGCAACGCTAGCTGCTACAGATATGAAAACCACATTATTATACGGTGTTTAAATCAAATGGTCATTAGTGTAGCCCATGGATATACAAATAGTGCCCCTTATTATGGGAAAAACCTGCGTTTGGTTGCAAAAACATAACAAACATTCGCAGATTTGGACTCTAAAAAGTCATATTCAAAAAAGTACGGATTGCATCGCAGTTTTTGTTAGACGTCGTTGATATGACGCTATATGATTGGGCATAAAAATCATCGATAATTGGTGCATATGATAAATTTTAGAGATACGTTATTACTAGGTCATCGAGGCGCACGCGGTGAAGCGTTAGAAAATACCTTTTCAGGCTTTCAATACTCTCAAAATCTTAAGTCAAGAGGTTTAGCAGGCGTAGAGTTTGATATACAACTAAACGCTGATGGTCACTTAATTGTATTCCACGATGACGATCTAGAGCGTATGTGCGGTCGGCAATCACGTATTGACCAGTTAAAACTGACAGAGATTCAATGCCAGTTGCAGTTTGGTCAACCCATTATGACGCTCGCAAGCATAGCACCTGCGCTTAGTGGATTTAACGTTATTGAGCTTGAAATTAAGACGCATAGCCGTACCAACTACGCGGTGTTGATTGCAGCGCTTCGGCAGGCATTTATTGATACACCTCTTGCCAGCTTACCAGTTGTATTGACGAGCTTCGATGTCGAGTTACACAACCGTTTGCAACGTCACAAACTATTATCTCATATGCCTCGCGGCTTGCTTATTCGTACGCCAGAAGCGTTGGCAAGCGCGACCAATACCGCATTGCAACTCGGCTGTATTCAACTGGGCATTCATTATCCGCTTTTGACCCAAGCCGTCATCAAGCATAGCCACCGTTATGGATTGCCCGTAAGTGCTTGGACGGTTAATGATATTCCCACCATTGAGCAGCTCATCAAATGGGAGACTGATGTCATCATTACGGATTTTCCAAGTCATTTGCTGTTGCCTTGACCGAGTTATCCGTACTTTTTTGATATTTAATCATTTTTTCGATAAACGCATTCTTTCCTACATATCTACCCTTCTTGTTACACTTCTCCTTCATGTCTGATAAGTCACTCGTATTTTTGATCAATACATTCTATAATCCATACAAGTTATTGTTATTTAGCAATATTTTTATAGTGTATAAGTGTTCACTTTACACGCTTTTTAAGGTACTATGGTGGCTTAAATTAATACCGTTAGGGATATTATATGATTGCAAAAAAAGCACTTGGCTTACCGCTTAAAGGCTTACGTTTCGCTATCAAATCTGGTGATACGCTTGTAAAGACCGCCAGCACTCAAGTAACGCGTTTTAAAACTCGTTTCGATGAGAAAAAAGCGCAAATGGCGCTTGATGAGCAGCCTGTTGCCAAACGCAATTATGCGAAAGCTTCTGAGCAAGCGGATCTTTCTGCGCAAGAGCAAAGCATTGATATGCGTGAGTTTGAATTTACCAAAGCACCAATTAACTGGATTCCAGCGGCTATTTTAGTAGCGACGCCAATTGCTGCTGCTGTGATTACGCCATGGTATCTATGGACTCATGAAGTTAGCGCTCCTGTTTGGGGTGTGTTTGGTGCCTTTATGGTATGGACAGGTATCAGTATCACGGCGGGTTACCATCGTCTGCTATCGCACCGTGCTTACAAAGCGCACCCTATTGTCAAAAACTTTTTATTGTTAGGTTCAACCTTAGCCGTACAAGGCTCAGCGTTTGATTGGGTTTCTGGACATCGTACTCACCATCGTCATGTAGATGATCGTTTGGACGATCCATATTCAGCACAGCGTGGTTTTTGGTTCAGCCATATTGGTTGGATGCTACGCAACTACCCTAGCGGTAAATTTGATTATAAAAACATTCCTGATTTGACCAAAGACAGAGTCTTACAGATTCAGCATAAATATTATGGTTTGTGGGTAGTTGCCATGAATGTTGGTGTGGTTGCTGCTATTGGTTGGCTCATTGGTGATGTTTGGGGTACTTTACTGATCGCTGGTTTGCTGCGCTTGGTATTAACTCATCACTTCACCTTCTTCATCAATTCGCTATGTCATATGTTTGGTACACGTCCTTATACGGATACTAATAGTGCTCGTGATAACTTTTTCTTAGCTATCTTTACGTGGGGCGAGGGTTATCATAACTATCATCATTTCTTCCAGTATGATTATCGTAATGGCGTGAAATGGTGGCAATATGATCCAACAAAATGGTTGATTGCTGGTTTATCAAAAATCGGTTTAACGACGGATTTGCGTACTGTTGATGATACGACTATTAAGCATGCCGAAGTGCAAATGCAGTTCAAAGCAGCACAACAGCAGATCGATACAGCCACAAGCACTGGGCTTGATCTTCCTCATGCGATGAAGAGCTTCCAAGACCGCATTAAGTTTGAATACGATGCATTTAAACAAACTGTCGAAGAATGGCAATCACTGAAAGCTCAAACTATTGAAATGAAAAAAATAGAATGTGCTGATCGCTTACGTGAAGTTGATGATAAGCTAAAGCATGATTATGCGAAAATTGAACAGAAAATCCTTGAGCATAACAGCAATCTAAAAACTGCTTTCCGCTCTATTGGCGCGAACGAAAAAGCGGCTTAATTAACCTCTGATTTATTTTATAATTTTGAAGCTTCTCCATCCCCCTATCCGTCCTAGATAGGGGGATTTTTTTGCTTATACTTTATCGATTATGTCATTACAGCTACTTCTAATGATTTTATTATCATAATAAATGGTCAAATACATTGGCTGAACCATTGCTTTCTCTAATCCAAAAACAATAACCATCTCATCCATCATATTCAGTTAATTAAAGACCGAAAAATTTATTTTTTGTCCAGATATTACAAGAGACGGACAGAGTGCAACGATGCCATATGAGAGCTATGCTATAGTGACATTCTCACTTTTATATTTTAATGGAAACGGCCTGTATGCGTTATCAAAACACTTACGTCAACCTAGACACGCGCCTTTATCATGAGCAGCCACCGACGCCACTAGACAATCCTCGTGTCGGTCACTTCAACACTCAAGTTGCACAGCAGTTAGGTTGGACAAACGACGAGGACCTGATGACCAATTGGGTTGAGATATTGGGCGGTCTATACTTGCCAGCTGATTTTAAACCACTATCGATGGCATATGCTGGTCACCAGTTTGGACAATGGGCTGGGCAATTGGGTGACGGACGCGGTTTGCTAATGGCGCAGGTACTCGATGTTGATGGACAGCCACAAGACTTGCATCTCAAGGGTGCTGGCTTGACGCCCTATTCACGCATGGGTGATGGGCGCGCAGTCTTGCGTAGTACTATTCGCGAATACCTGTGCGGTCATGCATTGACGCAGCTTGGCATACCCTCGTCTAACGCATTGGGGTTTGTGGTATCTGATACGAGAGTGCGCCGTGAGCGTATCGAAGCAGGTGCAGCGTTGATGCGTGTGGCAGACAGTCATATTCGTCTCGGTCATGTCGAATGGATTGCCAGCTTTGCCCCTGATGTACTGGGTGAGTTCACTGACTATATGATTGACACCTACTATCCAGAGTGCCGCGATAGCGAAACGCCTGTCTTAGCTTTCTTAACCGCAGTGGTTGAGCGTACGGCTCGTATGATTGCTGATTGGCAATTGATTGGTTTTGCTCATGGTGTGATGAACACAGATAACTTATCTATCACAGGCAGTACTTTGGACTTCGGGCCGTTTGGCTTTATGGAGCGCTTTAATCCTGCATGGATCAATAATCACTCAGACCATACGGGTCGCTACGCTTATCAGAATCAGCCTGCTATTGGGCATTGGAACCTAAACGTTTGGCTGCCACACTTTATGCGCCTAGAAGGCGTTACTCGTGAGACTCTATCTGACTGCCTAGCGCCTTACGAAGCAACCTTTATGCAGCACTATCAGCAAGGTCTGTGCCGTAAGCTTGGCTTACCGCATCAAAGAGAAAGCCTCAGCTTAGCCTTTGAATGGTTGACGCTATTAGAAGACAACTTGCTCGACTACACCAATAGCTTCCGCGCACTACTCGGTTTGGTCGCACCAGCAGATCATCCTTATGAGCAAAAGCTACTGGATACCATGACCACTGAATTAAGCGGTGATGCGCAGCAAGTATGGCAAGACTGGTCAGCACGTTATCTGGCACAGATCGAGCAGCTGCTACTTGAGCAGGCAGTTAACGACATGACAACCAACAATCCTGTTTATGTTCTTCGTAATAGCATGGCGCAGCGTGCAATTACTGCCGCAGAGCAAGGTCAGTTTGAAGAGGTTGATCGAGTGTTTCGTTTATTAGCCAATCCTTACAGCGTGCAAGATATCGCTAATGATTTAGATAGCAGTGCGCCTGCGCCTGATACACCGCAGATGCCAATTAGCTGCTCATCTTAGTAGTTGCCCGCTTTAACACTTTTCAATTCTGTAATATTTTGAAATATTATGAAATTAAGGTTGATATCCAACTGCATTTTTTGGCATTATCAACGAGATAAATAACGAATATCATTTTATTATATTATTCGCACAATTCACCGTTGTTGACTAGGCAGTGAATTGGCAATAATGCTAGAATGAATATTTTAGCTGGTTTGCTTTTTTGACCTGATCTTTGATCGTCGACCATGATTCTGATGGTCGTGAGTCGTTTAACGTCTTTATCCCTTTCAATTATTATCATTCAATGATCTTTGGAGGGTTAGACGTTGTTTTTTATCACCATTTAATTTATTCCAATTTATTCCAACCATGGCAATTATTATGAATGACGATACCACTTCGAATACGGATAACCTCAGTACAGAAAAAGAGCAGTTTGAACAAGCTGCCTTACATTACCATGAGTTTCCACGCCCAGGTAAAATTTCGGTAACCCCTACTAAGCAGCTAGCCAACCAACGTGATTTAGCACTCGCCTACTCTCCAGGTGTTGCTGTACCTTGTCTTGAGATCCAAAGAGATCCAAAACTTGCGTCTAAATATACGGCACGTAACAACTTAGTTGGTGTTATCACTAACGGTACTGCTGTATTGGGTCTGGGTAATATCGGTCCATTGGCATCGAAGCCAGTCATGGAAGGTAAAGGCGTTCTATTTAAGAAGTTCGCAGGTATCGACGTTTTTGATATTGAAATTGCTCAAAATGATCCAGACAAATTCATCGAAGCGGTTGCCTCGCTTGAGCCTACCTTTGGTGGTATCAACCTAGAAGACATCAAAGCACCAGAATGTTTCAAAATCGAGCGCGTACTACGTGAGCGCATGAACATTCCTGTGTTCCATGATGACCAACATGGTACGTCAATCATCGTTGCCGCAGCCATGCTAAATGCTTTGTTGATTACTAGCAAAAAGATTGAAGAGATTAAAATTGTTTGTTCAGGCGCAGGCGCAGCAGCCATTTCTTGCCTAGATATCATTTGCGCGCTTGGCGTTAATAAGAACAACATCATTGTTTCAGACTCACGCGGTATCATCAGTACTAGCCGTGAAAACCTCGATGAAACCAAACAGCGTTATGCTCGTGATATCACGGCTACTTCTATCGAAGAAGTCATGGACGATGTCGATATGTTCCTAGGCTTATCAATGCCAGGTACATTATCAGAAGATATGGTTCGCCGTATGGCAAAAGACCCTATCGTCTTTGCACTTGCCAACCCTACACCTGAAATCATGCCAGAATTGGCCCATGCGGTACGTCCAGACGTCATCATGGCAACGGGTCGTTCAGACTATCCAAACCAAGTAAACAACGCGCTATGCTTCCCATATATCTTCCGCGGTGCATTGGATGTTGGTGCAACCACTGTTAATGAAGAGATGAAAGTCGCTTGCGTAAAAGCAATCGCTGCGATGGCACACGTCGAAGCCACTCCAACTACCAGCGCTAGAAACATCGAAAAGATGCAGAGCTTTGGTCGTGACTACTTAATCCCAGGCCCTCTAGAACCAAACCTAATCATTGAGATCGCATCTGCTGTTGCCAAAGCAGCGATGGATTCAGGCGTTGCCACGCTACCGATCGATGACATGCAAGCCTATCGTCAGCGTCTGTCTGAGTTTGTTTATAACTCAGCGTTTGTGATGAAGCCAATCTTTGCTCGTGCTAAAGCCGATCCAAAACGTATCGTGTACTGTGAAGGTGAAGACAACAACATCTTGCTTGCTGTACAAGTGGTCGTTGATGAGAAGTTAGCACAACCTATCTTGGTTGGTCGTCCTTCAGTTATCGAAGCCAACATCAAAAAGCTAGGCCTACGCCTAAAAGCTGGCGAGAACATTACCATCGTCAACGTTGATGACGATCCTCGCTACAAAGACTACTGGCAGGGCTACTATGAGAAGAACAAACGCCGCGGTGTAAGCATTGAGCTTGCTCGTCGTGATGTTCGCCGTAAGACGACTTTGATTGGTTCTTTGCTGGTTGAAAATGGTGCGGCGGATGGGATGGTATGTGGTACATTTGGCCATTACCAATTGCATCTAAAATACGTTGAAAGTGTCATTGGCAAAAAACAAGGTATGAACGACTTCTATGCGATGAATGCGGTACTCATGCAAGATCGTAATATCTTTATCGCAGATACTTATGTCCATGAAGACCCAACAGCTGAGCAATTGGCTGAAATGACTGTCTTGGCAACGGATCAGCTACGTCGCTTTGGTATCACGCCACGCGTCGCGCTAGTGTCTCATTCTAACTTTGGTGCTTCAGATCGTGCCAGCGCTGTCAAAATGCGTAAGGTTCATGAGCTATTGACCAATATGAACGTTGACTTCGAATTTGAAGGCGAAATGCAAGGTGATGCCGCACTTAACGAAAATATTCGTCTAAACGATATGCCATCAAGCCCATTAAAAGGCGCAGCGAACTTGCTTATCTTGCCAACGCTTGATGCATCAAACATCGCTTTCAACCTGCTGAAGACAGCGACTGGCAGTGCTTCTATTGGCCCTATTCTATTAGGTACTAATAAGCCGGTACACATTTTGACGCCATCAGCGACAGCACGTGGTATCGTCAACATGACTGCATTGACCGTTACTGAAGCGCAAGACCTAGAAAACGAAAAATAGTCATATATCATACCCAGTATGAATGCACTGTATCGGTTCAATATAATTTGGATACAAGGAAGCCGAGTGAAAGTACTACAAATAGTAGACTGAGCGAGGCTGACACCCTACCAAATTTGTAGAGGATTGATTATATTAAGAAGGGCTCTGTCATCCATTGACAGAGCCCTTCTGCTATACTAAAACCAGTCAATGCAACTTATAGAGCATTGGCTGGTTTTTTGATTCATAAAAATTGAGCTAGTGATATAAAGCTCGATAATAACAAGAGGCTTCTATGCAAATTTATCTCGTAGGCGGTGCTGTACGCGATCGACTGCTTAAACGTCCTATCAAGGACAAGGACTTCGTCGTCGTTGGCGCTACTGTGGCAGAGATGGTTGATGCAGGGTTTCAACAAGTGGGCGCTGACTTTCCTGTGTTTTTGCATCCGACCAGTCACGAAGAATATGCCCTAGCACGCACAGAACGTAAGCAAGGCTCAGGCTACAAAGGTTTTAGCGTACATGCCAGCCCTGATGTTAGTCTAGAGGATGATTTGCGCCGTCGTGATTTAACCATCAACGCGATGGCAATTGAAGTTACCAGCTTAACTGACGACACCCCTATTGACGGACAGGTCATCGACTACTATGGCGGACTGCAAGACTTAGAAAGCAAGACATTACGTCATGTATCCAGTGCTTTTAGCGAAGACCCATTACGTGTACTTCGCACAGTGCGTTTCTATAGCCGTTACTACGATTTGGGGTTCACCATCGCGGATGACACTTTAACGCTGATGCGTCAATTGGTTGATACAGGAGAGCTGGCTCATTTAAGCGCCGAACGTATTTGGCAAGAATCGAGCCGTGCAACTATGCAGTTATCACCGCAAGTCTATTGGCAAAAACTGTTTGAAATTGGTGCGCTCATAGAGTATTTCGCGCCATTGCATCATGCTTGGGACAATATCCAAATAAGAGAAACAGCGCAGACAGCATTATATTTTGCAGGCCAAATGCGTCTAAACTTGTCACAGCGTTGGGCGCTACTAATGACTAGCCTGTCTTCATCATCATTTAATAGCGAAAACTCTGAGTCTACGTCTACCGTATCAACCGCTATAAAAAATATTAACGCTATCGGTAATAAAGCCAAAGTCCCAAAAGCACATACTCAATTCGCGACTTTATTCGCTCAGCAAGCTGAAAAACTAAGCACAATAAACAGTCTAACTGCGGCTGAAAAAATCGATCTAATCCAAGCCTGCGGTGCGCATAAGGAGCCTGACAAGCTCTCTCAGCTGCTAGTGTGCAGTCATGTATTACAGCTAGCAACACAGCATCGCCAAATGATGCTAGCACTAAACAGCTTTCACGCTGTCGGTATGACCGACATTGCGCCAGACCTTAAGGGCCCCGCTATTGGTTCAGCCTTACGCCAAAGCAGGATTGAACACTTGCAAGCGCAACAATGATATAGACAAGCACCTTAGAGAAAAAAGTAGTATTGCTATGAACCAAGAAACTAATGCCTACCAAACAGAAAATATAAATAACCAAACGCCAGTGATGCTTGTCACAGGTAGTGCTAGGCGCATTGGGGCGGCTATTGTTAAAGCGGCTCATAGGCAAGGTTACCGCGTCATTATTCATTGTCACCATAGTGAACAAGAAGCTAATGACTTGGCTGACCATCTGAACGACATCCGTGCTAATAGTGCAAAAGTTATCGTTGCTGACTTGACAATAGTTAATGATAAAACAGCTTTAGACAGCTTTGTTAAAAATATCGTAGAGGCATTTGGACATCTTGATGTACTGGTGCATAATGCCTCACGGTTTTATCCTAGCCCACTCGGTAGTATCAATCATGCACAATGGGATGAGTTGCTTTTGACCAACGCGAAAGCCCCTTTATTACTGAGCCAAGCCCTATTACCTTATCTAAAGCAACAACAAGGCTGCATTATCAGTTTATTGGACATACACGCGCATGATAGACCGTTTAACAACTATACTGTTTATAATATGGCAAAGGCTGCGCATCGAATGATGGTACAGTCGCTAGCGTTAGAGATGGCGCCAGAAGTGCGGGTCAATGGGGTGGCACCTGGGGTCAATATTTTACCTGACCCTACTAGCGACCAAGCTATTGATAACGAACAGCAACAAAGTATTATCAATGCTATCCCCATGCGGCGCATAGGCCAACCTGATGAGATTGCTCATAGCGTACTGTATCTTGTGCAGGCAAATTATGTCACAGGAGAGATCATCACCGTGGATGGAGGCCGTAGTCTAACCATAGCTGGTGGTCACCTGTAATACAAAAATATGGCTCAATAAAAAATATCTTGATTACTGCCTATCTTTTACTTGAAAAATTAGAAAAATCAGGTATCATTGTGCGTCTAACGTTAGGGCCCATAGCTCAGTTGGTTAGAGCAGAGGACTCATAATCCTTTGGTCGTAGGTTCAAGTCCTACTGGGCCCACCATATTTGAGTTTTAATAAAAAAGACCTTCAAGAGATTGGAGGTCTTTTTTATTGTCTGTTGTTTTTTTAGTAAATAACAACTATGTGTATAAGCATAGATATAGGCACTTTATTCAAGCCTCTTCGCTGACAACGGATAATTATTGATAGTTTTGTAGTGCTAATTTTTTTAGACCTCTTGCGAGCCGCTACAGCGTAATGTGCTAGTTTTAGACCCAAAAAGCCTAATTATTAATATAAATAGGCTTTTCTTAGGTAAACAGGTTTTCTACATCCAAAAGTCAGTAACAGATCTATACATGTAATGACTATCTGTTCGTAGTAGACAGTTTTTATATAATCATTGAAGATGGCTTAATAAAATCCATGCACCGATGGCAATTAGCATCACACCACCAAATATTTCAGCTCTATGACCGATTAGGGAGCCCAATGCTTTTCCTAACATCACCCCTAGCGTGACCATTACTGTAGTGGCCAAGCCAATAAGACCTGCCGCCAGTAAAATATTGACCTTTACAAATGCTAGGCTCACACCGACAGCCATGGCATCGATGCTGGTACCAAATGCAGTCAAAGCAAGTTTGAAAAAAGAATGTCTCGACGGCGCTTCTGCCGTTTCATCACTTGGTTTCAGTCCCTCATAAAGCATGTGCAGACCGAGAGCTGCAAGAATGACAAACGCGACCCAATGATCCCATGCCTCAATAAAAGACGCATCTATAAAGGATGTAGCAGAGTGACCAATTAACCAACCAATAATCGGCGTGATCGCTTCAATGGTGCCAAAAATAACACCCATTCTGAAGGCTTCGGTAAAACGAGGATTTTTAAGAATTGCTCCTTTACTGATTGCCACAGAAAAGGCATCCGTAGACATAGAAAAAGCAAGTAGTAGAAGTGCGATAGGATTCATGTGATTTTCTCTGGTCGAGTATAGAGTCCACGACATAGCCACACCCCCGACCTGCAGTGTAGATATATCGATGGTCTCGCCAACCGAGAGGTGTTCGCACCATGGCATGTGGCCAAGTATGTTGATACGAACGCTTTCGCAGTACGAAAGCAGGCTACTCCCCAAAGAGAGGTTAGATTAGCATTGATACGCTATAAGTCAATCATAAAATGCCAAAAAATAATTTTTGCACCTGATAAAGCGTAAAGTTGGAAACGCTAGCAAATACTCTTGGAGCAGATGAATTCTTTAGAGAGTTATGAACATAAAAAAACCCTTCACGCTAACTTTTAATAGCCTGAAGGGTTTTTTAATGCGTGGCGCTTTTTAGTAATCGACGGTATAGCTTAAGCCATAAGTGGTGCCTGATGCAGGTAAGCGGTTTAAATCACCAAATGTGGTTTGATGATACACGGTCTGATAGTCTTTGTTTAAGATATTATACACGCCGTAGCCCATACGTCCGACAGGTAATTTGACTTGCCCAAGCACATCAAAGGTCGCATAGCCTGTCAATGGCTGCGCACTCGCGTCTGGGTCGTTCTGTTGGTCTTTATAAGCCTTGTCGCTACCGCCGACTGCCAGCGCTTGCAAGCGAATGTTACTGCCTTCGCTAAAGTTATACTGCGCGTATGCCGTGCCTTTGAGTGGCGTCAGGCGTACTGCATCCAGCTCCAGCCAGTCGCCGTCTTTTTTGTATTGCCCGCGGGTATAAGCAACACTGCCGCCTACTTGCCAGTCTTTGTTTAAATCATGCGTGAGCGAGGCTTCAGCGCCGTAAATACGTTCGTCCGTATCGACGACTTCGACGGTATAGTCGTTGGTAAAGCGCACGGTTTTGTCTGAGTCGTTATAAAAACCGCTAACCTTTGCGCTGGTATCACCGCGCGTACCTGTCCAGCCCAGCTCGTAGTTATTGATAGAAATGGGCTGAATATTGTCTGAGTTGACCACAAATCCAGCGCGCACGTCACGTAAGGCGCGCTGCACGTCAGCCGTGGTAAAGCCTTGCGAGAAGTTAGCAAAGACTTGGTCGTCATCGGTCAACTGATAGCTGGTACCAAGGTTAAACAGCACTTTGTCGTGCTTACTGCTACCCGCCTCAACCGCGCCTGCTTCGTAATCAATACCGTAAGCGTCAGCAATATCACTGATGCCATTGGTCGCAAAATAATCCGCCAATAGCTGTTCATAAATGGGCACAAAACGGTCGGTATCCGATTTGATGTTTTGATAGCGCACGCCAGCGCTGGTGTGCCATTTGTCGGTCATATCCACATCGGCATTGACGAACGCGCCCCATTTATCGATAGTGGTTTTTGGTCCGCCGTTATAGCTCAGACCATTACTTGTTGAAGTCAAGCCATTACTTGCAAGGAAGGTAGTCAGGTCTTGGCCATAATAGGTCTGCTCACTCTCTTCACGTTCAAAGTCCGCGCCATAGCTGAACAAGGTATTTTTACCCATAACATCGGTTTCAGTCTGCATAGCGGCGCGCAATCCCATCACCTCAATGTCCGCTTCTGATTGAGTAACCACAGCCGATGCAGCCAATAATTTTCCTAAGGTTGTTTCATCCGTCAAGCCATTATTTACCCATACCTCTTGGGCTTGTTTGTTAAAAAGCTTTCCTGACGGATAAAAGCGCGCCTTTTCGTCACGGTAATAGCCTGTCAGACTTAAGTTAGAACCCAAAAAGTCGCTGTCATTGTAGTTTAGGTTGACCGAGCTTTTGGTATTGTAGGGCTGGTTTTCGATATTGGCGCCATCGATAGCACGTAGTGACGGTATAGTACCTTTTACTAGCAGTACAGACAGATCATTGCCGTAATCGACGCCATAATCGGTATCTTGCTCGCTGTCATAATAAGTCGCCGCAAGATTCATGGTTTTGGTATCGCTAATATCAAAGCCAAGGTTGGCGTTGACGCTGATAGTATCGGTGTCTTGGTTGTCGGTTTGGTTGGCATCAGGGCTGATGCGGTCGCCATGACTGTCAAACTTGCCACCTGTGGTCTCGTAGTCTACATCGACATTACCATACACGCGCTCGCCGCCGTAGCCGATGCTTTGTCCCACATGATAGCCGAGCGAGTCGGATTTAAACTCGCGGCTGCTGTTGATGCCAAGGCGCGTCTGTCTTGTCAAGCCATAGCCTGCCGTCGATTTGGTCACAATATTAATCAGACCGCCGGCTGCCCCCGCGCCATAGATGCTGGTCGCACCTGAGAGCACTTCGACGCGCTCAATTTGCTCAGGGTCGATGCTGTTTAGCTCGCGTGACAGACTGCGCGAGCCAGATAATGGCACGCCATTTAGCAAATACTGTACAGGACGCCCGTGCATGGTCGTGCCGTAGTTACTAACCGAGCCGCTGCTCACGCCAAGGCTGGGCACGAGCTGGGCTAAGATGTCCCCAACCGTGCGGTTACCTGTCGCCTGCGCCTGAATGTCCGCCTCATAAATCACTTGCGTGACAGCAGGCATTTCACTGATTTTCTGTGCCAGCGCTGTGCCTGTTTTGGCATTGGCACTAACTGTAATAGCATCTAAAGTCACACTAGGTACATCGCTTGATGATGCATTCGGGGTCGCCGCAGCGGTGGCCTGCACACCTGATGCACTTTGCACTGAATTGGTATTAGTTTGGGCGTATAACTGCTGGCTGATACAAAGGGTAAGAAGAGATAGAGCAACATGATGGTGGCTTTTCATAATTACTTCACTTAGGTTATTTCACTTAGTTGGATAGGTGGACAGTGATACGCGTTATATTTAGCAAATAATACTGTATGTACTAACTTTGTGAATGACATTATAAATGATAATGATTTTTATTTCTATAAGTATTTACAAATAGGTTTTTATAAGTAGCGAGTGACCATGTTGACTGACTTACTGCAATTACCGTCCGTTTCTTTGGTAAATTTGGCGAAATGGTTAGACAGTGACATAAGCGGCTTGTCTCAAAGTTTGTTCAAATAAATAGATAAAAGGGATAAGCCTTCAAGCAGATCGTCATTGACACCGGTAATCTACATGCTGCCCAACTATGAAGTTGATCGTTATGGCGCGCGGGGTAATTTGCAGGCAGAAGGAAGTGTGAACAATAGCATCAACGCGATTATCACCAGTATTTCTTGGATAGCGCTTGCTATGCCAACATCACTACCTGCGGCTAGTAGCTGCGCGCTTCGACTATGGATATAAAGGGTTGTCAACGTGATAACGATGGTAGAGATGATACGGCGACTGATGTTATTAAGTGCGGCACCTTCAGTGACCGCGTCTTTGGGTAAGCTGCTAAACCCAACAGTCGTGGTTGGTAGGTATGCTAGACCCACTCCGACACCTCGCATACTCATAATTAGCATTAATAGCCAAAGCGTGGGCTGATACAAGCACCATGCCAGCATCAAAGTAGACAGCGCACTAAGCGCAATTCCTACGATGCCAATCCCTCTAGCACCTTGCTTATCTACCATCTTGCCAGCGTAATGCGTGGTGACACTGGCTACGAGCGTCGCGACCATCAGGACAATACCTGTCCATAAGGCACTCTCACCCATTACATCTTGGATTAACACGGGCAATAGCAAGAGACACAGCATCAAACCGACTGTTTGGCTAATGCTAATTATATTACTGTGCAAATAGGTTTTATTGTTAAACAAGCGTACGTTTAATAATGGATATTTTTGACGCTGCTCAAAGGCCCACCAAACCACCGCGGACAGTAGAAATCCGACAGACAATAAACCCAACGTGGCTATCTTTAATAACCCGTCGCTGCTGAACAATCCACTAGTGAAGTCTATCTTCAGCGTGCTCAGCCAAACCATCATTGCAAGCAGCCAAGTGAGTAAGCTGACAAACCCGATGGTATCGAAAGGGCTTTTTTTATCATGTGAGCGCATGTCCGGTATTAACCACCACACCATCGCCATGACCGCCATACTAAGTGGTAACGTAATGGCAAACAGTGTCCACCATGCAAACTGCTCAGCCAAGTAAGCACCGACCAAAGGGCCAAACGCCAACGACATCATAATAACGATGCCCCATAGCGCCATTACTCTGCCATGCTGCTGCTGCGGATAAATCTGATATAGCATGCCAATAGATAGTGGAATAATCAGACCGCCACTCAGCCCTTGTATGGCTCTAGCAATGATAACAAAGCTCATACTATAGGCTAGCATGCCAATGACTGAGCCTAGCATAAACCCAAAAATTGCCGCTAAATAAATATATCTAAAAGGAAATTTTTTGTTTAGGTAGCCGCTGAGCATCAGCCCCACACTCATGGCCAATACATAAGCATTTAGCACCCAGCCGCCCATCACAATATCGACATCAAACACCGACATAAAGACAGGAATCGCTGGATTAAGTGCACTATTACTAAAGCTGACGACCGTACCGCCGAGTAATAGTGTCAGTAATACCTGCTGTACTTGTTTGTTGCTCAAGCCATCACTACTATTCGAGGCTTCGTTTATAGGCGACTCATTGGTAGATGCCTTATTTATAGGGGCGTTGCTCATTAAGCAGCGGCACCATAAAATTGGGTGATGGTCGGCATGACTTGCTCCTAGTTATTATTTTGCTAGCCTGCCGAGCACGTCATCCAATCTCGCTGAAACTTAGCATCATTATTCTTATCAAAATACTGATCAAATAAGGTTAGATAAGCCTCTGCTGAATGAAGTCAAAATTGTCGGCTATTCAAATTCAATGCTTGCAGACATGAGCTACCTTTTTGCTGAGGCTGGTACCTTACGAATGAGCCATAAGAAATACCCACCACCGATAATGGCAGCAATCGTACCAGCTGGCAGCTCATAAGGGAAAATAACATAACGGCCAATCCAATCCGCTATCACCATTACCCCTGCCCCTAAAAGTGCAGCTAGTGGCAATTGTCGTTCAAGCTTCACAGCTCCCAGTGAAGTAGCCAAATGCGGCACCATCAAACCAATAAAGCTCAATGGGCCAACGGCAAGCGTGCTGGCCGTACTAAGTGCTGCTACTAATGCCAATAACGACAAAGTCACTGGCGTAACCGCCACACCCAAATTACGCGCCACACCTGTACCTAGCCCAAGAACTCGCAAAGGCTTAATCAGCAATAGACTGAGTACAAATAAGATAGCGGCAATGCCAATGAGATACCATACTGTACTAGGCTGAGCGCTATAAGTCGTCCCTGAAAGCCAGCTGAGCATCGCTTCTAGACGCGGATCTCCTGAGAGCTTGACCATATGCATCACCCCATCCATCATGGCGGCAATGCCTATACCTACCAATAATAAATAACCTGAGCTGACCCTGCGTGCTAGCCAAATAATCAATAGCAGCACGGCCATCGCCCCTGACAGTCCTGAAACCAGCAACGTCCCTGCTCCTGCAGATAGTCCTAAACTTGGCAGTAATAAAAACCCTAAAATAACCCCAAGTGCCGCGCCTGAACTGACCCCCAGCACCTCAGGACTGGCCATGGGGTTCCGCGTTAAAGTTTGCAGTAGCACACCGGCGACCGCCAACATCAAGCCTGTGGCCGCAGCGCTCAAACTGCGAGGTAATCGGTACTGCTGCGTAAGCGCCCAGTCCGTACTTAACCCCCAACCATTGATATCTTGTACAAATAAACAGGCAAACATGATAATAGCGAGCACGCCAACGCCCCATCGCCAAAAGGCAATGGATGTATGCTTACCTGCAAGCATCGGTGTCACTGTCTCTATCCGCTCGCGACGCTGACGCAAAATCAGCCAAATAATCAGCGGTGCACCCAAGATACCTGTCATGGCACCAGCTGGAATCTGCATATCAAGTAACGGCTCAAGCAGTAACGCGACATTACTGGTCAACAACAACAGCAGCGCCCCCAACCCAAAAGCAGTAGCCAAACGCTTACCAATAGCAGAAATACCTAGCGCATTGACCAAACTTGCCGCACCAAGACCAATAAAACCAATCAAGCCCACTTCACTAACCACTAAAGCGGTCACAACGGCGACCACCAATACAACAAGTGCGCGAATCCCATTAATAGGTACACCCAGACGTTTTGCCTGCGTGTCATCTAGACTCATCAGCGTTAATGGTTTTAGTAATGGCAGACATACGACCGCCATCAAAATAGCAGTGATGACTAGCGCTATACTGGTATGCCAGCTATTTTGTGCCAAAAACCCAGCCGCCCATGACAGCATGCCATTACTACGCTCAGCAAAAAACAGTACTAGAACATTGGCTACTGCGGCCAGCAAAATATTGACGACCAAACCGGCCAATATCAAAATCAATGGATTAAATCGACTGGGTGCTGACAAGGCAAATACCAGACCCATACTAATGATAGCCCCCACAAAGGCCACGTAAATTCCGCCATAAATAGCCAAGCTTGGCAAAAACAACGTGACAATGAGCATGGCCAACTGTGCACCCACGCCCACACCTAGCGTCGTATCTGATGCTAAGGGGTTTTTTACCAATTGCTGTAGTAAAATACTGACCACGCCTAATAGCCCGCCAGCCAACAACGCCACCACGCTGGTCGCCACTAGATGCAGCTGTATCGCCATACTGGCAATATCCAATTGCGAGCTTGGTATAAGCAAGTCACTGACTGGGCGCGTCCACTGTTGATCTAACAGCGCCCAACTACTCCATAACGACAAAGCCGCTAGTCCGATGAGCATGGTCCATAGTCGCCAAGACAAATTGGCAAACAAGGAAGTTTGAGAATTGGGTTGATTCGGTGGCTGATTCAGTGGTGATGATGACTGTTTCGATGACGTTGATGAGGGTGACGATAGCGATGAATCTGAAACCGTTGCTGCTTGAGAGGCTAATGTTATCGTGTGAGCACTGTCGTTATGAGAACTGTCGGCGTGGTTATTGATATTATTGTTTTTGTTGTGAGTATCTGCATTGGCGCTCATAGTACTTCCCCGCCTTTTAATGAAACGTCTGACAAGTTATTTGCTAGGCTAACCAATGATGACATCCCACCATAAATCCATACTGGTGGTAGCTCGCCCACACAGCGGGTATTACCATAACCCAGGCGCTGCCAAATTAAGCTGTCATCAATTTCAGCTCTAGTGATTGGGCCCAGCGGGTCGATAATTAATAGACAAGTCTCATCATCTAATTGCGCCAAATCTCCCATCCGTATCGGCACAAATCCCCAATTATTGCCTTTGCCCAATACCACAAGCTCTCTATCCATCTGCTCTAGCGCAGGCTGAAATAGGCTGTTCGCCACATACATACGCATGTTATTGGCATCCGCAAACTGTACCACTGCGAATTTCTTGGCTTTTGGATAACGCTCCTTGAATTGCTGACTGGCCAGCTGTATGTCTTTCTGACTTTGTGCAATATAGTCTTCAGCCATCTTTGGGTTATCGATCAGTACGCCAAGCTCCCGCGTCGGCTCGGTATAGTCAGCCCACGTTGCCGTCTCTCCTTTGGCAGCAAACATCACAGACTCCGCAGGGACATCGCCGTATAAGTTGCGTGCATGCTCATAAAAATAATTATCTATGACCATATCGACAGGCAGTTGAGCGATTAGCTCAGCGTTGGGCTGATAGCGGATGCCTAAGTCTGTGATCGACGTTGGCAGTTTAGGGCTTCCCACCCATCTGTCCCAAACCCTGACATCACCTGTTGCAATTGGCGCATGTCCCATCGCCGTCAAAGTCGCTGCATTACCCCAGTCAGGAGAGACAATATTCATCCTATCGCTATGACTGTTTTCTGCTTCTGAGGTAGTGGATGTCTGACTATTACAGGCCGTCAATACCAAGCACAATGCGAGGGCGAACCATTTTAGTGTTGTCATTACTGATACTGACGTAACTATTGGATGTTTTGATAATTTATCTGTATAAAAAACGGGAGGCATAGAAGCGTATCTTTGTAGTCGAATTAAAAAGAAGGAGCAAAAACCAAACGTTAAGCGACTGCGACAGGCTGTCCAGTAATAGGATGACTGAGTAGCTGCATATCGACATTAAAGATATCGTGTAGCACGGTAGGTTGCATGGTACTGGCGATATCGCCGTTGTGACATATTTGGCCATTTTTCAGCGCGATGACTCGATCGGCATATTGAGCGGCCAGATTAATATCATGGATAATAATTACCACGCTTAATCCTTGCTCATCCACCAAACGACGAATGAGCTGAATGACCTCGATTTGATAATGCATATCAAGCGCAGCAAGTGGCTCATCGAGCAATAAGTAACGGGTATCTTGTGCCAGACACATCGCGAGCCACGCACGAGCGCGCTCACCACCTGATAGTGTGGCAGTAATTCGATCAGCAAACGCTTCGGTTTGAGTCACTTTTAATGCTTGTGCCACTTTATCTTTATCAATCTGGGTGGGCTTTTGTAGCCATTTTTGATGCGGATACCGTCCCAACATAACCAGTTCACGCACCGTGAATCCAGCAGCTTCTGGCAATTGCTGCGGCAGATATGCCATTTGCCGCGCTAACTCCTTACTGCCGTAGTCATTGATACTGTGCTCATCTAATGTGACATTGCCGCTACTACTTGCCATCTCACCTGCTAGCGCTTTGATCAAGGTCGACTTGCCAGACCCGTTATGCCCAACCAAAGCCACCAGTTGATTGGTATCAATCTCACAAGTCACGTTGTCTAATAGAGTATTTCCTTGACGGCTGATAGTCAGCTGGTTTGCACGTAGCATATAAGCACTCATTGTTGATAAAAATAATATGTCATAAAAATGATGGTTTATCGGCCATCGGTTATAGACCGATTTTTGATGATCAAACCACAATAAAAATTGATTTTACTCGTAAATGATAACAAAAACAATTATCATTAACTATAAACTCATTCACTTTAATTTCAACGCTCTGTTGATTGCGAGTATTTATATGACCAACCTTCTTTTAGCTTCTACAGAAAACATCGATAACCAAAACAGCCAATACACCCCCCTAAACGACCCTGAAATAGCAAGTGTGGTCGCTCATATTAATGAAGAGCACCTCGATGAACTGCTTGGATTCTTGAGTGCATTTACCTCATTATCTACCACCGAATTAGATCTGGTCGATGCGCAGATAACTGATATTTATGCTGAAGGTATTGCTATACAGACTTGTCCAAAAGGCGTAGAGAATCAATCAACTGACGCTCAAAATAACTCGCTTCATAACCAGACTTTCTTTATCGCTTTTGCTGCACCTATCTCCCAGCTTGATGATTTGCAAGCCCAATATATCTTGCTAAAACAAAGAGCCGATAAAAAGCTAGGCAAAAAAACAATCAAACTGACCAAGCAAGTATTTGATGTGCAAAGTAGTTATAGAGTCAGCAAAAATATGCTGCGCCTTGAATTGAGCATGCCGTCATTAAATAGTGATACGCCATTAAATAATACCGCTCAGTTAAGTAATGCTAAGGGCGTCACAAGCTCGACGTCAGTACCTACCAACGAAGCGGGTTACGCGTACTTGTTTGATTTAGAGCACAATGCAATGACCGATGCATTGATGACTGACAGCACTGATGGCAATAAAGCTGGTGACCATAAAACTAATGGTAGCGATAAGGAAAACGTACGCCCTGCCCGTCCTCACTGCTATTACACTTTGAGAAAAGCATGGCAAGCTGATAATGGAATACGAGCATGGGTCGATGTTTTTTTGCATGGAGATACACCAGGTGGCAACTGGGCAGCAGCACTACAAGCAGGCGAGACCGTCGTCACAAAACGAGAGTTTCCGGAAAAAGTAGAGCACTTACGAGCCGGTCAAGCGGTACTGATTGTCGATGAGACCTCGATGCCAACGGCAGCACGACTGCTAGAGCTATGGAACAACCCTACGCCACCATTGGTCATTTGTGTAACGCAAGATGCAGGCGATCAAAGCTATTTTGATACTGTAAAAATGCGCAGTGGCCTTGGTGGCCTTGATTGCGAAACTGAAAGCCGCAAGGATGATCATTTTACCGTACTGCCCATAGTAACCAATCAGGTTAACTCAGGGGCAGAGTTAGCCACGCTAATTGACAGTGAATTGGGCGATTATTTGACTGACAATCCTTTAGAGATTGATAAAGTTTGGGGAGCACTAGAAGCAAATACTGCCAAAGCATTGCGCCCATTACTGAAAGACCGACTTGGACTAAGTCGTACCGATGTCGTGGTAAAGGTCTACTGGCGTCACGATTAGTTTAGCCTTATAAAATGAAACTCAAAACCTACCCTTATCAAAACTTATCCTATATATAGTGGATGCTACTGACGCATCCACTATTAATGTTTGCAGCAACGAATGCATGTAGGGTATAGTTTTCATTTTGAACGTTTAATCAATATAAACTATAGGCAGATAGCCTTATCGCTAGGATTACCAGTGATAGTCGAGTAGCACTAAGAGACCCACCTTTAATAGATTGTCTAACACCAGTGCCAGAATGCACTGTTATTTTTCTAAACCAAGGATGATATATGAAAAAACTCAGGACGCCTGATTCGTATTTTGCTAACTTGCAAGATTACGATTTTGAACCGAATTATTTGATGGTCGATGATACAGAGGGTGGCGAGCTGCGCGTACACTACCTTGATGAAGGCCCAAGCGATGCCGACCCTATCTTGTTATTACATGGCGAACCTTCTTGGGCGTATCTGTATCGTAAAGTCATTCCAATACTAACAGCAGCAGGACACCGCGTTATCGCGCCAGACCTTCCTGGTTTTGGACGTTCAGACAAACCTGCATCGCGTACTGATTACACTTATCAGCGCCATGTCGATTGGATGCAATCGGTACTTGATCAATTAGATTTAAAAAATATCACACTGTTTTGTCAAGATTGGGGCGGTTTAATCGGCCTACGCTTAGTAGCAGCGCATCCTGATAAATTCGATCGCGTCGCAGCAGGCAACACGATGCTACCGACTGGAGATCATGATCCTGGCGAAGGTTTTCGCAAGTGGCAGAAGTTCTCTCAGGAGACGCCGCAGTTCAATGTAGCAGGCACCATCAAAAGCGGCACCACAACGACATTGTCTCAAGCCGTACTGGATGCTTACGATGCACCCTTCCCTGATGAGTCCTATAAAGAAGGTGCTAGACAGTTTCCTATCCTAGTGCCCACGACACCAGATGATCCTGCTTCAGAAAACAACCGTGCAGCTTGGGTCGTGCTAAGCAAATGGAGCAAGCCATTTATTACACTGTTTAGTGATTCCGACCCTGTAACTGGGGGCGGCGATCGCATCATGCAAAAGCTAATTCCTGGTACCAAAGGCCAAAATCATACGACTATCACTAACGGTGGTCATTTCCTACAAGAAGACCAAGGTGAAACGCTGGCTGAGCTTCTACTGAAATTCATCAATGACAATCCGAAAGCACAGTAATAGATAACAAAAACCCTGATTGCTAATGTACTAGCAATCAGGGTTTTTAGTAATACTATGATGATTGGTCAACGACAAAATATACGAGCTGTCATAATCAGATTATACAACTTTGCTATACGATATTTTTAAAAATATCATCGATATATTTTTCTACTGCATCATTGTCGTTAGTGACTTGCGCATAAGTCCTGAGACCTATAATTTGAATTTGGAAATAACGCGCCAGCTCAACGGGATCTTTTTCTGCGCTAATCTCACCGCTATCAATGGCTTGTCCAAAGAGCACAGCAAACGATGCCTCTATACCTTCTAAGATATTCGTTGCATGTGCGAGTAAATCTGGACTATCATTTTGAGTAAGCTCAGCGACTGTCTTGACGATCATGCACATACCGCTAGGCGCAGTAGCACTATTACAGACAATCACCGTATGGATAAAATGTTTTAAGCCATCTAGCACTGTGTCTTTTTGCTCAATACAGTCGGCCAATCTCTTGGCACCATCTGCAGCATAGCGATTCAGTGACTCTGTAAATAGTTTATCTTTACTACCGAAAGCTGCATAAATACTACCTGGATGCATATTCACCACATCTTGCAAATTGCGCATTGATGTCGCGTGATAGCCTTTTTCCCAATAGAGGTTTTTTGCTTTTTCGATCACATCCTCACGATTGAACTTTATCGGAGCACTCATAATTTTCACCTTAATAACTTTGCCATGAACTATCCACTACCTTGCTTATAGGTAGAGGTTTCTTAGGTAACGCTCTTACTTAATACGCTATTCTGTATCAGCGGTTAAGCGAATTTACTAAGCTAACCCTATCGCACCGACAGTTTTTGATTGTTTAACCAATATCAATCCTTGATTTAAGATATTGATGCTGGCATTGATGTCTCGATCATGGGTCTGTAGACACCTTGGGCAGTCCCATAATCTATCGCTGAGTTTAAGGTCATCTTTGCCAAGGACATAATCACAGCCTGAGCATGTTTTAGATGACGGATACCATTGGTCTATTCTCACAAGCGCTTTGTCATACCATTCTGCTTTATAAGCAAGCATAATTGTAAAGACTGACCATGAACTATCGTTAATAGCTTTGGCAAGCTTTCTGTTTTTAACCATCCCTTTAATGTTCAAGTCCTCTATAGCAATGACATCGTGGTTTTTGATGATATTGAATGAGAGTTTATGTAGAAAATCAAGACGCTGGTTGGTTATTTTTTCGTAAATCTTCGCGACTTTAGCTTTTTGCTTTTGATAATTACGACTGTCTGACAGCTTACGCTGCTGAGCTTTAGCAACCTCTCTACGTTTGGCTAAAATCTTTTGCTCACGCGCAAGCTTGTCTTTCAGCTTCGATAGAAACCTAGGATTAGCAACTTTAGTACTGTCTGATAAGACAATAAAGTTGGTCAATCCTAAATCAATGCCTATATTAGAATAAGTCTTTGGTAGCGGCTCCACTACTGTTTCAACCAATAGGCTGACAAAGTACTTACCAGATGGGGTTGCGCTGATAGTGGCACTTTTAATAAGCCCATTAATGCGGCGATGTATTTTTGCTTTGATATGACCAATTTTAGGGAGTTTGACACTGTTATATGTGAGTGCAACCGTCCCTTTTTGGTTATTAGTGGTGTAGCTGTCTTTGATACCTTTTTTCTTGAATTTAGGGAAGCCTGTGCCTTGTTCGAAAAACTTTTTATAGGCGCTGCGAAGGTTCTGCTGCACGTTAGCTAACGCTAAGCTATCTACTTCTTTGAGCCATTCAAACTCTTTTTTATACTGAGCAGGGGTGTTGCTTAGAATCGTTTTATTTGCTTTATAATGATTAACCTTATCAGATAACATCTTATTCCAAATAAAGCGGGTGCATCCAAATGATTTAGCAAAGAATACTTGCTGTTCGTCATTTGGATATAATCTCACTTTATAAGCTTTTAAGATTTGTTTGGGCATAAGGTATGATAACATCCTAAGCTATACTAAAAAATAATGATATACTCATCCCTCTACTTTAAAGGTAGAGGAATTCTGCACATAGTCATTAAAATCTATTTTAAGGCAAAGTTTGTAGAATCAACCTTAGTTACTGTTTTTAAACACTTTTTATATTATAAAACTTCTTGAGTCTCTTTGCTATGATTAACTGTTTTTATCAAAGTTCTGCGGATAAAGCGCGCGTGCAGCAACATCGTCAAACTCAGTTTTGAAATCAATACCTTTAGGAATGTCACGGGCTTTTTGTACCGCTGGACGAGCATTAATGCTATCAAACCAGCGCTTTAGATTTGGATAATTATCCAAGCCGCCTTCGCCTAGCACGACAGTCGCCTTATCAATCCAGCCCCAAGTAGAAATATCAGCGATTGAGTAGCTATCACCAACCATATATTCACGGCCTTCTAGATGCATATCTAGCACTTCATAATGACGCTCGGCCTCACGAAGGTAGCGATTAATCGCATATGGGATTTTCTCTGGTGCTTTATGTCTAAAGTGAACAGACTGACCAGAAAAAGGGCCCAATCCAGATGCCACAAACATTAGCCATGACAGCATCTCGCTACGATCTTCTGGTTGTCCTGCCAGCTTGCCTGTTTTTTCAGAAAGATACATCAAGATAGCTGTAGAATCAAATACGCGTTTACCATCATCTTCTAGGGCAGGCGTTTTGCCGTTTGGGTTGATAGCACGGTACTCAGCTGTATGCTGCTCACCTTTTAGCGTATCTACTGCTACAAGCTCATAAGGCAGACCAGTTTCTTCAAGAAACAATGCTACTTTCATTGGGTTTGGCGTTTGATGGAAATAAAATTTAAGCATAACTTTATCCTATTATATGAAGACAGTCGTCTAATGACTACAAAAGCTGACAACTATAAAAATTGTAATGAGATAACAAAAACAAGCATCTGATTTGAAGCACATTTTTATTGTCTGACATACACTATAAACACAACTGAACGGTCGTTCAAGTAATGTTATATATTGATATAATAAGCATCATATCAATACTATTTTCTCTACATGCAATGGATGAAGTCGATCAGCTCCATTTCGATAAGTCTTGTTCGTACTACAGAGCCACTAAAGTTAAAAAATATTTTTATCGTTGTTTTTTCTTACTACTTACACAGTGTTACCTTCTTAAGATATTGATATTAATAGAGTAGTATGAATTAAGCAGAGTAATGTAATTTAGCCATTACAATTTACTTGAACGATTACTCAAATAATTATTGAGCGACTGCTCAATATCATTTATAGTAGTCTCTATTGGCTCGCTTGCTAAGCAAAGTTGCTAATTTTGAGTAACTACTCAAGCCAATAATTAAATGTAAATCAGCGACTGCTTTGAAGCGGGCATGAAAACTCTAAAACACACTAAATCTTAAACCTATTATCAGGAATTATATTATGACCGAATTTACTCTACACGATAAAGACACAGCCCTAGCAGAAAGCAAAGACTTACTTGATTCTTCTATCAAAGCATTTGGTATGGTACCTAACCTACACGCTGTGATGGCTGAAGCGCCTGGTTTGCTTGAAGGCTATCAACAGCTACATCAACTGTTTTTAGACAGTAGCTTTGATGATGAAGAGACCACTGTTGTATGGCAAACTATCAACGTTGAGCATGCTTGCCATTACTGTGTGCCTGCGCATACTGGTATTGCTAAGAGCATGAAAGTAGATGACGCTATCACTGATGCATTACGTGATGAAACGCCACTACCAACTGAAAAATTGGAAGCATTGCGTACCTTCACACTATCTGTAGTCCGTAATCGTGGTAACGTTGATGACAGCGCGGTTCAAGCGTTTTTAGATGCAGGTTACACTAAGCGTCAGATTCTTGAAGTTATCCTTGGTGCTGCTCAAAAAGTAATGAGCAACTACACGAACCACATAGCTAACACACCAGTCGACAAACCATTCCAGAAGTTTGAATGGCATAAAGCTGACTAATACGTTTTTCAGCTAACGCTGACACAGTCTATTTGATGTTTTCATGCTGTTGTTCGAAACATCTTCGGGCAGCAGTTTTTCATTTTAATTCATCGCTAATGAGATATCCTATGGAACAGGTAAAAAAACCCTTACAAATAGACATCGTGTCAGACATTGTATGCCCTTGGTGCGCTATCGGTTATAGTCAATTGGCCGAGGCATTAAAACAAACCAACACGCCGCATGAGATTCATTGGCATCCATTTGAACTAAATCCTAATACGCCGCACGAAGGACGAAACTATCGTGAGCATATTATGGAGAAGTACGGTACAACTGCTGAAGACGTTAAAGAGAGCCGAGCTAGAATGACAGCAGCAGGTGCAGAAGCTGGATTTAATTTTCAGTTTACCGATGATTTCCGTACCTACAATACTTTTAATGCGCATCAGTTGCTGCATTGGGCTGATCAGCAAGGACGTATGCACGACCTAAAACAAGCATTATTCGTTGCACACTTCGTTGATAATAAAAACGTGGCTGACAGTACCGTACTGGCAGATGTGGCAGCAGATATCGGACTGGATCGAGCTGAGGTACTTGCGGTCATCGAAGATCAACGCTTTGCCAATGTGATACGTGAAGCCGTACAGCATTCAAAGCAGCAAGGTGTTCAAAGCGTACCATCGGTTATCTTTAATGGTCGTCATCTGGTGAGCGGCGCACAAGGTGTAGAAAACTACAAAAACATCTTAAAGCAACTAGCAGACATGCCAGAATAAAAACAATAAACTGGATCTGATTTACCAATTACACCCTACTGAGCACAGTATATAAAAAGGTATCATCATTATGTCAAACTCTAATCATTACGAGCCACCCAGCGTCTGGACATGGGATGCAGAAAGCGGTGGTAAGTGGGCAAGTGTCAACCGCCCTATCGCTGGCCCAACACATGAAGCGGATCTACCTCGCGGCAAACATCCGTTACAGATCTACTCAATGGGCACCCCTAATGGCCAAAAAGTCACCATTATGGTTGAAGAGTTATTGGCATTAGGTGTGACAGACGCTGAGTACGACGCGCACCTTATTCAAATTGGTGAAGGCGGACAGTTCTCATCAGGTTTCGTTGAGCTAAATCCAAACTCAAAAATCCCTGTACTTTTGGATACAGAGACTGGTAGCCGTGTGTTTGAGAGTGGCGCCATTTTATTCTATCTTGCTGAAAAATTCGGAAAACTACTGCCTAAAGATGCAGCAGCACGCACTGAAGTCATGAATTGGCTCTTCTGGTTACAAGGCTCTGCCCCTTACTTAGGCGGCGGTTTTGGACATTTCTACTTTTATGCGCCAGAAAAGTTTGAGTACCCTATCAATCGATTCACGATGGAAGTAAAACGTCAATTAGATGTACTAGAACGTGAGCTTGCAGAAAATCGCTATCTAGGTGGCAATGAGTATACGATTGCAGATATCGCCACTTGGCCTTGGTATGGCAATCTAATACTAGGTGAAGCATACAATGCAGGAGAATTCCTACAAGTTGAGAGCTATCCAAATGTACGTCGCTGGGCAACTGAGATTTTAGAGCGTCCTGCTGTGCAACGTGGTCGCAAGGTAAACCGCACTTGGGGTGAACCTGCTGAGCAATTACACGAACGTCATGATGCGTCAGACTTTGAGTTAAAAACTCAAGATAAACTAGATGCTCAGACAACTGAAGAATCGAAAAAATAGACGCTTTGTCTATGATTTACTAGCCTACTTAAATAGTCTTATTGGTCTATTTTAAAGGTAATGTTAATTTTTCCTGTTACTACTTGGGACGACTGTAAACATCCAATACTTTTGCACTTAAGACTGCTACTGTAAGGCTGTTAAATACCAACTAACCATAAAAATACTATTAAAAAGGATAAGAACTATGTCAACAGATTATGCTCAAAAAATTCAAGCCGGTACTACGTTTCCTAAAATGGAAGTACAAGTATTAAACAGTGAAATGACTTCGTTAGGCAAACCTGAAAACGGTCATGACTGGAAACTGGTTGTTGTATACCGTGGTAAACATTGCCCAATTTGCACAAAATACTTAAATACCTTAGAGACAGTAAAACAGTCTTTCTATGACGTCGGTGTCGATATCATCGCAGTATCTGCAGACAGTAAAGAGCAGTTAGAAGGTCATCTAGATCAAATAGATGTTAGCTTCCCTATGGCTTATGGTCTGACTATCGAACAGATGAATACGCTAGGTCTATACATCTCTGATCCACGTTCAGAAAAAGAAACTGATCATCCTTTCGCTGAGCCTGCTGTGTTCGTTATCAATGCTGAAGGAAAAGTGCATATCGTTGATATCTCAAATGCACCGTTCTCTAGACCAGATCTTGAAGCCTTGGCAAACGGTTTAGCTTTTGTTAGAAATCCAGAAAACAACTACCCTATCCGTGGTATGCACGGTTAATTGATATAGTAAATATAAAGTGTTGATCCACTCGGTTATTTAGCTGATTACTATCTAATCAGTATCTAACCAGTTAAATTGCAAAGGGCGTATCGAGATAATTCTTGATACGCCCTTTTTTTATTTATTGATAACCTATCTGCTATCAAACGTAGTCGCTTCATATCTAATTTCATTAATCTTTGCTCAGTACTAATGTGTGAGTAGCACTGTGAATCTATAAAAAGAGGTTCTAGACGAAACTCATAGACTAGCCAGCATATAAGGGCTATATTTGAACTCAAAATATCATCTACAAACATGTTACCTTTGAGCAAGCTATATTTCTTTTTTCATCGGTTAGTTTTTATGAATAAAACAGGCTGTCTTTATGGTCTGGTTCGTATTTCGCTTTGGCAAAATCTTGATATAATTGTACGTTCTAATTCACCAATGCTGTTTATTATTTGTTGTTAACACTCGTACACTGAGATTAATTTCTGCTAAAATCATGCAGCAACATTATCAATATCTCATCATAGGTATGAGTAAAAGGATTCGATATGCGATTGAAATCAATCGTTCAAAAATTACATGAACGCGCTCCAAAATTGGGCAAAGCTGCCTCACTGACGACAGCAACCAGCGTTATCACTTTTAATAGTATGTTAGCTGGTTTACCTGTCTGGGTAATGGGTGCTACCAAGGCTATCACCGGTGCTGCCATCGCTGACAAAGCCGTTATCGATGTGACGAACTATTGGATCAATAGCAACAATGCATTGATCGATAACGTATTACCGCGCAAAGACTGGCGCATTAACCTACCTGACGATGTGCATACCAACGGTAAGTATCTACTGGTAAGCAATCATCAGTCATGG
Source organism: Psychrobacter immobilis (assembly GCF_904846235.1). Taxonomy (GTDB): domain Bacteria; phylum Pseudomonadota; class Gammaproteobacteria; order Pseudomonadales; family Moraxellaceae; genus Psychrobacter; species Psychrobacter immobilis_C. The sequence continues at coordinate 59,382 of NZ_CAJGZN010000015.1, forward strand.
GTTGATACCAGTATCGTGCAATATATCAGCGAAAAACGTTTGCCATTGACGCGTTTTTTTACCAAGTTTGAGCTCATATATATCCCTGTCATTGGTCAAGCTTTCTACTTTCTCGACTTTCCTATGATGCGTCGACATTCCAAAGAAGCCATAGCCAAAAACCCTGCTCTAAAGGGTAAGGATATCGAAGAAGCGAAACGAGCGTGTGCGTTGCTCAAGGACAAGCCTTTTACGCTATTGAACTATCTAGAAGGAACTCGCTTCACTCCTAGCAAACATGATAAGCAAGAATCCCCTTATACGCATTTACTTAAGCCACGCGCTGGCGGGTTATCACTGGCTATGAGTGCATTAGGGGAAGAGATTGATGGGATTTTGGACATGACGATTGTCTACCCTGACGGTGTGCCCACTTATAGCGATCTATGGAAAGGCAATATCAAACGTTTAGGCGTCGATGTGCGACATATTGAGATACCCAAAGACCTGTTTACTGCGATCAAGAACGGCGGCTATGAAACAGATGAAGCGATAAAAGCACAGATGTTTGAATGGGTAGAGCAAATATGGCATCAAAAGGATCAGCTAATCACAGAGATGTTGGCTGACTTTGAGAACAAAGATGCTATCAAAACAAGTGATCTTTGATACTTTTACCTAAAGATACTCATATATAGATAAGAGTTTCTCATAGTGTAGTAAGTTCTAATACAGATAATTTGGCACCTCATGACTGAAAATTGATGTGCCAAAGTTTTTGATGATGTATGTTTCAATAACTAGCTATTAATAACGAAGTCATTCAAACCTCTTCAATGTCTAACCCAATGACATGTTTGAGATGACCAGTTTTTAAGTATATGGTTGCGCCCTCCACCCCTACTTTTATTTGTACATTTGCATCTATCGGTAGGCGTATCCAACTATCCTGCTGATATACATGCTCACCTTCTATTAGCTTGCCTGCTACAACTAATATTTCTGCACCGCCATGAACTGTCTCAGTGAATAATAACTCGCCTGCATCGATACGCTGTAGACTAACGTGCTCTACCCCATCGGAAAAAAGTGGGCAGACAATACGATTACCTTGTTGTTGCCAATTAGCATCGTCATAAGTGTCGATAGCCACGTGCTGCGTTTCGTCAGACGACATTTGCCGTAACTTGACGAAAATAACAGCACCTTCATCACTATAAGGCCGATGACCTGAAGACGGTGGATTACGTAGATACCAACCTGCTGGATAATGAGTGTCATCTGCAGAAAAAGTGCCTGACAATACCAATATCTCTTCGCCGCCTGGATGCAGATGGTGCGGAAAGTAAGAGTTTGGCGCGTAACGCACAAGACTGGTAGCACGAGCCTTCTCCGCCCCCACACGATCAAGCATGACACGCTCCACACCATTTTGTGGTGACTTAATCCATTGATGTGCTTCAGGGGTTAATGAAGCACGTTGTGAAAAATCTGCATTGATAAGCATAAAGTACTCCAAAGGTATTAAACGATTAGGGCGTACCCACAATATAAAACCGAGGACACGCCCTAGACGATAAACACAAATATATGACGTTATTACCGCACTAGAATGACCGGCGATAACGTGCTAGCGATAATTTCTGTCGTTGTACTACCAAGAAACAGTTGCTGCCATTTCGAATGTCCGTACGCACCTACGACCATAATGTCGACATTGTTCTCTACCTGAAACTTTAACAATCCATCTACTGCATCAGAAGCAGATAAGTGATGTGCTTCAACGACAAATCCAGCATCTTCTAACTGTGCAGCGGCGGCGCTCATACTTTGCTTAGCAACGTCGTTATGATTGCCCACCATCACGATGTGACCTTTTAGACCTTTTAATAATGAACTTTTTGACACCATTCGTGCCGCTTTGATAGAGGTTTTACTACCATCAAAGGCAATCATATAGGAGCTTGGCTCTTCAAATTTCTCTGAGCAAATCAATATGGGAATATCTGACCCACGAGCGACCGTCTCAATCTGACTACCAATATTGATCCGACTGTTCTTATGATCTTCTCCGCGTCGTCCCATCACAATCGCACGATTTTCTTCTTTGAAGTGCTCAATGCTAGGAAGCAGTTTGCCGTGGCGTTGATAAACGCGAACATTGACATCAGCGAAACTGCTTTGAATATGGCTTTTTGCATCTTGTACCAACGCATTACTATAGCTGTTGACGACTTTTGCTCTTTGCTCATCCAACTGAGACAACTCTTCTAATAAAAACTGACGGCTGTTTATGCCTATGGCACCTGATAAATCTCGTCTGGTCGATGCCGGTATGTCACTGACATGCAACAACCCAACAGGTACGTTTAATTTACTGGCATACCATGCTGCATAGTCACAAACCGATTCAGTCACTGCCGAGCCGTCAATACAGGCTAAAATGTGCTGTGATGTTGTCATAATCTGTCCTTAAATTTAATTATTTAATCCTATACAGCTTGTTAGATCTGACCAAGCTATGCTCTTTGGCTTATGTTCTCTGACTGGGGTATGTTTCATTTACCTTATAATAGTTATTTTTCAAAAATTATCTTATTAAGTAAATTTATCCCTTCATTTGATAATAACCAATTTACACGGCTTCATCCAGCGATGTGTGCGACCCTTTTGCAATAATTGCAATTTGTTACTGACAGCATTGTATATGGCTTACCGCAGACTGAAATTTAGCTATATATAAAGTCTTACCATCGTCTGACCACATGCGCTAGGAAAGTTTGCTACAATGTATTTTTTAGCATTTATGATTTCGGTAACGTTATTTAGGTGATTGGATTATGGCAAAAAACGCCCTACAGGCTCAATTATTAAAGGCTGGATTGGTTGATAGCAAAAAGGCTAAGAAGATCAGCAAGCAAACGCAACATGCCAAGCGTACTGGTGACTCAGAAAGCGTCGAAGCAAAAAAAGCGTTGGCAGAGGCGCAAGCCCAAAAGCTGGAAAAAGATCAAAAGCTTAATCAAGAAAAACAGCGCGTATTGGAAGAGAAAGCATTAAAGGCCAATATCGTGCAAATGATTAAGCAGCATCAAATTACTGAGACAGAAGGTGAGGTCAGCTATCAGTTTGTCGATGAGTCCAAAGTAAAGAAAATCGCTATCACTCAGAAACTGTACGATCAAATCGTAGCCGGTCACGTGGTCATCGCACGCTTGGAAGAAAGCTACGCGCTATTACCTCGTCCATTGGCTGATCGTATTGATTCAAAAATGGAAGGCTTTATGGTTGTGTCCAACGATACTGCCGAAGAAGCATTGGCAGAAGACGATCCGTATGCTGCTTATGTAATTCCAGATGACTTGATGTGGTAAGGCATTATTCTACTGCTGCTGGCTTTACTATAGTGTTCTAAGCATCCCCTCAAAAGCCCTTTATAGAATTTATGTTCTATAAAGGGCTTTTTGCGTTTATACAGGTTAGGCAAATCTTTATAGCGCAAAATAAACGTCAAATGTGTCGATAGGCTCAATCAAACGTACATAAATCAGGCTTCTTTAACCTAACATTGCTGGTTTAGTTAAAGAAAGTAACCCAGCTACATAATTGCCAGAACATAGATACAATCAACTTGAACAGTTATTCAATAACTACTACAATGCATTTTCAGCACATATGGTGGTAATACTTTGTTTATTTTTGAGTAATCACTCAATATTATTCATACTTTACCTGTGTTTATTACCTGATAGTTCGGTGCCATCGTGCCCATTTTATTTGCTTAATTTGTTCCAATTCACTTTTGCTTTTTCTCAAAAAGAGATAATTCATGCCAAAACACTTGCCACTCTCACTATTATTTCTTCGCCTTGGTGTTTTCATCGTGTTCTTCTTTTGGACACTCGACAAATTTGTAAATCCTGAGCATGCCGCCAATGTGTTTGCTAAATTCTATGCATTGGAAAACTTGGGCATTACTATTGTTTACGTTATTGGTAGCTTACAAATAATTCTTATCTTCTCGTTTGTCATGGGTTTATTCAAAAAATGGACCTACGGCATCATTTTATTACTACACGCCGCCTCTACGTTTGCATCCTTTGGTCTTTATTTAACGCCTTTTGATAACTTGTTATTTTTTGCCGCATGGCCGATGTTGGCAGCCTGTTTGGCGCTATACCTAATGAGAGACTATGACGCCCTAACATTGGGTAAAAATACGTCTCCAGTATAACTGTTGGCAGCAGTGCTTATTGCTTCAGTCGTATAAATGTCAGCCAATAAGACATAATGTATATACTATCAAGACTGCCGACTTCATTTTTTTATCGTAGTTAGGCGATTCAGATGATTCGATTTGATCGCCACGTAACTCAACTATAGTTACTTAAGTATTGTTACTTAAGTTTAGTTATTCAGATGATGAGTATTCTACTGCTTGAGTAATAACTACGATTTTAGCCTTTGCTCCCTTATTTGGCCGGATTTTCCATGATTAAAAGAATATTTTTAATACTATTAATATTGATATTAGCGGCAAGCTTTTTTTATTTTGACCTAAATCAATTATTGACGCTTGATGGCTTAAAAGGGTCGATGGCGCAATTTAATGAATACAAAGCGCAGTCACCGCTATTGATTATCGGTGGGTTTTTCTTACTATATGTTGTCGTCACTGCCCTCTCCTTACCAGGCGCTGCGATTCTGACGCTAGCCGCTGGTGCGCTATTTGGTTTGGTTCAGGGATTACTCGTTGCGTCATTTGCATCGAGTATTGGTGCTACCATTGCCTTCTTGGCATCGCGCTATTTACTGCGTGACACCATCAAACAGCGCTTTCCTGAGCGGTTGGCAGCTATTGATGCAGGCGTCGAAAAAGAAGGTGGATTTTATTTATTTACCTTACGTCTGGTACCTATATTTCCATTCTTTTTGATTAACCTATTGATGGGCGTGACGTCTATTAAAACATGGACTTATTACTGGGTCAGTCAAATCGGTATGCTGGCTGGAACGTTTGTCTTCGTCAATGCAGGGACACAGCTGGCACAGATAGACAGCTTATCGGGTATTTTATCTTTCAACTTAATTGTCTCGTTTGCGTTATTAGGTTTCTTCCCCTTAATAGCAAAAGGAGTGTTGAATATGTTTAAAAAACGCCGTGTTTGTAAAAACCACACCAAACCTAAAAAGTTCGATCGCAATATGATTGTGATTGGCGCTGGCGCTGGCGGATTGGTCACAAGCTACATTGCCGCCGCGGTAAAAGCGAAAGTCACACTGATTGAAGCAGGTGAGATGGGCGGTGATTGTCTAAATTATGGCTGTGTACCTAGTAAGGCTATCATTAAGAGCGCAAAAATCGCTGATCAAATTCGTCATGGAGAAAACTACGGTCTAGAGAACACTGTACCGCAGTTTTCATTCAAAAAAGTGATGGCACGCGTACAGCAAGTAGTGGCTGATATCGCACCGCACGATAGCGTTGAGCGTTATACCAATCTGGGCGTCGATGTGGTCAAAGGCTATGCTAAATTAGTTGACCCGTGGACAGTAGAGATTCAACTGAATGACGGCGGCATGCAAACCCTAACGGCGCGCACCATCGTCATTGCCACGGGCGCCCGTCCATTTGTGCCACCTCTGCCAGGTATAGAAGAAACAGGTTACGTAACCAGTGACAGGCTATGGACTAAGTTTTCTGAGCTAGAAGAAGCCCCGAAAAAGCTAGTAGTACTAGGCGGCGGACCCATCGGTAGCGAGCTTGCGCAAAGCTTTGCTCGCTTAGGCTCTAACGTGACGCAAATTGAGATGAGCGATCGTATTATGGGCAAAGAAGACCTTGAAGTGTCTACCTTTGCTCACCAGTCGCTCACTGAAAGCGGTGTCAATATTTTGACCTCACATCAAGCAATGCGCTGCGAGATACGTGATGGCAAAAAATACATTATCGTCAAACACAATGAAACAGAAATCGATATCGAGTATGATGAGCTACTTTGTGCCGTCGGTCGTAGCGCACGCCTTGAAGGTTATGGTTTAGAGGCGCTAGGTATCGAAACCAATCGTACTATCGTAACCAATGAATATCTCGAGACGTTATATCCCAATATTTTTGCCGCAGGCGATATCGTTGGCCCATACCAGTTTACTCATGTCGCTGCCCATCAGGGTTGGTACGCCGCCGTAAATGGCTTATTTGGCAATCTGAAAAAGTTTAAAGTAGATTATCGCGTCATTCCGTGGGTTACGTTTATCGACCCAGAAGTCGCTCGTGTCGGTATCAACGAGCAAGAAGCCATTGATAAAGGCATCGATTACGAGATTACTCGTTTTGAGTTTGAAGAGCTCGATCGCGCCATTACGGATAGCGCGGCTAAAGGCTTTATCAAAGTCATTACGCCAAAAGGCAAAGACAAAATACTGGGTGTTACGGTGGTTTCTGAACATGCAGGCGACCTAATCGCTGAGTTTGTATTAGCAATGAAACATGGTCTGGGTCTTAATAAAATATTGGGCACCATTCATAGCTACCCGACTTGGGCTGAAGGTAACAAATACGCCGCTGGTGAGTGGAAACGTGCTCACGCCCCTGAGACCGTATTAAGTTGGTTAGAAAAATACCATACTTGGCGTCGCGGTTAATTAATGGCAGTTTGCTGATCAACGTCATTAAATGATGCAATTAGCAGCAAAGTTCTAAAAGACTCTAATAAAGCTGGTTTAGATTTTGTGATATCTGTTTGGTTTGACATGGCAGACTATGAAATCTTTACCAGCTTTACTAACATTTAAATCATAACGGAAACTTGAATGCGCGTTATTACCGCTTTACCGATGCTCAAACGTCTTACGCGATACAGCACCTACGCTATGGTGATGAGCATTTGTATTGGTATATCAGCAAGCACCGCATCGCCAACTACTGCCAATATTAACCAAGACTTGTCACCTTGGCAGCAGATAGAGGCCCAAGGCAGCAACCAAGATGTTTACTTTTATGCATGGGGCGGTGATCCACAGATTAACGCTTATCTACAATGGGTCTCCGATCAAGTCGATGATAAATATAATATCAACTTAGTCCATGTCAAATTGAGTGACACCAGTGAAGCAGTCAGTCGTGTACTCGCAGAAAAATCTGCTCATAATGACGATCAAGGCAGTGTTGATGTGGTCTGGATTAATGGTGCTAACTTTGCCACCATGAGTGAAAATTCGTTATTACTTAAACAGTGGGCAAACAAGCTACCCAATTTTGCGCTAACTGACCCAGAGAATAATCCAACTGTAAATTTCGACTTTGGTGTGCCGACCAACGGCATGGAAGCACCATGGGGACAAGCCTCTTTGACGTTTTATTACGACAGCCTGTCGACCAGTAAACCGCCAACAACGCTAACTGAGCTAACCGCTTGGACAGCACAAAACCCTGGCCGTTTTAGCTACCCACAGCCACCTGATTTTTTGGGTATGAGTTTCTTAAAATACGTCTTAGTTATGCTGCATGAACAAAAAGACGCTCAAACGGGTAAAAACACTAGCGTACAGCTCAACTTGCCTGCCACTGAAGAAAACACCGCGCTCATATTAGATCCGCTATGGGCGTTTTTGGATGGTTTTCATCCAACCTTATGGCGTAATGGCGAGCAGTTCGTGCAGACAGGTGCGCAGATGCGGCGCTTGGTCGATGATACTGAGCTGAGTCTGGCCTTTACCTTTTCAGCACCAGAAGTTCCTGCAGCCGTACAGCGTTATGACTTACCCCAGAGCATTCGCAGCTATGCGATGAGTGACGGCAGCTTAAGCAATACTCATTTTGTCGCTATCCCTTATAATGCCAGCCACCCTCAGGCAGCACAATTAGTAGCCAACTTCTTAATGAGTCCAGAAGCCCAAGCAAAAAAACAAACCCCTTCGGTATGGGGTGACAAAAGCGTACTGGTCCAATCTACGCTTAGCCCTGCACAACAAGCGTTATTCAAAACCAAGCAGCCCCATCCAAGCGCCCTGCCCTTTGATAGTGTCAAACGCACGGTAAGCGAGCCGCATCCAAGTTGGGTAGAGGCCATTCAGCAAGGCTGGCAAGCACGTTATGGGGTGAGTCCATGAGCCACGGCTTTGATAAAATAACGAAAAAAGGTGATAGTCCTAGACCTATTACGCTTGAGAAAAAAGACCTGTTTACGCGTATCGTGTCTTTTAGTCCCAAACTCTTAATTCTCATATTAATACTACCCGTACTCTGTGGCCTTATCTGTGTACTGTTGCCTGCCCTAAGCTGGGTTCCTGCCCTAGAAAAAACAACCTTGAACCTGCAAGGGTTTATAGACCTATGGCAAACGCCTGGCATCACGCAGATGGCTGCGTTAAGTCTTGCTACAGGACTTATCAGCACCCTACTCGCTTTTGTTATTGCCCTGATGATATTGGCTGCGTTTTTTAACAGTGTTTGGTTGCAGCGTATTGAGCATTTATTAAGTCCTATCTTAGTCATTCCTCATGCAGCTGCAGCCATTGCCGTTGGGTTTTTGATTGCGCCGTCAGGTATGTTTGCACGGCTCATCTCCCCGTGGCTAACTGGTTGGGAGATGGCACCCGATGGTATGTTTCCACATGATCCATACGGTATCAGTATCATCTTAGGTTTAACCTTAAAAGAGCTGCCGTTTTTATTATTAATGGCACTGGGCGCGCTTGCTCAGCCTGAACTTGGCAAAAAATTGCGCCAACAATATACTGTTGCGCTCAATTTAGGTTATTACCCAATTACTGCTTTTTTTAAGGTGGTCTTGCCCTTGTTATATCCTTTTCTACGTTTACCGATTTTGGCCGTGTTGGCCTATGCCAGTGCGAGTGTCGAGATGCCATTGATATTGGGTCCTAATACACCGCCAACGCTTGCCGTCTCTATCATACAATGGTTCAACGATGTCGACCTGACATTGCGTATCAAAGCATCAGCAGGCGCATTATTACAACTCGTACTGACAGCAGGTTTAGTTGCCTTTTGGCTGGGCGGCGAAAAAACGATCAAAGCCATGTTTAGTGTTTCGTCAATCAATGGCAAGCGTCATTATGCAGATACTATCTGGCAAAAAGTCACCGCTATACTTACCGTAGGCGTGATTGGTTTTATGCTGCTGTCACTAGCCGGCCTTGTGTTATGGGCATTTGCAGGGTTTTGGCGGTTTCCGGCGATGCTACCAGAGCAATTCGTGCTACTACATTTTCAAAGCGCCTTTACCCAAATGAGCACACCACTGGTCAATACGCTTAGCATTGGTGCCGTCAGTACTGCCTTTGCTGTTTTTCTAACTTTGCTATGCTTGGAAGCTGAGCAATTAAGTGCTAAACCATTGTCACACTTCACCAGTTTTATTATTTACTTACCGCTACTAGTGCCAAGTATTGCGTTTCTATTCGGCTTAGTATGGTTACAGCAGTTGGCCAATCATCAATCAGAATTTTTTAATGTGGCATTTGCCCATCTTTTATTCGTGCTACCGTACGTGTTTTTATCACTGGCCAGTAGCTATCAACGCTTAGACTCACGTTTCGCTCATGTGGCCGCTAGCCTTGGTGCTGCACCAATGAAAGTATTTTTTCAGATAAAACTACCACAGTTATTTGCCCCTATTTTAATTGCTATAGCACTCGGTCTAGCGATCAGCTTTGGTCAGTATTTACCAACTCTATTGGCAGGTGGTGGACGTATTGCCACTATCACGACAGAAGCGGTGACATTGGCAAATGGTGCCAGTAGACGTACCAGTGCTGTCTACGCAATTATGCAAATGGCGCTACCGCTCATCGGTTTTATATTGGCTTGGATGCTACCCAAATATTTCTTTAGAAGTGGCGCTCGGTAGCAAGCTGTTCATGAATAAGAACAGTTGTGAAAAGTATCAGCTATCGAAAATAGCCATTATGAAAAAACTAGCTGCTAAAAATACTCAATATTAAAATAATTAGTCATAGAAAACGCAAATAAAGGGTTCCTGATGCCATCATCTCTACAGATAAAAGACTTACAACTGTTTCGTCAAAACGAGCAGTTATTGAGTATCAATGAGCACATCGCTGGTGGCGACATCCTAACCGTGATGGGGCCTTCTGGTAGTGGTAAGTCCAGTTTGCTGAACTGGCTGACAGGCACTTTGGCGAGCGATTTTACCGCGACGGGTACTGTCTGGTTGAACGATGAAAACGTGACTCACCTGCCAGCCCATTTGCGCCGTATTGGTGTGCTGTATCAAGATGCACTGCTGTTTTCACACCTATCAGTCGCGGGCAACATTGCTTTTGCTATGCCAAAAGGAAATAAGAGACAGCGAGTTGAAAAAATAGCGCAGTCTTTAGCGCAAGTGGGCTTAGAAGGGATGGGAGATCGTCATCCTGATAACCTATCAGGTGGTCAACAAGCACGTGTCGCCCTACTACGTACGCTACTGAGTGAGCCCAAAGCGATACTACTTGATGAACCGTTTAGCAAACTTGATACTCAATTGAGAATGGATACGCGGCAATTGGTATTCGATCAGATTCGTACTCATAAGTTGCCTGCTATTATGGTCACGCACGACCAAAGCGACGCTGAAGCAGCTAACGGTAAAGTTATCTATGTAGGACGATAATTTTGGACATCAGAGTCAAACACTCAGTCAAAATGACAAAGAAAGCAAAATATAAAAGGCAGCTCGCATGTTAGACAAGTTCATTACGCCCGTTATCAAGCCGCTGCTAACACCAATAGTAGCGACATTGCATAAGCTCGGCATCACGGCTGATCAGCTTACGGTAGCTGGGTTTTTGATTGGTATGTTGGCATTACCACTACTTGCGTTTGAGCTATGGTATGGCGCACTGGCAGCGATAACATTGAATCGTATTTTTGATGGACTGGATGGCGCAATGGCACGCTACGCAAAGCAAAGCTCAAGCGCTGGCGGCTACCTAGATATCACCCTCGATTTTTTGTTTTATGCCGCTGTGCCACTTGGGTTCATTTTAGCCAATCCTGCGCAAAATGCTATTGCAGGTGCCTTGTTGTTAGCGGCATTTATTGGGACAGGTTCGAGCTTTTTGGCTTTTGCGATTTCTGCAGAAAAATTTCAATTAGATAAGCCTCAGTTTAAATATAAGAGCTTTTATTATCTCAACGGCCTCACCGAGGGCACCGAGACTATTGCTCTTTTTATTGCTCTTTGCATTTGGCCTCAGCATTTTGTGCTACTGGCTGGTATCTTTGCTACTGCCTGCGCTGTTACTATTTTTACTCGTATACATGGTGGATATCATACTCTCAAGCAGTTAGAATCTACCAAGTAAGCGTCTGAAGATATACGCTGTGTTGGATAACCGACCTTGACACTATTAAGCATTTACTGAATCATCTAGTCGCAGTGCTTCTATAGATAAAGCCATATCTTCAGCAAGGGCGTGTACCGTCGAGCTCTCTATGTCACGCTGGGCAAAGGCACGCAATCCCATGACTTCTGCCTGTAGACGGCGACCAAGCCTAACCGGATCAAGCTCACGATCCATCTCACCGACATTCTGCGCTTCTTTAAAGCATTCTATAAAACGCGTCTCCATACCTGCCAGCAGCATTTCCACCTTGGTTAACGCTTTCTGCTCACGCGCACCCAGCTCTAGTAAGCTCTTGACCAGCATGCAGGCTCGGCTCGGTAACGCCTTATCACGAATCCCACCAAGCTGACGTATATAAGCGGCAAGGCCTAATAAAGGCGTTTCATAATGGCTCAACACTCGCTCAAGCTCGGTCAAACCTAGACGTGCATAGTATTCTAGCGCTTCTTGAAACAAACCTTCTTTATTACCAAAAGCGGCATAGATACTGCCTGGGCGCATATCGAGTGCTTGCTCGATGTCTTTTAGAGACGTGGCATGAAAACCCTTTTGCCAAAAAAGCTGTAGCGCACGCTCCAAGGCGTCATGACGGTTGTAAAGTGCGGTGCGTGACATAATGTGCCCCATTTAAAAAGCCGTGACCTCATATAAAAATGGGCACGGCTATAAAACTTGAATGATTGCTCAATTTTATCCTGAATGGGTGCGACAGTAAAGTTAATATAAGAAACGGTCTGGTAAACAAACGTAATGCTAGAGCGCGACCTAGCTATCAACAATCACTCTACAATAATTCAACAGTCATGCTGATAGCTAGAAAATAGCCACTCTATAGTGGCTAATGACAATCTAGTCAAAAACCCAATTAATCGGTCAGTAATACGTGTTTGCTCTTCTGATAAGCGGACAAACCATCGCCGCCTAGCTCACGTCCGATACCACTTTGTTTAAACCCGCCCCACCCAGTTTCAGGCAACACAATTTGTTGCTCGTTAATCCAGATATGCCCGGCTTTGATTTGTAGCGCCATCCCGAGTGCGGCAGTCTCATTGGCGCTCACGATGGTTGCTGCTAGAGCAAACTTGCTGTCATTGGCTAGGCGAATAGCCTCTGCATCGTCAGTAAAGGTTGTACTGACTAATACAGGACCAAACACTTCCTCCATCCATAATTGACTGGTCGTTGGCACATTCGTATAGACAGTTGGCGTTACAAAATAGCCAGATGCTTCTAATAGCTCACCGCCAGTTAAGCAGTCCAGATTTTCAGCTGTCGCAATCTCAAAGAATTTTTTAACTTGGTTCAGCTGCTGCTCACTCACCAATGGACCCATTTGCGTCTCTGTCGCAAAACCATCACCAATCTGCAAACTTTCTGTTTTTACTTTTAATGTGTCAAACAGCTGCTCAGCGATATCTTGATGTACAACCAATCGCGACGTGGCCGAGCATATCTGACCTGCATTGGTAAATATACCGCCAATGATTAAATCACAAGCATAATCAATATCAGCATCTGCGCATACCACGATGGCAGACTTACCACCCAGCTCTAGGCTAATGTCTTTGATGCCTTTTGCTGCTTGAACCATCACCTTTTCGCCGACTACATTACTACCAGTAAACGATACTTTGTCAATCAGCGGATGGCTGGTCATAGCAGTGCCCACTTCAGCAGCACCCGGTAAGATATTAACCACCCCTTTTGGCAAGTCAATCTCAGACAAGATATTACCTAGCATAAGCTCTGGTAATAGTGTCACTTCAGACGGTTTCAATAGCACGGTACATCCTGCCGCTAGCGCAGGGGCCAACTTCCAAGAGGTCGTCACCATTGGGAAATTCCAAGGGGTAATCAGCGCACAAATACCTACTGGCGAGTACGTCTTTAACAAACGAATGCCTGACTCAAGCGTTGAGACCTTAGACCACGTTGCTTGCTCTGTGATGAGATTGGCATAGTAGCGATAGCAGGCGATGGCATCGCCGACGTCTATCTTTGCTTCCTCAATTGGTTTGCCGTTGTTTAATACAGACAGTCCAACCAAGGTATCGAATTGCTGCTCCATAGACTCTGCAATCGCATTTAGATAGCGAGCACGCTCACTTACACTAGTCTGTGACCAGCTAGCAAAGGCTTCATCAGCTGCTTCGACTGCCTGCTCTACATGAGCACTGGTGCATAAGCGTGCCGTTGCAATCACCTCACCTGAATTTGGATCATACAACGCATGATTATTCGTATTATCAAAGCTTGCATCACCAGAATCGGTCGCGAGCGCTTCAATCGTAACCCAGTCACCATTGATATAAGCGGCATTTAATACAACTTCGTTTTGAGCTGCTTGTAGCGCAATTTCTCTGGTTAAGTTTGTAGAATTCAGCATTTCCATAATGGTCAATCGCCTTATATTTTTGATCAAATTGTCTTTATGTACGTAACGTCCGTAATGTGATTGGCTAAATGGTCGGTTTAACTGCCTACAGAAAAACCGACCATTTGCATATTATCGTCAGGCTAGACGCCTTGTGAATACTAGACGCGCCACTAATACAGTAGATGCGCCACTGATGTAATGACTACTAGGCTGATAAGCGTGCGAAGGATAAAGATTAAAAATAGCTCTAACACGTTTAGCTTGATATTTGACTTCAAAATCAGCGCACCAACTTCAGACATATAGATAATCTGAGTAATTGAGGCAGCACCAACGATAAATCGTGTCATCTCACTTTCAATGCTTTTGCCAACTAGCGCTGGCAGATACATATCTGCAAAGCCCATAATCATGGCAGGTGCAGCCTTTGCCGCCTCCGGAATCTGTAACCACTCAAGTAGTGGTACAAGTGGTGTCGCAAGCCAATTAAAGACTGGCGTGTACTCTGCTAAGCCAAGACCGATGGTACCAATCGCAAAGATAACAGGAATCAGTCCAAAATAGATATCAAACAGATTGTGTACGCTGCGTTTGAACACTTTACCTAAGCTTGGCATAGAATGCGCGCGAGTAACCGCACGATTAACTGCCCACTTATACGTTGTATATTCAGCAGGAATGCCTTCATCTAGCATGCTTTCGCCAGAGTGATACGTATCAGGCTTGAGTGATAAGGGCGGTATACGCGGCATGATAATCGCAGCGATGAAACCAGTTAGCGCAATGGTCAGATAAAAGAAAACGAAGTTATTGTCTACGCCGATGGTTTTGGCAACTACGTAGGTAAAGGCGATAGAAGTGACGGAAAATGTGGTCGCGATAATGGCGGCTTCACGCTGACTATAGAAGCTTTTGTCATACTCTTGCATGGTGACTAGCAAGCCTATAGATGCTGCACCAAACCAAGAAGACATTGCATCGACAGCAGAACGACCAGGTAGTTTAAAGAGTTTGATAAATACTTTACTGGCTAAGGTACCCAAAAACTCCATCAAACCAAAGTCTGTCAAAAATGGCAGCGATAAAATGGCGAAGAAAAACAACGGAATCAGAATAGGAATCAAATCTTCGAAAATGACGCCGCCCGTATTCCGATTGATAATAAACTCGGGGCCGACTTGTAGGAAAATCATCCAAACAAACAACATACCTAAAAAACGCGTGGACAGCCAAAACCAATCAACATCAAAAAGCTTTTTTACCAATGAATCTTCATGCAAATTAGACTTTAACGCTTTGACTGCCAGTGCACCAAGAGCGGAGATAGTCACTATCGCCATCGCAATATAGGCTACAAATCCACCTAACACGGTTTGTAGCGTATCGGTCAACACACCCAATAAAATTGTGACCTTACCATCCCACTCAAACGGTATGATAAAAAGTGCAATACCCAGTGCTGAAAACAATAGGAACTTCCACATTGCTGCACGCCACTGTCCTGCTTTTGGCGTTGCTGGATCAACCGTATTATTCCCTAAAATCGGCTGCTGCGATTTATCCATATAACTCGTCATTTAATTTCTCCTTAATGGGCGATGATTGCCAGTTTTTCCATTTCTCTGTCTGACCAATACCTGGGTTAAGCGAATTGGTTGGATCCAGTTTCTTATAAAAATAATATAGCTCAGCTTTAGCAGGATACACATGCCCCACATTGTGCTCAGCAGGATACTCAATATGACGTTGGTCATAAAATGCTAGCAGCTCATCCTTGAATTGCTTGGCATTGGTCTTAGGTTTTAATAAATAGTCTTGGTGCATGACATGACAGAAAAAATGCCCCAGATAAAAGGTTTTACTGACTTGTTCTTGCAAGTGTTCAGGTAGAGTCTCGTCCCAATCTACGGCATTTCTAGGTAAAGCAATATCGGTCGATAGCAGCTCGCCAAATTTATCTTGATTTAAATTATGATAACGGAACATAGCAGCGGTCGCGGCACTGCGAAATACCAATAACGATTGCGATTCAAGCTCTGTACACACATGCAGCGCACCTTGATACTGCTGTAGATAGTTTTGCAAAAAATCCTGCGCAGCGGCGATATTGTTGCCATCATTTTTATTAGAATCTTTATTAATGCCATTATCAAAGTCGTTAACAAAACCATCTGCGACTTTTATAATCAAATGGTATTTATATGAGAGTGCCTGCGTGGTCAAAGTGGCTGGTAACGACGGCGGCATAAACCTAGATGTCATCTGTAATATCCGATCTGGCAGCGTCTTTGGGAGATGCCACTTATCCAGATAGTAGCCAATCTTTGCTTGCAGTCGATACAGCGACCCTATCTTGCTAGCAGGAAGCTTACGCATGCTCAAGCAAGTGTCTCGACCATAGTACATCGTGATGTCGTTATAGTTTTTATACATATACTCAGCTAACACGGGCAATTTCAACTCGCTTTTTAACCATTGTTTTCTGAGTGTGGTCAAGGTGTCAGCGTCGTTGGTCGAGATATAAAATGTTTGCTCTTGCTTGGGCTTGGCAAAGGTCGCTACCCTTACCGCAAATACAATGACCTTGCCAGCTGAACCAGACGCTTCATACAGGCCGTTAGGATCGTTGTTAAATCTAGCAGGTGTCTCTGCCTCACAATCACGGACTTTATGTTGATAATGATGGTTGGTGCAGGCGTTACTGTTGCTCGTACTGTTTGAGACCTTATTAAACGTGCCAGCTTGCAGGTTCTCTAGCATTTCCTCTGGCTGTGTGCCCAAATCCAGTCCCAGATGATTGATTAACTCAAACGCTCCTGAGGTATTACGTCTGGCAAATAACGCCATCTCAGTATAGGCAGGTCCACGCTGCACCAACATCCCGCCCGAGCTATTGCAGATGCCGCCTATCACCGATGCACCTACGCAACTAGAGCCCAGTACTGAATGTGGCTCACGCCCTAGTGGCGCAAGGGTGGACTCTAATTGCTGCAAAGTAGCGGCTGGCAAAGCAATCAGTTCTGCTGCATCATTAAGTAAATGCACACCGCCCAATAACTGCATAGAGATTACGACTAGCGGCCTGTCATAATCTCCATTCGGCGTTGAGCCACCTGTTAGGCCTGTATTGGCTGCTTGAGCAATGATAATCACATCGGCAGCGGCACAGATATTAATGACGCGCCATAGTGCCACAAGAGAGTGCGGTATCACAACTGCGACGGTAGCGTCTGTGATAGCCTCAATTGCACCTTGCACATAAGACTGCTGTTGGCTAGGTTTTGTCAATACATTGGTCGTACCAACGACAGCAGCAAGCTCCGTCAACAAACGCAGCATTTGCTCATGTCTACTTTTTGACATTTCTCTAGCATTTGGCGTCATGAACGTGCTTCCTTGCGTAACCAGCGTTTGTCGTTTTTTAGAACTGTGACTATCAGTCTCGTGATTATCCGTGGCATTAGAGCCAGTATTACTATTAACTAAAATAAGTCACTGTCTCAGCCATTTCTTTTAGAAAATCATCTGCTTCATCAATCTCATAAATAATCGGCTGTTTACCTTTCGTGTCTGTCTTTAATGCGTCTAGCAATTGCTGCTTATCGGTGATTCTACGATAGCCAGCGCCAAACCCTGCTGCTAATGGCTCAAAGTTTGGTGTTTTGATGTTGACGCCAATTAGTGGTAAACCGCCCTCTTCCATGTAACGACGAATCTCACCGTAGCCTTGGTTGTTCCATAGCAAAACAATCAATGGTAGCTCAAGCTCGGCGGCGCAGATGAGCTCAGCAATCGTGAACTGAATACCGCCATCACCCATTAGACTGACGACGGGTAGATTTGAGCCAACCATGGCCCCAATAGCAGCAGGCAAACCATAGCCTAATGTGCCAAAACCCGTCGATGAGTTGAACCATTTACGCGTCGCCAAGGCTTCAAGACCAAGATTGCCGCTATAGACAGGCTGCGTTGAATCACCAACAAAAATGACGTCTTCTACCTCATCTCTAATCAGCTTCAGTAAAGCATTTTGACCCGAAAAGTCTGTCGTTACATCCTTCAAGATGGCCTGCTTTGCCTCATTGACACGTGACAGTGCTTGATGATCGAATGTCTGACCTTCTAAGCGGCTACATAAACCACTAATCGCCATCTGTGCGTCAGACAGTACTGCAATATCTGCTCTAAATGGACGCTGCAATTGCTGGGCATCACAGTCGATACGTACCAGCGTACCGTTGATTTTAAACTCACCATTAAAGAACACATCATAGTCAGTCTCGCCAAGCTCAGTACCAATCGCTAACACCCAGTCGGCCTCGGTAATCACGGCTCGACCTGCGTCTAATGACTGGTTGCTACCTAAACTTAATGGATGACCAGGTGGCAGCAAGCCTTTGGCATTAATCGTCAAAAACGTTGGCGCATCTATCAGCTCTGCCAATCGCTGTGCATCGTGATCGACATCGACGCAGCCGCCCCCATAAAGTAGTACGGGATTTTTCGCGGTTTTTAATGACTGTACGATTAGGTCTAATTGCGTAGGATTCGGCAGTGGTCTTGTAACCTGCGATAGGCTCACACTATTTGTACCAGCTTCGCTATTTGCTACAGCAGTTAACTTAGGCGGCTTAGCAACATGGCTAGCATCAGCGGTGATGACATCGATAGGCAGCTGAATATGTACAGGGCCAGGACGTGCACCGTTAAATAAGGCAAAAGCTTCTGCAATGACTTTAGGTAACGATTCAGGTTGCCAAATGGTCTTACTCGTCAATGCTACTTTGCTAATCATGCCTTGCTGATCATGCAATTCATGCAAATGCCCTTCGCCACTACCCGTGTCTTTGACTTTATTGACACTAGATATCACTAGCATCGGTATCGAATCAGCCAGTGCTTGCGCCATCGCCGTCATAATGTTGGTCATACCAGGACCAGTGATGATGAAACACACGCCAATCTTGCCAGAGGCACGGTAGTAGCCATCTGCCATAAACCCAGCGCCTTGTTCATGGCGCGGTGTCACATGACGGATATTGGTATTTGGAAGGCCGCGATACAGCTCTACCGTGTGTACACCAGGGATACCAAAAACGGTCTCTACACCATAATATTCTAGCCACTGCACCAATAGCTCACCGCAGGTCAATGAGGAAGTTTCAGACAAAGAAGAAGGCTTTTGCGTCAATTGGGTCATGGGTCAGTCATCCTGAAAAATATAATTAGTATTAAGTTAAAGTTTTTATTTGAAGTTGCTTTTTATTTAGAGTAGTTAGTTATTTTAAATCGCTGTTAATTTTGAATAATAATTAAGTGCTATTCATTACAAGTCATGTTGTCGTAACCAATCATCAATCATGATGTTTAAGCGTTTACCTGAAAAGCTAGGGAAATGCCCACCATGAACGACTCGCACCGGCAGTGCGTTTAAGCGGCGCATGCTCTTAGCGTAGTCAGACATATTGCTGTGCCACGTATCTTCAATTAATGGGCCATCATAGATAAGGTCACCAGAAATCAGCGTTTCGCTAGCAGCTTCCCACAAGGCGATACCACCTGGTGAATGACCCGGCGTATGAATCACTTCAAATTGACGATTGCCCAAATCAATCACGTCACCGTCTTCAAGCTGCATAATTTTCGCTGGTGCAGCAATTTTATAGCCGCAATGGGCATAAGGTTCAGGCGGTAGCGCGTCAAACATCTCATCGTTAACAAACATATCTGCCAAAGTACGAGCATTGTCTGGTTCAGCTAAGATGTGTGCTTCAGCAGAATGGACATGACAGCAGTCAAACTCATTTGCCGCGCCAATGTGGTCAAAATGGGTGTGACTGGCTACACCAACGATATCGCGATCAGCGAGCAAAGCGACATGGCGGCGCAATGGTACAGCACCTAACCCAAAATCTACTAATAAATCGCGTTCGCTACCTCGTACGTGCCACAGATTGCAGCGGAAAAACGGCTTAATCCATGGCTCATCAATAAGTGTGATTCCGTCACTGAGCGTGGTGGTTCGATACCAATTTTCTGGTTTGATTCGAGGTAATGACTGCTCACTCATAAGTCAGCTCCATTAACGACATGAGTATCTTTAAGAACACGCAGGTCCTTAAGATAATTTTGATGCATACGACTCTCATCAATACGGGCAAGATCAATATCTACTATCATCGTGCCAGCGGTCAAACCAAGCCTGCCGATTACCTCGCCATCGGGACCAGCAACGATACTATTACCACAGTAATGAAGGGTGTCTTCTACGCCTGAGCGGTTGATACAAGCAACAAAGCATTGATTGTCCATGGCACGAGCGCGAATTTGCGGTACTTGACGCTCTGCATTTGGCAACATATTTGCTGTCGGTGACAGTATGACCTCCGCCCCCGCTTGTGCCAGTTCTCTTGCCACCTCTGGGAACTCATTATCGTAGCAAATCATTAAACCCAATTTGCCGAACCTAGTATCAACCACGCAGGACTTTTTACCTGCTGTAAAGAACTCGTTTTCACGATCCCATAAATGACGCTTGTTATAAGTCGCAAGGTGTTGCCCATTGTCATCTAGTAGTATGGCAGAGTTGCTTAACTTACCATTAGGCTGGCGCTCAGCGAGACCAAACAATAAATGCAAGTTGTATCTATCAGCAAGTCTCGCTGCCTCAGTGACAATTGGACCATCGATAGTTTGCACTAAGCGATCAAGATGCTCAAAGATGTTGTAGCCTGTGAATGCAAGCTCTGGCAACGCGAGCAGATCTACTTTTGCCTCTACTGCTAGGCGGCAAAGCGACTCTAAAGCTTCTAGATTGGCCGTCGCTTCAGCCAGTAAAGGATTGGTTTGAGCAATCATCAATTTCACAATGACGGCTCCTTTTGAGCTGAAGTGACAGCGCTACTAGGACGAGTGAACAGAGTCGCGCCTAACCAGTACAGTCCACCAGTAATGATAAAGACAGGTAATGAAGCACCGAAAGACGGAGGCGCTATTAAAGTCCAGTATGCGGCAAGCGCTGCACCGATTAGATATGCTGCGATAGCAATCTTTGCAGTAGGACGGCCTAACTGTTTGGTAGAGTCAAGCAGTTTTGCGGTGTAGCCTTCCTGACCAACAAGGTAATAATCGACAATCATGACTGAAAATGCTGGGATAAAGAGTGCACCTACGATCAATAAGAAGTTTTGGAACTGGTCTAAAATGCCTGGTATCAGCGCCCCAAAGATAGTGACCAAGCCAATGATAAGTGCAGGTTTCCAAAAGCTCATGTTAGGAGCAACGTTCATGCAGGATAGCGTTGCGCTATAGACTGCCATTACATTGGTTGTCATGACTGAAAAGAAGATAACTAGAGCAGCTGGCAGACCAAAACCAAAGTCAGCAAGCAGACGAGTCGGGTCGTAAGTCTGTTCCATACCGTTTAAGATAGAAAGCCCTGATATCGTCGCACCCAAACCCATAGCAACGATAGCCGCCATGATATAACCAAAGTAAGTACCCCATACGGCAATCTTTGAAGTCTTACAGTTGCGGTTGTAATCAGCCGCTGAAGACATCCAAGAAAACGCAGTGGCAATGACGATATCAAACGCAATACCTAGCGTAATACCATTACGTGATTCAACTGGCATCTCAAACAGGGTCGATACATCATAATGTTGATTAAGTTGATAGAGCACGATAACGGTAAGCGCGGCCATGGCTAGTGCCGCCCAACGCTCGACAAGCTCAATACCGAGGTGACCGCGTAGCACAATTAGCACCACGACTGTCTCACACAAGATCACAAATAGTGGCAGGTTACTATAACCTGTAGTCGCTTCAATCGCGTAATTCAGACTCATGCCAGCGAGCAGCGCCTGAATACAGCTCCACGCAATAAGTACACCCATGTTTACCAGTGAAATCAACTGGCTACCAAGTGGTCCATAAGCTCTACGTGTCAGAGCCATCGATGGCAAACCGGTACGCTGGCCCATCAAACCAACCAAAAGCAGTGGAATTGCACCGATTAAAGAACCAATGAGTACGGTCGTTATAGCAGTGGTAAAACGTAGATCTGGTACCAACAACATCCCAGTTAAGATGGTCGTGACTACGATATTGGCACCAAACCACAGCGCAAACGTACCAATTGAACCCAAACTGTGTCCAGCTTCATTTGGAGAAAGGGTATCTTGACCAAAAAATGAAGAAGGTTTACTCATTAGTGTCTTCCTTAACCGAGTTATATTAATACCAGTCATTGCACTGGTGCCGATAAAGCTACTCTATACTCCACATCTAACCAATAAGAGATTGTTAATAACCCATTCCTTTTACGGTTATCATGTTGAGACTTAACGACTAGTAAACTGCCTTAACCTTGTCGTCATAGCGTACGCCCGGCAGGATGCATAGCATCTCGAACAATAAGTTCGCCGCCAATACCGAGGTGTTACCAAATGGATCATACGGTGGTGATACTTCGACCAAATCCCCGCCGACCACATCTAGACCACGCATACCGCGAATGATTTCGATACCTTGAGTAGATGTCAAACCGCCGATTTCAGCAGTGCCCGTACCTGGGGCAAAGGCAGGATCGATACCGTCGATATCGAAGCTCAAATAAACAGGACCATCACCTAGCTTTTCGCGTACTTCAGCCATAAGCGGTGTTAGCGACTTATACCAACACTCTTCAGCAGGTACCACGCGGAATCCTTGCTCAGTTGACCAGTCAAACTCTTCTGCGCTATAGCCTGTACCACGTAGACCAATCTGTACCACACGATTACCATCGATGAGGTTTTCTTCAACAGCGCGGCGGAACGGCGTACCATGAGCGATTTTTTCGCCAAACATATCATCATTGATATCAGCATGAGCATCGATATGCACCATACCAACAGGGCCATGTTTTTTGGCAAGTGCACGTAGGATAGGCAACGCGATAGTATGATCGCCGCCTAGTGTTAGAGGAATCGCGCCGTATTTGACGATTTTATCGGTATAGAATTTTTCGATGATATCAACGCTTTTTAGCAGGTTGAAGGTATTGATAGGCACATCGCCGATGTCAGCGACTTGTAATGATTCAAAAGGCGCAGCGCGAGTGGCCACATTGTAGGGACGAATCATTCTTGACTCATCACGAATCTGTCTAGGACCCAATCTTGCACCGCTACGGTTGGATGCACCAATATCTAAAGGTACGCCAACAAACGCCACATCTAACCCTTCAGCATCGGCCTGAGTTGGCAGACGCATCATAGAAGCGAAACCGCCAAATCTTGGCATATCATTGCCGCTTAATGGTTGATTGAATGTCATAAGTTACTTCCTTGTTCTATTTGGTTTAAGTACACAATTTGCTACATGCCATTGACAATACATAAATATAAGAGAAGGAACCATGGTAAAATTTAGAAGTAAACTTCTATTTTTTCGTAGTAAAGTGCGCTTATAGGTCGCTATCAGAAGTTTATGAAAAGAAGTATCGATTAAAAGATGATATTGATTGATAAATGAGGAGCCGCTTTTGATATTGGATGAACTGATAAAGATAGACATCAAAACACTACGCAGCTTTATGGCTATCGTAGAGTGCCAAGGCGTGACGGCCGCCCAGTCGCGTTTGAATGTCACTACTTCTGTGATCAGTGGACATTTGACGCATTTAGAAGACCGCTTAGGAATGACGCTGTGTCATCGTGGCCGAGCAGGATTTAAGCTCACAGAGGACGGTGCCGCTGTTTACGAGGCATGTTTGGGCTTTACCGAATCAGTCGCCAGCTTTCAACATCAGCTGCATTATATTAAACAATTAGACTCAGTTCACGGCGGGCACATCAGGCTTTGCTTGATTGATCAGATGCCCAAGTTTTTTTACGATGCGCTTAGACAACGTCTAGCCAACAGCTACCGTAATAACCCGTTAATACACTTTTCTATCGACGTACAAAGCCCTGAAAGCATGTTAGAAAAGCTCTTAAGTAACGAGAGTGACATTGGCGTGGGATACTTTGGCAGCTTTCCACCTTTACTGACCTTTAAGCCAGCATTTGTTGAAAAACAAGTGGTCTGCTGTGGACGCGAGCATAGACTGTTTTACAACTCAGAAGGATTAACTTTTGAGGATTTAGAACAGAACTATCCGTGGATAAAAAGAGGCTATGTGGTAGAGCATCATATCAATCATATTCGCCCCAAGACGTTAAGCGCGACTACTTATCATATGGAGGCGACAGCGCAGCTTATCCTTGCGGGTCACCATGTTGGCTACTTGCCGCGTGATTTAGCGAAGCGTTATGAAGGTATGGGACTGATGAAAATACTACTGCCTGATGAGGCAAGCTATGATGTCGAGCACCATTGGGCATATCGAGAAAATCAGCCTAAACAAGCGGCTGATTTTTTGAATAAGATGATGAACTTGTTATAAGATACCACTCGATTTATTACACTATTGCAGACGGTTGTTGATACTTTAGACCAATGGTTCTTAGCTTCCCCTTGTCATCGACTTCCTTAATCACCAATGACCACTCGTCACTCACCACAACGGTATCGCCCGACACTGGCGCGGTACCTAAATGTGATTTCACGTACTCGGCTACCGTCTGCTCCCACATGTTTTTTGCGCTGTCTTCATCAGACGTTTTGAGTGTTTTTACCAGAGTCTCCGACGCCATAATTCCTGTAAAAAACGGCAAATCTCCAAGCTTAACACTCGGTGATAGCAACCAATCGCCATAGAAATCATCGATAGCTTTGCGATCTAATGTCGTGTCATTAAAAATCTTGGCAATTTTGCTCGCGTGATTACCTCTCATCGCATACCAGACACTGTCGCCGAATTTTAGCTTTGTGTTGTCATCGACTACTACGATTTGCTGATTACGGACTAGCGCAAAGACACTAATTTCATCTGGGTTGATGCCTTTGGATATACCCATAGGATGACGCCCAATGGCAAATGCACCCGACTTTGCCTCAAACTCATACAGCGTGATACTGGCCTTATCGGACACCCAGACCTCATGCTCTTCTTTCGGGTCTTTATTGGTTGGAATACGTACCTTAAATAGATTGGCCATCGTAGGGATGGTCGTACCTTGCAAAATCAACGACAGAACGACGACGCCAAAGGCAATATCAAACAGCATAAAGGCGTTATCTATACCAGCCATGACAGGTAAAATCGCCAAGGTAATAGGCACTGCACCGCGCAAACCAACCCAAGAAATAAACCCAATCTCTCTGTCTTTGAATTTGAAAGGTTTTACGCTGGTATAGACGGCAATAGGACGCGCTACAAAGATCATAAAGAGCGCGATCGCAACCGAATAATGCCAGACATTGAGGACGTTTGATGGAGTGACCAGTAGCCCTAGCACCACAAATAGCACTGCCTGAGACAGCCAAGCAAAGCTGTCCATCACTCGCATGACATGCTCTGTCGAGCGCACCTTGTGGTTGCCGATTAGCACACCAGTGAGGTATACCGCCAAAAATCCACTGCCGCCAATGAGATTGGTCGCGGCGAACACGGCCAAGCCAGCAGAGAGAATCAAAATGGCGTACATGCCTTCTGCTAAATGTACCTTAGGTAATAATCGAGATAAGAAATAACCGAACAATAAGCCCATCCCTAGCCCAAAGCTCAGCTGCTGTAGCAATAAAACTAAAAAGCCAAATACGGTCTGACCATCAGGATCAACATTTAGGGCAATCAAACCAGTGACTAACAAAATAGCCAAAGGATCGTTGGCACCAGACTCAAGTTCAAGCGTGGCTTGCACACGGTCATTGAGCTTGACGCCGCCATTACGTAATAGAGAAAATACCGCTGCGGCATCGGTCGAGCCGACAATCGCCGCCATCAGTAAACCAAAACGCCAATCGACATCGAGCAGCCAAGTGACAAATACCCCTAGCACCATGACTGTGACCAACACGCCCCACGTGGCCAGCGTAATCGCAGGTTTTAGACCCACTCGGAACGATTTAAAGGACGTACGTAAACCACCATCTAGCAAGATACAGGCTAAGGCTGCTTGCCCAACGAAATTGGCTAGCGCATACTGAGAGAACTCAATACCCAAGATACCCTGCTCGCCTGCCAACATACCCACTATCAAAAACAGCAACAACAATGGTACGCCTAAGCGCGCCGATAATGTACTCGCCATGATACTGGCGAAAATTAATACTGCGCCGACGAGATACAGGATATTTAAGGTATCCATTTTTTTTGAGCCCTATTTTTTATTATTAAGAATAGTAATTGATTGCGATGGGGTTTTCGTTATCTTGCTGTTAGGAGATATTACACCAGTGAGCCTATCATAAGCGGCCATTATTCAAAATATGAATGACAATTATTTATAATGATATTAGCATCACCATCAGAACTAGCAGCCAATATTAAATCAATAAAAATACTTCAATAAAAAAGTTCAAATATTAAAAAATCTTATAAAATGCTATTGCTATGATAAAAGGTTTTGTATGTTGCTGATGCTTAACCTTGAATGTACTGCCATGTCAGTACCAGAATCGCAGCCGCAACCGTCCAAGCGACTACGCCTAATAGCAATGCCTTATATAAGCTCATATAACTGATGCTAAAAAACACCACAAAGGTATAAATCAAATGCGGTATGACGCCAAGCATACTGAATATCAGCGCGACCTTTAAATCAGCGGGACTGCGCTCAGTACCAACAATAAAGTGACTGATTAACGTAAAAGTGGGGAATAGCGGCGCAAGTGCCGCCAAATAGAAAAATCGGGTTTGGGCGAACATTTGAATCGCCAGTACCATCAATGCGCCGATAAGCATTTTTAACCAAATCACGACGGGTCTGTCTCCTGTTGACTATCAAGGCTGAACGTAGCCCAATCCGCCATAATACTAAAGTCTGCAAACTGACATAAGAGCAATTGCTGATTAATTAATCCGTATGATAAAAAAATGCAAAAAACCCCATCTAGCTAAGTTGCTAAATGGGGCTATTTACTTCTATTAAGTAAGCTTTTACGAACTACTTAATCCTTTTTTGGCTTTAGTGCGGCGCTGATGTCTGCTAGCAATGGCGGGATATCGTGCTTGTCTGCAATTACCTCAATCATTATAAGCTTATCGGTAGTCGCAGCAGCTTTGTCGAAAGCAGATTTTAGCTCGCCTGCCGTCTCTGCTTTGAGTAGTACACTATTTTCTTCTGTCGCGCCAAATGCTCGCGGCATAATTTGCCAATCGCATTTAGGGATATCGTTATAGTATTGGTTTTCACCATGAATCGCACGCTCTACCGTATAGCCGTCATTGTTGATTAAGACGATCACAGGATTGATGCGCTCTTGAATCATTACCGCCAACTCTTGAACAGTCAACAATGCTGAACCGTCACCAATTAATAACACACTGCGTTTAGCTGGCGATGCGATTGCTGCGCCCAAGCTGGCAGGCAACGTGTAACCAATTGACCCCCACATTGGTTGTCCATATGACGTCACCCCTTCTGGCAAACGCACATCACTGATACCAAAATAGGCTGTGCCTTGTTCAGAAAACACCAAGTTATTGTGATCTAAACGGTCAGCGATAATATGCCATAAATCATCTTGGCGGATAGCCTCACTGTCTTTGCCTTTTTGTTCGTGCGGCTTAACTTCTTCACAGAAAGGTTTTGGCACGATGTTAATGCCAGAGGTCATCACTTCATGCAGGGCTTGCAACGCATCTTTTAGCGCAATCGGTGCAAAGTTCTTACCACTGATAGAAGCACGCTCATAATGCAAGTCTACGACCACATCTTCATTGATATCTTGGCTAAACCCTGCGGTAGTAGTGTCAGTATATTGCACCCCTACTTTGATCAGGCATTCGCAGTTTTCTACCGCATCTTTGACAATTGGACGCGAAGCAACACCCGCATAAGTGCCTGCCCAACGTTCGCTATTTTCATCAAGCAGCGTCTTGCCCCAAGATAGCGTGGTATAAGGAATATCTGTCTCAGCGATCAATGCTTTGAGCTGTGGCTGCAATCCCAAACGATGCACCATCAAATCTGCCATTAGTGTGGTAGTCTTATTTGGCAAAAACTCTGTTAGTGCTTGCTTGAAATCTGATAATGCCGCTTGGCTAGTAATGTCTTCTTGACTATCGATCAACTTAGTCGTTGGTGGATAGATAGGCTGGCGCGCAACGTCTGGTGATAAGAGTAAGTAACCTGGGCGATGCTTTTTGAGAATCAAGCGAATCACTCGATCAATTTCTGAGGCAGCGTTCTCAGGAGTAAGCTGCGCACGAGCTACCGTCACTGGCTCGACCATCTTAATAAAATGGTTGAATACGCCATCACCAAGCGAATGATGAATACGGCGCTTTGAGTCTTGTAGCGCTGTGCTTGGCGCACCTACGATATGCAATACCGGCGCGTACTCAGCAAAAGAACCTGCGGTCGCGTTAATCGCTGATAGTTCGCCTACGCCAAAAGTCGTCACCATGGCGGCAAACCCACGCTCACGTGCATAACCATCAGCAGCATAGCCAGCATTTAGCTCATTGGTATTACCCACCCAGCGTAACTTGTCAGAAGCAATAACGTTATCCAAAAAAGTTAAGTTAAAATCACCAGGCACGCCAAATATCTCAGATGCACCCGCTTCTGCGACACGATCAAACAAATAATCAGCGATGGTATATTGTTGACTCATTTTTTATCCTTATGACTTATCTTTGTAAGTATTGATAATTGTAAATGTGATTGAGGTTAAATTATAAAGTGCGTCCCAGCTTATTTATGTACTACAAAGCTTTTGGAATACATATTATAATAAACCGTTATAACATATATCCATGGCCAGAAGACATGCCTATTTTAATAACTTTAATTTTTTTCGTCATAGGTGTTGACACCTAAAAAAAACTGCGTATAATACGCCTTCATCAACTGACGATAGTTAATTGATAATTAGCGGGAATAGCTCAGTGGTAGAGCATAACCTTGCCAAGGTTGGGGTCGAGAGTTCGAATCTCTTTTCCCGCTCCAAATATGGCTTGAAAAGCACTAAAATCCTCACTTCTTAAATAAGAAGTGAGGATTTTTTTTGTCTTATTTTCAGGGATTGTAGCGATTTTCAGTATCAGCTATTCAGTGCAATTTCTAAGCTTATCTAATATATCAAAAGCTTAAAGATTAGCACCGCGACCAAAACGTGACCACTTTCTAAAACTGAAATTTCTTTTCAACTATTAAAGTTATAGTACTATTAGAGTTGATTATCACTACAGTGCATTCTAATTAATGACACAGATTGCGAAATATTTATATCGTTAGTATCATTTCAGTTTTGAAATGACTCAATTATAACTAGGAAAATATTATGGCAAAATTAGAATCAAACATCGAGTTAGAAGCTGCAGCATTTCGTCGTTTACTGACTCATTTAGACGAGCGCAAAGATGTACAAAATATTGAGCTAATGAACCTTGCCGACTTTTGTCGTAATTGCTTATCTAAATGGTATAAAGCGGCTGGTGAAGAGCGTGGTATTGAAATCGAATACGAGGATGCGCGCGAGCTTGTTTATGGGATGCCTTATGCCGAGTGGAAAGAGAAATATCAACAGAAAGCAACGCCAGAGCAATTAGCGCGTTTTAACGAGATTGAAGCTGCTAAGAATAAAACGAATTAAAACTGACAGTGATGGCTCAAATAAAACAAGCCACCACCAGAGAATGATATCAAAAAACCCAACATTGCCGCTAGATTAGAGGCTTTCTATGGATTTGAGTATGCTACTAAACCCTATGGTTCCTTGTTTCTGCATTTGACGGTCAAATAGGCGACCGACTAATGGCAGTGGTACAATCAATCTACCCTCAGATACCCAAGTCACGTGTGTGGTGCCATCGCCCAAGTCTTTTAAATCAATGATGCCTTTATCATGTTGCATTTTGATAGGTTTAGACTTTTCGATTTGGTATTGCATATGAGTAGGACGCTCAAACGCTGTAATCCGTTCCCAGAACTTAACGGGTCCCGTTTTAATGCTACGTAAAGCCCCGACACCATTGCGCTCCTCGTCACCTTCATTCACCAACTTAGCCACTCCCACCGCTTTAAATGAGCCATAACTGGCATGGTCACTCAGTGCTTCAAATACCTCATCAATCGGTTTTTTGACAATGCGCTCTACTTTTATTTTAAACATAATATGCTCTCGTTAAGACTAAAGTTATTTAGCTTACTGCTATTTCAGAAATAAATATAGCCGTCACATTGTGAAAAATTATTACCGTGAAGAGCCTCGTCCTTTTGAAGGACGCCTGCCATTGGTAGTAGGTTTACCATTGCCTCCAGATTTACCATTATTGCCTGACGGCTTACCACGACCAGTAGGACGTCCATCCCTACTTTTAGAACCTGCTGGTTTTCTAGCATCATCCTTGGCGTATTTGTTACGCCCCTTTGCTGCACCTGCTGATTTTGTAGATGGTTTTGACTTTGACGACGCATCCGTACGAGGTTTTTTTCGTGGCGCATTGCGAGATTTCTTATTTGAGTGACTGTCTTGCGAAGAGGAATCTTCTACAGATTTAAGTAACACAGACAGCTCTTTTGGAGTTAAGTCTCGCCAGTCACCAACGGGAAGCCCCTTGAGACTCACATTCATAATCCGCGTACGTTCAAGCTTGACGACTTCGTAGCCAAAGTGCTCACACATACGGCGAATTTGACGGTTCAAGCCTTGAACGAGCGTGATGTTAAAGACATTAGGCGCCACTTTAGTCACTGGGCATTTTTTGGTCATCTTGCCAAGCATCGGCACACCGCCCGCCAAACCTTCGATAACACTATCAGTTAACGGCTTATTTACTGTAACTAGATACTCTTTCTCATGATTATTGCCAGCACGTAGTACCTTATTGACCAAATCACCATTATTAGTCAAAAAGATCAAACCTTGAGAATCTTTGTCCAAACGTCCAATCGGAAAAATACGCAAACTATGTCGCACAAAATCGACAATATTATTTTTCTCAGAGCTTTCTGTAGTACTCACAATGCCTACTGGCTTATTTAATGCAATAAAAATAAAATCATCAGGCTCTCGTGGCTCAATAAGCTGCCCATTAACTTTTACTGCATCACCAGCGACCACTTGATCGCCTACCGACGCACGTTTGCCATTGATGTATACATTACCTTGTTCAATAAAGCGGTCAGCGTCTCGCCTAGAGCAAATACCACTTTCGCTGATGTATTTATTTAAACGAGTCGAGGAAGCGTTGAACATAAAGCACCGTTTTACCTGATAAGAAGCGTTTTTTGCTAAGAAAAAAGCCTAAATTGAATGGATCAACAATAACGAAACAGCTTACATTATATAGGAAATCGACTGACCTTTTAGATTGAATTGAGATGTGCATGAACTGAAACTTATAGAACGCCAGTTCATTCTACAAAACCTTAACTCTTTAGCATTAGTCATTTATTAATGCTTGAACAGCCCTTTACATCGAATTACTTTTGAAATTTTTTTCGGTTTAGTTTGGCAGTGTGGTTAATCATTTGTATGGGTTACAAAGTAGAAAACATGTATAAAATTTCTATAAAAAAACCGTCTATCACTGATAAACGGCTTTTTTGTTCATAAAGTACAGTGTTAGAAGCTTATCTATCTGTTGAATTTATTTTACTCACTCTCAGTTTATTAAGTAAATAGCATGAAATTAATAAGTCTGAAACTCTAGCCCAACGCCTGCTCCAATATCACTCGACTGAGTATCAGAGTCTACGCCCCATAAGCGAGATGTCACTAAAGTTTTTGGGTTCAACTGATGCGCCCATGATATGTCAATAGCGGTCAGCTTATCCTTCGTTGGAAATGCTTGGTTATCAGACTTTCCAGTGCGACGATCTAACTCTCCTGACTGATTAACCTTGGCATATTGCAGTTTTGTATTGACAAAGTTTCGACTATCTAGCCATAACTTGCCACCTACTGATATGCTCTCTGCATCGCCGCCCAAAGAATGCCCGAGTGGATAGCCTTGCTGGTAGTACCCATCAGTATATGTACCATGATCATAGGATACGCCTCGGACTTTACCACTAGTACGTGTGTCTGCATATTCTGTATACAATTGATATGGTTTTCCATAAACTTCAGAAGCGTAGTCAGCACCAGCAAGATACATGTTCTTCGCTGGTAGCCCGCCCGCCTCATCTTCGCCCACATACTGCGCGTATACTGTGGCTGGGATATTTACCAAAGGCGCAAGATTCATACGCGCATCAAAACCACCTAATTGGTTAGCAGGATCTTCACCAATCGTCGCACCATTGTCACCATTATCTTTAGTGCCTAAAACAGCATCACCAAAGGAGCTAAAACTCTCTGGACGACCTTCCCCGCCCCACATAAAGGTTCGAGACGCACCAACTTCTAACCACTCCCATGGACTCGCAGTAAGGCGAGCACCAAATAGCTTAGCATCTGGTACGGCATCATAATCTTCAAGTTGACCTGCAAATAACTGATACTGCCAGGGACCAACCCATGAAAGATAAGGCGATGTTGGTGCCTTTTGCTCATCACGTTGCATAGTGATACCTGCAACAGGACGACTGGCATCGCCACGAATCAAACTGCCGTCAGTACCAGGGCCCCACCATGTCGGGATCTGACCGGCAATCAACCATTGATTGGCAGCAGAGCCAGCAATATATGAGCCTTCAAAACTTAAGTCGTTATTGTCTTCGAGCAAACTGTCGTTTTTTAGATTGGCTTGAAATTTCATCTCCCAATTCTCTTCACTCAAACTGAGCGCTGCTGAAACCTCTTGCCCTGCTAAATGGTCATCAGCAAAAGTTTGCGGCAACTGCTGACGATCGGTCTGTACATAAGCGTCTACTTCAGCCTTCACCAAGGAGTTGGGGTTTTTAGCAAGTGTGGCACGGACTGACTGTAATACTTTTTGCTGTGCGTCAGTGCTCACCTGAGCCGTGGTGATTGCTTTTGTAATTTCATTAGCAGTTAAAGGCCATGTACTGGTACTAATGTGAGTGACGCCTTGCGCATTTAACCATTCTAGCTCTGACTTGAGCTTCATATCATTCATATACAAATTCTGTGCTGAGGCCAGCATGGATATCATACCCAGCCCTACTAACACACTCAGCTGCTTGTACTTTCTTTGTTTAGGCATAATTATCTACTCTTTATAAAGTGTACTTATCCAGAATAGATAAGTCTTAATTGATCATCGTTTATTTAGCGTCTGCATCCGTATCAATACGGGCAAGGACTTT
The DNA here is from genome assembly GCF_904846235.1 of Psychrobacter immobilis. Lineage (GTDB taxonomy): Bacteria > Pseudomonadota > Gammaproteobacteria > Pseudomonadales > Moraxellaceae > Psychrobacter > Psychrobacter immobilis_C. The sequence goes on from NZ_CAJGZN010000015.1 coordinate 92,424, forward strand.
GTCTAAAGCCTGAACAGTTTGCGTGATCTCTGCTTCTGTCAAAGTTGGATGCACCAAAAACATCAAACTGGTTTCACCCAACTGCTTGGCTATTGGCAACCTAATTTCTGGACGCAGACCTGTATCATCAAAAGCTTTTTCTAAGTACACTTCAGATGCTGAGCCTGAAAAGCACGGCACGCCTTGCTCATTAATCTCTGCAATAATAGCATCTCGTGTCCAGCCTTCAGGGAGATTTTCAGGCTTTACATAAATATAAAGCTTATAGTAAGCGTGTTTGGCATCAGCAAAGTCGGTGCGCTCTTCTAGGCGGGGTACAGACAAATAGCCTTTTTCTGCCCAGCGTGTACACACATCCAAAATTGCCTGCGCGTTTTGCGTGCGCTTTTGTGTCCAATCGCTCATTCGCGCCAGCTGAATACGCCCGATTGCCGATTGCATCTCAGTCATGCGCCAGTTGGTACCAAAGCTTTCATGCAGCCAGCGGTAGCCAGGTGGGTGCTCGGTTTCATAGACAGCGGCGTAGCTTTTGCCATGGTCTTTAAACGCCCACATTTTGCGCCACAAGTTTTCATCGTTGGTGGTGACCATGCCGCCTTCACCGCCTGTGGTCATAATTTTGTCTTGGCAAAAGCTCCATGCGCCTACGTGACCGATACTGCCGACACTGCGTCCTTTGTAGGTCGCGCCATGTGCCTGCGCGCAGTCTTCGATGACGTATAAATCATGCGCGTCCGCCAATGCCATGATACCGTCCATATCGCACGGCCAGCCAGCCAAATGTACACAAATGACGGCTTTGGTCTTATCTGTCAATACGGCTTTGATGGTCTCAGGCGAGATATTACCAGTCTCGGCATCCACATCCGCAAATACAGGCGTCGCACCTGCATTGACCACACAAGAGATACTGGCGATAAAAGTGCGCGGCGTGACAATCACTTCATCACCCGCGCCGATATCCAGCGCTTTTAATGCCACATCCAATGCTAGGGTGCCATTAGCAACGGCTACCGCGTATTGGCTATCTGCCCATGCTGCAAATTCTTTTTCAAATTCGCGCCCTTCTTGCCCTGTCCAGTAGTTGACTTTATTAGACAACAAAACAGCGCTGACCTTGTCCGCCTCTTCTTGAGTAAAGCTCGGCCACGGTGAAAAAAATGAATTTAGCATAATATCCTCAATAAATAAGACGTTGGAACTATAAAGGCGATAGGTTAAGAAAAAATTGAGCGGGTCTTAGCGCGCCATCGGTTTGGCGGGGTTACCTATCATGACAGCACCTGCAGGCACGCTCTTGGTGACGACAGCGCCCATGCCGATGACTGCGCCCGCACCGATGACTAAGGGCTTGTCAGGAGTGCCTTGTTTGATCACGGCACCTGCACCGATATAGGCATGGTCATGGATATGAATGTTGCCGTTACAACTGACACGCGGAGCAAAGGTCACATAGTCGCCAATGACGCAGTCATGCTCGACATAACTGTATAAATTGGCATGAAAGCATTTGCCAATACGCACATTTGCACCAATAGTCACAAACGGGCTGAGCGCTGCACCTGCTGCTATAGTCACGTCATCCATTATAACGGTGCTATCTGCTTGTACTGACCAGGGCGCGATAGCATCAGCAGCAAGTTTGGCGGCGATGCGCTCGCGTACTTGGCTATTGGCAATGGCTATCAGTACTGACTTGTCAGCGCTTAGGGCGACGAAATCTTGATAGTTCATCGCTGGATAGCCATTAACTGTAGCAGGATGCTCTAAACCATCGTCAATAAATATCAAATCTGCTGCGCGCTCTTCCCGCATCACCGTCATTTTGGCAACAGGCATCAAGCTGCGACCACAGCCCGATGCGCCATAGACCGCATATACCTTACGCATGGCTTGGCTCAGCTGCCATACTGCCAGTAAACTTTGGCATCGTTGCTTCACCTTCAGCGCTGATACCGTCTTTAATGACGACTTTTTTAACCGTTTTAGCCAAAATTTTGATATCTAACCACAGCGATTGATTGTCTACATACCATGCATCAAGCGCGAACTTTTCATCCCAACCAATCGCATTGCGCCCATTAACCTGCGCATAGCCTGTAATACCAGGACGCACGTGATGGCGGCGTTTTTGCTCATCATTGTATAGCGGCAGATATTCCATCAATAATGGACGCGGGCCAACCAAGCTCATATCGCCTTTAATCACATTCCAAAGCTCAGGCAGCTCATCCAAGCTGCTGTCACGCAGACGCTTACCAAAATCGGTCAAGCGCTCGCTATCAGGGAGCACATTGCCGTCAGCATCGGTCGCATCTTTCATCGAGCGAAACTTGAGCATCTCAAATGGCTTACCATGCAAACCAGGACGAACTTGACGAAATAAGACAGGCGAGCCTAGATTCTTTTTTACTTTATAAGCGGTCACCGCATAGACAGGTGCTAAGACCACGAGCGCGCTGGACGCTGCGGCAATATCAAACAGTCGTTTTATCATAGTACACCTCTATTTCTTACAAGAATTTATTAAGACTTGTTGTAATTTCTCAGCAAGGCTGTCTCTTGAAAACTCATTTAAGGCTAATTTTTTCGCATTGATGCAAGCTGTATTATACTTTTTATAATCATTCAATAGACTTTCAATTTCATCAACTATTTCCTGATCACTTTTTTGCCAACCGACAATTCCACACTTATTCTTCTCAATAATCTCTTTCTGCCATCCACCATAGTTTATCAATATAGGTTTTGAGGCAGCTAATGCATCAAAAAATTTGTTTGCCGAGTTAGCTCGAATAGCAGGTATATCCAGTGCAAAGCTAGAAGCAATTGCAGAGTACTTTAGGTAAAAAGGTATTTCTTTTTTAGGGACTTGCTTAATAATGAATATCTTTTCATTCAATACATCATTATCTTCTGCATACTTGCATACCTCATCATACTCAATACCATCACCGATCAGTAGTATAGAAATATCAGAGTTTCTTTTTTTTAACTCTATTGCAATATCTACTGCTTTTTTTAATCCATTCACTATTCCAAAAGTACCGGTATATATAAGTACGTTTCCCTTAGGTAACCATGCATTCTTACTAAGAAATTCTAAATACTCTGATTCATCTACTTCAAATAGACTGTTATCAGAACTATTAGCAATTACTGTTACGTTACTCGCAGGATACCCTGTAGCAAGCACCCCTTCTTTCATTCCAGGCGATAAAGCAATAATCTGATCAGAATTATCATATGCCCATTTTTCTAAAATTTTTGCCAAATGAATCTGGTAAGGTTTGTGGAGAACTCCCATCGCTATAGGAACCTCAGGCCATAAATCTCGAACCTCAAAAACCATAGGTTTTCTTTTAAGTTTAGAAGCAATGACACCGGGTATGGCAATAGTCAAAGGTGTACTGGTAGCAAAAATTACATCTATATCTTTTATAGAATATGCTTTTTTAGTAGCAGCAGCTGCGAACTTATAAAATGCCTTAAGACGATCTTTGAATGACATTTTATTATTGTATGCATTTGGATACCAATGCACATGGATACCATCTATACATTCGTAATACCAAGTTTTTTCAACCGTTTCTTTCGTCCAACTTGTAATGACATGTACTTCATTACCAGAAGCAACTAGCCTCTTTGCCATTTCATAAGAACGTGTACCACCGACCATATTTGGAGTGTTGAAATACTGATGTAGATATGCAATTTTCATACTTTCAATCTCTTAATAAACTTTGCAGGTGAGCCACCATATAAGCTTTTTTCCTCTGAAAATGCTTTGTTTAGTACAGAGCCAGCAGCAAGAATTGAACGGCAAGGAAGGACCGCTCCACTTAGAATAGAGCAATTTGCTGATATCCATGAGCCTTCTTCTATCACTATAGGTTGTGAAATAGATTTTCCAAAACGGAATGAATTTCCCAAAAAGCTATGGTTTCCACTCACAACCACTGTATTTGGTCCGATCATTACTTCATTTTCAATAGTGATTTCTTTTCCGAGAACAACTACATTATGCGCAAAATACACATCGTCTCCAACGGAAATACCATTTAATGAATTAATATATGAGGTCGAAGAAACTTGAAAGTTACTACCACAAGACTTCATCATAAACGAATATAAAAATCCTCTGAAGCGCATTACAGGTGGTACATCTGGTAGCACTCTAGTTGATAGACGCACACCCCAAGAGTAAATTATTGATAACCTATGCATTAAATGCCTTCCTTATAAACTCATCTATTTTGAAGCCTTGAACTTTCTTAAAAGAATTTTCTTTCATATTATTTTGCAGCTCTACATCTTCGCATAATTCAACTACTCTATTTGCCAACGCTTTAGCATCATTAAAATCAAAAAACAAAATATCCTCATAATCTTTAAAGATATAAGGTAAAGAGCCTACAGGGGTGGTTACAACGAACAAACCATTTGCTATAGCCTCCAAGACCACTCTTGGAGAGCCCTCCGATATACTAGCAAAGCAGAATATATGATGATCTCTTAAAATATTATTCAGATGTTCTCTATCATCTACATGACCAAGAAAAACAACATCAAGGCCTGATTTTTTAGCTATTTCTGATAAGGTTTTTCTTTCTTCTCCTTCTCCTACTATAGTGAGAGAAAATAAATCAGGATATAATGTATTAAGTATCTCTAACGCCTGTAATAGAACTTTAACACCCTTAGCCTTTCTCAAATATCCAACGTAAACTAGCTTTATTTTATGATTTCTACTTATGTAATTTTTGTTTTCATAATAATCACTATCTGTCAAGGTGGATGAAATGAGAGGCTCAACATCAATACCAAATTTAGAGAGCTTATTAGCTATGTGATGACCATTGGAAAAAACTTTATCGGCTTTTAAGCTCGAAATAATAAACAGAAAATACTCTGGCATAAAAAATAATATTTTTGATGACTTTTTAATTAAACTCAATTCATCATTCTTTAGTATGGTATCTATAGGATCTCCAACGTAGTGTACAACTCTATTATCCTTAAAATAAAGCATTTGCAACCATCCAAAAGGGCTAGGATATCTTGTATACACACTATCAAATACTATGTCTTTTATTTTTTTATATAACTTAATATAGTGAAAAAAATTTTTATATGCGTTGGAATAACTAGAAAATGGAGGTAATTCAAATATCTTTATAATATTAGTATCAATTTTTGATAACTTACTCACTTGGTCTTTATTAATAATCTTAGTTGGTGAAACCAAATATATTTTTTTATATTTTTTTTCTATCGATCTGAGATAAATAGAATGCGAATATTCTATATAATAAGCATTATCGTATTTATAAACACCCCAAGCTTGGATTAGAACTTTATCTTTCATAACTAATAGATCCTCGATAGCTATTAACAATAGCAAACACAAACCAATAAAGCAGAAAAGTTATTGCGCCACCTGTCTTAAAAACAATTAGGAAAATCAAGGTAAGCATAAGTAGTGGCAACACATCTCTGCTATTGTAGTTTACTTTAATTGAGTTCAAAAAAAGATTGAGCCATAAGAAGCAAAATAGCAAGAAAGATATAAAACCTCCACATACTAAGACATATAAAAATAAATTATGTGTGTCTATGTAATATCCATACAATTTGCTCATCTGCTCAACATAGCCTGTTTCTCCCACTCCTAGGGGATTGTGTAAGGCAATATCGATTACAGTCTCCCATATATCCGTTCGACCAGCAGTATCACCTTCCAAAGCATTTTCCCATCTTGATCCTAAATCTTCCGAATTTAGTATGCGCTGAAATAGAGCCAATGATAAAATTACTGATAGAAAGCTGAAAAATATCTTCTTTCCTCTACTAATATTAGAAAATAAAAATATTAAATATACCCCTAAAACCATTGCTATAAAAGATCCTCGAGATCCAGATAATACAATCATATATACTAAAGTGGGTATAAAAATAATAGAGAAAAACCTAATATTACTTATTCTTAAAGGATTATTAACCATAAAATATATTATGTATACAACAGAAATTACTAATCTACTACTCGTAGAATTAGGGTTTTCATCCAAAACAATAAGCTGTCCTTTAACTATACTATACGAACTCGGATATAGAAATAGGACATATATAGAAAATAAAAAGCAACCTAAAGAAAAAGCCAGAAGTGAATAATGCATGTATTTTCTTTTTTTTCTAAAGAAACCACTTAATATCATAAAAAAAATAATACATGAAAGAAATTTAAGATTAACTAATGGCTTAATGAGCTCTGAATAACCATTCAAAACCTGAGCTAAAATAAAAAATATTAGTATTAGTATTAGTATATTAAAATCTGCTTTGAAGAAGAATTTTAAGCAATCAGATATATTAAAAAAGATAAAAGCAATAATGAATAGTAAAAGAAAAATATCAGCAGTATGTATTGAGCTTGTACTTGAAAAAAAAGGATCTAAAGTTCCAAATGCTAAAAATATGGAAAAAGGAATTATAAGCCAAAGTAATATTTTATTTAGCATTTACTACATTCCTAAAAAACCCTATTAAATCTAAAAAACCTTTGAAGCTACCTGGAATCTTATATGCTATAAAAACACCACATACCCAAAATGAAATCGCAGTCGAGATTGCAGCTCCTATAACCCCTAAATATCTTATAAATATAATATTTAGTAT
>NZ_CAJGZN010000016.1 GCF_904846235.1 Psychrobacter immobilis
GGGCGGTTAGAAAGACTTGTTGCTTCTCAAAAAAGCTTGATAATCACTTTAAAGTATTCGATCTGGTGTTCTTTTATATCAATTATGGCTACGTCTGATGCCAGCATACTTTTTAGAACACCACCAAAAAAATTATCGATAGAGACGATGAATAATGATAGATAAGAATATAACAGAATCGACGAATAATAAGACCGATAAAATGGGTAAAATTGCAAATATCACTATTTTAGCGGACAGTAATATCGCCAGTCTGAATGATTTTTTTAATGACGTTACGCTTGGTCAGCTGACTGAGCATACGGTTGATATCATTACTGTCGCTGGTCGAGATATTAATGCAGCGCTACTTGCTGAAGTACAGCCAGATGTATTGCTGATACGCTCTGTGACGAAAGTAAACGAAGCGCTATTGATTGACAATAACAGTGTGCAGTTTGTTGGGTCTGCGACTATTGGGACCGACCATGTAGATCAAGATTATCTAGCGTCTCGCAATATTACTTTTGCCAATGCGGCTGGTTGTAGCAAGCATTCTGTGGCTCAATATGTATTGACGGCTGTTTTCACTTTGCGTCCACAGTACTGGCAGCAATCGGCGTCATTAACATTAGGTATCATTGGCCTTGGTAATATCGGTAGTACGCTTGCTCAATATGCCTATGAGTTGGGTTGGCAGGTGCTAGGTTATGATCCCCTGTTACCAGCCTCTAAAACTAACAATGCTAGCTTGGAGCAGGTACTTAGCCAAAGTGACGTGGTTAGTCTGCATGTGCCTTTGACCAATGAAAAGAATGCGACGAATTCTAAAGGTAGTGACTATCCAACACGTCATATTATCAACGCAGCTGCATTGGCAATGATGCCTGCCGATACGATGTTAATTAATAGTGCGCGCGGCCCTGTAATTGAGGAAAGTGCGCTTAAAGCAGACATTGAGCATACTGGACGTCAAGTGGTGCTAGATGTGTTTGAGCATGAGCCAGAAGTCGCAGCAAGCTTATTATCCAAACTTGCTATTGCCACACCGCATATCGCTGGCTATACGCTAGAAGGTAAGCTGCGTGGCACACAAATCATTTATGATGCCTTGTGTGAAAAATTATCGATACCTCCAACTCAATCTATGTCCAATCTGCTACCGCTAAATATGTTCTTATGGTCTGAACTAAAATCATATCCAGACAGACTGCCAAAGTTTTATGACATCATGCAAGATGATGCCTCGTTGCGAAATAAAGCAGTGGATGGGCAAGTAAATGGTGCTGACTTCGACGGTTTGAGACGTGATTACCACCTGCGCCGTGAGTGGCAGTTTTAATTAAATAAGATACTGAGCAACCAATTATTCATCAGTCGCAGTAGAGCCCAATGACTCAAGCAGATAACATTTCTTCGCAGCCTATTACTTCTCAGCCTAGCTACGCACCAACCATGACACTTGCGATGGCGCAACAACGCGCGCAATTCGTCAGCAATATCCGTCAGTTTTTTACCAGTCGACAAGTGCTAGAAGTGCAAACACCGCTATTATCCCAAGCAGGCAATACAGACACTTTTTTGCAGTCTGTAGCAGCTCATGTGACCTATCAGGACCGTCCACGCACTTATTATCTGCATACCTCGCCTGAATTTGCGATGAAGCGTTTATTAGCCAGCTGGCAAGTACCTATTTATCAGATTTGTCCTGTCTTTCGTGATAACGAAATAGGCACGCGTCATAATATTGAATTTACGATGCTTGAATGGTATCAACCGAATTATAGTCTGGATGAGATAGCCACTGAACTTAATGAGTTGTTAGAGGCACTTTATGGTCATTCTGTTGTGATGAGTCATTATCGCTATGTCGATGCTTTTATGGATTATGTTGGCATACATCCGTTGACAGCGAGTTTAACTGCATTGCAAGCCGTGGCAGAAGATATGGGTTTGACAGGATTTGATTTTAATAATACTGATGATAGCGAAGAAAACCGTCGTCAGAGCTGGTTGGATTTGTTATTCAGTCATGCCGTAGAGCCAAACCTAGGTCATGATTTGCCGACATTGATTATAGAGTATCCACCTGCGACCGCTGCGTTAGCGAAGACAGCTAGGGATAAAGACGGTAATAAAATTGCAAAACGTTTCGAGCTATACATTAACGGCATTGAGATTGCCAATGCTTATGATGAGCTAGCAGATGGTCAAGCATTGCGTGACCGTTTTGAACAGGATAATCAATTACGCGCGCGTCATGATCTACCTCAAATGCTAATCGATGAACATCTATTAGCCGCATCCAATGATTTGATGCCATGTAGCGGTATCGCAGTCGGTATGGATAGATTGCTAATGGTGTTGACAGGTGCAAGCAGCTTGGAAGAAGTCATTCCTTTTCCCAGTGGGCAAGCATGATTGAAAGAGCTTTTTTTCGATTAATTGTAATCTAAATACGTAATAAAAAGATCGTTGCCGATTTACCAATTAGATATTGGCGAATCGATAACGACCTTTTGTATTGGCTGCTTCTAAAATCTAGCGTCCACAATCAATTCTGCTAATGCTAAATTTATTTATACGGTAGCAACTGCTTCATTAATATCGATATCACCATTGTGTAGATTGAAGACTTTGCCTATGGTGTTATCTGCGGTTAGCACCGAGGCTAGCGTTGTCGCTACATCTTCGATTGCATTCTCACCAGAGCTGGTATCATTGATAGTGATTTTTCCTGTACCAGCGCGCTCTTTTAGTGCGCCTGGCTGTACGATAGTGTAGTCAAGCGAGCTGTTATTCACTAACCAGTGATCGGCGTAGTGTTTAGAGATATAGTATTCTTTTAAGTCTGCAATACCAGGGTTTTCATCCCATTTGTCAGTTTCTAATGAAAAGACCGAACTCAGCATAATATAACGTTTGATACCTTTATCTTGTGCAGCCTGCATCGTTTTTACAGCACCATGCAAGTCAACTTCTAAGACATTTTTGCCACCAGATCCTGCTACAAAGTAAACAGCCTCAATATCCTGAGCCAGTTGTTTTTCAATAGACTCTTTACTGGCTGTAATGTCTAAATCTAGCTGGGTATAGTTGTCATTATCAAATAGTTTTTCTTTCTGACGAGTCGTGCCAATAACTTGATGATCATCAGCCAATAATTGCTTAACCAAGTCACCGCCTACTCGGCCACTTGCACCAACGACTAAAATTTTCATAATCATTCCTATTTTTATTTAAGTTCTATTATTTCTTATTTAAATTTTATTGTTTGAATTATTCAGTAAGTTTATTTATCTTGAAATCCGAATATAGGGTAACAAAGATAGGTAGCACGCTTCGTTATAAAGCGTGCTGATTGAATGGTGTTTGGTTATAGAGTGTATACCGTTTGCAAGGAAGCAAACGTTGATTAGATGACATCGTGTCACAGATGACAGAATGAGTAAGCGTCAGATAGAACGATAAAAAGCACTAACGAACCAAGCGATTAAGACCGTCGGCAAAGGCTTTTTTATCACGATCACCGTAGGGCTTTTGCCCGCTCATTTCCTGCAATTCTAGGACACCAGTACCGCGCATAGTATCCATAAAGTCGCGCATATTGAGCTTTTGCTTGATGTTGTTCTTATCGTAGACCACACCGCGCGTTGTCAGTACCATACCACCTTTATCCAAAATATCATTGGCCAAGGGGATATCGCTAGTAATAGCTAAGTCACCAGCTTGTATCTGCTCGACGATATAATCATCAGCTTTGTCGAATCCTGATGGCACGACAGTCATAACAAGTAGAGGCGACTTGCGTAGCTTAATCGGCTGATTGGCCACAAATATGGCCATGGTCTTGGTACGTTCAGCCGTTTTAATAATCAAATCTTTGGCAATCAATGGTACCGAATCTGCGTCCACCCATATCTGCATTATTTCTTGGCCTTCTCAGATTTTGATGACAGAGTAGTCAGGCTATCTGCTTGGCCGTCTTTATTGTCTAGGTCATCAGCTTTGGCATCATTTTGAATACTGTTCTGAGCGCTATTTTTATCATTACTCGTAGTATCGACGTCTGCTTTACTAGGCTGAGTATCCACGCTTGCATACTCTTTATCTAGACCAACCTTGTTTGGCAAGATAGCAACCAGTTTTGCCATAGCAGGCTCTAAATCAGTCACGTCGTTAGGCATCAGGGTTATATGGGCAATCTTGCGATCGTCACGCTCAGCCTTATGATAGCTATGGTAATGAGCGCCATCGATGTTTAGCACTGCACTGATATCAGGATATTGACCCAACACATTCACCATAATCGCAGGATGCACGTTGTCTGTATCGCCTAATGGCAAGTTGACCACAGCACGAATATGATTCTCAAACTGACTGGTGATAGCGCCTTCGATACTCCAGTGTCCAGAGTTGTGGACCCGTGGTGCGATCTCATTCGCTAGTATCGCGTTATGACCGCGAGCATCCTTGGTGACGAATAATTCAAGCGCCATAACGCCGACATAGTCCAAATGGTTCATGACTTTGGTAATGGCGTCTGTTGCTTGTTGAAACAGATGACTCGTGCCAACAGCAGGCGCTTGAGTTTTGGCTAATATACCGTTGTGATGATGATTTTCGACCAAATCGTAACAGCGTACCTGACCATTTTGCGCTCTTGCTGCAATGATAGATACTTCACGGCTAAAGTTAATAAAACCTTCAGCAATTAACGGCGCAGGTGTTGGTGTAAGTGAGCCTTTACCACTGACAGCGTCTTTTAAATCTAGCCAAGCTGTTTTAATATCACTGTCTTGCTTGATAACGAACTGCCCCTTACCGTCGTAACCACCGCGGCTGGTTTTTAGGACGATAGGCAGGCCCAATTCTTTACAAGCGTGCTTGAGCTCAGCTTCAGAATTGACTTCCATAAATGGCACGGTTGCGATATCAAGCGTGTTGAACATCTGCTTTTCTTTTAGACGATCTTGAGCGATATCAAGCGCAATCAGTGGTGGGAACATGCCTTGCTTGCTGCCAGATTTTGACAAGCTAACCAGCTGCTCGACCGTAGACGTTGGCGTGTTTTCAAACTCTAACGTAAAGACATCCGCTGCTGCGATAAAGTCTTCTAATTGATCGCTATGAAAGACACGACCGTATAAGCTGGCAGGGCATTCTGCATTGTCTTCTAAGAATACGCATTGGTAACCCAATGGCATGGCGGCTTCGGCAAGCATCATACCAAGCTGACCACCGCCTAAAATACCGATGGTACGAATGGTTTGGGTAACAGGATAAGCGTTTGCTGTAGTCATGGCAGGCTCTTTGAATAAAAGTGAATAAGGTGTTTGGTCTATTAAAATCTAAAACTCAATGGGTGAAAATAGGAAAAGGTGCACTGTATGCACCTTATCTCTACTCAGAATTGCTTAAAAGTATATATTGATAGCTTCAATCGTTAAACCTTCAATCTAAAAGACGCTGCTATAAGAGCTGATCGATTTATATTTACCTAAGGATTGATAATACCTGGTGTTGGGCTAGCGAGAATGGTCTCAGTCTGAGACTGGCGCATCTGATCGAGCTTAGTAGCAATCGTATCATCATGCAATGCCAATACTTGAATTGCAAGTAGGGCAGCGTTATAAGCACCAGCAGCACCAATCGCCAAAGTACCAACAGCGACGCCTTTTGGCATTTGTACGATAGACAGTAGACTATCCCAACCGCTCAGCATAGATGACTTTACAGGTACGCCAAAAACAGGTAGCGGCGTTTGACTGGCACACATACCTGGGAGATGAGCGGCACCGCCTGCACCAGCAATGATCACTTGTAGACCATTATCTTTTGCGCTTTTGGCATAATCAAATAATCTGTCAGGCGTACGGTGTGCAGAGACCACTTCACAATCAAAAGCAATGTCAAAGTCTGCAAGCAATTGCGCAGCAGCACTCATAGTTGCCCAGTCAGACTGCGAACCCATGATAATGCCGACTTTCGGCTGACCAGCAGGGGAGGTGATTGGACCGTTCTGGTTAGCAGCAGTATTCGTGGTGCTCATGATTGGATATCCTCAAAAAGACCATCATACAAAAATTTTGCTATGGCCGTAAAGCCAAGTTTGACTTTTAATACTGGTATGGCGCTAATTGCATCGATATCACGATTTTATATATGTTTTTCATCGTGATAATGCTGAACAAAGTGATTGACCGTCAATGGTAATGGTTGTTCGGTATCCAATTGATAGCACGTTAGATAGCCGCTATCTACTGCAGCAGAGTAGTCAGTACAGGCAACTTGTGAACTGAGTGGCTCAGGTGTGCCAGTGAGCCAATAGTGCCCGACAAATACAGGTTTATGAGTTTTTAGTGCAAATTCAATATTTTCAGCCAACGCATCAGGCGGTATTTGTGCCAATGCGGACGATGGAGCACGAGACACTTCACGCAGGGTACGTGTATTTAGCTCATCTAGCCACCAGCGTACTCGTACTCGCGTGCGCTCAGTACCTTCTTTATCTACCATCACAATACCATCAGGTAAGCCTGTTTCAACCCCTTTTAACACTCGCTCCAAAGCGTCAAAGACAAAGGTATTTTCTTTAGCCGTTGCGATTAAACCTGCTGGAGTCAGACAGTTATCATCAGTCAGAAGAGGTTTTAGTATCGCCATGCTATCTGTATCCCAGCAAGCATGTACAAAGCAGGCGTAGTCGGTCTCAATCCATAATGGGATTTCATATAAACGCTGCAACCAGTACTCATGTTGCTCTGAGCCAAATGGTATCTCTGCCAAAAACGCCTCATGTTGGCGTTTATGGATATCATTGTGTGAGCGTAAATATTGACTAGTATTATCAGGATCACGCGTGGCATATGCCAACGCATTATATTCATGGTTGCCCATCACTGCATCGGCTACATCGGCATCTAGCATTGCAAAGACAATCTCTAATGTGGCTAATTGCTGCGAACCACGATCGATCAAATCGCCGATGAACAATGCCCTGTGACCTGTCGGTGGCACGAAATACTGACCGTTATGCTCATAGCCCAACTGATGCAGCAGACCGACCAGTTTGTCTGCATAACCATGTATATCACCGATAATATCTATAATCATAATGTATTACTAAATCTCAAATGTAGAAATATAATGTGCGCAAAATAGTATTTATAAAGTACAGCTGCCTTTAAAATGCTAGCTTTAATATACGTAAAAATGTCTAAAATCCCGGTGATAGCAACGCATTGATAAAGTGCGGTAGTACTTTTGGTTCCAAAACAATCGTGGCGATAACACCAAACGTACCGCCCCACATATGAGCCATGTGATTGATATTTGAGCCACCACGTTTGTCAGCATAAATACTATAAAATACATAAGCGACGGCAAACAGTATCGCAGGAATGGGAATAATGGCAAATAAGTAAATTCGCTCCCACGGTGCTAGCAAAATAAAGGCAAATAAGACCGCCGATACACCGCCCGATGCCCCAAGACTTAAGTAACTGGCATTGTCTTTATTTTTAAGATAGCTTGGAATCATGGCTACAACAATAGCCAATATATAAAAAACCACAAAACCATAGCCAAACAAAAATGAACGATATAGCCCTTCAATAGCTCGACCAAAGAAGTACAACGTAAACATGTTGAATAGCAGATGCATACTGTCGGCATGAATAAAGCCATGCGTGACAAAACGATCCCATTGCCCATTGTTGACTGCTGGCGGGTAAAAAATCAATCGATTAAATAGCGTCTTGTTTTGCCAAGCCAATAAGCTGACAATAACGGTAATAATGATAATAAGCGTCGTATGGTTTAACAAAGGAAAATCCTTAGGCCGTGCCTGATATGTGACAATGTTACAAATGACAAGCTACAAATGACAATATTCAAAGCCTAAGCGTTACGGCTGATTAAAAAGTAAGTTTGACGTCTGATCCGTATTAGGTACTAACCATTAGCAATAGACTAATACTAACAGCAGTTGCGATAACGCGAATACCTATTGTGTGACAAAACGATGCTTTTTTATGCGGTTATAGTGAATAATGTAGCAGTGTACCATGCAACATAAGTGAAACTTTTAGAGCGATGGTAATGAAGACACCAATAACTAAGGTAATGCTCAGACTAGTTACGAGTACGGCCTTAGATAAAAAAGTAACATTTCCAAATGATGTACATAAAAACAAAATAAGTGCTTAGTTCTTGCACATACAAATAAGGCTGATAGAGGCAGTGAAATATGAACATTATTGACCAGCTAGAACAAACGGTAACCCCAGCTGTAATGGGTAATGATGACAGCAATAATGTCGCCTATGTCAGTCTACTTGAGCAGTTTTATGCTGTTTTGGCTGCGCGCCTAGCTGTGCCACAGGTTTACTCACAGTTGCTGCGTACTGACCAAGTAATTACTAGCAGCAATAATGAAAGCCCTTTATTTGAACAAATATGGCAAGATAAAAGTCTGCAAGAGACTATTGTCAAAGAATTGTCAGCCACCCATCACATTGATGAGCAGACAACTGAGCAATTACTAATTAGTGCTACACCATTGGCATATCGTGAGCTAAAAGTATTGGCCAATGGGCAGTTTTTGCCAGCATTTTTGCAAGAAAAACAGGCTGCTTTACGACCATATTTACCTATCTGGGCAGCAGCTGTGATTACTGCTACTCAAGGCGTTAGTCAGCAAATACAAACAAGCTTCAATTCAGATGATGGCCATATACCAGTACATGTGCCAGTAAGTGACGACATATCGAATAGACTTGACGACTCTACTTTAGATACTGGCATAGCTGGCATAGTCGCACCAATAACGAACACTGATGCAGAAAGTATAGAGCAAATGTCAATTGCTGAGCGCGTAAGCACTGAAGTATTAGATGACGATACAATTGCCAGTAGTGATGCTATTCATGCCAATCCAGCAGCCTATCATCTGGCAGAAAACAGTAACTTGAAGCATGCACAAGTACGCACTCGCAATCAACGAAACGATCTACTAATACGTGTGTTTTTATTAATAGTAGCCCTTGCTGCGCTTGCACTAGCAGCATGGGCATTATTAGTGAAACCCAATAATGAAATACCAGTAGAACCTGTGGCCACAGTACCTGTTGAACCACAGCCAGCACCCGTATCTCCTGTACCAACAACGACTCCTGTTGAGCTTATTGTCGGTGTAGACAACGGCAGTAACTTGTACACTTGTAGTGCGACCGTTGGCGATACTGCGCTGCAAAGCACGTTGCAACAGGCGCTTAATACAAGCTTTGGTGAGCAGGCCAGTATTTGTGAGTTGAACATACAGGATGGGGTAGCAACCACAATCGCTAATATGCCTGCGGAGGCACTGCCCAATGTCTTGACGATGCTTAGATCAACACCATTTGCACGTTTGCATGTGCAAAATGACCGTCTCACACTGGAGGCGCCAGACAATATGCAGCTACAAAAACTGGTCACAGAAGTACGCAACTTAGCACCAGCGATGGTGGTCGAGAGTACAGCGCCACTGCCATTGCCTGATAATAGTAATATTGGTGATGCTACGAACAATATGGCAAACGCAAATAACCAGTTTGTAGATGATGGGGCGGGGATTAATAATCAATTCAATAATAATGGGGTAAATAGTAACTCTGGCGAATACCAAGCATCAGATGATGATACTGGAGATCGTGTGATACCAACTCCTTTGCCTAACAATAATAGCTTTAATAATGCGCCCAACAATCTGCCTACCAATGGCGCGAGTAATATTCCCAACAACTTTCCTTCGAATAATCAAACGACCAGACCGCCAGGCCCTTTTTCACCTTCAGAAGTGGATGAGATGGCAAACACGGTCATCGTTGCTGAACCAGCTCAAGTAAGATAGGTTTTTATAAGGCACGCTGTTTCATAGGGCGTGTCTTTTTATATGGCCTATCTTTTCATGTAATTTAGCTACAGTTACGTGTGCCAACCGAAACATTACTTACTGTATCATTTGCACAACAACGTACAGACTGTGAATAACAGCTTAAGGATTTTATAATAATCAAAACCAAACAAAGTAGTTTGATGAATTTATCGCCACCATGATTATCTAATACTATAACGATTGAATACAAAAGAATGATATAGCTATTTTTTGAGCGAACGAATGATATAAATAAAAATTAAGGGGAGAGCCATATTATGGATATTATTAGCCATTTGACACGCACCGTCAGTCCAGCCGTATTGGAAGATGATCGTAGCCCAGCTAAGAAAAATCTATTAGAACAGTTTTATGCCATTTTTGCTGCTCGTCTTGCAGACAATGATACTTTTAGCCGCTTTGCCAATGAAAACATTGCCCGTGACGACAATGCTTTTTATGACCGTGTATGGACAGAAGGGGCACACCGCGACCAAATTTCTCGCGAATTAGCAGGCAAACATAATGTCGATGCAACCGCTTCACGTGGTCTGATTGCGATGGCAGCGCCTCTAGCTTTTCATGAGATCAAAAGCTTGGCTGGTACCACGCCCGTTCCACAATTTTTGAATGACAACCTGAACAGTTACCAGCATCATATCCCTGCATGGGCGGGTACTGTTTTGCCTGCTAGTGCAGTCGCTGCCACTTCTACTGCGGCTGGCACACCAATTTCTGATACCACCAGCACAGCGCCATTGCAAAAAGAAGAAGAGCCAAAAGAGAGCTTTATGAAAGCACTGCTACCTATTATTGGTTTGATTATCCTAGGTGCATTGGCTTGGGCACTACTCAGAGGCTGTCAAGAAAACCCTGAGCCTGTAGCAACGCCAGCAGCCACAGTACAGCAAGGGGCACAAGGTAATGAGGTACTAGAGGTTGCAGGCGCGACTGAACCTGCATCACTGAGTATCGCAACTGGTGAAAATAGCGAGCTGTATGCTTGTCGTATGAGCGTGGGTGATGAGACACTACAAACCAATGTTATGAACGCTTTGACTGGTGCATTTGGTGATGAAGCCAATAAATGCCGTGCTGATGTTGATGATAATTTTGCAGTAGATATGCCAGCATCCGCTCAGTTGGCAACGATATTACCAATTATCAAAAATGTACCGAATGCGAGCATGATTATCAAAGGCGATAACATTACTGTCAATGCTCCTGATAAAGCCGCGTTGGACAAATTGGTTGCTGATTTACAAGCAGCTGCTCCTGCTATGACCGTGCAAGCTGAAGGCCCATTAGACTTGCAAGGCGAGATTGATGACAGTCTGGCTGCTGCAGATGTGGCGATGACCAATCTGGGTGATAACCCAGATCCACGTGATGTTGCTCGCGCTTTGAGTATTCAGGTGATTAACTTCCAAGTAGATGAAGCGGTTATACCTGAAGTCAATAAGGCGCTACTAGACCGTGCTGCAGAAATCATCAACAACGTACCTGATATGAAGCTGATGATCGTCGGTCATACGGACAGTCAGGCCTCTGATACCTATAATATGGAGCTGTCTCAGGAGCGTGCTGAGTCAGTGAAAGCGTATCTAGTGTCTAAAGGGGTTGATGCCAGTAAACTAGCTACCAAAGGTATGGGCGAATCAGAACCAATCGCAGATAATTCAACCGAACAAGGTCGCTTCCGCAATCGCCGTATTGAATTTATGGTCAATGACGAAGTGGTCAGCGCAAATGATGGCATGATGATAAACAGTGATTCGCTAGATCCAGATATGAACCCATTAGATAGTAACAACGACGATTTGTTACCAGATGGCGATGATGCTACCCAAGGTACTGCGGTAGACCCAACCAATTAATCTATTTGTTCTTATTTTGATTATAGTAGCCAAATGATAAAAACCGCATCTTATAAAGATGCGGTTTTTTGTATGCTACTCGATGACAATTGAACAAGCTATTGTTTATATAGAGTAGGATCTGTTGATTGCTTAGCAGTCTGACCATCAGCTTGCGCATCAAAGAAAGTCTGAGTAACATTTTGCTTGGCTTGCTGCCAGTATTCAAACTGCTGGCAGGTAGATTCAAGGTCGCCTTGCCATGTTGGAATGTTGCCACGCATGGTTTTGATACGTTGCTGGTTAGGGTAAGGCAGATCTTGCGCAGCTTTAGCTGCCTCATGAGCAGCCACACGGTCGTTGCATACGAGAGCAATATCACAACCAGCATCAATGGCCGCTTTTACGCGAGCACTGACATCACCAGCCGCCTTTGCACCTGCCATCGATAAATCATCAGAGAAAAGTACCCCGTCAAATTTAAGCTCATCTCGAATGATATCTTGTAGCCAAATTTTGGAGAATCCTGCTGGCTTGTCGTCTACTTGCGAAAATATCACATGCGCTGGCATAAGAGCGTCTAGACTATGTAGCGTTTGAGCAAAAGGTTGCATATCGCTATTGATAATCTCATCTAAGCTACGCGTGTCGATGGCTTCTGATACGTGCGAGTCAGGAGCGATAGCCCCATGACCGGGGAAGTGTTTACCAGTGGTTGCCATACCAACCGCTTTCATTCCGCGCATGAACTGTGTTGCAAGCGCAGTGATGGCTTGTGGCTCATGATGAAAACTGCGGTCACCGATGACTTGGCTAATACCATCTCTATCCAGTACGGGTGCAAAGCTCAAATCGATTCCTACAGCCAGCACTTCAGCCGCCATTAGATAACCGCAATCGTAGGCGCAGCTGAGTGCTTGACTTGGGTCTTGATTGAATAGCTCACCCAATCGCCCCATAGCAGGTAGGGGCGTGAAGCCTTCACGTAGCCTCGCGACTCGTCCACCTTCTTGGTCCACACCGATAAGTATGTCTTGATTGTGATAACGTATATCATCGCATAGTGCTCTGACTTGGGCCGCATCTGTGACGTTACGACCAAACAATATTACTCCGCCGACCTGTGCTTGTTTAATCAAACTGACATCTTCAGCGGTCAAAGCGGTACTATCGATATCTATCATTAAAACGCCGTACATCGCGTGTTCCTTATTATTTTATATATGGTTATATTATGAGGTTGACTGATTATCTATCTATGGCTGTCTTATCGCTTATCAGTCATTGTTCAGATGTTTTATTATGACAGTTATTATTAACTGAGCATAATGTGGCAGATTATTAGGGTCAAATTAATTTGCTAATAGCCATTAGCTTTAGGTATTAAATCGATGTTGATAGCCCTCAATTACTATGTATGATAAAAGTGATAGAAAGTTTGGTATGTACAGAGGTAGCGTGTAAGATTGCTTATACAGTTTGAGACAGTTCAGTATTTATGCGCGTGATAATATTGATTGATTTTTGACTACATATCAGTATTTAATGATGCATAAAGTATAAGAATAAAACACAGCATTTATAGGTCATAACAGATTTGAGCATTTCTAATTCTGATGAATTACCCAATACTATTAACTTCAAATAACTAGGTACATATGATGAAAAAACAACCAGCACAGTGGTTACTCAGTGCAGCGTCAGTGGGCATCGCCGGTATTATCCTGACCCAAAGTTACGGTACTGCAGTCGCCGAGACCAACACGGGCAGTTTCGTTCAGACTCCTGAGCAAAAGGTCACCACCCGTCAAGTAGCCGCTTTACTGGATCGCAGTCATTATCTTAATCAGCCTTTAGATAGTAAGACTGGTAGCGAAATCCTATCAATGTATATCGATAGCCTTGACCCAAACCATACGTTATTTTTGCAATCCGATGTCGATGAGCTGAAGAAAAAACACGCTGAAGATTTTGGCGCTCGCCTAAAGCAAGGTGATCTGTCTGCAGGGGTAGAGGTGTTTGATCGTTACCGCAAACGCTCAAATGAGTACTTTGCGATGGCCACCAAGATGCTCAAAACAGACATTGATTTGACAGGTAATGACACAATCATTCTTGATCGTGAAAAACTCGGCCATTTTAAAACTAAAAAAGAGCAGCGTGATTACTGGGAACGTCAGCTAAAGTTTCAGTTGATGAGCATTACGCTCGGTCAAGAAGACGAAAAAGCCAAAGAGAAAGTATTTTTAAGTAATCCAGATATCACTCGTGGGCAAGACTTAGTACGTAACGATGAGCGTACACCAAATGAGATTTTGCAAAATCGTTTGTCGCGTCAACAAGAGCAGTTTAAACGCCTCAAAGATGATGAAATCATGGAGACCATCTTAAATACGGCGATGCTCACTTATGATCCGCACAGTAATTACTATGCACCGATTCAAGCGACTGAATTGCAAATCCAGTCTAGTCTTCAGTTAGAGGGCATTGGTGTCTCTATTCGTCCAGATCGCAAAAATCCAGACTATACTCGTATTGTGACCTTAGTCGATGGTGGTCCAGCCGCCAAGTCGGGTCAAATCAAGCCCAATGATTTGATCGTTGGTATCGCAAAAGATGGCGAAACCATGACGGATGTGGTTGGTTGGTCAACGCGTGAAATTGTCAGCTTGATTCGCGGAAAACGCGGTACATCGGTCACACTGAAACTACGTCAACCTAACACCCCAGATGCTAGCGCCCGTACGGTCACAGTGGTACGAGACATTATTCAGCAAGAAGAGTCCGGCGTCACTCAGCGAGTGGTAGAAGTGCAGCGTCCTAATATTGATAAGACACCAAAGCGTATTGGCGTACTTGAGATACCGAGCTTTTATCTAAACTATCGTGCACGTCGCAATGGTGAAGACTATCGTAGCGTCAGTATCGATACTGAAAAGGCGTTAAAAGAGCTGAATAAACAAAATATCGATGGTCTAGTGGTTGATTTGAGAAACAACCCTGGCGGCTCATTAGATGAAGTTGCCAAGATGCTAGGTTTCTTTATCAAGAGTGGACCACTGGTACAGATTCGTGATAATCGCGGTAATATTCAAGTGTATCGTGACAATGATGGCGGTGAGCAATTGTATGATGGCAAGATGGCGGTCATTACCAATTTAGCATCGGCCTCAGCTAGTGAAATTTTTGCTGCTGCTATTCAAGACTATGGTCGCGGATTAGTGGTTGGTAGTACGACAACTGGCAAAGGCTCTGCGCAGATTCAACTTGATAGCTTGGCGCTAGGTTCTGCTACCTTAACTCAGCGTAAATTTTATCGTGTCACTGGCGGTAGTACGCAAAATAAAGGTGTCGTACCAGACGTTGAGCTAGTCAATATCTATGATGATGCAACCTTTGGCGAGCGCGCTCAGAAAAAAGCATTGCCTTGGGACACTATCAGAACGGCGCCGTACAAGCCTGAAGGGAAGTTTACCAGTGATACTTTGGCGACGCTCAATCAACAGTCTAAGATTCGCCAACAAAAAGACCCGCAGTTTACTTATCTGTCGACGCTAAATGATATTCGTAACATGGATGATGAAAAGAAACCTGTTCGTTTAGATATCAATAGCCGCCGAGCTAAAATGCAGCTAATTGAAAAACGCTCATTAGAAGCAGAAAACAAGCGCCTTATCGCAACTGGTGAGCGTCCGTACTCTAATTGGAACACTTATCAGGCAGCGATGGATGCAAAATTTGAAGAACGTAGCCGTATGAAAGCAGCTGAACGTCCAGAATTACCAGAGGATGAAGCGTTTATCAATGAGGCAGCTTACTTGATGCTCAGCGCTGAACCTAAGACAATGCTTAGCCCTGAAGAAAAGCTATAATGTTAAGTTATTATAGCGTTACGTAATCTATGTAAGCATATGCTTACATAGATTGACGTTTAGACCTCTTACCAACGAAGGGTCAATCTGCGACTATAACTGTACGGCACGATTGAACGAAACGGTTCATTGATACTAGGGATTGGTATCTTAAAGGTCGCACTAGGGATAAGTAGTTTGCTGATTAAGGATGATAAGGCTGGATGCCTGTCAGTTATGAGATACCCCGGGATTAGGTATCATGTAACGCTAACATGGATGGTTGGTAATAAAAGCCGCATGACGCTTGTCGTTATGCGGCTTTGTTACATCTGGATATTAATAATGTTTATAGCGGATTCTTTAAATAGATAGTACTCAAGTTGATGATATTTATATTAATTCGAAACTTACCATGAAGTAAGCATAAAAAAGGCCAGTAACCTTATCAGCTACTGGCCTTTTATATTAGATGATAGATTTAATAGATTATCCTCTAACTATTGTCACTACACTCTAGAAGAGATTAGTGCTCAACGCCACCTGCACCATGTACATGGCCATGGTTTAGTTCGTCTTCAGTTGCTGCACGTACTTCTTGGATTTCAACATCGAATGTCAAACGCTTGCCAGCCAATGGATGGTTTGCATCAACAGTAACTTCTTGATCGTTTACAGCAGTTACGGTAACCAACATTACTTGGCCGCCAGCTTCTGACTGGAACTGCATACCAGGCTGAATGTCATCAACGCCTTGGAAGTTGTCACGTGGTACATGCTGTACTGCTTGCTCTTGGTATTCGCCGTAGCCATCAGCAGGTTCAACGACTGCATTAACTTTTTCGCCAGCAGACTTACCTTCTAATTGTGCTTCTAGGCCTGGGATAATGTTGCTGTGACCATGTAGATAAGCAAGTGGCTGACCTTCTGGTGACTGGTCAAGGATATTGCCTTCGTCGTCTTTTAATGTGTAATTGAATTTGACGGCAGTGTCTTTTGCGATAGTAGTCATAAAATATCCTAAATATATCTATGTAAAAAATTAAATACGGTTGCAATAAACCTAAAAAAGCCAATCTGCAAGCCAAAAGGCCACGTCATTAGTCAATTATCATCAGTTTATTAAAGTAACTTTAGCAGTTAGCATCTTTAATTGAGATGGCCCACATAACTTTCAAGGCAAAAAACATAAAAAATGCCAATTAATGCCACAATTTACAATAATAACTGCTATTTTCTATAGTTAATGCATAGCTATTGGCTATTCATGGTTTAGGAGTTGCTTTTTTAGAGTAGGACTTCTAGCATAATTATAAAAATAAGGACGAGAGATACGATGACTGCATTTGCCAATACCACTACTAAACAACCAGCGAGCAATGTTTCAACCAATCATCATGCTACTAAGGCTAAAACGATAGCTGATATAAGCTATCAATTTGATTTTGCCCGTTTCTACGAGCATTTGGTCGATGTATCCCTGAGCTTTACAGCAGTATCCGATGCGCCGCAGCTTTGGTTACCAGCGTGGATACCAGGCAGCTATTTGATGCGCGAGTTTGCTCGAAACATCACTGCGGTACATTATCAAATACGAGAGGTTCAAACAGCGGACAGTGACGATCAGCCAAAGACTTATCGCGCGCAAAAAATAGACAAAAATACATGGCAGCTGCCAGCGGTGCACGCAGGGCAGACGGTCATCGTCGAGTACGAAGTCTATTGCTATGACTTGTCCGTGCGTACGGCCTATGTTGATCAGCAACGACTTTATGGCAATTTCACTTCACTTGCGCTCGCCGTCGAAGGGCAAGAGCAAGCGCCTGTTCACGTTAGCTTAATCGTTCCTGAGACATTTTTTGCAGACAAAGAAAGTAGCAAAGTACTGTTGGCCTGTGGTTTGAATGCTACGTACCTGCATATTGATCAGCAGCAAAAAGACAGTCAGCAAACGAATAGTCAGCACATTTATAAGTTACAGGCAGCCAATTATCACGAGCTGATTGACTATCCATTCGAAATCGCGGAACAAGAAAATTTTGATTTTATTATTCATGATAATGAGCATCAGACGCTACATCATAGCTTTTACCTGTCAGGTAAGCAGAGTGCCAATCTAGGTCGATTGCAGCAGGATATTACTCAGATTTGTCAGACCTACGTAGATTGGTTAGGCGATGCGCCATTTGACGATTATACGTTTATGACCTTTGCCAGTGGTCAAGACTATGGTGGGCTTGAGCATATCAACTCTACTAGCCTTATTACCCCGCGCAATGACTTGCCAAATGCCAATGAACCAAAGTTACCAAGTACAGATTATCAGCGGTTTTTAGGCTTATGCAGTCATGAGTATTTTCATTCATGGTGGGTTAAGACGGTACGTCCTGATGTCATGATTGATGTCGATTTGCGCCGTGAGGCATTTACACCATTACTTTGGGTATTCGAAGGTTTTACGTCTTATATCGATGATTTTATGTTGCAAGCGTCAGGTGTGATTGATAAAGCCAATTATCTGCGACTGCTAGCCGAGCAAATCAATCGCTACTACCAGACTCCAGGGCGTGGTAATCAAAGCGTGGCAGAGTCGAGTTTTGATGCTTGGATTAAGCTGTATCGTACCGATGAAAATACAGGCAATGCGGGTATCAGTTACTATAATAAAGGCGCGTTGGTCGCTCTATGTCTGGATCTAATCTTACTCAAAAATAGTGATGGTCGTTATCGTTTGTTTGATGTGGTCAAAGCTTTTTATACTCAAGCCAAGCAGAACGACAGTAAGCGAATTGGTATCAGTAGTGCTGACATGGGCTCCGTCATTGAGCAGTTTATGCCGCTAGCAGAATGGGAAGATTTTGAACGCCGTTATGTCAACGGGGTAGAAGATCTGCCAATTGAAGCGTTGCTAATTGCAAATGGTGTCAAAATACAGGCGAATACTAAAGAAACCGCTGACAAGCATGTGCCTTGGGGTATGCGATGTAACGAAACGCTAGCTGGACTCAAGGTAAATCGTGTGATGCGAGATAGTATTGCCGCTAAAGCTGGTATTTCAGCACATGACGTTATTATCGCGATTGATGGTATCAAAGCGGATACGAAACAACTTACCACTTTGGTTAATACAGCGCATCCTGTTGAATGTTATTTGTTCCGCCGTGATGAGCTGATGTGTGTTCAGGTTCAACCCGAAACGACAACTAAAGTTAAGCCGCGAGATGAGACAACTGGCATGACTGGAGCAGTACCTCCTCATAAAGTAAGCCTACGCTTAGCAAAAGGAGATAAGACTTTAGAGAATGATAATGAGCAATTGAAAGGTGAGGCAGGTTGGGAGACATGGCTTAATGTTATGAAGAGATAGCCTCAATGCTATATAAAATACCTTTCCATACGAAAAACCCTTCCATATAAAAAACCCTCTTCCGAGCAATACTGCTTAGAAGAGGGTTTTTTTAAATCACTTTTAATATTGTAGATATATCCAAGCAACTTAAATGCTCGATAGGTCAGAGGTTGGCGAGAAAATATACGTTTACTGCTCTTTAGCTCTGTTATCTAGGTTATCTGAGTTCTTATTATTTTTAGTTTCAGGCTCAATATTTTCATCTACAGAGCTATCGTCTTCTTTGCTATTTGCAGCCTCAAGCGCAGCAATCCAGTTTTTCATTATATCAATTTCAGTTTGCTGGGTATCAATGACGTCTTGCGCCAACTGACGCATCTCTTCATCTGTCCCATATTCGAGCTGAACTTTTGCCATATCAACAGCGGCAATATGATGCGGTAGCATGCCGCGTGCAAATGCCATATCAGGCACGGGATCAGCCACACCCAGAGTCATTTCGCCATGCATATTTTCCATACTCTTAGCATATGCTTGCTGCATCGCCACAGTATTTGGCTTAGGTTTGGCAACATCAGGATGGCTAGCCAACCACTTGTTTAAGACATCGATTTCAGCTTGCTGGGCCGTGATGACGTCTTGAGCAAGCTGGCGCATCGCTTCGTCAGTGCCATACTTGAGTTCTATTTTTGCCATCTCTACCGCGCCGCGATGATGTCCCAACATGCCTTTAGCAAAAGCGGTATCAGGATCGTTATACCCTATCCCAATCATCATCTCGTCATGCATTCTAGTCATCGATCTCGTATAGTCTCTGAGCATATCGCTTATTTGAGACTCATCAATGACATTATTATCGCTGTCATTTGTTAGAGTATCGTCTGCCATATCGTCATGCTCAGCATGTGGCATATCAGTCACTGGCGGTGAGGTTTCTTCCGCAGGATTTGATTGGCTGTCCTCTGTCGTTGGCTGACAGGCACTCAATACAAGCGCCGCAGAAATGCTAGTGACCAACGAAAGAAAACGACGAGAAGCAATCATGACATATCCCTATTGTGAAAAAACCAAACGATAAATGGATAATACCTATTATACATAATCAATTACGTGCTGAATGTTAGCAGATAAACCTTACCCATTCGAGACACTATGTTTAACAGGTCGTAATATATTAGTGTCAGAGCTTTATATTAGGGGCTAAACAGCCAAACAGTGTGAATTAA
Organism: Psychrobacter immobilis; assembly: GCF_904846235.1. Classification (GTDB taxonomy): domain Bacteria; phylum Pseudomonadota; class Gammaproteobacteria; order Pseudomonadales; family Moraxellaceae; genus Psychrobacter; species Psychrobacter immobilis_C. The sequence continues at coordinate 20,181 of NZ_CAJGZN010000016.1, forward strand.
CCAACAATACATAAACTTAAAACCATCTAAACTAGCTAGAAATACCTAGCTGACGACAGTGTTCGCTATTTAGATGAACGCGTACAAACTCCCCAACAGCTAACTCACCCAGCTCAAACCCTGCCACTGACCAACGTATCAAACGCAGACAAGGCAGACCAACGTGCGCTGTCATACGTCTAACTTGGCGATTTTTACCTTCATATATTGTTAGCATTAGCCATGAGTCCGGTACGCTTTTACGCTCGCGTATTGGTGGATTACGTTGCCAGAGTACCATCGGTAGCTCATTTTCACTGACGTGTCTGACCTCAGCAGGTAGCGTTTTACCATCTTTTAAAACCACGCCACGTTTAAGCTTATTGAGTTGCTCAGCAGTAGGGATTCCTTCTACTTGTACTAAGTAAGTTTTGCCTTGCTTGCGCCCTGCATTGGCTTTCGGCGGATGGGTAATTGCTTTGTTAACGCGACCATCATCAGTCAAAATCAGCAAGCCCTCCGAAGTGGCATCTAGCCTACCAGCAACTCGCAAGGCCTTATCGGTAAAGTATTGCGATAGGGTGGTGTGGTCGTTGTTACTATCATCTCTAAACTGACTTTGCACGCCATAAGGCTTGTTGAATAGAATGAGACTAGAAGTAGACATAAAAAGGTGTTTCCTAGTTTGTGATGGACAATGAATCATTGTAGCGTATGTTTTGTAATGCAGAGCTAGTATTAAGCGACAAGACTAAAGGCGATATATCTAATGTGCTGTATGCTACATGACCTGCTACAAAAGTAGGACAGCGCTTGTATAGATTTACTGTTATTCTAATTCCATATTGCAATAGTGGTGTTTATATCTCTAATAGAGAAATATCTACTATCTGCAAGCAACAATTATTGCTTGGGTCTTTATTTTAATTTTTTTAGCTTCGAGCTATTTTTCATATCGTTCAAACCAATGTCGTAAGTGTCGTACTCATAAAAGCTTTGCTTAGCCGATAAGCGCTCAGAGCGTTATAACTATAATAAAACGGTTAGCGTAATAAAGTGTTAAGTTCGCTTGCGACGTCCAACATACAACCAAGGAGTATCATCGATGTCATATGATAAGGTTATCGTGCCAAGAGATGGCGAAAAAGTGACCGTAAACGCGGATCTAACATTAAATGTTCCCAATCATCCGATTATTCCGTTTGTGGAAGGTGATGGAATCGGTGTAGATATCACGCCTGTCATGATAAAAGTAGTCAATGCTGCGGTTGATAAAGCGTATCACGGCAAGAAGTCTATCATTTGGATGGAGACTTATCTTGGTGAAAAAGCAGCGAAAGTATATGATGGCGATTATTTACCAAGCGAGACGTTAGAGATTCTAAAAGACTACGTCATTAGTATCAAGGGTCCATTGACCACACCAGTGGGTGGTGGCTTTAGTTCGTTAAACGTCGCAGTGCGCCAAAACCTCGACCTATACGTATGTCAACGCCCCGTACGTTGGTTTGAGGGCGTACCAAGTCCAGTACAGCATCCAGAGCTAACGAATATGGTTATCTTCCGTGAAAACACAGAAGATATCTACACGGGTATCGAGTGGAAAGCGGGCAGCGATGATGCCAAAAAAATTATCAATTTCTTAAGAGATGAGATGGGTGTGACCAGTATTCGCTTCCCTGAAGACTGCGGCATCGGTATCAAGCCTGTCTCAAAAGAAGGCTCACAACGTCTGGTACGCAAAGCGATTCAGCATGCCATTGATAATGATTTGCCAAATGTGACGCTAGTGCATAAAGGTAACATCATGAAGTTCACTGAAGGCGCATTTAAGGATTGGGGTTATGAGCTAGCGGCAGAGCGTTTTGGTGCAGAGTTATTAGATGGCGGTCCATGGATGACTATGAAAAATCCAAAAACAGGTAATGACATTATTATTAAAGACGTCATCGCTGATGCGTTTTTGCAGCAGATTTTGATGCGTCCTGCAGATTATTCTGTAGTAGCAACGCTCAATCTAAACGGTGACTATATCTCTGATGCATTGGCCGCTGAAGTAGGCGGTATTGGTATCGCACCTGGTGCAAACAAAGGCGGCGCGATTGCTGTTTATGAAGCGACGCACGGTACTGCGCCCAAGTACGCTGGTCAGAATAAAGTAAATCCAGGTTCACTGATATTGTCTGCTGAGATGATGCTTCGTGATATGGGCTGGACGGAAGCAGCTGACCTTGTCATTAGCGGTATCCAAGGAGCGATTGCCAATAAAACAGTCACGTATGATTTTGAGCGTCTGATGCCAGATGCTACCTTATTGAGTACTTCTGAGTTTGGTAAGGCGATTATTAAGCATATGGAAGCCTAAAACTACTTAAACTCTAAGCATTCTATTTTATTACTGTTTATTAAAAGCCACCTGATTATATAGGTGGCTTTTTTTATTTCACTCTTTATAAAGACTTTAGAAAACACAAAAAAACACCTCAACGTTCGAAGACGGTTGAGGTGTTTTTTACTAAGACTTAAACTCGCATAATCGCTTCTGGGTATAAAAACCAAAAGCGATTAGGCTTAATGTCTAAGAGCAGTCGCTTAAAATTATAGCGATGCCAATGTCTCGTTAAACAAAGCGCTTGGACGCATTGCTTTCTTAGCCAATTCTTCATCAGCATAGTAGTAGCCTTTGATGTCTACTGGCTTGCCTTGAGCTTGGTTAAGTTCTTTAACGATGGCTTCTTCGTTCTCTTTTAGCTTTTGCGCAAATGGTGTAAATTGCGCTTTTAGCTCGCTATCTTTATCTTGCGCTGCAAGCTCTTCTGCCCAGTACATTGCTAGATAGAAGTGGCTACCACGGTTGTCGAGCTCGCCAGTTTTACGTGATGGCGACTTATCATTTAGTAGCAGTTTTTCTGTTGCTGTATCTAGCGTGTCTGCCAAGATTTGAGCTTTAGCATTGTTGTCGTTGTTTGCTAGATGCTCTAAAGATACCGTCAATGCCAAGAATTCACCGAGTGAATCCCAACGTAAATGGTTTTCTTCTGTCAGCTGCTCAACGTGCTTCGGTGCAGAGCCACCAGCGCCAGTTTCAAACAAACCGCCGCCTTTCATTAATGGTACAACTGATAGCATCTTAGCACTGGTACCTAGCTCTAGGATAGGGAACAAGTCAGTTAGGTAATCGCGTAGGATGTTACCGGTCGCAGAGATAGTATCTAGACCACGAGCAACACGCTCTAGGGTATAACGCATCGCACGAACCTGAGACATAATCTCGATATGTAAGCCAGTGGTATCATGATCTTTTAGATACGTTCTAACTTTTTTGATTAGCTCGTTTTCATGTGGACGGTATGGGTCTAACCAGAAGATAACAGGCGTATCTGATTCACGAGCACGGCGTACGGCAAGTTTTACCCAGTCTTGGATAGGCTCATCTTTAACCTGACACATGCGCCAGATATCACCTTTCTCAACACGTTTTTCGAGTAATACTTCATCAGTATCAATATCGACGATACGTGCAATACCAGCATCGCTAGACTCAAAAGTCTTGTCGTGCGAGCCATACTCTTCAGCTTTTTGAGCCATTAGGCCAACGTTAGGAACGGTGCCCATTGTTTTTGGATCAAAGTTACCATGCCATTTGCAGAAGTTGATCATTTCTTGGTAAATGCGGGCAAAGGTAGACTCTGGCATCACTGCTTTACAGTCATACATTTTGCCATCAGCACCCCACATTTTACCACCTGAACGAATCATCGCTGGCATAGAAGCATCAACGATTACATCACTTGGTGAATGGAAGTTGGTGATACCTTTTGAAGAGTCGACCATCGCCAGACGTGGGCGATGCTCTTGACACGCATGTAAATCACGCTCAATTTCTTCACGTTTTGAAGCTGGTAGCGTTAAGATCTTGTCGTATAGATCTGCCATACCGTTGTTGACGTTGATACCTAGCTCATCAAAGAATGCGCCATGTTTCTCGAAGGCTTCTTTGTAGTAGATTCTAACTGCATGACCGAAGACGATAGGATGCGAGACCTTCATCATGGTTGCTTTTACGTGCAATGAGAACAAGATACCAGCTTCGCGGCAATCTTCCATTTCACGCTCATAAAACTCTAATAGTGCTTTTTTGCTCATGACCATCAGATCGATGACTTCTTTATCAAGCAAAGCAATTTTAGGCTTTAATACTTTTTGAGTACCGTCATCAAGTAACAACTCCATACGTACTGTACGAGCTTTATCTAATGTCATAGATTGCTCGCCATCGTAGAAGTCGCCGCCATGCATGTGTGATACGTGCGTGCTTGACCATTGCTTCCATTCACCCATAGAGTGTGGATGCTTACGTGCATAGTTTTTGACGGCTTTAGGCGCGCGGCGATCTGAGTTACCTTCACGCAGTACTGGGTTCACTGAACTGCCTAAGCTTTTGCCATAGCGCTTGCGTAGCTCTTTTTCTTCGTCAGTTTGTGGATCTTCTGGGAAGTTAGGGATAGCATAGCCTTTACTCTGTAGCTCTTTGATAGCGGCTTTTAACTGCTGTACAGAAGCACTGATGTTTGGCAGTTTGATGATATTGGTATTTGGATCTTGAGTCAGACGACCTAGCTCAGCTAAGTTGTCAGGAACACGTTGCTCTTCGGTCAAGTATTCAGGGAATTCGGCCAATATACGCGCTGCAACAGAGATGTCGCTGGTTTCAACTTCAACGCCTGCTGTTTTAGTGAATGCTTCGACAATAGGTAAGAACGACAGAGTCGCCAGCGCTGGGGCTTCGTCAGTTTTTGTATAAATAATTTTTGACATTTTAGTTAGATCTTCCTTTAGGCTGTAGTTAATAATAAAGCTCAAATATAGTGTTGGATATGCGTCAATGATACTATGCAATAATCTATGATATGGTTAGAACAAGTACTTCATATGTAGCTTCTTAGAAATTTTTAAGACAGGTCAGACATTTTCTTTTAATAATATTCATGAAAAAAGCATTTAAAGGCAACACGTTAACGGTCGGTGCAAAACTGCCTAAAAGTGAATCACTGACGCTACATTATAATCAATCCACTATAAATCCGATAGGATGTCAATCGTATACCATGAACTAAGTATACTGTTTTAGCTCGTATCCTATGGTTTCGAATTATACTAAGCTAATAACAACCTTATTCTACCAGTCATCGGCTTCGATATCATCTTTTCCATACAACTACTGTTTTTTCATGACGTTTTATATTGATCTTACTGCCCATGAGCGCATTTTTACAAACCACCCGCGTTATCGTTGGTGGTTTTTTATTGGATGCAGATAAGTTTTTGCAAATTGTGACAGCAATGACGTAAAAATTTGCTAGTCTAGGTCATCAATAGATTGGTTATCGATAAATATATCGCGATTATAATAGTGACGGTGAATATGAGTTTAGAGTATGCGCTGATTAATGATACCAGCTGGCAGAGCCAAACAGAGTGGCAGACGCCAGATACCCCTTTTATGTCATTTGCTTTTTGGCAAGCATTGACTGACACCGGAGCAATTGGTGAGCAGGCAGGGTGGCTACCAATATTTATTTTGGTACATCGTGTCACAGGCGCTACTAATAGTGCCGATAGTGAAGATAACACCGATACCTTAGTAGATAGCGCGGCAGAAAATACATTGCAACCTGTGGCTGTCATGCCAGTATTTATAAAAGGTCATCATCGCGGTGAGTTTGTATTTGATCATGCATGGGCTGAAGCTTATGCACGCTATGGCGTTGATTATTATCCGCGATTGGTCACTAGCGCACCGTATACACCGATTACTGGTCAGAGAGTTTGGTTGGCCAAAGGTGAAACCTTGAATGAAGCTATCCTCAAAACGGCCATCGCAGGTATCGATGATATCGCTCAACAAGTGGGCGCCTCAAGCTGGCATGGACTGTTTGTGACACCAGTGCTTGCCTCTATTGCCACTACATCTATGCCAACTGAAATTGATGTAGAGCTTGCCATAGCGTCTCAAGAAAGTGGCGTAGAGTCAGCTGTTATTGAGCTACCGATATTTGAGCGTCAAGGTTGCCAGTTCTTATGGCAAAACAAAGACTTGCTTAATGACCGTAAGCCATTTGTAGATCTTGATGCGTTTTTGATGACCTTAAAAGCCAAAAAGCGCAAAACCATTCGGGCTGAGCGCCGTAAAGTTGCCGAGCAAGGCATTATTTGCCAGCGAAAATGCGGCGATGCTATTAGCGATGCTGATTGGAAGGCTTTTTATCACTGTTATGTGATGACCTATGCAGTACGCGGACAGCAGCCTTATTTGACGATAGATTTTTTTATGGCATTGGCAGTGAGCATGCCTGAGCATATAATGCTTGCGCAAGCACTCGATGCCAGTGGTGATATTATCGCGAGTAGTTTGTTCTTATATGACAGACCTGATAGCGACAATGTTGATAGTGATAAGGCTGATGGCGATAATAATGCTACCTTATATGGTCGTTACTGGGGCGCATTAGGTGAATATGACAGCTTGCATTTTGAGCTATGCTATTACCAAGGTATTGAGTTTGCTATCGAGCAAGGGCTGTTATCCTTCGATCCAGGCACGCAAGGCGAGCATAAGCTGGTACGTGGTTTTATTCCAACGACGACCCATTCTCTCCATCGTATTTATGATCCACGTTTTGTACCGGCGATTGGCGATTTTTGTGTTAGAGATCGTGAGCATATGGCGCAGTATCGTCAGCAGGCCTTTGAGGCTTTGCCTTTTAATGCAGACAATATGCCTGAATTTGATGGCAGTGCTTCATAGCAGTAATTTATAACGGTAGTCAGCTGTGACTAACTTTGCTTTTATTCGTATGTACCTTTTAACTGTTAAATACTCTCTAAAAAATACTAGCCATAAACTATGACCAGCAATTCTTTTAGTTCTACCAATGATCTACCTCCTACTGAACTCATACCTTGGCTAACTGCTGAAGGTTCTCTCACTGCGATATTAGAAGAGAAGGCAGGGCAGCCACTGCGTGTAAAACGCAGCTTTGAGGGCTATCGTTCGCTGACTTTAGGTCAAAAAAAGCAGCTGGGTATAACAGGTGGCATGTTAGGACGACCGATGCTGGCATGGGTACGCGAGGTACAACTCTATGGCTATGATGACGCGCCATGGGTACAAGCCCAAAGTATTTTCCCTCTATATAGTTTGCAAGGTCAAGCACGCCGCCTTCAACAACTCAAAAACACCCCTATCGGCTATGTGCTGTTTAAGCGTTGCCGTACTTTGCCAAATGAGCGTTTTATCAGTCATACCGGTGACGGTTGGCAACGACAAACGCGTTATGACTGGTATGGTCGCACGCTTATGATCAGTGAAACGTTCTTACCTGCGTTTTTAACTAGCGACCTATAAAAATATTACTAGGTTAACCTCGCTTGAGTTATTTAATATACATCTACACTCGGCTGCCTTGTACTACTTTTAAATTGAATCGATTATATCTAGCCACATTTAAAAATATTTTATGCCTAAAACAGCATAAAAGGGCGGGCAAGAGAAAAAGTTCAACGGGTAAATCCTTTATTTTATTGGCTATTTATCTGTGTTATATAGTCATTTAATTCGCTCATCCTAAGGTGAGGTTTTTTTGCGCTCACAGCACAAATTTTCATGTTACACTTAATCTTTCGCGATGATATCGATGCAAATGTACATCGATTTTATTGACGAATCAGTCAAGTTAATAACAGGTCAGTCGCCTGTATTTATTCTTATTTCAATCTTTGCTAATAGACTCCATTCACAATAATGGTCATACCATAAAACAGACTGCAGAAAAACAGCGTGCAGAGGTATCAAGCGTACTTCAGCGACGTTGACGCAGTAGTTGTTTTATTGTGGGCAGGCTATAAGCTTCTTTTCAATGACGTTTTTTAATGACAGTCACTACTTAGGACATCACTATGTTTAAAGATATTTCTATCAAAGATTTTGATCCAGTACTTGCTGAAGCGATGGCCGCAGAAAGCGTTCGTCAAGAAAACCACATCGAGCTTATCGCCTCTGAAAATTACTGCTCACAAGCAGTGATGGAAGCACAAGGTACTGACCTAACCAACAAATACGCAGAAGGCTATCCTGGCAAGCGTTACTATGGTGGTTGTGAGCATGTGGACGTAGTTGAGCAATTGGCTATTGACCGTGCTAAAGAGTTGTTCGGTGCAGAGTACGTCAACGTTCAGCCACATTCTGGTAGCCAAGCAAACTCAGCCGTATTTTTAGCATTGTTAGAGGCAAATGACACGGTACTAGGCATGAGCTTAGACGCTGGTGGTCACTTGACGCATGGCGCACACATCAACTTCTCAGGTTTGAACTACAATGCCGTACAGTACGGATTGGTAGATGGCACTGGCCTTATTGATTATGATCAAGTAGAGAGCTTGGCGCGTGAGCATAAGCCTAAAATGATTATTGCTGGTTTTTCGGCATACTCACAAGTGGTCGATTGGCAGCGTTTCCGTGACATCGCTGACGAAGTAGGCGCATATCTATTGGTTGATATGGCTCACGTTGCAGGCCTAGTTGCTGGCGGTGTTTATCCAAACCCAGTACCTTTTGCTGATGTGGTTACGACGACGACGCACAAAACCCTACGTGGCCCACGCTCAGGTATGATTTTGGCACGTGATGAAGTACTGGCTAAAAAGCTAAACTCAGCTGTATTCCCAGGCAACCAAGGTGGCCCGTTGATGCATGTTATCGCTGCAAAAGCGGTTTGCTTTAAAGAAGCGTTAGAAGATAACTTCAAAACGTATCAGCAGCAAGTAGTGAAAAATGCGCAAGCGATGGCAAAAGTGGTTCAAGAGCGCGGCTATGAAGTCATCTCTGGTGGTACTGAAAACCATCTAATGCTGATCAGCCTCGTTAAGCAAGAAATGACGGGTAAAGAAGCAGACAAATGGCTTGGTGAAGCACACATCACTGTCAACAAAAATGCTGTACCAAACGATCCAAAATCACCATTCGTGACTTCTGGTATCCGTATCGGTACGCCAGCTATTACTACTCGCGGTTTCAACGAAGCACAAGCGGGTGAATTGGCAGGTTGGATCTGTGACGTACTAGACAGTCGCGGTGATGAAGCGGTTGCTACTGAAGTACGCGCTAAAGTAGAAGCTATTTGTGCAGAATTACCAGTCTATGCTAAAAATCAGTAAACTTTAGAATGGTAATAAAAAAACCGCTAAGCTTTTGCTTAGCGGTTTTTTTGTTATTGCTCTTTATAAATATTAGAGCATTTAACGCAAAACTATATTGGTATTGCTATTTAGCTCTTTTTAATTATATTTCAGTCTGTTATTTAACCTGAAGATTACTACCGACATTTTTTGATAAATGTAGTGAGCTTGATTGAGTTTCGCTATTAGTTTTAATAAGCTAAGTTGATGTTTAATTAAGAAAAATGTGTAAATCTCTTTGTTTATACAAAAATATTAGTATATAGTCAGTATTGAACATTTAGTAATAATACTAATACAAATTATAATAAATAGTTACACTTTGTATTAGGGCGTGTCTTCATTTCAAAAATGGTGATAAAAATGAGGTAAATTGCCGTCAAACAAGAAAAATAGCGCAGATAATATCGGGATATTAAACAGCTATTTGACGATGTTTGGCAAGATTTAGCCATTTTTAGCCCATTTAGATGACTATCGGGTGAATTGAAGACACGCCTTAGTATCGCTGTAATTGATTGAATAATTATATAAATGTTATTTTCACTAAAGGGATTTACATGAAAAAATAATCTTTAGTTGCAACGATGCTATTACTCAGCACGACTCTTGCGCAAGCAGCAGAACAATCAGGTTTAGCAGCATTTGGAGCAGGTCTCGATGGCTTTATGGCCAATATATTTGGCTGGTTCGTCGACCTTATTTTCTTTTCAGTACCTCTTGGGGATGTCAGCTTCCCGCTCATTGTAGGTTGGTTATTAGTTGCCGCACTCGTATTCACCTTTTACTTTGGATTTATTCAGTTTCGCCAAATAGGCTTGTCTCTAGATATTGTCAGAGGCAAATATACCGATCCCAATCCTGCTAACAAAGAAGAAGGCGAGGTCAGCCATTTTCAAGCTTTAGCTACTGCGTTATCAGGTACTGTTGGTCTTGGTAATATTGCAGGCGTTGGTGCAGCACTTGCTATTGGTGGACCTGGTGCTACCTTTTGGATGATTATGGTCGGCCTATTCGGTATGGCGACTAAGTTTGTAGAATGTACGCTAGGTGTCAAATACCGTACGGTACTACCATCTGGCGTCGTATCAGGTGGCCCTATGTACTACCTAAGCCGCGGTATGGCTGAACGTGGTATGGGCGGATTAGGTAAGTTTCTGGCTGTTGGTTTTGCACTTATGTGTATATTGGCGACCTTTGGTGCCGGTAACATGTTCCAGGGTAACCAAGCCTTTGCAGTCATGAGCTCTACTTTTAGCATTCCAACAGAGTACAGTTTATTCTTTGGTATTAGTTTGGCTGTTTTAGTTGGTATGGTTATCATCGGTGGTATGCCGCGCATTGCAACCGTTACCGAAAAAGTCGTACCCTTTATGGCCTTGTTATACATTACTATGGCGGTAATCGTATTAGTTGCTAACTTTAATCTTATTGGTGCCGCATTCGGTGAGATTTTCACAGGTGCCTTCACAGGTGCAGGCGTAGCTGGTGGCTTTATTGGCGCACTTATTAAAGGTTTAAAACGTGCGACTTTCTCTAACGAAGCCGGTGTTGGTTCAGCCGCTATTGCTCACTCAGCAGTAAAAACCAAAGAGCCTGCTACGGAAGGTTTAGTCGCTTTGCTTGAGCCTTTTATTGATACGGTTGTTATCTGTACCATGACGGCGCTGGTTATTACTATCTCTGGGGTAAACACTGTCGCAAACTTACAAACCCAAGCGCTTACTGGTGTGGATCTAACCCGTGCAGCCTTCATGGAAACGGCGCCTATCTTCCAGTATTTCCTAGCTGTCGCGGTATTGTTGTTTGCTTTCTCAACGATGATTTCATGGTCATATTATGGTCTAAAAGCTTGGACTTACCTCTTTAGTGAAGGTAAAGGCGGCGAGATGATATACAAACTGATCTTCTTAATCTTCGTTGTTATCGGTACCATCGTACAGTTCAGCTTCGTTATCGACTTCTCAGATGCGGCTCTGTTCGCTATGGCGATCTTCAACATCATCGGTCTATACTTCTTGATGCCAATTGTGAAAAGAGAAGTTAATTCTTTCATAGCTCGTGTGAAAAGTGGTGAAATTAAAAAGTATAAATAATAGGTTTGATTGAACATTCTATTATAACTTGATAATTAAAAAAGCCCGCCAAGATGAGTCTTGGCGGGCTTTTCGATGGCTAGTATTTGCTAGATGGCTATTAAGTTTTGATCTGTGACAGCATCAGTCTACATAAACGGCAACTTCGTAAAAATCTGCAATATCGTAGCATTAACGATATCAACAAAGAACGCACCAACCATTGGCACGATTAGGAATGCTTTAGGTGAAGGCAGATAGCGATCAGTGACTGCCTGCATATTTGCAATCGCTGTAGGTGTTGCACCCATACCAAAACCACAATGACCCGCTGATAATACAGCTGCGTCGTAGTCTTTACCCATAATTTTAAAGGTAATGAGGTAAACGTAGATAATCATAATGATGGTCTGTACAACCAATATAATTAGTACAGGGCCTGCCAAATCGGTCAATTGCCAAAGTTTTAAAGATAACAATGCCATCGCTAAAAATAGACTTAAAGAGGCATTACCAAGTACATCAATTGAGCGGTCAAACATATCAAAATTGAAGACCATCGTCAGCACATTGCGAATGATGACGCCGCCTGCCAGTGCCCATACAAACGTCGGTAACTCAAACCATGTACCTTCAGCAACTATGGCCATCACATCGGCAAAAGCCAAAGCACCTGCGAATAGTGCCAAAGTCTCGATAGTAGAAGAAGCGGTGATAAAGCGCATGCTATCAGGTCTTTCAAAGATATCTTTATTACTACCTGCAGACTCCTCATCGTGTTTGGTGCTATATAACGACTGTGCACCAGCAACTTTTTCGATATCGCTAGGATCAGGGTTGGCTGGTGTTGGTTTTAGGCCAAGTCGATTAATCAAGCGACGAGCAACAGGACCGCCAACGATACCACCTGCGACCAAACCATAAGTAGCAACCGCGATACCCAATGTCGTCGCACCGACCACGCCGTAGTCTTGTTCTAACGTAATGCCCCAAGCGCCTGCTGTACCGTGACCACCCGTTAGAGCGATAGAACCTGTTACCAGACCGAGCAAAGGATCAAGTCCCAATGCACTTGCCATGGCCACACCAACGACATCCTGCAATACAATAAACACTGAAACAACGATGGTAAAAATCAGTAATGGTGTGCCGCCTGCTTTTAATCGACTAAAATCAGCGCTCAGACCGATGGACGCAAAGAACATCAACATAGTGGCGGTCTGTAGTCCTTGATGAAAGTTAAAACTATATCCCCAAACCATATTGAGAGCATAGACAACAATCGCCGCGACCAAACCACCAGCAACCGGTTCTGGGATATTAAAGTCTTCTAAAAACTTGACTCGTCGCACCAAAAACCGCCCAAGAAGCAGTACTAGGGTGGCCAATATCAGGGTGTAATAACCGTTTAAGGTAATCTCCATAGGTTAATCCTTTCTATAAAATAAATTAACCTGAATTCGGGATAAATATGGCTTTATCTCGAATTCAGGTTTCTATGATGACGAATAATTATCGGTGACTATCGGCGGTCAAGCTTGCAATATATAGGCTTTTAATGACTAAGTTTCTAACGCATAAACTTCATCCTCAGATGGCACGATGATCCACAATTGTGGTTTGCCAAATTCTCTAAAGGCATCCTCAATCATGCTTTTAAAGACATTGAAGTCCTCAGTGTTTATCTTCTTGACGTCTGTTAAATCAAGCCTTAAATGAATTGCCTCACTGTCTGTTAGACAATCCCATGCACTGTCCCAGTTGTGTGAAAAATAACTAGGAAAGTCACAGGCCTTGGCCAAACTCGTCAATAGCTCAGTTTTCTCGAGCGTGTCACCTACGGCTATAGTAACAGCCTGCGCAGGAATGCTAGTACCCAGTGCTGTACCGTTTTGGTTAATGTGGTCTTGATTCACGTGGCTTTGATTAACGTAGTGGATGGCTTGGTTCATACTTTCTTTTGTCATATTAAGGCACCTGTAGTCTTTGGAAACTATCATAGTGATCGACAGTCAAGTAATAGACAGTAGGTGGGTTGCCACCTGTGACGATACGCCGTGCGCCGCGATGAGAGACACCAGGGGTGGGCACGGTATATTCGCGATAGTAGCCTTGTGACTGGGCGGGTAGTCTGCCTTCACGGTTATAAAACGTCGTGCCATCTTTATTTGGGTAAGGAAACGGGCCGCCTTGCTGAATAAGCGCAATCGTATTATCGACCTGTGCATCACCTGTTATACCAGCACTGGCGACTTGGCTCGTATTATTAGTGACGTCCTGCGATACCGTTGTCGACTCGATGTTATCAGCAAGCAATGTCGAATTTAAATCGCCAAAGAAATAGAAAGCGACGGCGATTATGGCGATGAGGCTAAAAAGCGTAGAGCCTAAGCTTCTTTTATTGGGTTTGCTATTTTGACTGCTACGATTTGAGTTACGAGTGCGTTGATTGCTATTTCTATTAGCATTAGTAGGGGTATAGCTTGGAACATCTGATACAGTATCTTGGTCAAGGCTCAATGAAGACGAGGTCACTTCAGTGGCTCTCAATTGGTTTTTGTCGTTACGGCCACTGTTAAAGTAGACACTTTGACCAACCGTTATAGGCTTCGCCAGTCGTGCTTTGCTAATATGAAAGAATACATCTTCACTTTGATTATCTACATCGATAAAGCCATAGCCTTTATCTTCATTCCAGTGCTTAATCTTGCCACTTTGCATGGTCGTACCGCTCCCTATAATTTAAATGCTTTGACTAAAATATTTATGATTTAAACGAAGAAACGCCAGCATAATTGCTGACGTTTCTGATTACTCGTTTTGATAGTCGATGCTAGTATGATTAAGCACGAGTTTCGCCATGACCATAAACAATCCATTTCTGTGAAGTCAGACCTTCGAGACCGACAGGGCCGCGCGCATGGATTTTGTCCGTTGAAATACCAATTTCAGCACCGAGACCGTATTCAAAACCATCAGCAAAACGGCTAGAAGCGTTAATCATCACGCTGGCCGAGTCCACTTCACGAATGAAGCGCTGTGATTTGGTATAGTTATCAGTGATGATAACATCGGTATGATGACTGCCGTGCGTATTGATATGCTCAATCGCTTCATCAATACCTGAGACCACTTTTACCGCTAGGATAGGAGCTAAATATTCAGTATCCCAATCCTCAGAGGTGGCAGCTGATAGATGACCTTTAAGCTTAGCATTCTCATTTAGGATAGCTTGTGATTTGTCATCAAGGCGTAGTTGCATTGCGTCATCAGCCGCGACGATGGCCTCTGCTATTTTAGGTAATAGCTCATTAGCGACTGCTTCATCGACCAGTAGCGTTTCCATCGTATTACAAGTGCCGTAGCGATGCGTTTTGGCATTGACACTGACCTTAATCGCAATCTCAGGATCTGCATCACTATCGATAAAGGTATGGCAATTACCATCTAAATGCTTGATCACAGGGACTTTGGCATCGTTGCTGATACGCGCAATCAGACCTTTACCACCACGTGGCACGATGACATCGACATATTCAGTCATAGTAATCAGCTCACCAACGGCTGCACGATCGGTCGTCTGTAGCACTTGCACGCTATGTTCCGATAGATCAGTATGGCTAAGTCCTCTGATGATGCATTTAGCAATGGCTTGGTTAGATTCAAATGCCTCAGAACCGCCACGTAAGATAATAGCATTGCCTGATTTGAGCGCCAGTGAGGCAGCTTCTAATGTTACATTAGGGCGCGACTCATAAATCATACCAACCACACCGAGTGGCACCCGCATTTTGCCCAGATGAATACCCGATGGCTGATAAGTCATGTCAGTGACTTCACCGATTGGATCAGGAAGGCCAGCGACGTCTTTAAGACCTTGTAGCATACCGTTAAAACGTGCTTCGTTTAGCTCCAAGCGATCGAGGAGGGCACTATCAAGATTGTTTTTTTGACCGTTGTCCATATCGATTTTATTGGCAGCCAAGATGTCTTGTTTGGCATTGACCAGCTCATCATGAATGGCCAAGAGTGCTGAGTTTTTATCGCCAGTGTTGGCAGCAGCGAGCGCGCGAGAAGCAGCTCTTGCTTGCTTGCCGACAGACTGCATATAGGTCGTAATATCCGTAGTATTCGATTGACTCATAAATTATTTTCCTTATGTGATACAGGTTTTTTATAACTAAAAGCGCCAAATTTTATATAGGTAAAAGTACCTAAAAAGGCGAAAAATGTCGCAAAAAAAGAAGTTTTGAATGCCTACTGAAATAGCGATAGGTCATTATGCTATTTAACATAGAGCAGATTGGAACGATAGTAAAGATGATTTTGTGAACAGAATCCGCTTTACAGCGCTCTTGTAGGGGTTTATTTAAAACAATTTAACTCATGCTAAGCAGTATTTATTTAAGATAAGCGCGTTATCAGTACTACACTATATCTTTACGTGTTTTTAACAGAATTGCGCTGTAAATACTAAGGTAGCTGCGAGATATCCTCAGTATAGTAAGCATTAAAACAGCAAGGCTATCAGTAGATAGTACTTAATCTTATTATGATGAATGATGGAGAACGAACATGGCTACGAAAAATACAACTTATAAAAACTGGTTAACGGTTGGCTTGGTAGCAGGCGCTTTAGCATTAGGCGCTTGTAGCAAAAAAGATGACACACCGATGGAGACTGAAGCTGATACTACTGTAGATGCTCAAACCTCTGTAGAAGAAAGTGCGACAGCGAGCGACAATGATGATGTGGCCGTGGCTAGTGCCGATGATGAGGGTATGGACGTTACCAATAACGATGATGTGGCAGTGGCGACAGCAGAAGATGCGGATATGATGGACGGTACTGAAGATTCAGAACATGTATCGACGTACTAATTGCATACTATAGAATGCACTAGCTACATATTAAATGTACTAAGCACATACTATAAATAGGCAGTTATCAGATAACACAACGCCTCGTATTCTAAAGTGATAAAATAAAGCCCAGAGCGATAAATGCAGTCTGGGCTTTTTTGTATTCGTAGTTTGTTAGAAGCTGATTAACCCGTTGGTTAAATACAATATTTGCCTTTTTACTGCGTAATAAGAGACAATATGGCATTTTTCTCTTTGCCTCATCAGGCATATTACGATAATGCATCTAGATGCTTGTACTATATATAGATATAGCTCTTATTTTATTCGTGTTTTCACTCATATTTATTGGAAGTCTGCTGAACCATGCTTGATACTGCAAAAAACCCGACTCGGCCTATCGCCCTAGACTTACAAGACATCCATAAAAGCTACGGCTCATTAGAGGTATTAAAAGGGGTGTCCCTGACTGCCTATGATGGCGATGTTATCTCTATTTTGGGCTCATCTGGCTCAGGTAAGTCGACGTTGCTGCGTTGTATTAATCTTCTAGAAAATCCCAATCATGGTCGTATCTTGATCGGTAACGAAGAGCTGATGCTAAAGCCTGCTAAATCAGGTGAGTTACAAGCAGCAGACGTGAAGCAGCTAGAAAGCCTGCGCGCTCGTGTGGGGTTTGTCTTTCAGAACTTCAACCTGTGGCCGCATAAGACAATTCTACAAAACATCATCGAAGGGCCAACGCAGGTCTTAAAGGTTAAAAAAGACCAAGCAATTAGTGATGCAGAAAAGCTGCTTGATAAAGTCGGTCTGCTCGACAAAAAAGACGCTTATCCTGCGAACTTATCTGGTGGTCAGCGTCAGCGTGTTGCTATCGCCCGTGCGCTTGCTATGCAGCCACAAGTCCTATTATTTGATGAACCAACCTCTGCACTAGATCCTGAACTGGTCAACGAAGTGCTTGCAGTAATGCGAGAGCTAGCAGAAGAGGGGCGTACGATGCTTATCGTTACTCACGAAATGCGCTTTGCCCGTGAAGTATCAAGCAAAGTCGTCTTTTTACATCAAGGTGTGGTCGAAGAGATTGGCACACCTGAGCAAGTCTTTGATAACCCTACCTCTGAGCGCGTTAAGGACTTTATGGCATCTCACCGTCCTACTTAGTTATTAGTTTTTGCCTAGTACCATGTCTAATACAGATGGTGGCAACACGCTTGCCACCATTTGCCCTGCCAAACGTTAAATCACTGTAACGTAACCATTGTTGACTGTTTATTGCCCGATGATAACTATGAGTATGCAAAACGTTTGTTTTTGATATTTTACTCAGGTATTATCAAAAGGTTTATAGGCCGTCACGTCTCGTGGCTGTCTGTTATTCTGCTATCTATATTGCTTGTCTGGCAGGGACGTCAGAGAACAAAATATCAGAACCCTAAGTCAGAAGATCCTGTCAAAAACTTATGTAAAACCCATCAGAATTTAAGGAACGTATGATGTCGAATTCTCGCCTATTGTGGTCATCAATGACCGTTACTGCTGCATTGATGTTGAGCGCTTGTAGCCAACCTGCCGATGAAACAACCGATACCAACGCTGACGCCCCTGCAGCAGAAACCACTGGTAAAACCATTCGTATCGCTACCGAAGGCGCTTACCCTCCATTCAACTACACTAATGCTGACGGCAGCTTGGCAGGTTTTGATATCGATGTTGCCAATGCATTATGTGATCAAATGCAAGCCAAGTGTGAAATCGTTGCACAGGACTGGGACGGTATCATCCCAGGTCTATTGGCGCAGAAATATGATGCCGTGATTGCAGGTATGTCTATCACTGCTGAGCGTCAAGAAAAGGTAGATTTCAGCGAGCCGTACTTTGCCAATACGATGGTATGGCTAACCAATACGGATGGTGGTTTTGATCCTATGGCGATTAAAGACGCAACGCTTGGTGGTCAACGTTCTACTACACCAGGTGCTTATCTACAGGATAACTACGAAGGCAAAGAAGGCAACACAGTTCAGTTGTATGATAACTATGACAATGCCTATCTAGATCTAAAATCTGGTCGTAGCGATGCCGTATTGGCCGAAAAAGTTTCTGCCAAATCATGGTTAGCAGAAAACGCAGCGGGCTTCGGTATCGTTGGTGATGAAATTGATAACGATGACAATATTGCCATTGCTGTACGTAAAGGTGACTCACTCAAAGCTGACTTTGACAAAGCATTAAGCGAAATCCGTAGTAACGGTGAGCTTGCACGTCTTGAGCAAATGAACTTTGGTCAATAATGACTCACTGAAGATTTATGCTTAGAACAAGTAACGTTTGATGCGAGTAATGCTTAAAACCAAGCATGTTTCAAATAAACGGTGTTTATAAGCATAAATCAGCAAGCAGTGATTGACGATACAGCTGGTAAATATATTAAGGAATAAAACTTATGACAATTTCAATGACATCATCAATGAGCAAAAAAGTATTGTGGCTAGCACCGCTTAGCGCAGCAGTGCTAATGTTGGCAGGTTGTAACAATAGCTCAGCACCAGCAGAAAATGCTGAAGCTGACACCGCTACTGAAGCACCTTTAAATATCAAAATTGCGACAGAATCAAGCTATAAGCCTTTCAGTTATACCGATGCAGATGGCAAACTGATTGGTTACGAGATTGAGCTGGTTGACGCATTATGTGCG
Organism: Psychrobacter immobilis; assembly: GCF_904846235.1. Lineage (GTDB taxonomy): Bacteria > Pseudomonadota > Gammaproteobacteria > Pseudomonadales > Moraxellaceae > Psychrobacter > Psychrobacter immobilis_C. Next base: position 39,033 of record NZ_CAJGZN010000016.1, read on the forward strand.
CAAATGAAAGCTGAGTGTGAAGTCATCTCTCAAGATTGGGACGGTTTGATTCCAGGGCTTAACGCACAGAAATTTGATGCAGCTATCGCAGGTATGTCTATCACGCCTGAGCGTAAAGAAGTGGTTGATTTTAGCGACCCTTACTTCCATAGCGGTATCATCTTGATCGGCAAAAAGGGTGATGACTTAAGCGTTGAGTCGCTAACAGGTCTACCAATTGCCTCACAGCGCTCAACTGTTGCCTCGCAATACCTACAAGACGAGCATGCAGATGCTGATATCAAACTATACGATACGCAAGACAATGCTTATCTAGATCTAACCTCAGGCCGTGTGCGCGGTATGATGTCTGACAAAGTAACGGGTATCGACTGGTTAAAAACAGACGCAGGCAAAGGCTACGAAGTCAAAGGTGAAGAAATCAGCACCAATGATGATGCGATGGGTATTGCCTTCCGTAAAGGCGATCCGTTAGTTGCTAAGTTCAATGCAGCATTAGCTGAACTAAAAGACAACGGTACCTATGATCAAATCACGGGTAGCTATTTCGGTACTAGCTCAACGGCTGCAGCACAAAAAGCGGTAGCAACAACTGATAGTGTCGAAGAAGTAATGGTCGCTGAAGAAGAAGCGCCAGCTAACTAATACGATATCTAGCAGTTTGACTGCTGTTGTTTAAAGACGTGTTGTTTACTCAAGAAAAAACCAAGGATGATCATGAGCAACCATTGTGCCCCAATCTGTGCCACGACTGGCAAATCTAACATTACTGTAGCCAGTCGTCTGTCTATGTCATTGTTTGCACTAGCGACGGCCTTTACCGTTGCTGGCTGTAGCAATAGCCAAGAGAGTGCGGCTGATACCAATCCAGAGGCTACCGAAGCAACGGCAGCGTCTACAGGTGATGTATTACGCATCGGTACAGAAGGGGCCTATGCACCTTTTAACTATACCAATGCCGACGGGACACTGGGTGGTTTTGATGTTGAGGTAGCAAATGCACTCTGTGCGGATATGCAGGTAACTTGTGAGATTGTGGCGCAGGACTGGGACGGTATTATCCCTGGTCTAAAAGCGGGTAAGTACGATGCAATCGTGGCCGCGATGTCCGTTACTCCAGAGCGTTCGCAGCAGGTGAGCTTTACCGATCCGTACTTTAGCAATGCCTTGGTCTTTTTGGCCAAAAAAGACAGCAGCTTTGACCCTAGTAACAACAGCGATATCGACTCGCATTCTATTGCTGCACAGCGTTCAACCATTTCATCGCAGTGGCTAGAAGACACGTATCCAAAAGCCGATATGAAGCTTTATGATACGTTGAGCAATGCGTTTTTGGATCTCGGTTCAAATCGTGTCGATGCGATGATTTCTGATAAGCTGCCTGCCATAGAATGGCTGAGCTCAAATGCTGGTAGCAAATATGCGCTTAAAGGTGATGAGATCGATATCAATGATAACTTTGCCATAGCAGTACGCCCAGGCGATCCGCTACAAGCAAAGATCAATCAGTCTCTTGCTAATATAAAAGCTAATGGTACTTACGATAAAATCAATCAAAAGTACTTTGCGGTGCCAGCGTCTGCAACGAGCACAGTTGATGAAGACGCAAATACAGGCACAGATACAAATACTGCCGACCAACCAGCGACAGAAAACGCTAGTTAATAGCTAACAGTAGTCAAAGATAGCAGTCAAGAAATATTGTTTTGATTAATAAAAGGATATCACCATCATGGTGATGTCCTTTTTTATTATTCCATAAACGTATCGTATGGTCATGGCATAGTCATCGTCATTCACCATTCGCTTTACTCAAATTTAGTCAGTTCGTTTCAAGCGTATTTGCCTAAGTGTCTGTTTAAGTACGGCTTAGACACAGCTTTTACGCGTCAGGATTAACATCACGGCGAGTGAATATGATAAAATCAGCGCTCATTTCTACTGTGTCAATTATCGCAGCGTTAATCGTATTCTTCTGACGTCATTTTTTGACGCTGACCATCCCTATTGATTTGGTATAAAATACGGTGTTGCGCCGCGTTCAGCTATTGATGCTGATTCTTTTAACTCATATTTTGCAAATTGCTAATATAAAGAGACTGAGTGGATAATCGTGTTTGACTTACAAGGATTTGGCGCGCTTTTATTAAGCGGCGCTACCGTCACCATACAGCTAGCTGTGACCAGTTTGATCATTGGTCTGGCTTTAGGCTTGCTCGGCGCAACCGCAAAGATGTCCAATATCTGGTTGCTGCGTAAACTTGCGACTGTCTATACTGCGACGATGCGCGGTATTCCTGAGCTGCTATTGGTGCTCTTTATTTATTATGGCGGCTCTATCTTATTGATGAGCATCCTCAAAAAGTTCGGCTATAACAACTATGTCGAGATTAGCGCTTTTTGGGGCGGTGTCATGGCGCTGTCTATTGCTTTTGGTGCGTATGCGACTGAGATTTTTCGCATGTCCATTCAAGAGATTCCAGTAGGGCAGCGAGAGGCTGCGCAAGCGATTGGTATGCGTCCTTTTCAGACTTTTTATCGCATCACGTTGCCGCAAGTGTGGCAGATTGCTTTACCAGGTTTGGGTAATTTATTTCTGGTACTGCTCAAAGATACCGCATTGGTATCGGTCGTGGGTCTCAAAGACATCATGTATCAGTCATCGCGTGCGGCACAATCTACACAGCAGCCATTTACCTTTTATATGGCAGCAGCGATTATTTATTTGGGTCTGACCATGTTGATTACTGGCTTTATGATGTGGCTTGAGTGGCGCGCCAATCCTGCGGCACGCTATGCCAAAAAGATAAGCCGTCAATCCACTCACAGTCAATCGACCATAGGGTAGAGGAGAGATACTATGGATTGGAATTGGCAGGTCATTTTTGACCATATCCCTGATTTACTAGGCGGCGCGGTATTGACCGTACAGCTGGTCTTGTTTTCAGGTGTGATTGGATTGCTGTTTGGTTTGGTTTTGGCGTTGTTACGACTGTCTAAGAATTGGGTGGTACAGATACTACCATTTCTGTACATCTTCTTTTTCCGTGGTACGCCGCTGCTGGTACAGATATTCCTGATTTATTATGGTCTGGGTCAGTTCGAGGCCGTACGCGAGTCGTTCTTATGGGAGCCAGTACTTAGCCAAGCATACTGGTGTGCCATCATCGCCTTTACCCTCAATACCAGTGCTTATCTAGCCGAAATTATACGCGGGGCGATTCAGACGATTCCGATTGGAGAGCTTGAAGCTGCTGATGCACTTGGTATGTCAAAATGGCAAAAGCTAACACGCGTTACGCTGCCGCGCGCATTTGGTATTGTGATTCCAGCATACAGTAACGAAGTTATCTTTATGCTAAAAGGTAGTGCGCTCGCTTCAACTATTGCATTGATGGATATCACAGGTGTTGCTCGTACGATTAGTGCGCGTACCTATACCTTGATGGAGTTATTCTTTGCCGCTGGTATCGTCTATCTACTGCTGTCATGGGTTATCTTATTTAGCTTTAGAATGTTTGAAAAGCGTATGAACCGTCATGCCAGTTATGTACCGCCAGACGTTGTGACCAATACGATTCCATAGTTAGCAGTTAGCAGTTAGCAGTTAGCAGTTAGCAACTAAAAATCGTCAAAGTCACTGTAGACAACATAGTATGGACTGCTGATAAAATAGCCATCATTTACAGGGAGAGTTTAGTATGAGCCAATCGCCACACGAGTCATTAGCGAATGCCATTGCAGCCGGTGTCAATGCCGAGCAGGGCGCTATCAATCATAATGAAAGATTACGTACCTCTATTGGTAAAGTCGTCTGTGTTGGTCGCAACTATGCGTCACATGCTGCAGAGTTGGGCAATGAAGTGCCAACCACGCCGATACTGTTTATGAAGCCTGCGTCTTCAGTGGTCTCTATCCGTGGTGATGTGGTTCGCCCAAGTCCAGAGTTATTCGGCGAGACTCACTACGAGGCCGAGCTATGTATTCAGCTATCAGCTGATTTATCTATGGCGACGATTGAGCAAGCTCAGCAAGCGATTGGTGGCGTGACATTGGGACTGGATTTGACCTTGCGTGATTTGCAAAGCAAGCTAAAAGAAAAAGGTCATCCGTGGGAGCGTGCTAAGTGTTTTGACGGAGCTTGTGTACTTGCTGATTGGCTCGACCCGCAAGCGTTTGGTAATCTGCAGAGTGTACAGTATCAGCTATTTATCAATGATAAATTAACGCAAGATGGCGATAGTGCCTTAATGCTATTTCCTGTCTATGAATTGCTGGTCAATATCAGTCACGCCTTTAGCTTGCAAGCAGGGGATGTAATTATGACTGGTACGCCAAGCGGCGTTGGTGTGTTGCAAGCAGGCGATCAGCTTAAACTAAAACTGGGTGCTCATGAGTGGGTGTCGCAAGTACAGTAAGCTTGATTGCAATAACAAACGCATATTAAAAACCCCGAGCAATTGCTTGGGGTTTTTGCTTTTAAGCCTTTATATTTACTTTTTGACTTTGCTAACTGCCAAACAACTCTAACTATCTAATCATTCTATTTTTCAAGAATCATCAGTACTGTCGATTGTCATCAGTTTGTCACCTATTGTTCAGCGTGCTGTCATAAAGGTTGAGTAGACTTAAGCGGAATTCGTATTTTTGTGGTCGTAATTATAAAGCCGCGATCAACTCTCTGCCAATCTAGCCTAATAGCAAGGTGACTGATAATGACATTATTGAACAATGAGCGAACGCTTGCCCACGAAGTGGTTGAAGACTCAAATCCTACTAATAATACTGACTTTCAGACGATTATCAATTGTCGATTGAACCGCCGTAGTATCCTAAAAGGTGGCACAGGGTTGACGGCTGCTGCATTTTTTGGCGCATTACCTTTGGTCGGTTGTAGTGAAGACGACGATAGCAGTATTGTTGGTAATGACGATAATGCCGCTATCCCTGCACAAGGTGATTTGAAGCGTCCTGATACCTTAAAGTTTGAAGCAGTTGCGCATTCAACAGCGGATACGATGACCGTAGCAGCAGGCTACAAGGCAGAGATGATATTACCACTGGGTACACCGCTGAACTCTGGTATCGAGGATTGGAAAGACAATCGCGAGCAATCAGCAGAGTCATTTGAATGGCGTATGGGTGACAACCATGATGGGATGTGGTTCTTTGGCAAAAACGGTAACGCTTACGATGCCAAAGCGTCAGAAAACAGCTTGCTAGTCATGAATCATGAATACGTTAATAGCAGTGAGCTTAGCCCATTTGGCTATTACGTCACTCAAGATAACGACGCTGCGCCTATTTTTCAAAACCGTCGTCTCGCAAGCGACGTCCGCCGTGAAGTCAATTGTCATGGCGTCTCGGTGGTTGAATTAACTCGCCGCGCAGATGGTATGGGTTATGAGATGGTACCTGACTCTAAATACAATCGCCGTATTACCAGTAGTACAACAGCACAATTGGCTGGCCCTGTGGCAGGCTCTGCTCTGGTTAAGACCAAGTTTGACCCGACAGGCTATCAGACTCGCGGTATCAATAACAATTGCGGCGCAGGTCTTTCACCGTGGGGTACTTATCTGACTACCGAAGAGAACTTTTTGGGTGTGTTTGCCCGTGGTCAAGATGCCAGTCAATTGAGCGCTGGTGATAACTATGCTCGCGAGCGCTACGGTGCGGTGGAGGACTTCCCAGGTTGGGAGTATTTATGGCATACCCCAGAGGCAAAGGATGCCAAGATAGCAGACGAGTTCTCACGTTGGGATATGACCGCAGTCGGTGCCAGTGCTGCGGAAGATTATCGCTACGGCTTCAACACTTTTGGTTATATTACTGAGATTGACCCATTTGACCAAAATTCTATACCGCAAAAACGTACCGCACTGGGCCGATTTGCTCATGAAAACTGTGCGTATGCTCCTGTTGAGCAAGGTAAGCCAGTGGTGTTCTACATGGGTGATGACGCCCGAGGTGAGTACATTTATAAGTTTGTCTCCAAAGCGATGTGGTCAAACTCGGACATCGGCGGCGGACTAAAAGCAGGTGACAAATATCTGAATGACGGCACGCTATACGTGGCGGTATTTAACGAAGATGGTAGCGGCGAGTGGAAAGCTCTCGTCCACGGTCAAAACGGATTAGATGCTTTCAACAGCGTATTGCCATTCAATGGACAAGATGAGGTATTGGTCTTTGCTCGTGCAGCTGCCGATGCTGCTGGTGCTACTAAGATGGATCGACCTGAATGGGTATCGGTCAGCCCTATGACGGGTGATGTCTATGTGACATTGACCAATAACAAATATCGCGGCGTACGTGACGACCAGCCTGTCTCAGCCTCCAATCCGCGTAGCTATCAATCAAACGGAAAAGCGCTTGGTAATGACAATGGTCACATTATTCGCTGGGCAGAAATGGGCGGCGACCATGCTGCAACGAGCTTTGAGTGGGATATCTATCTGTTTGGTGCGCCAAGTGATTTATCAGCAGAAAACTTATCTCAGCTAAATGACAATAATGACTTCTCTTCACCTGATGGGCTATATTTTGACCCGCGCGGTGTCTTATGGATTCAGACAGATGACGGCGCTTACACCGATACCAGTAGCTGCATGTTGCTCGCGGCTCTACCAGGCAAAGTCAGTGATGGGTCGATGACGACCACATCGGCAGGGCAGTCAACCCGAGTCGGCACATCTGCTAGCAATGATAATATCAAACGATTCTTTGTTGGTCCTGAAGGATGCGAAGTAACAGGTATCACCATGGCACCAGATTTTAAGACACTGTTTATCAACATTCAGCATCCCGGCAATACATGGGGCGCTGTCGCTGGTGGTAGTATTCCTCGCTCAGCGACTGTGATGATTACTCGCGAGGATGGTGATGTCATACTGGCAGAATCATTTGATACAGCTGATAGCACGACATAGATAGATAAGCTGTAGGCGTATATTAGGCACAACCAAAATGCTCACAACCATAAAAATCCCAAGTTAAGGCTTGGGATTTTTTATTTTAATAATGATTTGATGGTTAAAGAGACCGTCTATCACTCATTTGGCTCTGCTAGTCGTCATCCCGCTCTAAAGTCAAACCATTTACTTCTATTTGCTGCCGTTACAGGATAATATAGACCATTACTTTTTTCGCTGAATGTGCAAATATTATGAGCAGTCCAAAGGTGTTTTATAACGACGGTGTTAGTGACAGCGACGCTCAAAATGATAGCAGCTATACTCGTACTCATCATGAGCTCGATGCGCATTTTGTCCCAGATGCGAGTGTACCGCTACACAGTCATCTATATGAGCAAATCGACCAACTCGAAGCCATCGACATGGATGAATTGGTTAAGCTACTAGCAGATTCGGATGACAGTGATGAAATCAACAAAACACCTGTGTCTTTGGCTGATTTTTTTGAAGGATTGGCTCAGCTTGCCACCATGGGTGTGGTTGAGATTACAGAAATCGTAGAAGCCATTCACCGTGAAATTATCTTGCGTCCGCTAGGCCGCTTCAATGACAAACATTTAAATAAATGGTCGCGCGGATTTACTGGACGTATCTATGGCACGATACGTCATGTCATGCAGATGGTTGGTAATAATCTGGCGTCTGTACTACGCATATATAAAAACCTGATTCTCCAAAAGTCAGTGCAGCCACTACCAGACTCACTGAAAAAACTGGTCAACGTCTTAAATGGCGTCATGGGTGATCATCTGGTCAATAATCAAAATGCGCTCGCCATTCCGATGATACTATACACTCAAGACGGTAAGCCGCAAAGTGAGGTACTATCAGGTCGCATCGTTATTTTGTGCCATGGTCTATGTATGAGTCATTTGAGCTGGCAAGCCCAAGTGGATAATGACTTAGGCGCGGCCATTCATACCAGCCAGCCTGATACCACGGTGCTGTATTTGGATTACAACACAGGTCGCCGTATCTCTCGTAGCGGCCGTAAGTTCTCTCAATTACTACAAGCGCTGGTCGATGACAACCCAAATATCAGTCAGATAGATCTGGTTGGACATAGTATGGGCGGTTTGGTCTCTCGCAGTGCACTGTTCTATGGTAAGCAAGATCGCCTAGACTGGATCAAGCGCGTGGGCAATCTCATCACGCTAGGTTCGCCGCATCATGGGGCAGTGCTTGAGCGTATCGGTAATTATGTGCAAGACATCATCGCCAAGCTGCCGTTTGCAGGTTCACTGGCCAAGCTCGGTGATATGCGCAGTGCCGGTATCATTGATCTACGTCATGGCAGTATTCGTGATGCAGATTGGAAAGCACTAGAAGGACGTAGTGTCCTACCACAAGACTTTCGCCACCCTGCACGGTTGCCAAGTGGTATTAAAACTTACTTTGTCGCCAGTGCTTTGCTCGAGACGCATTATGATTCTAAGGTGACAGATCTGCTAGGAGACAGCTTGGTATCAGTAGCTTCAGCGTTGGGTGAGGATGACGCTGAGCATGCCTTGTTTGTGCCAGATGGTCACAAAGCCATATTTTATGGCGTCAATCATATGAACTTAATCCATAGTAGACGAGTGCGTGAGCAAGTCGTTGAATGGCTACTTGATAATGGTAGAAGCGACTATGCCGGACGTCCGCGCATACATTCTTATCCTAGAAGTTTAGATGTAGCGGTGTAGTGATTTAATGTTTATAAAAAAAACCCTCAAGCATGACGCTTGAGGGTTTTTTTTATAAACATTGACTTATAGTAAGTAAGAAAACTTACTCAGAAAATATTGCTGCTACATCATCTTTATTGAACTTATAGACTTCACCGCAGAATCCACAATCCATCTCAAACGTCCCGCCTTGCTCTTCGACGATATCTAACGCTTCCGCTTCGCCGATTTGCTCGATTGCCATCTCGCACTTCTCGCGTGAGCAAGTGCAACCAAATGATAGAGGCGCAGGCTCAGGGGCAACAATGTTTTCTTCGTGATACAAGCGATAGAGTATTTCGTTAGCATCCAGTGTCGTTAGCTCTTCTGCTTTTACCGTACGCGTCAATACAGACAAGCGTGTCCATAAATCATCATCGATACCCGCATCTTGGTTTTGCTCAACTTCAGACGTTTCTTCAGCAGTACGCGGTAGCATTTGTACCAAGATACCACCGGCTTGCAGGCCGTCAGATGCCAAGTTAATCAACGTTGGAATCTGGGCTGATTGCTTTTGATAATGTGCTAAGCAGTCCGCTAGATTGTCGTGGCTACGCTCAACGATACCTTGGTATGGTTCACCGCCATCAGGCTGAATATTGATAAACAATACGCCTTGTCCCATCGCACCAAGTTCAGCAAACGCTTCTTTGGCATGGATCATATTGTCCCACGCTTGTACTTGCTCATCCGTCTCGCCTTTCCAGCTAGCAAGCGCACGAATGATACCGTCTTGATCGCATTCTGCCATCGCCCAGTTTAGTAAGCTGTCACTGTCTGATGATTGCAACTGAATAGATAGGCGGCCGTTGATTTTTACCGTACTGATTAGCAAACTCGCTGCCGTCAGCATCTCACCCAATAAGCGTTTGATGGCTTCAGGGTAGGGCTTTTGTGCAATCGTGCTCGCATAGCTGCGTGATAGGCGTACCACATCACCGCGCACGGGAGAATCTTCAACAAAGAAACGTTGGCGAATGTCGTTGCTGCCATGGTTGCCAGTAGTTTGGCTGTCCGTATTTGGGACTTGGATATCTTGAGTCATAAGTCATTTGTAGTATAGAGAAGTTGTTTGCTTTATGGGGATTACTGCCGATTTATCAATCTCACTTAGTAGGCTGTTTTGACGATTATAAGCAGTAAAGGTTAATAATTAGCTTAAACACCCAAACAGCTGTTTGTACAAAACTCTGAGTAGATAACCGCTATGAGCCAACATCTTGTAGTTAGAATATAAATATATTCATAAATATGTACTCTCTCAAAAAAAATTCACCCTCTACTGCAAATTTGTTGTACAGTAACATTAAGTTGCATTGTGATAAACAACAGCAACAACCGTACGGATGCGGGGCATTCTGGTCAATCAGACCTATGTCGTCCAAGCACTCACTCAATCTTGCGATAAAAGGATGTATTTCATGACATACTCATTTTCCAAACCGTTGACTTTAGCTGCTGTTATGGCATTAGGCTTAGCCGGATGTAATAACAGCAGCCAGACCAGCACCGATGCGCCAGCAGATGATGCAGCGACGACAGAAACCACGACTAACGGTACGCTACAGAAAATCAAAGACTCTGGCACTATTGTCGTCGGTCATCGTGATTCCTCTATTCCTTTCTCTTATATCGCTGATGATCCTAACCAACCGATTGGCTATGCACACGACTTGGAAATGAAAGTGGTTGAAGCCGTTAAGCAAAAGCTAAACATGCCAGACCTTAACGTTCGCTATAACCTAATTACTTCGCAAACTCGTATCCCATTGGTACAAAACGGCACAGTAGATTTTGAGTGTGGCTCAACAACCAATAACGAAGAACGTCAAAAGCAAGTCGCTTTCTCAAACGGTTTCTTTGAAATCGGTACGCGTCTGTTGACCAAAAAAGATTCTGGTATTCAAGATTTTGAAGACCTAAAAGGTAAAACTCTGGTAACGACAGCAGGCACGACTTCAGAGCGTTATATCCGTCAGTACAACGATGATAATAAAATGGATACCAACATCATCTCAGCCAAAGATCATGGCGAAGGCTTCCTAATGCTAGAGAATGGTCGCGCTGATGCCTTTATGATGGATGATGTATTGCTCGCAGGCGAAAAAGCCAAAGCAAAAAATCCTGATGAGTGGGTCATTGTCGGTACACCGCAATCGTTTGAAATCTATGGTTGTATGATGCGCAAAGATGACCCTGAATTCAAAGCTGTGGTCGATGAAGCCCTTGCCAATGTGTTTAGCTCAGGCGAAATCAATAGCATTTATGACAAGTGGTTCTTGAACCCAATCCCACCAAAGAACGTCAATCTAAACTTTGAGATGTCAGACAACTTAAAGGCCTTGATTGCCAATCCGCATGACAGCGCTCAGCCTAAAGAAGCAGCAGCGCAGTAACGCTCATTGTCCCTCAACATAGCTTGCCTATACGTTCAGATAGCCAGTATTTTATTTGACGTATAGGCTTATCAATCGTTGCTCGGAGAGACAACCATGAATTATAGCTGGAACTGGGGTGTGCTCTTTGAGCAGACTGGTATTGGCAACGAGCTCTACATCCATTGGATGATCACTGGTCTTGGCTGGCTGCTATTGATTGGTAGTATCGCATGGGTTATCGCGATGGTCGTCGGTACTATCTTCGGTATCATGCGTACATTGCCCAACAAGACCGCTCGTGCAATCGGTACGGCTTATGTGACATTTTTTCGTAATATTCCACTGCTTGTTCAACTGTTCTTTTGGTTTTATATCGCGCCTGGCTGGCTCACGCCGACGATACAAGAATGGTGGTATAAGGATTTATCTCCGAATACTTCAGCCATGCTATCAGCCAGTATTGGTCTTGGCCTATTTACCGCTGCTCGTATCGTGGAACAGGTACGGACAGGTATTGAGTCATTACCAGATGGACAGATTAATGCGGCCTATGCATTAGGGTTTAGCATTCCACAAGTCTATAAAGAAGTACTGCTACCGCAAGCATTTCGTATTATCTTGCCACCGCTCAGCTCTGAGCTGACTAACTGCTTCAAAAACGCCTCTGTGGCCTCGCTAGTGGGGGTAATGGAGCTGATTAGCCAAACCAAAACCATCAGCGAATACACTCAAAATAGTATCGAGATATATACTTATGCAACGATTATTTATTTGGTTTTCAATCTATCCTTGATCGCTATTATGGGGTTGATTGAACGTAAACTGCGTGTGCCTGGGCTTATTGCGGGAGGTCAGAAATGAATATGACCGAATTGGCAACAGCCTATCCTGGTTTAATGGGTGGCATGCTTACCACTTTAAAAGTACTGTTTTTGGCTATTTTGGGCGGTATTAGTTTAGGAACTGTACTGGCATTGATGCGTTTGTCAGGTATCAAAGCGCTTGAGATTCCAGCCAAGCTATACGTCAATTACTTCCGCTCTGTGCCACTGCTACTAGTACTGCTATGGTTTTATTTCGCCGTACCGATGATTTATCTTTGGGTAGCGGGTAAGTACCTGCAACTCGATGCTGCGTTTGCCTCTTGTGTGGTCGCATTTATGATGTTTGAGGCCGCTTATTTCTCAGAAGTGGTACGTGCTGGTATTCAATCGATTGGTAGCGGGCAGGTCAATGCGGCAAAAGCGCTCGGCATGACTTATGGGCAGACCATGCGTCTGGTCATCTTGCCACAAGCCTTTCGTAAGATGCTGCCACTGATTTTGCAGCAATGTATTATTTTATTCCAAGATACGACACTGGTATTTGCCATTGGTTTGACAGACTTTTTCCGTGCAGCCTATGTACGCGGTGAGCTAATGGGCTTACTAACGCCGTATATCTTAGGTGCTGGTGCTGTCTATTTTGTGATTAGCTTAAGTGCTTCTATCGGCGTGCAACAATTACAAAAGCGTTTGCGGTTTTAATTGAGCGTATTCTAATAGAGCTATCGCTTGCGATTTTGAGTGTTGAGAGCTTGGATTGAGCGTTTGATTTACCTTTTTTAAATAACGATTATCGAAAACAATGTGGTTAGGAGCCAGTGATGAACAATGCTGATACGTACTTAAATGCCTTTGGCGGGCTGGTTACCAATAGTGGTCATGCTAGTGATGAGATGGTCATCGAGATATCTAATGTCAGTAAGTGGTATGGAGACTTTCAAGTACTGACTGACTGTACGGCGCATGTACATAAAGGTGATGTCGTTGTTATTTGTGGTCCATCGGGCAGTGGTAAATCAACTTTGATTAAGACAGTGAATGGACTTGAGCCTTTTCAAAAAGGTGACATCATGGTCAATGGTATCTCTGTCGGTGACCCAAAGACCAACTTGCCCAAGTTACGCAGCCGTGTCGGTATGGTGTTTCAGCATTTTGAGTTGTTTCCACATTTGACTATTATCGATAATTTGACCGTGGCACAAATCAAAGTGTTGGGCCGTAAAGAGTCTGAGGCCAAACAAAAAGCAATGGCCTATCTAGACCGTGTTGGTCTGACGGTACAAGCGACGAAATATCCGGCAGAACTCTCTGGTGGTCAGCAGCAGCGTGTTGCGATTGCACGAGCGTTGGCCATGGATCCAGTGGCAATGCTATTCGATGAACCAACCTCGGCGCTTGATCCTGAGATGATTCAAGAGGTGCTAGATGTGATGGTCGAGCTGACTCGCGATGGTATGACCATGATGTGCGTGACGCATGAGATGGGCTTTGCCAGTCAGGTGGCCAATCGTATTATCTTTATGGATGAAGGGCATATCGTAGAAAACTGTAGTAAGGATGAGTTTTTTGAAGGGGCAAAAAGTGACCGTGCGCAGATGTTTTTATCGAAGATTTTAAATCATTAAATACACTTTGATTTACGATTGTTTATAGCAGTATTTCTAAGATAAAGACATGTTCTAAAGCTTATTTTTCTTTCTACTGCTAATGATTATATAAAGCGCCCTATTAAAGACAGTTAAACGCTATCTTTAATAGGGCGCTTTGTATTGAGCTTTTTTTATATAGCTATTTGAAAAACAATTTGGAGCCTATGATATTTACTCTCAAGGTATTTAAAGAAGAGATCTTTGAGACTATAAAGCTGCTGAAAATAGAGCGGGAATAGTCGCAGGATTAGAGAGGTTGCAAACGGCAAAGGTAGATGAAATGGCTCATCTGATTAATCAAAAAAGTTTGAAAAGATAGTAGTCATAATATAGATGAGTTTAATTTAATTTAACGCTATCAACTTAATTAGGATTGACTATGACCCTAAAACGAACCGTCGGCGTACTACTGTTCAATGAAGTAGAAGTATTGGATTTTGCAGGACCTTTTGAGGTGTTTTCGTTGGCTGAAAATGCTGCCAGTGTTAGTGATAATAAGCACTTTAAGGTTATCACTATTGCCGAGAACCAAGCTCCAATATCCGCTAGGAATGGTCTGCAAGTCATTCCTGACTATAGTTTTGCCAATCATCCAGACATTGATGTATTAATCGTTCCCGGTGGGTACGGTGCCGAAAAAACAGAAATATATAATAAGGTGGTAATTGATTGGATTATCACTCAAGCAAGTTTGGTAGATCTGACGCTTTCAGTGTGTACAGGAGCATTGCTATTGGCTAAGGCAGGTTTATTAACTGGTAAGTCAGCAACCACGCACTGGATGGATTTAGATAATTTAGCATCCTATCCTGATATCGATGTGATCTCGCATACGCGTTTTGTAGATGCCAGTGATGATACTGGTAATATCATCACATCAGCGGGGATAAGTGCAGGCATCCATGCAAGTCTATACTGTATAGAAAAATTAATAGATAGTGAAACCATGCGTGCAACAGCACATCGCATGGAGTTCGATATTGACTAAGTGAATTGCTAGATAGGTGAGTGAATGGCTGTTTACTGATACAATAGCGGTCAATATTTTTGATAATTAAAATAATTCATAAACCATCTTGGAGTTTATATGAGCGTAGAAAATCCATCTGTAGCAACGAGCACAGCATCAAAAAAAGGTGTGGTCATTATTGGTGCAGGACTGGCAGGCTGGCATGTCATTGATGCCATTCGTGCCAAAGACACAGAGATTCCAATCACATTAATCACGGCTGATAGTGCCGACCGTTATCATAAGCCAATGCTGACAATGGCAATCAGCCAAAACAAACGAGCATCAGATTTGGTACGGGCATCTGGTAGCGAAGCGGCTAAGACAGCAGAAGTGACGTTGTTAGCCAATACGCAAGTGACAGATATTGATCCAGTGAGCCAAACTGTACAGGTGCGCTCTACTGCGCAGTCAGATGACGCACTGACGACTATTGGCTATGAGAAAATGGTACTAGCGATGGGCGCGCATCCTATCTTCCCTAAAAGTCTGCCGCAAGATTTGGTCTGGCATGTCAATCATATCGAGCGTTTTAGTCAGCTACAAGAAAAGCTAGCAACAGGTAGCCAGCACGTTGCGATCGTTGGTGCTGGTATGGTGGGTACAGAAATCGCAGAAGACCTGCTTAAAGCTGGTCATAAAGTAACGCTTATTGACTTAAACGATGCACCGCTTTCACAGATGCTACCAGCCACAGCGACCGCACGTATCGCCAAAGCGATCGAGTCGCAGGGCATTCAATTCTTAGGTGGTTATCAAGTATCAGCTGTCACTCGTGTTAATGACGATGACAATGACAGCGAAGATGGCGAGAAACTACAAGTAGACTATGCCCCATTATCATCGGATGCAGATAGTACTGATACTCAGCCGCTCGAACCACTGATTGTAGATCATGTGATTGCCAGTACAGGTCTGACAGTCGATGAGCAATTACCTGCTGCGGCTGGTGTAGAATTCGATCGCCGTACGGGTATCGTGGTGGATGCAGCGACGTTGCGTACCAATGCAGCGAATATCTATGCCATCGGCGACTGTATGTCTATCAATGGGGTTGCTTGTCGTTATGTTGCGCCATTACGCGCGCAGGCTGCGACCATCGCTGACGATATTTTAGGTCATGAGCATAGTGGCTATGATCATAAGCCGCCAATGATTCGCCTTAAGAACAAAGCCATCTCTGTGATGGTGACGGGCGTACCGCAAGCAGCGGGTAATTGGCAAGTAAAGACTGAGAGTGATGATGAGCTAGTCATGGATTTGATCGATGATAATGAAGCCGTTAGCGCAACAGTAACGATTAAAGCGCCTGCAGTTCCTAAGGCATAATGATTGCAATACCGTCTTTTGAAAAACTAATGAAAGCACATCATTTATAAGTAATGTCCTTTATTAGATTCCTTTCAATAAGATTCAGTTAAAAGACAGTATCGATGATTGAGCCAGCCCATTATTTATGATGTGGCTGGCTTTTTTGTGTCAAATATTTGCCATAATTCTATGCTACCTTTTACTAAGTAGAAAGGCAGACTGTCTAATTAAATGATACATACTGTATTGATATTGTTGACAGGTTTTCATTGATGGCGTTATAGTAGCTGAATGCTATGTAAGACCTGCCCAAGGAAGAAGGTTTGCACGCAGGCTATCAATAAGTGCTATTTATAAATAATATAAAAAGTAAAACGAAAGGACTCGTTATGACTCAAACTCCTGATTTCGATTCGACTCGCATTGACTGCGACACTATTTTAAACAACATTCCTAGTATTAATATGGGCGCATGCTCAGCCAATGCACCCCTTACCAAAAGCTATGACAAGGGTCCTGATGTACCACTGATTGAAGCGACAATCGGTGACTTTTTTGATGCTATTGTCTCCAAATATCCTGAGCGCGAAGCACTGGTCGTCCGTCATCAAAATATCCGCTGGACATATCGTGAGCTACAGCAGCAAGTGAATCAGCTAGCCAGTAGTATGATTGAGATGGGACTAGAGATTGGCGATCGTATTGGTATTTGGTCACACAATAATGCTGAATGGTTGCTCATGCAATTAGCCACGGCAAAAGTCGGCGTTATCCTCGTTAATATCAATCCTGCCTACCGCACCTTTGAGTTGCAATATGCCTTAAATAAACTGGGCTGTTCAGCGCTCGTACTGATGCGTCATTTCAAAACCAGTGACTATGCCAGTTTAATTCGTGAGCTATGTCCTGAGATTTACCACAAAGACTACACTCAGCTTGATTTGGTTGAGATTCCGACGATTGAACGTATCATTTGGATTGATGAGCCAGAGTCGGATGAGACCTTCGGTTTTATGCAAAAGTTCTCTGCGTGGATGAGCGAGGGCGATGCCAACGATCCGCGTGTTGCTGAGCGTCAAGCTCAGCTTAAAAACACCGATGCTATCAATGTACAGTTCACCAGTGGTACGACAGGTACACCAAAAGGTGCAACCTTAAGCCATCGTAATATCTTAAATAATGGCTACTTTATCGGTGAAGCCATGAACCTCACTGAAGAGGACAAACTGTGTATTCCAGTACCTCTGTACCATTGCTTTGGTATGGTGCTTGGTAATCTAGCGATTCTCACGCATGGCGGTTGTATCGTATATCCAAACGACGGCTTTGAGCCATTGACCGTATTGCAGGCAGTCGAAGAAGAAAAGTGTACAGGTCTGCACGGCGTGCCAACGATGTTTATCGCTGAGCTTGACCATCCTGAGTTTGAAAACTTTGATTTATCGACCTTGCGCACGGGTATCATGGCTGGGTCTAGCTGTCCGATTGAGGTTATGCGCCGCGTCATCGATAAGATGCACATGAGCGAAGTTACTATTGCTTATGGTATGACAGAGACCAGTCCTGTATCTTGCCAGACCAATGAGCACACGCCACTTGATAAGCAAGTATCAACCGTGGGATTGGTACAGCCTGCGCTTGAGGTGAAAGTCGTCGATACAGAAACAGGTGAAATTGTACCGCTAGGCGAGACAGGTGAGTTGCTTACACGAGGCTATTCAGTGATGAAAGGCTATTGGGGCAGCCGCTTTAAAACGCGTGAAGCTATCCAAGATGGTTGGATGCATACGGGTGACTTGGCCACAATGGATGAAGATGGCTACGTAAAAATCGTCGGCCGTAGTAAAGACATGGTGATTCGCGGCGGCGAGAATATCTATCCGGTAGAAATTGAAAATTACCTCTATCGTCATCCAAAGATTCGTGATGTACAAATCGTGGGTATACCAGATGAGCGTTATGGTGAGGTACTCGCGGCGTGGATTATTCCGAAAGAGCCTGGCTGCTTGACTGAACAAGAAGTACGCGAGTTCTGTAGTGAGCATATCGCTCATTATAAAGTGCCGACCTACTATCGTTTTGTGACTGAATATCCAATGACCATCACTGGTAAAATTCAAAAATATAAAATCATTGAGCAAATGAAAGAAGAGTTGGGTTTGTAGTAAGCTTACTTATCTGCTCTAAAAAACAAAAGACTAACCATATTCATTTCACTATAAAAGTATTACAGCGTTAACCTCGCTTGAAGTATCACACATACATCTGCACTCGGTTGCCTTGTACTACTTTTAAATTGAATCGACTATATGTGAGCAACGCTTAAAAATAGTAGTTAGTATGATTTATATAAAAAGCTACTCACATCTACGTATCTATCTATGTATAAGAAAAAAAGGGATATCATGAGCGCTATCATAACCAGTAAACTGAGTCCAAACTCAAGCGATTTTCAGCAAAACAGTGCCGCGATGCAAGAGATAGTCGATGACCTGTATGTACACTTGCGTAAAGTTGCCCAAGGTGGCTCAGAGCGCGCACGAGCCAAGCATCTAGCGCGTGGTAAGCTGTTACCACGTGAGCGTGTTGAGCGTTTATTGGATGTAGGCACGCCGTTCCTAGAAGTGGCACCGATGGCTGCACATGATATGTATGGCGAAGAGATTCCGGCGGCTGGCGTGATTGCAGGTATCGGCCGCATTAACGGCACTGAGTGTATGATTGTCTGTAATGATGCCACGGTAAAAGGCGGCACGTACTACCCAATGACGGTCAAAAAACACCTACGAGCTCAAGAGATTGCGCAAGAAAACCATCTGCCATGTGTTTATCTGGTTGATTCAGGCGGGGCTAACTTACCGAACCAAGATGATGTGTTTCCTGATAAAGAGCATTTCGGCCGTATCTTTTTTAATCAAGCCAATCTGAGTGCAGCAGGCATTCCGCAAATTGCCGTGGTTATGGGCAGCTGTACGGCTGGCGGTGCGTATGTGCCTGCCATGAGTGACGAGTCTATTATCGTCAAAGAGCAAGGTACGATATTTTTGGGTGGTCCACCACTAGTCAAAGCAGCAACGGGTGAAGAGGTCACGGCAGAAGACTTGGGTGGCGGTGATGTACATACCCGACTTTCAGGCGTGGTTGATCATCTAGCGCAGAATGATACGCACGCGTTATCGATTGCCCGTAATATCGTTAGCCATCTAAATCGCCCTGCAAAAAATATTCCTAATCAAGTCACACCGCGTCCGCCGCGTTATGACGCTAAAGAACTCTATGGTGTCATTCCAACGGACAAGCGCAAGCCATTTGATATCAGAGAAATCATCGCGCGTATCGTTGATGACAGTGCCTTTGATGAGTTTAAAGCACGCTTTGGTACGACGTTGGTTTGTGGATTTGCTCATATCGAAGGGATGCCTGTTGGTATCATTGCCAATAACGGTATCTTATTCAGTGAGTCAGCGCAAAAAGGCACGCACTTCATTGAGCTGTGCTGTAAGCGAAAAATCCCATTAGTATTCCTCCAGAACATTACTGGCTTCATGGTTGGCCGCAAATACGAAAACGAAGGTATCGCTCGTCATGGCGCCAAGATGGTAATGGCAGTGGCCAATGCAAAAGTGCCAAAGTTCACAGTTATCGTTGGTGGTTCGTTCGGCGCTGGTAATTACGGTATGTGTGGCCGCGCTTACAGCCCGCGTTTCTTATGGATGTGGCCAAATGCGCGTATCTCTGTCATGGGCGGCGAGCAAGCTGCATCGGTACTGGCAACGGTCAAACGTGATAATTTTGATCGCAAAGGTGAAGCGTGGAGTGATGAGGACGAAGCGGCATTTAAAGCGCCGATTCGTGAAATGTATGAAGAGCAAGGTCATCCGTATTATGCCACTGCACGTATGTGGGATGACGGCGTAATTGATCCTGCTGATACCCGTAATGTATTAGCATTAGGATTAAGCGCAGCTTATAACGCACCGATTGAAGAGACGACATTTGGGGTCTTTAGAATGTAAGCGTTCTAAGGTCTCCCCATAATAAGCGACTACTGCGTCAACCTCATTTGAAGTACGATTTGTACATCTACGCTTAGTCTTTGCACTTGGTTTTCTTGTATTGACATTATTATGGATTGACCAAGAGCTTGTTTGAGTATTTACACAAAAAATATAGAGAAAGTTATGCAAAAAGACAGTAATAAAAATTATAAAAGCCTATTGGTTAACGTTGAGCAGCACGTGGCGACAGTGACGTTAAATCGTCCCGAGATACGTAATGCTTTTAACGATGAAATGATTGCTGAGCTAACCGATGCTTTTAGTACGCTTGGTGCTGATGATGAGGTACGTGTCATTGTGCTAGCGGCTGCTGGCAAGGCATTTTGTGCAGGCGCTGATTTGAATTGGATGCGTGCCATGGCAGATTATAGCTATGAAGAGAATCTAGCGGATGCTGATAAATTGGCGCAAATGCTTAAGACTATTTATGAATGTCCTAAGCCAACAGTCGCGGCTATTCAAGGCGATGTTTATGCAGGTGGCATGGGTTTAGTTGCTGTTTGTGATGTGGCTATCGCCGTTAAGATTGCTAATTTCTGCCTCAGTGAAGTGCGTTTGGGCTTGGCCCCTGCCACTATCAGTCCTTATGTTATCCGAGCGCTAGGTGCTAGAGCATCGCAGCGTTATTTCTTAAGTGCTGAAGTGTTTGATGCCAAAAAGGCGCGTCAGCTTGGTTTTATCCATGAGCGTGTTAGCGAAGAAGGGCTGGCCGATGAAGTGGCTGCGTTCTGTAACAAGGTCGTCAAAAACAGCCCTGATGCAGTCAAGACCTGCAAACAGCTATTACACGATGTTGCTGGTGCGCCTATTACAGATGAGCTGATTGCTGACACGGTCAAAGGTATCGCTGATATTCGCTCATCAGAGCAAGGCCGCGAGGGTGTGCAAGCATTTTTGCAAAAGCGTAAACCTGATTGGCTAATGGCAGACTAACTAGTAGTAGAACAATGATAGGCAAATGGGCAAATAGACAAGACGTCAAATAATAACGACAAGACACAGGGATAGTTATGTTTTCTAAAATTCTAATCGCCAACCGTGGTGAAATTGCTTGCCGAGTGGCCGCGACTGCTAAGCGTCTTGGCGTCAGTACCGTTGCTGTTTATTCCGATGCGGATCGTGAGGCCAAACATGTGGCTGTCTGTGATGAGGCTATCTATTTGGGTGGTTCGGCACCGAAAGACAGTTATCTCAAAGGCGATGCTATTATTGCGATAGCGCTTGAGACTGGCGCCCAAGCAATCCATCCAGGATATGGATTTTTGAGTGAAAATGCAGACTTTGCGCAAGCCTGCCAAGATGCTGGTCTAGTGTTTATCGGTCCATCGGCGGATGCTATCCGCGCCATGGGCGGCAAGTCTGAGTCTAAGCGCTTGATGGAGTCGGCTGGCGTGCCGTTGATACCGGGCTATCATGGTGATAACCAAGATGCACAGTTTTTGCAGCAGCAGGCCGATAGTATTGGCTATCCTGTCTTGATTAAAGCAAGTGCAGGTGGTGGCGGTAAAGGTATGCGTATCGTTGAAAAAAGTAGCGATTTTATTGATTTGTTAGATTCATGCCGCCGTGAAGCGATTACCAGTTTTGGCAATGATCAAGTATTGGTCGAAAAATACGCGCTAAAACCACGTCATATCGAGATCCAAGTATTCGGTGACACGCATGGTAATTATGTGCACCTGTTTGAGCGTGATTGCTCAGTACAGCGTCGCCATCAAAAAGTACTAGAAGAAGCGCCAGCGCCCGGTGTTGATACTGCCATGCGTGAAGCAATGGGCACAGCGGCAATCGAAGCTGCACGTGCAGTTGATTACGTGGGTGCAGGTACGGTCGAGTTTATCGTTGAGCAGCGTGAAGACTCTATGAATTTTTATTTCATGGAAATGAACACGCGCTTGCAGGTTGAGCATCCAGTCAGTGAAGCCATTACGGGTGTCGATTTGGTCGAGTGGCAGCTGTTGGTTGCTGCGGGTCAGCCATTGCCAAAAACACAAGATGATCTGGCTATCAATGGTCATGCAATTGAAGCGCGTATCTGTGCTGAAAACCCTGACAACAATTTCTTGCCAGCGACAGGGACTTTATTCACTTATCAAAAGCCTGAGCATAGTACCTTCAATATTACCGATGTGCGTATCGACGATGGCGTACGTGAGGGTGATGTGATCAGTCCTTTTTACGATTCTATGATTGCCAAGCTTATCGTCCATGCTCCTACGCGCGAGCAAGCGTTGGCGAGACTAGATCGTGCATTGGCACAGACGCGTATCGTTGGTCTGCCAAACAACGTGGCATTTTTGCGTTATATTCTAAATACCGATTCATTTAGCAAAGCCAATCTTGATACAGCCTTGATAGAGCGTGAGCAGGACAAGCTTTTTGATCAGCACCCTCTTGAATTATCGACGCTTGTGGTGACTGCTATTGCTCAGCAGCTTGCGAGTGAAGCGACCACGCAAGGTTTAGATCCATTTAGCAAGCCAACGGGTTTCCGTGCGTATAGCGATTATACTCGTTCATTTAGCTTGGTTTATGATGAGCAGGCCTACAATGCTCGCATCAGTAATTGGCATAATGTGAGTGGTGTTGATAGCAAAAAAGGCGGCGATAATCTCAGTAGTTTTACGCTCATCATTGGTAAAGAAATCGCGAATACGCAGGATGATAGCAATATCAATGTAGCTGCTCAGACCGAAACGGTTTACGAAGGTCAAATCAGCTATGATAGCAGTGACGCGCACAATCATACTTTATGGTTAGAGGGTGCACGTATCAGTGCCCAAAGCTGGGTGAATAACGAGACAGTCTACATATTCACAGACAGTGGCCGTGACGAGATTACGCTTGTTGATATTATGGCACATGTGGGTGAAGAGTCCGCAGCGGTCGGTAGTTTAAAGTCACCGATGCCAGGTCAAGTGGTTGCATTCAAGGTAGCTGTTGGTGATACTGTGAAAAAAGGCGAGCCACTTGCCGTCATCGAAGCCATGAAAATCGAACATACCATTACTGCACCGACAGATGGGGTAGTAGCAGAGCTATTATTTGCAGCAGGTGATTTGGTCGCTGATGGTGATGAGCTACTGCGCATCGATAGTGAGAGCGCATAGCTGACGAAGCCTAATAAAAAAGCCTCATCAAAGCGCAAATAACAAAAAGGACGACAAGTATGAGCCATTCGTATCCAAGCCATGTCACCATCGTTGATGTCAGTCCGCGTGATGGACTACAAAACGAATCCATGACGGTACCGACTGAGGTTAAGCAAACGCTTATCAATGACTTGATTGCGGCGGGTATCAAAAAACTAGAAGCGACCAGTTTTGTTTCGCCAAAGTGGGTACCACAAATGGGTGATAACAGCGCGTTGCTCGACGCACTAGCACCGACGCGGCAGACGGACGTCTGTTACTCGGTACTCGTACCCAATATGCGTGGCTTTGAAAATGCTATCTTGCATCGTCCCGATGAAATCGTTATCTTTGGCTCAGCCAGCGAAACCTTTAGCCAAAAAAACATCAACTGTAGTATCGATGAGAGTATTGAGCGTTTTGCACCAGTGGCTGCGGCAGCAAAAGCGCAAGGCATCAAAGTACGCGGCGTGATCTCTTGTACGGTTGGTTGTCCCTATGAAGGCGAGATTGACCCTAGCCAAGTAGCTTATGTCACCAAGCGATTAATTGAGATCGGTGCAGAGCAGATTGGTATTGCCGATACGATCGGTGTGGGTACACCGCTCAAAGTACAGCGAGCGTTGCAAGCTGCACTCGAGTATGCTGATATCTCTATGCTATCGGGTCATTTTCATGATACTTATGGTCAAGCACTGAGCAATACTCTGGCTGCATTACAAATGGGTGTTAGTGAGTTTGATACCTCCGTCGCTGGCCTAGGTGGTTGTCCTTATGCTAAAGGCGCAACGGGCAATGTCGCCACCGAAGATGTAGTATATATGCTGCATGGTATGGGTATCAGCACTGGTATCGATTTGGATAAGTTGGTTGTAGCAGGTGAACGTATCAGTGAATTTTTAAAGCGTCCTAACGGCTCAAACGTAGCACGTGCTCTAATCAATAAACGTCAGTCTTAAATAATTACTGTAAAAATTAAATATTAAAATACAAGGAATGGTTATGAGTTTACCTGGATTAAATTTTCAACTTGGCGAAGATATTGACGCGCTACGTGATGTCGTACAGCAGTTTGCGGCAAATGAGATCGCTCCACGTGCTGCTGAGATTGATAGCAGCGATGAATTCCCAATGGATTTGTGGCAAAAAATGGGCGACCTCGGTCTACATGGTATTACCGTTCCTGAAGAGTACGGCGGCTCCAACATGGGCTATGTTGCCCATATGGTCGCGATGGAAGAGATTAGCCGTGCTTCGGCATCGGTAGCACTGAGCTATGGCGCACACTCTAATCTATGTATTAACCAAATCAAACGTAACGGCTCTGAAGAACAAAAGCAGAAATATCTGCCAAAGCTAATCAGCGGTGAATTCATCGGTGCTTTGGCAATGAGTGAGACAGGCGCTGGCTCAGATGTCGTCAGTATGAAGCTAAAAGCCGAAGAAAAAGACGGTAGCTATATTTTGAACGGTAGCAAAATGTGGATCACCAATGGTCCTGATGCGGACGTGATGGTGGTCTATGCCAAGACCAATCCTGAATTAGGTGCAAAAGGCATGACGGCCTTTATCGTTGAAAAAGGTATGGAAGGTTTTGGTACCGCACAAAAGCTAGATAAGCTCGGCATGCGTGGTAGCCATACTGGCGAGATGACTTTTAATAATGTAAAAGTACCAAGCGAAAATATTTTAGGCGGTCTCAATGAGGGCGTTAAGGTACTGATGAGCGGCCTAGATTACGAGCGCGCCGTGTTGGCTGCAGGTCCTATCGGTATCATGCAAGCAGTAATGGACAATGTGGTGCCCTATATCCACGACCGTAAACAGTTTGGTCAAGCGATCGGTGAGTTCCAGCTTATCCAAGGTAAAGTTGCGGACATGTATACCATACTGCAAGCCGGTCGTAGCTTCTTATATACTGTTGGCAAGAATTTGGACATGTTGGACGCGCGCGGTGCGGGTCATAGTCGAGAAGTGCGTAAAGATTGCGCCAGTGTGATTCTATGGTGTGCCGAAAAAGCCACATGGATGGCAGGTGAAGGTATTCAAATATTTGGCGGTAATGGCTATACCAATGAGTATCCACTCGGTCGCTACTGGCGCGATGCCAAGCTGTATGAGATTGGCGCAGGTACCAGTGAAATTCGCCGTATGCTAGTCGGTCGTGAGCTGTTTAACGAGACCAAATAAGAAAGTATTGTGGCAATAACTAGAAACACGTTAGCTATTTTCTAATAGTAAAATAAAAAAGCAGCACGTTCAAAACGTGCTGCTTTTTTTGTGTCAACGTTAAACCGAATTATCTATAAGCGGTTAAGACTTATTGCGATAATCAAAGTATCTTGCCAAACCATTTAGTAATAAATCATCACGTAAGCGCACTGGACGATTAACATGCTGGGATATAATGGCTGCATCACCGCCTGTCATAATCAATTCAAAATTAGGGTGACGATGGCTAATCTCATTGATCGCGCCGACGATAGAGAGCAAGATACCGCGATGTACCGCGTCTTGAGTGGTTAAGCCTTGGTTGACGCTATCAAAAGTACCGTTCGAGATAGTGATTTGCTTAGTACCAGAGAACAGTGATTCACGTTGCAGGTAGATGCTAGGGAAAATATAACCGCCCAAATGCTCAGCATGATCAATCAAATCAATGGTCACCGCTGTACCGCAACCAATCACACACTGGCGTTTTTTCTTATCGACCGCACCGAGCATCTGTAGCCAGCGATCACAGCCGAGCTGCTGATCATTGTAAGCACTTTTCATCAGCGCGTGTGCGGCATCGACATGGACAAACTCAAACGGAATATTCAAACGACTGAGTGTCTCTGATACTTTGGCATTGAGATTGTCACCCAATACCGATGAGATACCAATAAAGTCAGGCGCATAACGCTCAAAACGATCGGTCAGACCCATAAGTAGTTCGGCAGGCGCTTGCAAATGCTGCTTGGCATCATGTGCGACTATTTGTCCGATATCATCGGTTAGCCAGTATTTTAGGCGGGTATTTCCAAGATCAAGCCAGAGCATAAAAGTCCCTTTATATAGTGCTCGTTAATGATGAGGTTCATCAATATAGTTGTCTAAGCCTAATAAATAACGTCGATGCGTCCAGTAAAAAGCGTAGAAATCTTACCGCTATCTTGGCGCAATTGCAAACAGCCATGTGTGTCGACACCGCAAGCGACTCCTGTCACGACTTTTTCTTCGTTATTATAGTCTTGGGTGACGCGCAAATGTAGACCTGATAGCGCATCCATCGTCGCAAACTGCTCCAAAAAACTATCCAAATAATAAGTATGACCCGTTGGCTGTTCTATGCCCAAATGCTCAAAGCGTGTCATCGCCGCTATCAATGCTTTGCACATCTGCTGATAGAGCATTGGTAGGTCTGGTAGGCTCGCAGATCGTGACTCTAAAGGTAGCCTCTCATTAATGTCTTGTAAGCTAATCGCTTGGTAGCTCATACCCTCAGACGTTTGTGTGGTGAGCTTAGGTGCTGCCTGTACGTTTAGGCCAATGCCTAACACCACACCGACCAACCTGCCAGCTTTCGTCACTGGCTCTATCAAAATCCCAGCCAGTTTATTAAAGGGTAGCGTACGCTGATTCGCGACGGTGTTATCCGATGGTACAAGATGAGCCTCTTGAGTGGGATAAAACCCCAAGTCGTTTGCCCATTTCACCCCAATTGGCGTCATCTTTTGCGCTTGTAGTTGCTCGTTCAAAGTTTGAATGACAGGCATCTTAGCTAGTTCAAGACCAATGATGAGCGATAGTAAGCCACTGATTGGCATATGCACGGGATGATATAACGATAGATAGACATTGCCGCGCGGTGATTGCCACGAGCGCCCGTGCTGACCACGACCTGCGCTTTGGGTTTCCGCGGTCAAAACGTGTACGGTGGCGACATCTAACGCCCCGTTTTGCAAGGCTTCTATCAGCTCGCTATTGGTCGAGGCGCTACTAGTCACATGACGGTGATTGAGCTCGGATAAATAGGTAGAAAAACTAGTGAGTGGCGGCATAAGTTTAGTCGATGTGGTTAAAGGAAACTTTGATATACTGAGCGATTGTTGCGGTCAGACAGTAACGAGTAAACAGCATAAAGGTCACGCTGAGATTTGGCAAATACAATTAAGCACGCCTAAGCGCTAGTGAGTACTATAGCGCCAGTCAGTATTATAAAAGGTTCGTTCTATGATGTTATATGTGTGGTTTGTGATTGCAGGCGCGTTTGCAGGTGTCAGCGCAGGCTTGTTTGGCGTCGGCGGTGGCATGATTATCGTGCCCGCATTGGTCTGGATTTTTACCGCTTATGACTTTTCGCCAGAAGTAATCACCCATCTGGCCATTGGGACGTCACTGGCGACCATCGTTGTGACCTCGATTAGCTCCCTGACTGCCCATAACAAGCGCGGCGGTGTACGCTGGGAAGTATGGCGCAAGATGGCGCTTGGATTGGTCATCGGTAGTTTGGTCGGCGCTGGTATCGCGGATATGATTGATGGGCAAGCTCTACAGGCTATCATTGGTTTCGGTGCGCTATTGGTCGCTCTAAAAATGCTGTTTTTTTCGAATAAAGAACAAGTGGGTAAACCGTTACCATCGGCTGGTGTACAGTTTGGTGCCGGTACTGGCATTGGTATGGCGTCCTCTATTTTTGGCATTGGCGGCGGCAGCTTGACCGTGCCGTTCTTGAACTGGGCAGGGCTGCCGATGAAACAATCGGTCGGCACGTCAGCGGCATGCGGTTTACCAATTGCACTGGCTGGAGCAGCAGGCTTTGCTTGGTTCGGTCAAGACGTGGTCAATCTGCCCGAGGGCACAATAGGATTTGTCCATGTCACAGGATTCTTGTTTATTTCAGTCGCTAGCTTTGCCATGGCAAAAGTCGGTGCCAAGCTCGCCCATATCTTACCTGCGCTGATGCTTAAGCGCGCATTTGGCATATTATTAATATTTGCTGGAGGGCAGTTGTTATTAAGTGGGTTGGGTGTTTTATAGCAATAATGAGTTTTTACAAAATTAGTAAGCAAACCGTGAGACATTATTAGTATGAAAGCTGCAGAAAAATACCGCCGTGTTTTCGGCTCAATGAATCATCTAAAAGACCAGTTATCGTGGACGACGGGTCTCTCTAATATGGTAGAGTTTTTGGCATGGGAGCCGCAGCGTATTTTAGGCATCACTAAAAAGCAATATGTACGCCAAATCATTGAATGGGCGGCCCACCCAGAGTTAAAGGATAAAAATATAGAGGAGATTGAGCAATCAGTCATCAAAAAGCTCAATACAAAAATGAATGAATCTGAGCAGCTAGAGACCTATTCAATGCAAACGATGGGTATTTGTAATGCGAGAGAAGCCGTTCGCCGCGTAACGTTCTTTTCTGAAGATTATCTGAATAAAGAATTCGATATCTTTTTGAGTTTATGTAGTGATGTTTATCTAGATTTATTTTATCAGCAATTTATTAGCTTTGAGCCGAGTGAATCATGGTCGATACATGGTAATAGCGACATGTTTGAAAACAGTACAGAGCTAAAAGCAATGTATATGGACAACCTAGCCTACAACCATCAGGCGAATGTATTGATAGCGAATGAGTTAAAACTCGCTGGTCGGAAAAACCCAGACCCAATCCTAAAATACTGCTTGATGTACGAGCATTTATTAGAAAAAGGCTTTATCGATAAAGGGGCAAAATTTTTGCTGTTATTTATCGGTGGTGATGCGCTAAAGCAAAACAAGCAAACGCTCGTAAATAGGGAGCTGGCTCTGTGTCATAAACGGCCAAGGAAGTATCAGCATTTGCTAAGACCAGAGCTGTTAGAAATAGTTGATCATTTAGAAGTGGCAAGTATCTCTTGGGCAGCCTTTATCGAGTTTAATAATCGCTACTTAGCAGAAAATAGCGTCTGCCAAGTGGAGCAAAAACTGCTACGAGGATTCCATCAAAGCCTTGAATCAAAATCGTTTATGCACTTAGCAGTTTAACCCTAAAAAACCACTACAATTTCAGGTAGAATAGCCGCCTGTTTTTGCTAAGTTTATTGACTCTTCATGCGTTTAAAATCTCTAAAGCTGGCAGGCTTCAAATCCTTTGCCAATCCAACCACTTTTACTTTTAGTCATGGTATCACCGCCATCGTCGGGCCGAACGGCTGTGGCAAATCCAATGTGATTGATGCTATCCGCTGGGTGCTGGGCGAAACCTCAGCCAAGCAGTTACGCGGCGGGGCGATGAGTGATGTTATCTTTGCTGGTACGCAGGATAAGACAGCAAAAAGTGTCGCCAGTGTTGAGCTGACTTTTGAGCATACCCAAGATGAGCAGACTGGCATTCGCCACGAGTTTAACTTGTACCAAGAGCTATCGGTTCGCCGTCAGGTAAATAAAGATGGCCGCTCAGATTATTTTATCAATGGTACGCGTTGCCGTCGCCGTGATGTGGTCGATGTGTTTTTAGGTACAGGGCTGGGTGCACGTAGCTATGCGGTGATTGAGCAAGGCATGATTGGGCGCATCGTTGAGTCTAGCCCCGTGCAGCTGCGTGAGTTTATCGAAGAGGCGGCAGGTGTCTCGCGCTATCAGGCTCGCCGTGAAGAAACGCAAAAGAAGTTAGAGAAAACAAAAGACAATTTAGCGCGCCTACACGATATGCAAAGCGAATTACTACGCCAACAGAAAACACTGTCTAAACAGGCAGCGAGCGCGCAGCGTTACGAAGAGTTGGCATTAACACTAGCTGATATCGAGCAGCAGCTCGCTATCCAGCAGCTGTATCAAGCCAAGCAAACGCATCAACAGCAGAAAGTAGCGCATGAACGTAGTGCTACTGAGGTGTCGACACTACAAGCTGATTACGACACGCTCAAAGCTCAGCAAGACAAGCTCACTGCGCGTATCAATCAAGAGCAATGGCTCAAAGACGATGCCCAAAGCGCTCACTATCAGCAGCAGCTCGGCTATCAACAAGCGGAACATAAGCTAAGTGATGCTAAATCACAGCTGGCTACTATTGAGCAGCAACTGTCTGGCTTGGCTCAGCAACGTGCACAATCACTCGCTGATATCGAACGGCTTAACGCTGAGCAAGCTGAGCAGAGTCAAGCGTTAGAAACGTTACGCCCACAGCTGACTGAGCTAACAGACAAACGTGATAACTATAAGCGCAATGAGCAACCATTACAGCGCGCGTGGCATGAAGCGCAAAACAATCTGTCACGCTTGCAAGATAAAGCCCGTTCGCTTGAGCAGCAGCAAGCTATTAACGCTCAAGCACAGAAACGCCATCAGCAAAGTCATGATAAATGGCAGCGCCGCGAGCAAAACTGGCAAAACCTATGGCTGCAATTACAGCAGTCTATAACGCCATCTGCATCTGACAGTACTGATGTGAGTAAAACGAATAATGCGCAAGATCTCAGTCATGCGCTAGAACAGCAAGTCACTGAGCTAAACACACAGTTGCAGCAGGTTGAGCGTCAATGCGAAGCCGTCGATGAACGCTTGTCCGAGATACAACCGCAAGCGCATAGTTTGCAGCAGAGACTAAACGCACAACAGAACGATCTGAGCGATGATGAAAAGCGTCATGCGCTACTGGCAGGCGAATACGATACTCTGCATCAGATATTGCATCCAAAACCTACACAACAGCAATCAGTAAAGTCGAAAGTTACTGCGAAAGATAAGACGGATAACAATGGCATACATCATCAGCCGTTAGCCATTGCAACGCTACGTGAGCAGATTGAGCTAAGTGCCAAGGGGCAGGAGCATGCAACGCTACTCGATAATATCTTGGCGTTGTGGCTAGACAGCCATGTGCTGGTTGCTAACCAACAAGCGAATCAACAAACTAACCAAACCAAGCAATCAGACGTTAATAATGCTAATGGGATTTCTCAACAAGCGAATAGCTTATGGCAAGCGCTTGAGCATGACGTTGCAGATTTACTGACTTATCAAACGGCACAAAATACGCCTGCCAGTGCAAAAGATAAAACTCTAATAGAGACGGGTCATAGCTTATGGTTGCCCGCGGCGCAAAGTAATATTAGTGACCATAAGTTTGTCAGCGAATTGCCAGATAATTTGATTGATAAAGTGTTGCCATTATCGCAGTTGGTTACTCAGCCGCTACTCGCGCTTTGGCAGCAGTGCTATATATATACGGCGCAGTTTGAGACCAGTCAGCAGCACGAGATTGATACTCTTGCTGATGTACTGAAGTTATTACCACTATCCGCTATCCTACTTACCGCAGATGGTTGGCTGATCAGTCGTCATGGGACGATTAACTTAAGCAAATTCGCTGGTGCACAGGATGAGCAAAACGATAGCAATAGCCAATTTCTCACGCAGCGCCTGCAACAGCGTACGCGTTTGCAAGCATTAGAAGACTTGCTTGATAAGTTTGAAACCAAAATTCAAGATCAGCAAAAATCTATTGCAAAAGACCAGCGCGATTATGATGCATTGTTAGTTAGCTTGGAAGAAACGCGCGCGCAAGCTGAGCGGTTAACCCGTGATAAGCATCAATACCAGCAGCAGCTGACGACCGAGCGAGCCAACGCTGAGCGCTTGCAAGCGGATAGCCAGCGTCTGAACGCTGATAAAGCAACGCTTGAGCAAGAAAAGCAAGAACTGGCGCAAGAGCAACAAACGCTTGAACAAGAACAACAGCATATTGAAAGCGAGATCGCTACGCTAACGCCGCAAATAGCAGAGGCACGGGCGACAACTCAGCAACTGCAAGCTGAGCGCAGCGAGCTAAACCGTGCGCGTCAAGCTGATGATGACGCGTGGCAAGCATTACAGCTGCGCATTCAGCAGTATGAGATGCGCTTGGAGCATAGTGTTAGTAGTCTGGCTCGTGCGACTGAGCAACATGATAAATCGTTAGAGAATGAGCAAAGTCTACAGACGCGTCACGATCAGCAGCAGGCCAAGTTGCCAGATCTACAAGCCGCACTACAGTCTGCACAGGTAACGCGCGATGAGCAGCAAGTGCTATTGAACGAGCGCGATACTGCGCTAATGGCATTAAAACAAACGTACGCTGAGCAGCAGACGGCATTTGATACACTGCAAAATACCTTGCAAACGCAGCAAAGCGAGTTTGCCCGTCATGCTACTGAATTGGCACTAAGTGCAGCGCGGTTAGAGGATGCTAGCGCACATACGCAAAGCGCTTTAGATGCCTACTATCGTGTGAGTCATAAATATAAAGCGCAAGCTGAGCAACCTCAACAAAGCATGAGCGTCTCAAACTTGCTAGCAGATTTCATCGCTCATGATCGCCGCGTCCGTCCAGACAAAATCGCTGAGCTAGAGTCCGAGCGCGCCAAGTTGACCCAGCAGTTGAGCAAGATTGGGCCAGTGAATCTAGCAGCGGTCGCAGAGTTGGCCGAGGTAAACGAGCGCCTAGAACCACTCGCACAGCAGACGGCAGATATCGCGGCCAGTATGCAGACATTGACCGAAGCGATTGCCTCTATTGATGAGACGACCAAGACACTGTTTATGCAGACGCTTGATGCGGTCAATAATGAGTTGGCCAATTTATTTGCCAAAGTCTTTGGCGGTGGACAAGCTAGCCTGACGTTGAACACTGACGAGATGCCAGCCAATACGCCAAAGTCCGAACAATGGCGGGCAGGGCTTACCTTAATGGCGCAGCCAAAGGGAAAACGCAACAGTCGCTTGGCGGTACTATCGGGCGGTGAAAAAACCCTTACCGCGCTGAGTTTGATTTTTGCGATATTTAAGCAGCATCCCGCACCGTTCTGTGTGCTTGATGAGGTCGATGCACCGCTTGATGATGCCAACGTCGCGCGCTTTACCAGTCTCATTCATGAGTTAGCAGATGATTTGCAATTTATTTTTATCAGCCATAATAAATTGACGATGCAAATTGCTGATGAGCTAAAAGGTATTACCATGCCAAGTGCAGGCATTTCTACACTAGTCAGTGTGTCGCTTGATGAAGCTGCGCGTTACGTAGAGAGCTAAGAGTGAAATAGTCGACATTAAAAGTGCTATGAGAATCAGCGCGATGCAAATATAATCAATCAATTGGCATAAATGCAAATAAGCTTGACCTCAGTCCAGCATGCTGGTTATAAAGTACACAATGTGGTGACGATATAGGTCAGCCATGCTAGAATATTGCCATTTATGCTCGTTTGTGTATTCCCTTTTGTTATATATACTAGGATGTATTTATCATGACCGTTATTCAGTTTATATTGATTGCCATTGCCGCGTTTATCGTGCTCGCAGGGCTGTTTATGGTCATTCGTAGCTTTAAGCGCCGCGGTGCTACCGAAGCTGCTGCGGTCAATTATGATAAAAATGGTATTCCCATCATACCGCGTCACGAGCGCAATATCGTCGATCAGCCAGACCTTGAAGATACGGTCGCAGGCGAGACGAGCATCGGTCCAGATCGTAGCTATTTGGATGCCGTCGTTGAAGAAGAGCCATTGACGCAAGCGCATACCAACGTTGATGCCCAACTAACGGCTGAGCGTGACCACGTAGCAGCTGACGACCATGACGTCATCGATGAAGCCGACTACGCGCGCTGGCAAGAAGAGCAACGCCGTGCCGATAGTGCTGAGTTTGTAGAAGTCGCCGATCAGATGCATATCGAGCAAGAGCCTGATGCGTTCTCTAGCCTAATGTCAGCGACTGATAGCCTGATGCCAACCATCGATACGGCAGAAGAGCCGAGCTTCGATGACAACAGCCCGATACTGGATCAGCATCTATCAGAGTCAGGTGATGATGCGCAAAATGGTCCTTTGATTAATGCCAAAGACAATATCAATATCACTATCTTGCCGCACCAATATCGTGACCGTCCAGCGGCGATTATCCGTGGTCGTGACTTGTTAGCGTTGATTGATAAATACGGTCTACGCTATGGCGCGATGAATATGTTCCATCGCTACGAGCAAAAAGACGGCACGGGTATGTTGTGGTTTAGCATGATGGGCATCACTGATAGCGGTATCGCGCCGTTTGATCCGCATAGTGTCGCGACTAACACCTATAACGGTGTCGTCGTATTCTTGTCACTGCCTCATCCACAAGCCGTACGCAGCTTTGATAGTATGATGAGCATTGCTTATATGATGGCAAGCGATCTTGACGCCATTATGCTTGATGAAGAGAACGAACCAATCACGCCTGAATACAAGCAGCAGCTGCGTAACCAAGTTCGTGATTATGAGGGTTAGCAGTTTAAAGGCTAAAAGCTGATTAATAGCAGCATAAAAAGGGCAAATAGCGATTAACGTTATTTGCCTTTTTTATTGGGCTATAGTTTCTGTAAAATGCTAATCATAGTAGACTGAGCAAGCCTGACAT
Source organism: Psychrobacter immobilis (assembly GCF_904846235.1). Taxonomy (GTDB): domain Bacteria; phylum Pseudomonadota; class Gammaproteobacteria; order Pseudomonadales; family Moraxellaceae; genus Psychrobacter; species Psychrobacter immobilis_C. Next base: position 73,476 of record NZ_CAJGZN010000016.1, read on the forward strand.
AGTATTTGATTTATATAGGATTGACTATACCGAGCTTCCTACAAACTTGTTATCATATCGACATCTTGAATTGCAAAAAAGACGCCGACTATGACTGACTCTACCTCACCAAATAATTCTAAAAACCTATCTGCTCAAGTAGAAAACCAAGCACCTGCCAAATCTAATGTACCTAGTTCGACCGACAGTAGTACCAATAATAGTGTAGAGATTATCTCAAAAATGCGTGCGCTTATTGAAGCGATTAAGACGCATAACTATGCCTATTACGTGCTCGATAATCCGATATTAGAAGACAGCGAGTATGACCAATTGCGTCGCTCGTTGCTTGAGGCTGAAGAAGAATATCCAGATTTGGTGCAGCCAGACAGTCCAATCAATCAAGTCGGCGATATGCCGCTATCTGCCTTTACCCAAGTCACTCATGACATTCCGATGCTGTCGCTGGGCAATGTCTTTGAATATGATGATTTGCGCGATTTTATGCGCCGTGTCAATGATCGCCTAAGTGACTCACAGCAAAACCCTGAATATGAGATGGAACTAAAGCTCGACGGACTGGCTGTCTCACTGAAATATGAGCACGGAAAATTTGTCCAAGCGGTTACGCGAGGTGATGGGCAGACGGGTGAAGATATTACCCAGAATGCTAAAACCATCCGTAACCTGCCACTATGGATATCTGATGCTGCTGATATTGAACTGTTAGAAGTGCGCGGTGAAGTATTGATGCCAAAGGCAGGCTTTGAGCGTCTCAATCGACTGGCAGAAGAAAACGAAGGCAAAACCTTTGCCAATCCGCGCAATGCTGCTGCTGGTAGCTTACGTCAACTAGATCCAGCGATAGCAGCAAGTCGTCCATTAGCTTTCTATGGATATTCGGTCAATCAAGGACTGCCAGATACTATCGACACTCAGTCAGGGGCGTTGGCATGGCTTACCGAGCTTGGATTTACGGTCAGCGCCGTAGAAGTGGTGGCAAATCCACGCGCCGCGCAGACCTATTATGAGTCAGTGATAGAAGGGCGTAGCGATCTGCCATTTGAAATCGATGGCATGGTGATTAAGGTAAACAGCCTTGCGTTACAGCAGCAGCTTGGGTTTTTATCTCGCGAGCCGCGCTGGGCGACTGCCTATAAATTCCCTGCCGAAACGGTGATGACGCGTCTCAACGATATCGAATGGCAAGTCGGCCGTACGGGTCAAATCACACCAGTTGGTAAGCTTGAGCCTGTCAAAGTCGGCGGCGTCACTGTCAGTAATGTCACTTTGCACAACTTTGGCGAAATTCAGCGTTTAGATGTGCGCGCAGGCGACACGGTCAGCGTTCACCGTGCAGGTGATGTCATCCCAAAAGTCACTCGTGTCTGGCACGATCAGCGCCCAGCCGATAGCGAGCCGGTCACGCTACCTTCGACTTGTCCTGTCTGTGACTCTCCTGTCGTCTTGCCAGAAGACGAAGCATTGGCACGCTGTACGGGCGGACTGTTTTGCCCAGCGCAGCAGCAAGAAGCGCTTATTCACTTTGTCTCACGTCGTGCGATGGATATTGATGGGCTTGGCGCAAGTTGGCTGATTAGCTTCTTTGAGCATGGTCTGGTCAAAACCGTCGCTGATATCTATCAGTTGCACAATCATGCAGATGAGATGGTCACCTTTGAAAAACTGGGTGAAAAATCGGTACAAAATATCATTAACGCTATCGAAGCCAGCAAGCATACGACATTGGCTCGCTTTATCTATGCACTCGGTATACGCGGTGTCGGTGAAGGTACGGCGCAGAACTTTGCCCAGCAATTTGGTGATTTAGATAGTCTGATGGCAGCCAGTATTGAGACTTTGATAAAAACCCCAGATGTTGGAGAAATCACCGCCGAGCTGACCTATAAGTTCTTCCGTGCGCCGCATAATATCGAAGTCATTACTGCACTACGTGAAGCTGGCGTCTATTGGGATAAGGTCGAGCAGGTCGCCTCAGAAGGGCTACCACTCGATGGGCAAACGTGGGTCATCACAGGTGCGCTCGATAGCATGGCGCGTGATGAGGCTAAAGCCAAACTACAAGCGCTCGGGGCAAAAGTCTCAGGCAGTATCTCAGCTAAGACTACGGCATTGTTAGCAGGGGAAAAAGCAGGCTCGAAGATGGCGAAAGCGGAGAAGTTAGGCGTAAAGGTAGTGGCTGAGGAAGAGTTTTTGGCGTTGGTTGAGGGCTGAGTGTTAGCGGTAGGGTGCGCCCAGCGCACCATTTAAAAATTTGATTTAGGAATTAAAAGTATTATTCAATAAATAGCTGAACGTTGAATCATTTTCATAGATAAGTGTTTTTCAATATATTGTTTCCTATTTATGCGTTGGTGCGAAAGGCGTACCCTACGACTTAAATTACTAACACCTTTATCAAAATTTCGGAAGGCCATGACATACTACACTTATACTCAATTAATGCGTCACATAGCTGTCATCGCCTGCATAAGTGTGGGCGTCGAATATTTAACCGGAAGTATTAGCTTATCGTTTTTACTACTATAGTCAATCCAGAATAAAATTGGTACAACCCATATCATGAAACAGCTTAGGTAAATTATTCTCCATCCACCCTTGTCGTAGAAACTTAGCCTGTGCCCATTTTTTTTCAATAGGGTTTAAAT
>NZ_CAJGZN010000017.1 GCF_904846235.1 Psychrobacter immobilis
GCTATGAAGCTCTTTAAAGAAGCTTCTAAACTTGGCTCATCTAATCTGGCAAAATCGCTAAAAATTATGTTCGTAATGAATTAACTTTGAGTTTTTCTGCTGTCTTAAATGATAATTTTTATAGTTAATAATCTTCCCGAAAAGAAAAGATAGTCAACTTTATTTTTTAGCATTCTGAATCAGCAAAAATCCACACAAGTTGTTCTTTAGTTATGCTTTTAAATAATGTCTGACACTGTCGTCCAGTGCTAGTATTTCAAACTAAACAAGTCAGCCAATGTGGCTTATCCTATTTAGCGAGCTGACCATCATATCATGTTTTAATAGTCTGTCAACTTCTTTTTTTAATTTGTTTCAACAAGTTAACTGGGTTATTAATGTGTAATCTACACACTAGCTACTTCCAGCTTGTCTTGATGAGGTGCGTATTATAGACGCTTTAACTTTTGTGTCAACCCGTTTTATTAATGTTTTTAATCTTATTTTAGGATATGAATAAATTACCAACTTTTTCAATAGGTTATAGTTCAACTAATTTCAATATGTTTAGAGACTAGTTATAGATGTGCTATTTACTATACTTTCTAACATCAAAAACGTTTAGCTTTGCTAGATAAACACTTTTTACTCTCTCTAAGCCTTGTCTTCTATTGAAGCAATCATTTCTCTAGTTGCACTTTACAACTTACCCATTTTTTCGAAAAACGCTTTATACGCCGCTACTTTCTTATCCAACGATAGCGGATAGGCACGTGAGGTTGACGGCAATCTGCATAAGGTTAGATTATTCACATCAGCTTTCTGGTCGTCTGTACTCTGCCATTGATAAGGATAATCCATACTTTGATTGGTTTTTGGATGCTTTGATTTGGCAATTGGCTCGTCTAATAACCCAAGTAGTACTTCGGTCGCCTTGCCTCCTGTCGTAAACAATGTCGCTACCTTTGGCACTTGCGGCAAGATAACATCTAGATCAACAGGTGTGACTACCGTTAGATTTTTATCTGAAGCATTACCCGTCTCACGGATGGCTTGCTTTACTGTCGGGCAAGAAGCAATGCCACGTTCAAACATAAAATCTCGAATGCGCTCAGGGTCAAAGCGTTTTTCATCGCCTACTCTAAAGTAGTCAGCATCGTCAAAAAACACTCGACCATATATCCGCCACATATCATTATAAAAATTAGGATAATGAAAGCTCATCGCCCATTTATCAGCAGTCGGTGGAAACGTACCCATCATCATGACCGTTGCATTGGGTGGTAAGACAGGCTCAAAAGGATGGGTTTCGAGCTCTGTGGCTTTGTCATTAGACAATTTCGATTCAGTATCAGTGGTTTTTTGAGTGCTTGGTGTTTTTATAGTCATGATATTCTTCATCAGAAAAGCGGTTTTTTTGGTATCATAGCAAGTCTGAACACTACCTCACTTATAATCACGCTATATAGCCAAACTTAGTCGGTTCAATCAGTTGACTTAAATAGCGCGATATCTTTTTACTTGGCCTGAATTGCTTAGGCTTTGATGGCAGCTGTGAACGCAAATATTGTCATTGCGATAAATGAGCACTGTCGTAAAGTAGTTAATTGGCTTGATTGTGAAGGATTTAACTTTACTATTTATGAGCTAAAGATATGGTTAAAGTGCGGTAAGTGTTTGTATCTTTTATACTAATAGCAACCGCAGTAACTGCGCAAGCATCAGACAAGAAACCAAGAGAGTACTTATGAGTGACTTAAACAGCGATTTAAAAATTACGGTAATCGATCATCCACTAGTCCGTCATAAACTCAGCCTTATGCGCGAAAAAGACTGTAGTACTTATAAATTTCGTACATTGACCAAAGAGCTTGCGCGCTTGATGGCTTATGAAGCGAGCCGTGATTTTGAAATTGAAACTTTTCCAATGGAAGGCTGGTGTGGCGAAATTACTGGTGAGCAAATCATCGGTAAGACGGCGACGATCGTACCGATTTTGCGCGCAGGTATTGGCATGCTTGATGGTGTGCTCGATCTAATCCCTACCGCTAAGATTTCTGTGGTCGGTCTACAACGTGATGAAGAAACGTTACAGCCAGTACCGTTCTTTGAAAAGTTCGTCAGCCACATGGACAAACGTCCTGCGCTGATTATTGACCCAATGCTAGCCACAGGTGGCTCGATGGTAGCGACCATCGAGATGCTCAAGAAAAATGGCTGTACCAATATCAAAGCATTAGTACTCGTGGCTGCTCCTGAAGGCGTACGTTTGGTGAATGAAGCGCACCCTGACGTGACCATTTATACCGCTGCGCTAGACAGTCATTTGGATGAACATGGTTATATCATTCCAGGTTTGGGTGATGCGGGCGACAAGATTTTTGGTAAGCAGTTATCGAATAGATAAGTCTCATTAGGGTAAATAAAGCCGTCATCAAAATTATGGCAATAGCAGACAACATCAATAATAAGGATAGATCATGAACGTATTGATTACAGGAGCGAGCGCGGGTTTTGGTAAAGCGTTGGCAGAACGTTTGGTTGCTAACGGCCATCGCGTGATTGGTTGCGCCAGACGCCTTGATAAACTGAATGCTTTGGCAGAAACTTTAGGTGAGGCTTTTTTACCCGTGGTTATGGATGTAAGTGATACAGCTTCTATTCCGCAAATCATTGCTGACTTGCCTGATGATTTTAAACAAATCGATGTCTTGGTCAATAATGCAGGATTGGCACTGGGTACAGAGCCTGCTCACAAGGCCAGTCTAGATGACTGGATGCGTATGACTGATACCAACATTAAAGGCTTGATGGCGTTGACCCATGCGATCTTGCCAGCGATGGTTGAGCGTGACAGTGGCTATGTCATCAATGTCGGTTCGATTGCTGGTAGCTGGCCTTACTTTGGTGGTAACGTTTACGGCGCAACTAAAGCGTTTGTAAAACAGTTCAGCTTAAACTTGCGAGCAGATCTGATTGGTACCCAAGTGCGTGTGACCAATCTTGAACCTGGTAATGTGGCTGGTACTGAGTTTTCAAACGTGCGCTATCATGGCGACGATGACAAAGCGGCCAAGGTGTATGATGGCTTTAAAACCATGACAGGTGAAGATATCGGCGATATTTTGTTATGGCTAATCGAATCACCTGCTCATATTAACGTCAACCGTTTAGAAGTAATGCCAGTCGCCCAGACCTATAATGGACTGACGATTGCCAAGCAAAATTAATATTAGCTGGTCGGCTAGTTTTAGTATCAATGTTGATTATCGATATATTACTTATTAACACCGAACCTGTTAGCGTATCTCATACGATCGAAGCAATATAGAGTCATCTATATTGCTTTTTTTTATGTCTTCAATAGCTTGCTCATTGACCAAACGCAAATCCTGAAAGTCCAAAATCAGCACTTCGTTACGCAGACGTTCACTAGTGCGCTTATTATGACGTATGGCAAACCCCAATACTTGCTTACCAGTGATGGTTATCTGATTAATGATTAACCTTGACGTATTCACGGTCAGATTTTGTGCCAGATTATGAGACATTTTCTGAGTATTTATTATTGTCGTTGCCGGATTCACCGTCGTGGTTAACATCTTAGTCTGTCGTACACTTTTGGACATATCTCCTGCAAAAAACAATACTTGACCTAATGGTAAATACTGCGCATGGCGTACTAATTCTTGTCGGAACAATGCGGGCATATCTGTATTAAAACTGTCTTCTTGCTGCTGATAAAATGCGGTGAAGTTACGATGCAAATAACGCCCAAATACTGTGGTATTAATCCATTCTTGATAAACATCATCTGCCAATAACTGTTTGGTGAAAGCACTGGCATCAATTGTTACCTTCCTACTCAAAGTAGCAGACAACATCGACAGCAAAAGCGCCTTCGGACTGGTAAATATCTGCTGCTGCCATACTTGTGGATATAGGCTACTATCGAGTAATGGCAATGTTGATCTACTCATGCACTTGTATCCTCAACAATCATTTTCAGCCCCTATATAGCACTGGTATAGTATCACTGTTGACTTTTACCGCCAGCCAAATTCTATGCTATTGTCAGGTGACAGCTTTAATATAGCAGTCTTTTATTCTCGGTATAACTATTTTGTAGCGGTGTACTCTACCGCAATACTTTCTTAGCTAAATTGACCGAGACAGCTTGAAAAATCAAAGAGATATCACTCTATGAAAAAAGACCTCATACCCTTTCCTACTCCTTACCAGCTAAAGACCATTACTGTCCAAACAGCTGATGGAACGTTGCTGCCCGTCTCTGTCATCGGCAAAGGTAAACCTGTCCTATTAATGCACGCTTTTGGTATGGATGCGCGGCAATTTCTACCATTTATTTTACCGCTAATTCAGCACTACTGCTTTTACTTGCCTCATTTTAGAGGTTTTGGTTTGGCCAGTCATCAAACGTTGCCAACGTTTGATTTTATTGAGCAATATGCACAAGATACCCAAGATGTGTTTGAATACGTGAGCAAAGAGACCGGCTTTGAGGCTTTTCCTGTTGCCGCGATATCGATGGGTGCATTAGTCATGTGGGCATATTTTCAGCGCTTTGGTACTCAGCGCGTGAGTCACTATCTGAATATTGATCAAGCACCGATTATTCATAATCAGCCAGACTGGCAAGGTGGCGGTGTATTCGGTACACGACAAACCGAATTGTTTGCGCAATTTACACGGTTGATTACTGACACTGCCCCTTATCTACAAGCCGAACAAGTGGTTGACTTCCGTCACCTGCCCTATCGATTAAAAGTGAATTTGTTAGACATGGAACGCTCTTTTTCTCTACTCTCTGTCAGCAGCAAACCTTCGCAATTATTGGTAAAAGCCCTCAGTTATCGGGCACCGCACAAAATCTCATTAATGGAACACGCGACTTGGCAACATAAACTGCGCTGCCTATCAGCTTATGTTGCATTGCCCTACGATTACCGCGAGGTTTTGCCCACTGTCAATATTCCGACTACTTTGCTGATTGGTGCGCGCTCGCAGTTATATAGTGCAGAGTGGCAACAGCGTTTGATCACTCTGCTGCCCAATGCGCACAGTATTATTTTGCCGACATCAGGCCATGCCGTGCCGATGGATGCACCTGTTAGTTTTTATAAAGTATTGAAAGAGTTTCTGAACGCTTAATGATGGGTGTTTAATAATGCACAAAAAAAACGACCTCAACGGGTCGTTTTTTATGCGCTAAATTCAATCTAAATTAGTGGCTAAGTATTAATCATTTAATGGCTTAATCAATTCGAATCGCAGAATTTCCTTACCATCGACCGTAACCGTTTCAGCAAACATCGCAAGCGGACGTGCCCACACGCCATATTCACCATACAGACAACGATATACCACTAGCGATTCTTCGGTTTCTGAATGCTGCGCTGTATGCAATACTTGATACAAGCTGCCTTTATAGTGGCGGTAAATGCCTTGGGGGATGGTTTTAGTCATAGCAAACTCCTAATATTAAAATAAAAATGGCTGCTAATTATCGCTTCATAAAAAAGGTCGACAATTACTGCCGACCTCACTCTTAATTATTTTTGTAGATTATCTAACCAACCGTCACTTTCGCATAAGCCTTTTTGCCTGCTTGAATCACGACCGTTTGACCTGAGGTTAGACTAAAACCACCATCAACGACTTCGCCATCTACTTTTACCGCGCCACGTTTTACCATGTCTTTGGCAGCTGAGTTGTTTTTAGCGAGCTTAGCTTGGTTCAAGATCTGAGTGATAAATAACGCATCTTGCCCTTCTATATCTAACATAATTTCTGGCAAGTCAACTGGTAGCTCGCCATCTGCTAAGACGTTACCAGCAGATTTGTGCGCATTAGCAGCGGCATCAGCATCATGGAAGCGCTCGATTAATTCTTCGGCAAGGATACGTTTGATTTCTTGTGGGTTACGACCCTCTTTCATCTCCGCCAATAAAGCTTCCACTTCTTCCATTGGCTTAAAGCTTAAAAACTCAAAGTAACGATGGATAAGTGTGTCCGGCATCGACAGGATTTTTTGATACATGGTGCCTGGTGCATCATAGATAGCGACATAGTTGCCCAGTGATTTGGACATTTTATTGACACCATCTAGCCCTTCTAAGATTGGCACAGTGATACAAACTTGCGGCTCTTGGCCATAGCGTCCTTGCAACGTGCGACCCATTAGCAAGTTAAAGGTCTGATCGGTACCGCCAAGCTCAACGTCTGCTTTAAGCGCAATAGAATCGTAGCCTTGTACTAGCGGATAAAGAAACTCATGGATTGAGATGGGCGTTTGTGATGCATAGCGTTTTGAAAAGTCATCACGCTCTAGCATACGCGAGACGGTTTGCTGACTGGCAAGCTGAATCATGTCAGCAGCGCTCATGTCATTGAACCACTCAGAGTTAAAGACCACGCGAGTCTTTTCTTTGTCCAAGATTTTGAATACTTGTTCAGCATAAGTCGTGGCGTTGGCTTTGATTTGCTCATCAGTCAACGGTGGACGCGTGCTGTTTTTACCAGAAGGGTCACCAATCTTGGCGGTATAGTCACCGATTAGAAAATAAATCTCATGACCCAAATCTTGAAAATGCTTAAGCTTATTGATCAATACTGTGTGACCTAAATGCAGATCAGGGGCGGTAGGATCAAAGCCAGCCTTGATACGTAGTGGACGATTGAGCTTTAGCTTAGCCACTAAGTCATCTTCAGACAATATCTCTTGCGTACCACGCTGAATAAGGGCCAGTTGTTCTTCTAGGGTGTAAGTTTGATTGGTCATGATGCTCTCTATATATCACTTTAATTGGGATTTTTATGAATGACGGTTACTGGCTCAACACCTTAGGAAGTTTAGAACCTCAAAAGGTTGGAAAAAATGCTAGAATTTGACGGATATACTAGCGTTTTTTAAGGTAAATTGCCATGACCAACCCCGCATCGATTGCTGATACTGACCATAATGCCCTCGCAGACTTGCTTATGAATAATGGTTTGGATAATAGTTCAGAAGATATTGATGATTTGACCTTTGATAATTCGAACTATGCCACGTTGACCGATGCCCTTGAGCAAACGGTGTTTGAAAGCTTCGATGATGGCTTATATGTCGGCATGATGTCTGGCACCAGTTTGGATGGTATGGATGCGGTTCTTTGTCAGTTTAATCCTGAGATAAGCAACGAAGATAACACTCAACCGCCGTTGCGACTGCTTGCAACCTATAGCCAAGATTTTCCGCCACGTCTGCGTGAAGTACTATTGGCATTATGTCAGCCGAATGGCGTGAATCAACTCGTACCAGAGGCCGATGAACCAAGCAGTGAGTTGGATTGGTTCGGCTGGGCAAGTCGCGCGTACGCTGAGTTCGCGAGCGAAGTGGTCAATACGCTATTGCAGCAATCAAATACCGATCCTGAGTCAGTGCTAGCGATTGGCTGTCACGGACAAACCGTACGCCATCGCCCGCAGATGGGTTTCACGTTGCAATTGGTCGATGCCAATATTATCGCTGAGCGCACAGGCATCAGCGTGGTCAATGATTTCCGACGTCGTGACATGGCGGTTGGTGGTCAAGGCGCGCCTTTAGTACCTGCGTTTCATCAGGCATTATTTGCTACGCCTGATAGTACCCGTGTGCTATTAAACTTAGGTGGTATTGCCAATATAACGGTCTTGCCAGCCAATGAAAAAGATCAAGTTGTTGGTTACGATACGGGTCCTGCCAACTTATTATTGGATGCATGGATATCTTTGCATACTGATAATAGCTATGACGCAGGTGGCGATTGGGCGCAGTCTGGCACCATCATTGAGTTATTATTACAGCAACTTTTGGCACATCCATTTTTTGCTCAATCTCATCCAAAAAGTACAGGTCGTGAGGATTTTAACTTAACTTGGCTGCAGGGTGAGCTACAGGCTTTTGAGCAAGCCAATGCTAATATCAGTTACTCAGCAGCCGATGTGCAAGCTACCTTAACTGAGCTAACGGCTATCAGTGCCAGTACACAAATCAACATGTTTATCAATCATTCAAAAAACAGCTCGGTTTATGTTTGCGGTGGCGGCGCATTGAATGACTATTTAATGACACGCTTGCAAGCACACCTACCCCATTGCACAGTAAAAACCACTGAACATTTAGGGCTTGCACCAACATGGGTCGAGGCCGTTGCTTTTGCATGGTTAGCCAGACAAACATTGATGGGTGAAACTGGTAATTTACCAGCGGTGACTGGTGCAAATAAAGGCGTGGTATTGGGTCAAGTATGTTTTGCCTGACCAGTTAAATTTTAGTTTACATACGTGCACTTATGTGTTTTATAATGACTTTTGAAACGCCATCCTCTTAGGACCTGTAAGTATAGGATATATCGCATGAGCCAGAATAGTAGTTCACCTATCGACCAAGCCACCACTGATGACACAAATAATATGACTGCAGCACCTGTACATAAATCGCGTCAAAAACCACCTCACTACGAGCGTTCTGATGATACGCGTGTGGTAGTCACAGGTATGGGCGCCATTACGCCGCTCGGTCTAGACGTCGATAGCTCATGGACCAAATTGCTCAATGGCGAGAGTGGTATTTCACCGATTACGCATTTCGATGCCACCGGCTACCGTGCGCAAATCGCAGGCGTGATCAAAGACTTTGATGCCAAGCAATATATGAATGCCAAAGATGCGCGTCGCTATGATGAGTTCATGCATTATGGGGTTGCCGCTTCGGCAATGGCCCTAAAGCACGCTGGTTTTATCGAGGAAGTCAGTGCTGCTGATGCGCCTGTACAAGGTGTTGACCAAGATCGCTTTGGTATTATTTTAGGTTCAGGTATTGGCGGTATTCAAACGATTGAAAACAGCCGTGATACCTTACACGAAAAAGGCGCAGGCAAAGTCTCACCTTTTATTATCCCAGGCTCTATCGTCAATATGGCCGCTGGACTGGTAGCGATTAAGCATAAGTTAAAAGGCCCGAACCTTGCGACATCAACGGCTTGTACCACGGCGACTCATGCTATGGGTCTTGCTGCTCGTTTGATCGCTTATGGTGATGCTGATGTTATGCTAGCAGGCGGTAGTGAAAAAGGCTCTAGCCCACTTGGTATAGCTGGCTTTAGTGCGATGCATGCACTCTCTACGCGCAACGATGAGCCAACTAAAGCTTCACGTCCGTTTGATAAAGGTCGTGATGGGTTCGTCCTTGGTGATGGTGCTGGCGTGGTGGTATTAGAAAGCCTTGCCCATGCCAAAGCGCGCGGTGCAACGATATTAGCAGAGTTAGTCGGGTTTGGTATGAGTGATGACGCCAGTCATATTACTGCGCCACCAGAAGACGGTAGCGGTGCGGCAAGAGCGATGCAAAATGCGCTAAACGATGCTGGTATCGAGTCATCAAGCGTCGGTTATGTCAACGCTCATGGCACTAGTACCCCTGCTGGTGATGTTGCTGAGTCTATTGCTATCGAAACTGTTTTTTCTCCTGTAAAAGACAGCATCTTAGTTAGCTCAACCAAATCGATGACCGGTCACTTACTTGGTGCCGCTGGCGGAGTTGAAGCCATCTTTACAGTACTAGCGCTACAGCATCAGCATGTGCCGCCTACGATCAATCTAGATGATATCGAAGACAACTGTAACCTTGATTATGTGGCTAATCAATCACGCAAAGTTGATAACCTGCAGTATGCAGTATCCAACAGCTTTGGCTTTGGTGGTACCAATGGCTCATTGGTATTTGCTCGCTGGCCTGTCAATCAATAACAGCCATCCATCTACAGCGCAGCGCATGGTAATGAGTGCGTTGTAACGTTGGTGTCAGATTTGCTACGTTTGTCCACTTGCAGCCCCTTATCGTACTTGCGTATGATAAGGGGTAATTTTTGGAACATTTATGGAAGATACCATGTCAAGCTACTCATTTTCCCATCAGTTTTATCAACGCTGGACGTGTGCACCTGAGCCAGTACGCGCAGCGATTACCCAAGAACTAAAAGATATTACTACTCTACTGCAATCTGATACCTCATTTGAAGACTTCACTTTTAACACCCATGATTTAGATGCGCATGTAGACGAGCTATATGACAATTACAATGCAGAGCAAGCCATTGCTAAAGCAATCACGGACAAACAAGATCTAGAAGACGCGGCCGCTGCAAAACAAAAGCTAGAAGAAGAGCAGAAGAAAAAAGAAGCCACACGCAAGGCAGAAGCGACTCAAAAAGAGCAAGAGAAAAATGAACAGTCAGCGTTAGAGGCAGACAACGACAAAGAAATAGCTGCTACCGACGTAGCTAAATCAAACACAGATAAAGTCGTGGCAGATATCGCTGTTACTGATAATTCTAGTGCAAAGACTGAAAAAGCGATATCAGAAGCAAAAAATACTGAAGGCAATACTAACGATAGTAAAAATACTGATAACAAAACCATTAGCGAACAGGCACATACGCTTAGTGATAACCACATTAAAGATATTAATAATAAAGCCAGTGCCGCGATTAATTTGGCCTTAAAAGACGCGAAGCTAGATGCAACACACCAACAGCTAATCCGCGAGCTAGAAACTCAGGTCGATGACTATCTAAGTGAGCAAATGATGCTAATGTCTGAAAACCTAAAGTCTTGGCTCCGTGCTGAGGTAACCCAACACTTTAGCGAACAGAATGACTCAACTACTAATAATGAAGCTGCTAAGAAAAGTATTCACTAACAGTGCGTATTTTTCAGTGTTAGACGTATAGTTAGAAACAGTCGCTTAGTAGTAATTATTAGATAACACACACTAAAAAACCCCGTAAATAATTTACGGGGCTTTTTAGTACTTTTAGTTAATGCTTTAAGCTTGGGATTAAATGGCTTTAGTACGTTCAGTCAACCATTCAAGCGCTGCACCTTCAACACGATCTTTTAGCTCTGCGAAGACTTGGCTATGATAGTTATTTAGCCAATCAATCTCGGTTTGGTCCAACAGTGACGGCTCAATCAGACGCGTGTCAATTGGGCAGTAAGTGATGGTCTCAAAGTTTAAGAAATTACCAAACTCTGTCTCAGTAGGCTTAGCAACTGGCGTATTTACTACCAAGTTCTCGATACGAATACCCCATTTGCCTTCGCGGTACAGACCTGGCTCATTACTAGAAATCATACCGACTTTCATCGCGCGCTCTTTTGGCGTGCTAGCGCTATAGGCAATGACTTGTGGGCCTTCATGTACATTCAAGAAATAACCAACGCCATGACCTGTACCATGACCATAGTCCATCTGTGCTTGCCACAACGGCGCACGGCAAATAGCATCAATCAACGGTGAGGCGATACCATCAGGGAAATGAGCGCGAGCCAGCGCAATGTGGGCTTTTAACACAATCGTAAAGTCGCGTTTATGCTCAGCAGTGACTTGTCCAATACCAACTACGCGGGTGATATCAGTCGTACCATTCTGATATTGTGCGCCTGAGTCAATCAGTAGCAATCCGCCTTCGCCCTCGGCCACATCAAGGTAGCTGAATTTTTCTGGCGTTGCACGGTAATGTGGCAATGCGCCATTTTCGTTAAAGCCTGCGATGGTTGGGAAGCTTGGCGAGACATAATGCGGCTGACGACTGCGCACGTCTATCAGCATGCTATCAACATCTAGTTCACTTAAACGCTCGCCGTTTGCTAGACGCTGTTCAAATGTCGCAAAAAACTCAGCCAAAGCAGCGCCATCTTGACGCATCGCTTCACGCACATGATCGATATCTGCATCTGATTTTACAGATTTGAGTAATGTGCTAGGTGCCATTTGCTCAATGAAGCCAACATCATCTGCCATTTTTGAAAGCGTACCTACTGCGACTTTGCTCGGATCTAACAATAATAAATCGTCTGGCGTTAATGCGCTCAATGCCTCTTGCACAGCAGAATAGTCAGCCAGTGTGATACCGCTGTCTTTTAGACTTTGTGCAATATCTTCGCTTACTTTATCAGTATCAACAAACAACGTTGCTTTGTCTGCGTCAATCAACATATGTGACAAGAATACCGGATTATAATCAACATCCGCACCGCGCAAGTTCGTCAACCAAGCGATGTCGTCTAAGCTTGAAAGTAAATGATGGGTCGCACCTGCTTTTGCCATGCCTTCGCGTACTGCTGCAAGTTTTGAGGGGGCAGACTGAGCAAGGAACTGTTCATCATGAGTATATAATTTGGCCGCCGGTAGTGCTGGGCGATCTGTCCAAATCTCTGTCAGCACATCACGCTCAGTGATCAAAGTAATGTCATTGGCATCAAAAGCATTTAACAGGCGATCTTGCTCAGCGATAGATAGCACATTGCCATCTACTGCTACGCTATCCCCTTCTTGCAAATGGTCGGCTAGCCAGTCGATATGATTTGGCTGACCTGGCGCAAGCTTTTCTAAAGTAATACCTGTGCCTTCTAGCTGTTCGGCAGCATGTACCCAATAACGGCTATCCGTCCATAGACCTGCAAAATCAGCAGTTACAACAAGCGTGCCGACAGAACCGGTAAACCCTGACAGCCATAAGCGTGCTTGCCAGTATTCTGGTAGATATTCAGATAAATGTGGATCAGCAGACGGTACGATGATTGCGGTGAGATCTTGCGCGGCTAAGGTGCTACGTAAATTAGCAATACGTTCGTGAATGGCTTGTTTATTCATTGAATGTGTCCTTATAGAAGTTATAAAAATTTGATGTTGGAGCGATTATTTACAATCGTCTTGTTCTAATAGTCGTCTTGTTTGAGTTGTTGATACCGCTTTAGTTTTAATAAGACATTTATTATTGATAGCAATTATTCAAGCAAACAGTCTACTTATTTAGCTATCTAATTATGTTTGCTTTGATAGTTGCTTCTACTTATTGAGAATATAAAATTGAATTAATATAGGCTTATAAAACGCTGTACTGCTATTTATAGTGAGCTATCATTAGATGTTTGGGCAGACAATAAGCTTTCAATGGCTTGTGCCAAATATCTCACCAACTAAAACAATAAAACGTGCTACCAGTAATGGTAACACGTCTCATCATATGTCACTTGTGCTGTTGTTAATCACAAATGTACATCAGACTATCCTATTGCTTGGCCAGTTGTTTTTCATGCTCGCTTTCCTTAAGCATTTTATTGATAGGTTTTGCTAGTATCAATAATAGTACAGCGGTAACTACCAAAAAGATGGTCATGGTAGTAAATAGACCTGGTAAGCCTTCGATTTTATCAGCAGATACGTGCCCACCAAAGAAAGCAGCAACCAAGTTACCCATAGCGATAGAAGCAAAAAACAGGCCCATCATTTGACCTTGCATACCCTCTGGCGCTAGCTTAGTCATGGCAGACAACCCAACTGGGCTTAATGCTAACTCACCTAGCGTCAATAATAATAAACTACCTACCAACCATAGCGGCGATGCCAAGCCAGCACCAGGCGCTAAAATGCTTTTTGAGGCAAAAATCATCAAGGCAAAACCTGCAGCTGCCAGTAGCATACCGAGTGCAAACTTAGCCATACTGCTAGGCTCAAGACCGCGGTTACCAAGCTTGACCCAAATAATACTAACGATAGGTGCCAATATTAAAATAAATAGTGGGTTCAATGACTGGAACCAAATACTTGGTATCTCAAATCCTAAAACATTTAGATCGGTATAACGATCGGCAAATAAGTTAAAAGACGTTGGCTGCTGCTCAAAGCTTGACCAGAACAGCGTCGAACCAATGATTAAGACAAAACAAATTAATAAGCGTAGTTTGTCCGTCTTATCCAATCGCGGTGAGATAAACATAATAGCGAAATATAAGATAACCACCGCAGCAATGATGTACGTCATATACTCTGCAACCATCTCAGGATTAAACGATATCATGCCAGTAGACACTAGTAGCACTGCGGCTACTAGCAACGCAACGAAACCACCAACCCAGCGACCGATGTTTTTGTAATGGTCGTTAGATTTTTCCCACTCAGCAGAAATACCTTTGACGCGTGCATAACGCGTTAAGTTCTTTTGCGCGACAAAACGATAAATCAGTAATGAGACCAACATACCCAAACCACCAACGCCAAAGCCGACATGCCACATGCCTTTTTCTTTGAATACGCCGACGATAAGTGCCGCTAATAACGCACCGACATTGATCCCCATATAAAATAAGGTGAAACCGCCATCACGGCGAGAGTCGCCTTTAGGATACAAGGCACCAACCATCACTGAGATACAGGTCTTAAATAACCCTGAGCCCAAGACAATACAGATTAAACCAACGAAGAACAGCGTCATACCAAACATCGCTGAAAGCGCGATACACAAGTGACCAAGGGCAATAATGATACTACCCCACCACAGCGCACGCTCTTGACCTAGCCAGTTATCTGCTAACCAGCCACCTGGTACTGCTGCTAAGTATAACGAACCAGCGAAAATACCATAAATAGCAGAAGCGGTGACTTCACTAAAGCCAAAACCGCCACTGCTCACTGTTGCCACCATAAATAAAACCAATAGTGGACGAATACTATAATAGGAGAACCGCTCCCACATTTCGGTAAAAAACAATGAGCGTAAGGGCGCAGGATGTCCCATAAAGCCATTGTCTAGAGCTTCTAACTCTGCTGCACTAGCCCCCGAATTTGTTTCTGTGCCCATAACTTTATTCCTTTAAAGATCATATTTGTAATGACCAAACCCCTGATTATCCAGATGGACGGTCATATAGGCGGAACATTGTTTCACTTGGCTATAATCAAGTAAAGAAAGAATTGGTCAAAAATTACACAAATACCCATAAAAAAAGCCCGCTCTCAATGGTTGAGAACGGACTCTTTTTATAGGTATCTAGGACAGTAATATTATGCTTATAGCACTGTTGATACAGACTTCATAATGCAGCTCATTTAACAATCGAGTGGCACCATTTTGGATCATTTACACTACTTTAGGTCAGTTACATAATCATGCCACAGCTTACTGTGCTGCGGCCTCATCAGTAGCGTCGCCAGCATTCCCAGCATCTAAGTCACCATCCGCTTGCTCAGCTGTCAAATCAGCATCAGCAACAGCGGCTTGGCTTACAGTACCAGAAGCAGTTGCGGTACCAGCTTCTGCAGTGACAACTGCACTATCTGCATCTGCCGCTGGTGTTACGGTTGCATCTGCTGCAGTGTCAGGCGCTGTAGCATCTGACGCTTCTTCTGTTGCTGCAGCTTCTGCATCAGCTGGAGCCGCTTCTTCAGTAGCAGTGGCTTCTGCTTCATCTGCCGCGGCTGATGCTTCAGTTGTCTCAGCAGTGATATGCTCGCCTGCTGGACGCAAAAATGCAGAAACACCAATAAGTAAGACAATACCTAAGAACATGGCAATGCCACCTAAAGCGAATAACAGCTCTTTTTTTGGATTGTTATTAACGATACCTTCTGACATACCTTATCCACCTTGCACAAAATATTTGAAATATTGACCTATTATATCGCAATTTATACTGATTTGTGAAAACCCTTAAGTATTTAAAGGGTTTATTATCCACAATTTAACTATTCATTTTTGGCACTTGGGTCAGCTAACTATTTAATCAGTTATCTATTATTCACTATCGTCACATCTTACTTAACCAAACGTACTGGAGACTTAGTACGTTTACCCAAATAGCTGAGTATCAGCAACAGTGCCATGATAAACAAAATAGGATATTGACCAAAGCGCATAAATGGCGTGTTGCCAACTCGTGCCTGAATATCACCGCGCAATACAGTACGCTCAAACTGCGGTGCACGCTCTACGATACGACCTTTGTGGTCAATGATAGCTGTCACACCTGTATTGGTCGCACGCATAAACCAGCGGCCGTTCTCTAATGCTCGCATCTGTACCATCTGTAAATGCTGTAATGGGCCTGCCGACGTACCAAACCAAGCATCGTTTGAGATGGTCAATAAGAAGTCCGTGCCAATGGCGTTTTTGCGCGTGGTATCTGGATAAGCCACTTCATAACAGATGGCTGCACCTAAATTATGCCCTCGCACACGTAGCGGCGACTGCTGATCACTGCCGCGACTATAGCTCATAATGTCTTGGCTACCTGCTAGATTTGGCAGAATATCGAGCACGCCTTGGAATGGAATGTATTCACCAAATGGCACCAGACGTTGCTTTTTATACAGCCCCTCTGCCTGTGCCCCTAGCGCTACCACGCTATTGTAGAACGGCGGATATTTATCTGTACTGGCATCAAACGCTGCTTCGTCCTTATAAGGAATACCTGTCACCCATGTCGTATCAGTCTCTTTGGCCATCGCGACCATTTCACTGATAAAACCAACAGCTTCTGTCTGAAACATAGGAATAGACGATTCAGGCCACAGCACGATGTCACGTCCCCACTCGTCACGAGTCAACGTTGCATAGATTTTTAGCGTCTCAATTTGATATTCAGTGAGCCATTTTAGGTCTTGTGGGATATTACCCTGAATCAAAGACACCGATAAATCAGGAGTGCCTTTTGGTTTGGTCCACTGCGGATTGATCAACCATAGCGTGCTACTAATGATTAACAAGGCTATCGATGGAATCATATAGCCACCGCGGCGACGCAATAGCTCAACAATACTGGCAGCCAATAATACCGCTACGAAAGAAACTGCAAAAACGCCAGCCACAGGCGCGAGCGAAGACAACCAATACTGCTCAGTAAACGCATAACCAACGAATAGCCAAGGAAAACCAGTAAACAGCCACGTTTTCATCCACTCTTGGAGTATCCACAGGGCGGCAAAAGATAACGGCTGCTTGCCGACCACACGATTAAAGATTAGCGCCAAAAATCCATGGAACAAACCCATGCCTAGACCCATGAGCGCAATCATAATCAAAGCAAGCCATGCGGGTGTATCACCATAAACGTGTATCGAGGTGTATAGCCAAAACGCGCCAACACACCACAGCCCTGTACCGTAGGCCTGACCGATTATAAAGGCGCGGCGACCTGTCATCGCTGGTACCAATAACGCATATAAGATGGCAAGTGATACCAAGGCAACTGGCCAAATGCCATAAGGCGCGAGCGCGAGTATAAAAGCTGCCCCTGCCAGCCAAGCTATTAGTACCGTCAACCCCATGTGTAAACCTTTTGGCTTATCAGGGTTCAGACGTTTTTGCAAATCAACAGTAGACAGACGCATAGCAGTTATCCAAAACCATATTTTCTAAAATTTCTCAGCTAAGCGATGAGATAACACTCACGCAAAACCTGACTGCACAATGCTTTATGCAGGGCCACAAATAAAACCCACCCATGATACCAGTCAAAACCTACAAGTGGGTAAATTTGCGTAGCTAAAACCTCATTCTAAAGACCAAAAGGCAGAAAGCAAAAAACACGATTTTTCATCGTGTTTTTTATGGAATTTGCTAACAAGTTTTTTTCATTGACCAATTATCGTGACACTATAAGCAAGCTAGTGGCTGCCTATCAATATCTGTTGCTCAGCATTCGTTTTGGTCAGCTCTAGATTTTGGATAAATCGACCTTCTACATCGGTAATGGTGATTTTCCAATCATCTATCACGACGCTCTCGCCTTCTAAATCACCAACGAAGCCAAGTGCTTGCATGACCAGACCACCCATCGTATCAACATCGGTATCGTCAAAACGACTACCCAGCTCATCATTACAGTCTTCGATTACTGTAGACGCTTGCACACGCCATGTATTTGGCTTTTCTGGGTCAGGAATGATGTTGTTGATATCACTATCTTCATCAAAGTCATCATGCTCATCGACGATATCGCCAACGATTTCTTCCAACAAATCTTCCATGGTGACCACACCACCAAAGTTACCAAACTCATCAACGACAATCGCCATATGTACCTGAGTACGCTGCAATGAGCGTAGCAAGGTATCAGAACGAGCCGTCTCACTGATATACAACGGCTGGCGCACCAAGTCTCTAAGACGCTTACTGTCAATTTTGTCTTCTTGATTGCGAACCATATGTACCAAAATTGGAATCAAGTCTTTTGCCAATAAGATACCGATGACGGCATCATCATCTTGACTGTCAAAAACAGGATAGCGCGAGTGAGTGGTCTCAAGAATAATATCCATAACTTCGGCAAGGCTGGTGCTCTCGTGCAGACCAATCACTTGCGGACGCGGTGTCATGATTTCGCGGACTTGTGTCGCAGGCAAATCGAGCACGCCTTCTAACATATCGACCGTATCAGGCTCTAAAAACTGGCGCGAGTCTTGTACCAGACGAATCAATTCATCACGGGTTTCGGGGGCGGTCGATAGCCAGCGTTTTAAGCCGCGCATCGACCAACTACTCGGGCTGGGAGTGTCGTCAGACATGGTGGTGTGATTTAACCTCTTTAGTTAATAAAAATTAGAATAGTATTCAATAGAAAAACGAACAATACTCAATAAAAAAACAAGTAAAGCCTAGATGGGGATAAAAGTAACAAATAAAATAGCTGGTTTGTTATTAATTAATGCATGAATAACAAATTTGCTAGTACAAATTAGCTTCACTTTATCGCAAGGCTCACCGACATTCAACGACAAATTCACTCAAATTGTATTGTCAGCGTGTTGTAAACTTTGCTATGGTCAAAGCCTTTATTTATCAAAGCAAACCCTATGTCGCTACGTTCCGTTTTTTCTCGCTTACTCTCGTCGCGTTCACGCAGTCGACGGTCAGACAGTCGTGGCTTAGAGAACCTTGGTTTAGAGAGCCTTGACTTAAAACACGAAATATCAAAAAACAGCTCATTAGATAGCAATCAGCCAAAGCCTACATGGCGCCAGCTTCTTGTGACTTTTTTAATTGCCGTTACGTTATTGTTATCGGCGCTATGGTTGTTACTCGCGATTTGGTATCAGTACGGCGTCAGCTCAGTATTGACTTGGCTTGCAACGATAGCGATTGTAGGTATATTAGCTGCGCTGCTAAGTACGCGTTATTGGGATGCCGTCACAAGAGTATTGCACAGTGACTCATTGTCTAATAAAAAATCAATTAGCAAAAATACAGCAACCAAGTTGCTTATCGGCGTATATAGCGCTATTTGGCTCATAGGTTTAGGTTGGTTTCTTTCTATCGAACCGCAACAAGATCGAGAATGGATGGCTGAAGTCGACCAGCGAGTCTCCTATGAGCGCGATGCGACCAACCCTGATTTGATTACTTTAACCAATGTTCGTAACTTTGATTGGCAAACTGAAGAAGACGCCATTGAACATTGGGATACCCGTACGATTGATTTGTCTAAGTTATCCGGCGTTGATGTGACCAATTCTTATTGGATGGGACCGCTAATCGCTCATACTTTAGTTAGCTTTCGATTTGAAGGTGATAGACCACTTGCCTTCTCATTTGAGATACGTAAAGAAGACGGCGAGTCTTTTTCAGCGCTGGCTGGGTTTTTTCGACGTTATGAGTTGAGCCTGATTGCTGCAGAAGAACGCGATATTATCTACACTCGCAGCAATGCGCGCGGCGAGCAGGTTTATCTGTTTCCTATTAGCAATTTGCAACAGCATGAAGTGAGGTCGCTGTTTGAATCTTATCTGACTGCGGCTGATGATTTGAACGCTAAACCTGCTTGGTACAATACATTGCTCAGCAACTGTACCAATATTATCTTTTATATGGCGCGTATCGTCAGTGGCGATCGTTTGCCATGGGATTATCGGATTTGGGTGTCTGGTTGGTTACCGAACTATCTATATGATGTAGGCATGTTGGATGCGGCGCCAGAAAAGGACAACCAGCCTTGGTCAATGAACACGTGGTATGAGCGCACTCATATCAACCCAAAAGCAAAAGGCTTTGATAATCAGGCTAACCAACTAACTAGCGTTAGTAGAGATAAAAACAGCCGTAACTTTTCACAGCAGATTCGTCAAGATATTCCGATACCAGCATTGGCTAACTCGCAAGCCAGTGCTGAAGCGAAGGCTAGATCTACTGCTCAGGCATCTAACTAACTGTAGACTAAGGATTGACCCAGTTAACCACCCGTGTCTCCATTTCTTCATCAGACATACCGATTTCCGTGACACAGCGACCAGCGACGCCTACGTTGGCCGCTCGCATCTGTTGTTGTGTCACCACCGCATCCCCAGTCAATAATAAATGCCAACTTGGTAAGCCCTTCCCTTTATACAGACGCTTATAGGCGCAGTGCGATGGTAGCCACATCATCTTGGGCAAGTTGTCCATAGTCAGCTGAATGCAATCTGGCACATGCTCTTGCCGCGTTGCATAGTGACTGCAATATCCTGTCGCGCAGTCCATCAACTGGCAGGTAACATCGGTATATTCGACCATCTCCTCGTCCACATTGCCGCTTTCATCTTCATCGATGTACTTAATCAAGCAGCAACTGCCACAACCATCGCACAACGCTTCCCACTCGCTATGGTTTAGTTCTGTTAATGAAAATCGCGACCAGAACTGCGGACGTAGTGGCTCAGACTCATACTTAGAGTCAGCATTAGAATCGACATCGGTACTGTCAGGGAACAAAGTGACCGGTTGCGCAGGCGTGGCCGCTGCATCGAGACCTGGGTTCAAGTCAGATTGGTCATTATTTTTGTTTAACAAATTTATAGTCATAAAGTCGCAGTAGCATTTTGATAAAGAGCGTTACAGTATTATAGCTGTTTTTGCTAGACATGGGCGTTAAGGTAGTACGAGTTAGAAAAACGAACCATCACAATGACGAATAATTAAAACTCACAACATAAAAAAGGACAATAATATGTCAATTAAGACTTTTGAATTAATCAGTACCACCGAGAATGGTGTAGAACTTATCAGTTATGTAGCACTACCAGAGAACGCTTCAGATGAAAATCCAGCAGCAGGTATCTTGGTTGCGCCAGAATGGTGGGGCGTGGTCGATCATCCAAAATCAGTGGTTGAGCGCTTGGCAGAGGCAGGTTATGCAGCAGTCGCTATGGACGTCTATGGTGAAGGCAAACTAACCACTGATGCAGCGCAGGCAAACATGTGGATGGAGCAAGTACTGGCCGATCAAGACATGCTAATGGCACGCTGCCGCTTAATCCTTAATGACTTCAGCGATCAGTTATCAGTCGATGGTGACAACCTAGGCGCAATCGGCTATTGCTTCGGTGGTAAAGTTGTACTAGATATGGCTCGCGAAGGCATGCCGTTAAAAGCGGTTGCTACGTTCCATGGTAACCCAACCCCAAAACAGCCTGCAGACAAAAACTTTGCAGCAAAAGTGTTGGTCGCTCATGGACGTGATGACTCAATGGTATCAATGGATGCTATCGAAGGTCTAAAATCAGAGCTAGATGCAGCCGATGTTGATTACACTATCGACGTTTATGACAATGCCAAACATGGCTTTACCAATCCGCATGCTGATGAGCGTGCAGCCAAAAATGAAGTAGATCTTGGCTACAATGAAGCTGCTGCTAAACAAAGCTGGGAAAACATGCTTGAGTTTATGAAAGCCAATTTAGCATAAAAAACGATTTGGTATAAAGACTATTAAAAAGGGTAGCTTAATTATTAAGCTACCCTTTTATTTTGAGTGTCATTCTAGCATTTGTCTTTTAGCCCAGTAATTAGAGTAGTCTTGTGCTTCTTATCAAATCACGTCATTATCACTTTACTATAAACTGGATTGAGTGACGAAGATGTTGTATCTAATGGTGACCCAGTTGGGCTGGCTGGCTTTTACGATTTTATTGATCGTGGTGGTCGCGTTATATACTAGGATAACTCGAAAAATCGAGCATCTACGCCGCGATGTGATGACGCTGCAAGCTGAGCTTGAGCAACAAAGACATCGTAGTATGACGCCTCCGTCTGCACCTTTCGTCGATAAAAATGATTATGCACGCAACACTGCTACTAACGATCCTCATCTTAAAGGCAATGTTCCTAAAGACAGTGACGCTAAAGACCATGATGCTAAAGAAATAGCTTTTGACTCACAACACTCTTCTCCAGATAATCAGCTGCCTGTATCACCACCACCGCTTCCTACCGTTGCTTCAAACTCGACCATACATGCAGCATCAAACATCTATGACGATAAATCTATAGACAATAATGCCCCTATAAATACAGAAAACACAGCGCCTACCGCATCGATTGAGCCTGATGAACGCTCACTACCTATTGTGACCTCACTCATTCACTCAATCAAAAACTGGTTTTTCGGTGGCAATTTAGTCGTGCGAGTCGGCGTACTGGTGCTGTTGGTAGGTGTGGTGCTCCTGCTTCGCTTATTAAGCGAATATATCGAGATTTCAATTGCCACGAAGTTGATAGCAGTTGGCGTTACAGGGTTAGCATTGGCAGCGCTTGGGTTAAAGCTGACGGCAAAACGCTTTTCATATGGGATCACGCTACAAGGTGCAGGTTTAGCAATTGCCTATCTAAGTACCTTTTTTTCTTACAGTGTTTATGAAATCATTCCTAGTGTCCCAAGCTTTATCGGACTTGGGTTATTGTCTGCCATTACCATTGCCCTCGCCGTACGTCAGAACGCCTTCCCATTGGCATTACTGGCATTATCGGGTGGTTTTTTTGCACCGATTTTGACCAGTGAAGATACTGGCAGCTTAGTCACGTTGTTTAGCTATTATCTACTACTAAACGTCACGATTGCCGTCATTGCTCACTATCGACCGTGGAAAATATTAAATTTATTCGGTGTGACTGTGACATTTGGCTTGGCATACTATTGGGGCATCAGCGAAAACCTGAGCGTCGTTATTGAAACGCAGCGCTGGGCATTGGTAGCATTAGTAACCTTACACTGGCTGCTTTACTTGTTTGTCGTCATTCGTTATGCGCAGCAAATCATTACCTATAATGCGCTAAACGAAAAAGACCTCAGTCATGCTGATAATGTAGATGACACAAAACACTTTGACAGAGCCCATGTAAACAGCTCCTATGTATTCCCTATTGATACTGGTTTACTGTTTTCAGTACCGCTACTGGCTTTTGGTTTGTTTTCTGCCTTATTAAATGATATCTCTAACGCCCTCACGATTACCAGTGGCATTTTGGCTACGGTTTATCTTGGGATAGGCTGGTTGTTTATCCAGCGCAGTAGACGCTATGCTTTAATCACCGAAGGCATGCTAGCGTTAGGGTTAGGATTTTTTGCGCTCGTTATTCCGTTGGCGCTAGATGCTGAATGGATTGCTTTTGGTTGGTCAGTACAAGGGTTGGCGCTAGTATGGTTTGGCAGGCGTTCGCTGCGGTCTTGGTCGGTGTTATTCGGCTTACTATTGCAGCTCGTCAGTATTGTTATACTAGTAACGACAGCGATATTCTCTATCGAAGACTATCCCGTTTTAGCCTTTAGTATTTCAGCCCTCAGCTATCTGGCGACCGTCTTTATCTTACGCGCTAGCAACTCCCCTGCTGTGCTGCTTAATAGCTTAGATAGTAGTAACAAACTTAATAGCCTTAACAATAAAGCTCCTACAAAATCCTCGGTCATCCAATCTCAATCCTCAGTCATACAATCACAAACATTGGACGGCACATCAGATGTATTGACCAGCTATGCGCGTGCGCTAGGTGTCAGTACGCAAGCGGCGCAGCAATGGCTGACCTCAATCAATAGTCAGAGCCGCGTATTCAAATTCGTTTGGCATAGCCCTAGATTCATCAAATTTTTGACACTGACCGCGATGGCTTGGATGCTACAAGTACTGATGCTTGATTTGCATCATTGGTTTGATATCTGGCAATCAAGCACGACGGTAATTGCACTGGCAGCACTCATCAGCTTGATTGCTTATTGGGTTATCAATCGCTATCGTCCGTGGGCGGAAATTAGACAGCTTAGTCATGGATTATTAGCCCTGTTCTACTTCATGCTAATACTGCAACTACCGCAAAAATTCGAGCAAAATTTAACATGGGCAACAGCGGAATGGTTGGTCTTAATAGGGTTGATAATCGGCTGGTTAGTCATGGGTCAGCTATGGTTAAAGACATGGTCTGATACATGGTCCGATAACAAAAATACCTCACGTTATACTGCTGCAAGCTGGCTAGGTACGGGTATCTTACTCATTGCTGCCGCGGCGCATTATGGCCTACCAGACTCTGATGGCGTAATGGCTTTCTTGTTTTCAGCGATACTTATATTATTTGGACTATGGTTCAATCGTCGTTATATTAGACAAAATGAAGAAAACGCCTCAACTAATAAAGTTTCAAAACACGGTCTACTGTATTGGTTTGATTGGCAACAGGCACTATTAGGATGCGCTGCCATTTTTGCTCCCATTGCTTTACTGTGGGTTGTTCTTACCAATTGGTCTTATGATGGTGTGATTTGGGGACTGTCTTATTTTCCATTATTCAACCTATATGACCTCACCTCATGGTTGACGCTGTTGGTTGGCTTTAGTCTCTATTATATAAGCCAAAAAAACCATGACGAGACACTTATCGAAGCAAATGCAGCTGCCAAATCTAAGCGCGTATTCACCACTGAGAGTCTGCTAATTATATTGGGACTAATCAGCTTTTGGTTGATTTCCAGCATGTTGGTCAGAACGCTACACGCCTTTATTGGCACGCTACTTTGGA
Source organism: Psychrobacter immobilis (assembly GCF_904846235.1). Classification (GTDB taxonomy): domain Bacteria; phylum Pseudomonadota; class Gammaproteobacteria; order Pseudomonadales; family Moraxellaceae; genus Psychrobacter; species Psychrobacter immobilis_C. The sequence goes on from NZ_CAJGZN010000017.1 coordinate 24,624, forward strand.
ATGACTATCAAGGTGGTGCATGGCAGAGCGAGCAAGTACAAACAGGACTGACGATTTTGTGGACGCTCTTGGCATTGGTCGCCACCATCATAGCGAGTCGCTATTGGCAGCGTGCGCTTTGGTTTATGGGTATTGGATTATTAGGTATTGTCGTTCTCAAGCTGGTCTTGGTAGATTTGTCACAGACCGAAGCGATTTGGCGAGTGATATCCTTCCTTGGCGCAGGCAGTTTAATACTATTAATTGGTTATTTGGCCCCATTACCACCCGCGCATGAGGAAACAGAAAACCAAAATCAAGCGTAATGACAAAGCTGGTTGGGTGAAATTGTCCCGTGAGCAAGCAGGTTCTGTAGTAAACTGGCACCATTAGAAAGTAAACGTTGATTGTTTTACTTTTAGCATTTTTTATAAAAGGTTATGAAAGCAGATGGATAAGAGAGCAAGTATTCAGTGGTTCCCTGGGCATATGAACAAAGCCCGTAACGAAATCAAAGAAGTCATGCCGCAGATGGATTTGGTCATCGAGGTCATCGATGCGCGTATTCCATATAGTAGTGAAAACCCAATGGTCGCAGCACTACGCGGCGAAAAACCTGTTATCAAAATCCTGAACAAAGCTGACCTTGCCGATCCTGAGTTGACTCAAGCATGGATGGATTATCTCGAGCAGCAAGATGGGGTCAAAGCCATTGCTTGCGATACTGAAAAAGCCAATGATGTAAAACGCATCATCGCCATCTGTAAGCATCTTGTACCCAATAAAGTCGGGACTGGTCGTCAAATCAAAGCGATGATTATGGGTATTCCAAACGTTGGCAAATCAACGCTGATCAATACGCTAGCAGGACGCGCTGTGGCAAAAACAGGCGACGAGCCAGCCGTGACCAAGTCGCAGCAGCTGATTAAACTCGACGATGACATCATGCTCTATGACACACCTGGTATGCTATGGCCAAAGGTTGAAAACGAAAACTCTGGCTATCGTTTAGCAGCGACGGGCGGTATCCGTGATACGGCTTTTGACTTCGCTGATGTGGCCAGTTACACCGCTGAGTACCTAATGCATGCTTATCCTGAGCTGCTAAAAACCCGTTATAAAATTGAAGAACTACCAAAGACCGATTGGGAGTTTTTTGAAGTCGCTGGACGCAATCGCGGCTGTGTACGTTCGGGCAATCAAGTCGATACGTACCGTATGTCTGAGATTCTAATTAACGAGCTGCGTAGCGCGAAGATTGGTCGTATCACGCTTGAGACTCCAGCCATGACTGAAGCTGAAGAAATCGTCGTCGCAGAACAACGCCTTGCCGCAGAAGAGAAGCGCAAAGCTAAGGAAGAAGAGAAACGTTTACGTAAAAAGCGTACACGTCAGAATCGGAAGTAGATTCACCAATAATATAAGCTACTATGAATCCATTAATACCATCGGCTAAAACCATCCAAATCTATCTGCCAAAAGGTAACCCTCGTGGGTTGCGTTTGGCAGAGATGACTACGCGCACAGTAAGATTGATTGAAATCCCACGTATCCACATTGACGATTTTTTTGCGATGCCCGATGCCAATCAAGTTGGTCTGTATTTTTTAATTGGTGATACCGATAGTGTAGAGAAGCCGTTACTTTATGTTGGACAAACTGGTGATCTTAAAAGACGTCTTAACCAACACGATGACAAAGACTTCTGGACACGGGCTTTTGTCATGCTTTCGACCAATAACTCTATGACACAAACCCATGCGCTATATATGGAACATAAGGCTATCGCAACTGCCATTGAGGTGGGACGTTACGAACTAAAAAATGGAAATAATGGTAATAAACCGCATACACCTGACCCATTAAAGGCTGATTGCGAGGAATTATTCCACACTCTTGATGTTTTACTATCCACTTTAGGACAGCCTATTTTCGAGTCCTTGGCTATTCATGATAGCCTTTATAGCAACGAGACTTATAAAAGCAAATCGACTGATTCCACCATTGCTAAAGTTGCTCAAATAATCGATGAAGCTCCAACGAAAACTATTCCAGCTCTGTTTTACTATAAGGTAAAAGATGGTGATGCTAAAGGATACTATGACGACGATGGCTTTGTAATATTAGCAGGTTCTCTAATACGGCAAACACAAACGTCATCAGCTCCGCCATTTGTGACTAAATTAAAAGAGAGTCTGCTCAGTAGCGGCAAACTCGTAGCCGTAAACGATAAAAGTTATAAACTCACTGAAAACCATTTATTTAAAACACCCAGTGGAGCTAGTGCTCTAGTATCAGGACGTTCGACCAACGGATGGATTGAGTGGAAAAATGAATTGGGTGAGACTTTAGACAGTGTCTATCGATAAACTCTTACTTCTCTATAGTGATACTATCTATCCCCTTTATTTATAAACAATTAAGCCTCATATATTGTTAAATAATTTTATCTATTTACCTTTTTGCCTAACAACTACAACTCCAAACTCTATATATCCCTGTTCAACTTACAAGGAATGCTTTTGCCTACTCAATTCTCTCAATCACCTACTGCTATAAACTCCTTTGCCCCGCGCCTTCTCGATTGGTTTTCCGAAAATGGTCGTCATGACTTACCTTGGCAACAGCACCAAACCGATACGCCCAACCCTTATATTGTTTGGTTATCAGAAGTCATGCTTCAGCAAACACAAGTGACTACCGTACTGCCCTACTTTGCACGCTTTATGGCGTCGTTTCCAACCGTGCAGGACTTGGCCGCAGCAGAATGGGATACCGTAGCAGAGCATTGGGCAGGGCTTGGCTACTATGCACGCGCACGTAATTTACATAAAGGTGCTAAGCAACTGGTCGAAGTCATTGATGAAACGGGGGACTTTCCGCAGACACTAGCAGGATGGGAGGCGGTTTCGGGCGTTGGGCCATCGACTGCTGGGGCGATTATGGCGATGGGATTGCATCATTATGGTGTCATCTGCGATGGTAATGTCAAACGAGTACTGACACGTTGGGCGGCAATTGACGGCGATATCACTAAATCTGCTACCACCAAAGATTTATGGGCATTGGCAGAACGCCTAACACCGACAGAGAACTCAGGATTGTTTGCGCAAGCCATGATGGATATGGGTGCGACATTATGTACCCGTAGCAAGCCTGCGTGTCTATTATGTCCATTGAAAGAAGACTGCCTAGCCCATGCGCAAGGGCGCGAGACTGATTATCCCGTCAAAGCGAAAAAGCAGCCCAAACCTAGTAAGTTCAGTGATGCCCTGCTGATCGAAAGTGCAGATGGTGACATACTATGGCTACAGCGCCCTGACAACGGTATCTGGGGCGGATTATGGAGCTTACCATTACAGTTCGTGGAAAAAGTTGATGGTAAAACGAGTGGTAACACTGCGAAGAAAGTAGAAGCTAACGATGACAAACTATCGAATATGCCAAATGACGTACGTAGTAATGAAAAAGTATACGAAGCAGAATTTACCACTGCTGAGCAAATCATTAATGAGTGGCTCATAAAAAATGAACTGGTCGCAAAATCAGTTAGCAATACCTTGCTCGATGATGCGCCTATCAAGCATTCGCTGACGCACTTTCACTGGTATTTGACCCCGCGTAAATTGACGATTGACGCGACGCAGGTAACTGAGCTAAATCAAAAATTAGCAGCGGCTGAAATTGACTTTAAGTGGTTAACCGAACAAAAAGCGCAAGACAGCCTAGGACTGCCTCGCGCGATGGTTAAAATCTTAGAGTAAGAAATTGGAATAAAAAAAGCGACTCACTATTAATAATGAGTCGCTTTTTTATGATGATAGTATAAAGATAGCTGGGTCTAAATAACTCTAAGACTTTGGCACACGTAAACGCATAAGTCCTTCTTGTTGAACGGTAGCGACCAGTTTACCATCTTGCCAAAACTGGCCATGATTCAAGCCTTTTGCATTAGACGTGGTATCGCTCCACATGTCGTACAGCATCCATTTATTCAAGTCAAAATCGCGATGGAAATGCATCGAGTGATCGATACTAGCAGCCTGTAGACCACTTGTCATAAAGCTAACACCATGTGACATCAGCCCTGTGCCAACCAAATAAAAGTCCGACGAGAATGCCAAGAGTGCTTGCTGAATAGCCACTGGCTGATTGCCCAATTCACGAATACGTAGCCAGTTTGCTTGCTTAGGCTTCATAGGTTCTGGGCTAATCGGATTACGCGGCTTTACTGGCTTAATCTCGACATGACGGCGGCGCATAAATCTTGCTTTTAGCGCTTCTGGTACTTTTCCGACATTCTCTTCTTTTAAATCTTGCTCTGTCAGCAAGTCTTCTGGTGGTGGATAGACAGGCATGTCTTCTTGATACTCAAGCCCATCTTCCATCGGCGAAAACGAGGCAATCATTGAAAATATCACTTGCTCAACAGGCGGCTTACCACGTACTTCTTTGTACTGAATAGCGGTGACTTCACGTGCAGACAAGCTACGACCATCACGCAATCGACGAACTTGATATATCACCGGTTGGTTAATATCGCCACCACGCAAAAAATATCCATGCAGTGAGTGACAAGGTTTGTCTTTATCTAATGTATGCGCCGCTGCCATAATCGCTTGAGCGAGCACTTGCCCACCAAATATACGACTGCCCACATAGTCATGGCTTTTACCCTCAAACACATCAGGGGTAACTTCAATAAGCGCGATAGTAGCCAGCAGCTCATCAATCAGTTGTAGATTATCGGACATGACGATATGTTTCCTTATTTTTATCAAAAACGCTCAGCATCTGATGATATTGATGCCATATAGCCATCATATTTGAATGTAAAATAATGCGAGATCATTTGTTAAGATCTGTCGAAGGAGACCTTAAAATAAACATACAGACATCGTTAGCGATGTTATCACCGAATATTTATTTTCTATAGAAAAGGTAAACATCTTACCCAATATTGGTGGCTTTGACTAGTTACTGTCGGCTTACTTATAAGTATTGCTTGTCTATTTTTGCCAGATAAATCACAACTAAAGATCAAAACAAGTAATCTCAACCATAAAAAAACGAGATGTATAATAACACCTCGTTTTTGAAAAATACGTCGATGTTTATGGCTTAACTGCTACGAGTACGCGAATAGAATCCGGCACTAACGATAAGTTACCAAGTGCTTGCTCACCTTGAGCTTTAAGCTGTTCTAAACGCTCAATCTCTTCAGGACGTACGTTTGGATTGATCGTCTGTAGATGTTTTAGACGCTTTATTTCACGTGACCACTGCTGGCTAAAGCGGCTACTTGCTTGCTCACCAATCTCAGCAATTTGCTGACGAGCGATGTCTTCAGCTTCGTAATAACGCTGCTCAATCACATCACCGCGTACTTTAATGACTTGGCGGGCACGGTTTTTGTCCAAACGCTCAACGTGCGGCATAATCATCTCAGCACTGATACGAGCCGATAAATCACTACCTTGCTCACTGATAAAGACACGGATGTTTTGCGTGGACAAAGTCGCTGGCAGGTTAAGCACTTTTGGCGCGATTGCTTCAACACGGAAATTTACCTCTAGCAGTACCATACCTTGCGGAACAGCGGCACTTTTTAGCATAGCAACTGTCGTGTTACCAAAGGTACTGGTGCTCGCTAGCTCATAAATTGCCCGCATCAATGGATGCTCATGAGTGATGAATTCGATGTCTTCACGCTGAAGCGCTTGCTCACGCTCAAAGGTCAGGGTCATACCGTCTTCATCACCAAGTGGCAAACCATCAATATAGTCGCTAATTTCGGTGCTATCGATCGGTGCGATCACCCACGAGCCATCACGTTGGATGTTATGATCGATATTGGCAGACGCAAAGAAACGCTCGATGAAGTGCGGCAGCAAATTATTACCATCAAAGTCACGCATAGCATCAGCGATACGACCAGCGACACGCGGACGGCATGAGTTATACTCTAGCAGACGGTCACGACCAGCTTGTAGCTGTGCTTCTAGTCCCAAACGTGTCTGTAGCGCCTCGTCAATGATGTCTTGCAAGATGACATTGTTTTCAGCGGTATCAGCACCCTCAAGCATTGGTTTTAGCTCTTGGATATATTGCTCTTGCACGCTTTGCGCGGTTGGCGATATCTGATTGAACATGTTCAGCGCATCGTTGTACCACTGATACAGACGCTCTTGCGCTGTACCCTGTACATAAGGCACATGTAGCATGATTTGCTGCGTCTGACCGATACGATCTAGACGGCCAATACGCTGCTCTAATGTATCTGGATTAGCAGGTAGATCCCATAGTATTAATTGGCTTGCAAACTGGAAGTTACGACCTTCTGAACCAATCTCTGAGCATAACAATATCTGCGCGCCTTCACTATCAGCAAAGAATGCGGCCGCTTGGTCACGCTCAAGCAAAGTCATCTGCTCAGTAAAGATGGCTGTTTTGATACCTGCATGCAGACGCAATACTGCTTCCAAACTCTCTACCGTCGCACCACTACGAGCGATTAATAGCACTTTTTGATGCTTAAGCTCACCGCGCAAAATATCAATCAACCAAGAAACACGTGGATCATCTTCTAGCCAGCCACCATCTGGTTGGTTTTCTTCGCCCCATAGCTGCTCACGCAACTTACCATTGGTTTGATAGCTGTCTTTCCATGCTTCAGGTAATGGCAATGGATATGGCTGGCTACTGCGGCCATAGAAACCTTTCACACTCTCACGAGTATTACGGAACAAAATACGACCTGTACCATGACGATCTAGTAGCTCGTTTAGCGCATGCGTTCGTAGTTTTTCATCTTCATTGATTGAGGATAGCTCTTCAATACTGATGTCTAATAGACTACTTAAGGCAGCAATTTGGCCTTCATTCAATGGCTTTTCTTCTATTAAGACGCCAGCAACTGCTGCTGTCTCTGCAAAGGCTTCTTGCCCATCGATAAACTCATCCAAATCATCAAAGCGATCTGGATCAAGCAAACGCAGACGGGCAAAGTGACTCTGCGCACCGAGTTGCTCTGGCGTTGCTGTCAATAGCATCACACCTGGCGTTTCTTCTGCGAAATCCGCAATCAGGTCATACTTATCATTGCCGCCCTGTGCTTCATCCCAATGCAGATGATGCGCTTCATCAACGACCAATAAATCAAACCCTGCATCCATCGCTTGATCGTATAAGTCTGGGTGATCGAGTAACAGATCCATACCACCGATGATACATTGCTCAGTGGCAAAGACGTTTTGTTCAGGATCGTGTTCTTTGATAGCCGCAGTACGTACTAGATCAAACAATGCAAAGTTTAGGTTAAAGCGGCGACGCAGCTCAATCATCCATTGGTACTGCAAACTATCGGGTACTAAAATCAATACACGCTCAGCTTTGCCCGTTAGTAACTGCTGATGAATAATCATGCCCGCTTCGATGGTTTTACCAAGGCCAACTTCATCAGCCAGTAGTACACGCGGCGCGATACGTTTGCCGACTTCATGTGCGATATACAGCTGATGCTCGATGATATCGACACGTGCACCCATTAGGCCTTTTAGTGGATGGCCTGCCAACGCTGACTGCATGCGCAAGATATCTTGACGCAGCTCATACCAATCACCGCGCTCAATACGGCCAGCAAGCAAACGCTCAAGCGGCTTGGCCAACGTGATATTGGCAGCAAGGCGGGTTTCCATGATGCCGCGCTCGTGCTCATCGACGCCATATTTAAGTACGCCCATCACTTCATCAACGGCATTGACCGTATAGCTTTTGCCATCTTGATCGTAGATGCTATCGCCTACTTTAAACACCACGCGCGATAATGGCGCAGAGTTTTTTGCGTAGACGCGTGTCTCTTCACTTTGCGGAAATAAAATATGCACACATCGGTCGTCAACATCGATGACCACACCTAAGCCAAGCTCAGACTCCGTATCAGATAAATAACGTTGACCAACGGCGAATTCAGTACTGTGCAATGAAGCAATAGAGATAGTCATAAGGCGATGTCTTTTGTACTCAGATAATTAAAAATTAGATAGCAATGGTGGCTTGTGATAGTAACCAAATTAACAATGATGCAAATCATCAATAGATGCAAACGCAGTGTCATAATGTTAGTGAAACCAATAGCCAAGCCTTACCATTATATAACGTTAGCGGCTAGATGAGTGCGTTAAGTTCAATTTTCAAGAGGCGGTTTCTGTTACCCATGACTTTATGAGGTATTTGGGCCCAATCATGCTCAGTAAATCCGCTCATGATATAAATTACTTTGTTTTTAAACGCTTATCACCACTTAGCCAATATTTAATGGATTCGTTTTTGACTAAAAATGCCAACGTGCTACATTAAACTGATAACCATTCATTAGCCAATGATCCATACACCCCCTATCTATAGGACAACAATAAATAAGGAATCATGATGCAAGCCGTTTTTTTGGATAAAGGCACTTTTTCTGATGGCATTGATTTGCCCGCACCAGCAGGCATAAGCGATTACGTCACTTATAACGATACACCAAAAGACACAGACCTCATTATTGAGCGCTGTAAAGATGCCGATATTATCATCACTAATAAAGTGCAAATTGGCGCGGAGGTGATCGCTGGCCTACCTAAGCTAAAATTGATTCAACTGACCGCCACTGGCATGAATAACGTCGATCAAGCCGCTTGCGATAAACATGGCGTAGCACTTTATAATGTGGCAGGATATGCGGTAAAAAGCGTGCCTGAGCATACCTTTATGCTCATGCTGACTGCGATGCGTGCCGGTATTCATTACCATCAAAAAGTCGCTGATGGCACATGGCTAGCAAACGGGAATTTTTGTCTGCTGGATATTCCGCTGATAGATTTGGAAGACAAGACGCTAGGCATCATTGGTATTGGCACCATTGGCAAGCGCGTGACCAAAATCGCGCGTGCATTTGGTATGACAGTTCTATGGGCGGAGCATCAAGGACGCACGCCGCGCAACGATGATTATACGGCATTTGATGAGGTATTAGCTCGTGCAGATGTCCTCAGTTTGCATTGCCCATTGACTGAACAAACCGAGCACCTCATTAATAAAGACACATTGGCAAAAATGAGCAAACAACCGCTCATCGTCAATGTCGCTCGTGGCGGCGTCGTTGATAGCCAAGCATTGACTGATGCGATTAACAACGAGCAAATCATCGGTTATGCCAGTGATGTATTTGAACAAGAGCCCATCGCGAACGATGACCCATTACTCAGTCTCAGCGACCATCCACGCGTCATATTTAGCCCGCACAATGCTTGGGGCAGCAAAAGCGCCCAAGAGACCTTGTGGCAGATATTAAGCAAGCAAGTAGCTGACTTTATCGATAATCAGCATCAATAGCGACTATCGATCAATTAAAACCTAACGACTGAACCGCAACCAGTCGTCTTTTATTTTGCGGTATTTGAGCATCACACGGTCGCTAAGATAGTTGTTGGTCACGTACCACGGGTAGCGATCGCCTTGCTTCGGCAGTCTATCTTGGGCACGTCTGACATATCCAGACGATAGCGAGCCCATCACCGTATCTGCTTGGGCGTAGGCGGTAGCATTCGCCGCCTGTGCCTGTGGCAGCGCGACTTGGTAGCGGTTTTTGTGCATATAACTCAACAGCCGCACCACATATTGACAAGCCAGATCAATCTTTAGCGTCCATGAGGCATTGGTATAGCCAAATAAGGCCGCCATGTTAGGCACGCCTTCGATCATGACTGCCTTATACGTCATGCGCGTACCGATATCAATGGCCTGCCCGTCGATATATACCGCTGCTCCGCCTAGCATTTGCAGTTTCAATCCAGTTGCTGTGAAGATGATATTAGCTTCAAGATGCTGGCCAGATTGCAGCATAATTCCCGTTGCCGTAAAGTGGCTGATTTGATCGGTCACTACTGTTGCGCGTTTGTCCTGCAGGGCTTTGAATAAATCACCGTCAGGTACCGCACATACTCGTTGATCCCATGGATTATAGTCAGGCATAAAATGCTTGCTGTCGACGTCGCTACCTTTTAACTCTTTTTTCACCCCACTTCTTAAGACTGCCTTCATCACCTTGGGTGCATGAGTCGCAACTTTGTACAGGCCTTGTTGCCGTAACACGTTGCGCGCGCGTAATACCGTATAGGCCTGCTCTTTTGATAAAGGAGAAAACTTGCCAGATAGCCAGTCAATAGCATGGTCATCACCCGGCACGCTTGCCACATAGGTCGGCGTACGCTGCAGCATCGTGACATGACGCGCACACTGATCACTGTCTTTGTCTACTAGCGCAGGTAGCAACGTCATCGCTGTGGCACCACTACCAATAACGACGACTTTTTTATCATTATAGTCTAGATTATTCCAGTGCTGCGGATGAACGATTTGACCGTGGAAATTCTCTTCTCCATCAAAATGAGGGCGATAGCCTTGCTCATAATCATAATAACCAGTGGCACCTACGATAAACTTGGCAGTTTTAACAAACCTCTCACCGTTTGCATAGTTTTTGATGGTTGCTGACCACTGTTGATCCTCACTAGACCATGATATCTGCTGAACTTCATGCCGATAATGGATATGTTCGGTCACCCCAAACTCGCGTGCCGTATCGGCGATATAGCGTTTGATATCATCGCCTGCTGCAAGCATTCTATAATCAAGCCACGGCCTAAAGTTATAGCCAAAGGTCAAGGCGTCAGAGTCAGAGCGAATCCCCGGATAGGTAAATAAATCCCATGTACCACCCAAATCAGCACGCTTTTCTAAGATAGCAAAGCGCTGTAGAGGTTTTTGCTTATTAGTCGGTTTTGCCTGCTTTTGCTTTTTTGGAGCTTTATGACCGAATAGGCCTCTATGCTGCTGTTGCTGTAAACGGCAAGCCATACCAATACCTGCGATACCCGCACCGATAATCAATACCTCATAGTCGGCTACCTTATCCGTCTTTAACTTTTTACCTTTAAGGCGGTTTTTAATGGCCTGTTTAGTAGTGGTGATATCAAGCATAATTTCATCCTTGTATTTGTATGACTGGCACTTTATAGCTGGCTTTAGATCCGCTTATCGCATCTATTAACAGCACGCGGTAAAATCCAACAATTTAAAATGGGCAAGGACTTTCCCAATCCATCCAAGCACCCAGTACCGGATGCTTTAAACGCAATTGCTGTGCATGTAAGTTGAGCCTAGGGGCTATCTCTAGTGCGGCACCTTCAGCATAAATCGGATCGCCAATCATCACATGATCGACGTGCACCATATGTACGCGTAGCTGATGACTGCGTCCCGTGACTGGCTTTAGCATGACCCGAGTGACTGCCTCGCCATTACAGGTTTCATGAGCCACAACTTCGTATAGCGTCAGCGCATGCTTTGACCAGTCGTGATCGACGATATGGCGCGGTTTGGTACTTGGCTCATAGCGCACTGGTACTGATATCTCACCAGTTGCGCCGACATGCTCCCACTTACCAAAGACACGCGCTTGGTATTTCTTTTGCGGTAGACGCTCGATAAATTGCTTACTGATATTGGTTTGCGCTGCTGCATTTTTTGCAAAAATAAGCAGTCCCGACGTGTCCATATCTAAGCGGTGAATTAATTTAACGGCTGGATTGGCACGCTCAAGACGAGCAAGCAGACTGACTTTGAGTGTTTTACCATCGACGCTTAATAGGCCTGCAGGTTTATCAACCACCCAAATATCATCGTCTTCATAAACCGTAATTTCTTGTGCAAAATTTTTAAAAAACTCAAGCGGATAAGCGCTTTCTTGGGCATTGAGGGCATTAACTTCTTCATCGGTAAAAGGCATAAATTTAACTACTCATGTAAATTGGTTTTAAGATAAGGATTTTTGATGGTTAATCTTTTGGACATGATAGCTATATTTGGCACGATAGCCATTTTAAGAACAATGGTTATTTGGACAAAAGAGCAAAAATTTGGCTGATTTTTAACGTTATTAATATCGCTAGCCGCTAATCACTAGCTACTAATCAATAACTACTATATAAACGAGGTAAACATAAAGCTTCTATCGTGCTGAGATACATACTTTGATAAGGATAATCGTATTAAATAACAGATTAGACACGCTTGTGCTGCACCGTTTCGATTTATTGTGCTAATACTAGTTGTTAAACAATTTAACCAGCCTGTATCTGTCAAATTAGGGCAAACATGTTAATATAATGGCACATTTTCACCCCTTCTAAACAATTCTTTGACCACCAACTGATTTATTATTAAACAAATATATAGGTTGATGAGTGGTGATAGAAGTAATAAAACAAGAGAGATAAAATTATGTCAGACCTTATTGTACATACTACCGACACAGACTTTGATCAAGACGTTTTACAATCAGACGTACCTGTACTAGTAGACTTCTGGGCACCATGGTGTGGTCCTTGTAAAGCCATCGCCCCTATTTTAGAAGATCTAGCGACTGAGTACCAAGGTAAAGTTAAAATCGTTAAAGTAGACGTAGACAACAACCCACAAGCGGCTAGCCGTTTCGGTATTCGTAACATCCCAACGTTATTTGTATTCAAAGATGGCGAAAAAGTTGATTCAGTAATGGGCTTACAGCCAAAAGCTGAACTGGCTAAAGTACTAGACAAGCATTTATAAGTTAAATTTGCTCGCTCCAGACTATCTCAAGCGGGTAAAATAGAATAACTGAGAAAGCCATTATCTGACTGAGATAGTGGCTTTTTTGCTTGTTTTTTGTGCAAAAAACTCGATAATATGACTTTTTTGGCAAAATTTATTGACAACGCTATCGTGAAAACCGTATAGTCTGCTGACAAGAGAAAACCAACTGTTTTCCTAAGTATCTTGTCGCTATTCTCCTCGTGTTTATCAACAAAAACACAATCGTCATTATAAACACCATTGCTGAACAAAATGACTAAACGCAATTACTGATATTGAGTTTTTGACGCAGACTCTTATGTAGCCTTTTTTATCCCTATTTCTTATTACCTTGCATCCAATGATGGCAATGCGTACATAAGCAGACATATAAAACCAAAACTACATAAACTACAGCGCTGTGCACACACCCATATCATCATATTACCGTTATTTTAATCACTGTCGTGACTTGTGCTGCTAATGGCATCTCTCATCTGATCAATTGCTAATGACCTATCTATGAATCTTACTGAATTAAAGAAAAAATCAATCGCTGAGCTATTGGCTATCGCCAAAGAAATGGGTCTTGATAATATGGCGCGTAGCCGTAAACAGGACATTATCTTTGCTATTCTAAAAACCCATGCGCGTAACGGTGAAGCCATTTATGGTGACGGCGTACTTGAGGTTCTTCCTGATGGTTTTGGATTTTTGCGCTCATCAGAAGGCTCATATTTAGCCGGTCCTGATGATATTTATGTCAGCCCTAGCCAAATTCGCCGTTTCAGTCTAAAAACTGGTGACAGTATCGCTGGTACGATTCGTCCACCAAAAGATTCTGAGCGTTATTTTGCATTATTAAAAGTTGGCGAGATTAACTTTGATACGCCAGATCGCTCACGTCATAAGCTTATCTTTGAGAACCTGACGCCCCTATTCCCAACTGAGCATCTAAAGCTTGAGCTTGGTAACGGAACCACTGAAGATTTGACTGGTCGTATCATCGATCTAATCGCTCCGATTGGTAAAGGTCAGCGCTCTATCATCGTCGCACCGCCAAAAGCGGGTAAAACGATGTTGCTACAAACCATTGCGCAATCAATCACTCGTAATAATCCTGAATGCTATCTAATCGTACTATTGATTGATGAGCGTCCAGAAGAAGTCACCGAGATGGTACGTACGGTACGCGGTGAAGTGGTTGCTTCGACCTTTGATGAGCCGCCACAGCGTCACGTACAAGTTGCAGAAATGGTCATCGAAAAAGCCAAACGTTTGGTCGAGCATAAGCAAGACGTGGTGATTTTACTTGATTCAATTACGCGTCTAGCACGTGCTTATAATACGGTTATCCCATCATCAGGCAAAGTATTGACGGGTGGTTTGGATGCCAACGCCCTAGAACGTCCAAAACGTTTTTTTGGTGCTGCGCGTAACGTGGAAGAAGGTGGTAGTTTGACCATTATTGCCAGTGCTCTTATCGATACTGGTAGTAAGATGGATAGCGTCATTTTTGAAGAGTTTAAAGGAACTGGTAACCAAGAGATCACGCTTGAACGTGACTTGGCTGAAAAACGTGTATTCCCTGCGATTAATATCAAAAAATCTGGTACACGCCGCGAAGAGCGTCTATTGGACGAAGACAAGCTGCGTAAAGTATGGATTTTACGCAAACTGCTTCAACCGATGGATGGCGTACAAGCCACTGAGTTCTTGTTGGACCGCCTAAAAGAAGCGAAAACCAATGATGAATTCTTCGAGCAAATGAAGCGTAAATCACAAAACTAATTCTTAGTTAGTTTGCTAGACTTATTCAGCTTTGATTCAATATTAAGACTACCTATAGGTAGTCTTTTTTATGACAGCATCAAAATATTAATAGTTAAACCCATTAGAACGTAATCCGCTCTGTCGTTCACAGCCATTGCCGATGATACAGTACGGCAACATCGCTTACATCTCGTTTGCAAAGTTTAGCGTTTTTACTACGACTATATTATTAGTAACCGACTATTATGACAGACAGTAGGAATATACTTGAAAATATCATGGACACAGTATTTTAAAGGTATTGTATTTTAAACTTGATGACTTAATAGGTGATAATATGAAATTTGCTAAAACGATCGCAATGACTGCAATTACTAGCTCAGCACTAATCATGACTGGTTGTAACTCTTATAGTGGTATGAGCAACACCGCTAAAGGTGCTACTGCTGGCGCAGCAGCTGGTGCTCTTATTAAAAGCAAAGGCGATAGCAAAGATATCGCTCGTGGCGCATTGGCTGGTGCAGCGATTGGCGGTGCTGGTGGTTATGTTCTTGATAACAACTAAATCTTTCTACGCTGATATTATTTGACAATTGATTGAGTAATATTAGATAAAAGATGATAAAAAGCCTGCAATTCGTTGCAGGCTTTTCTATGTCTTAATTTTGATTATAAGTCCATGTGCTAGACTTATAATCAAAAACGTTAGTATGAAAAAACATCATTAGTCAAATACACGATTATTAATATGTATGGGCATTAAAGTGCACCACTGAACGTATCGCAAGATTGGACATTACCGCTTTCTAGACCACGGGTGAACCATTCGACACGTTGTTGACTGGTACCATGAGTAAAGTTGTCAGGCACTACTGCACCACCACTCGCTTTTGCTAGACGATCATCACCGATTTGACTAGCTGCATTCACCGCTTCATCAAGGTCACCAGCTTCTAAAAACTGTACGCGCTCTTGATTGCGCTGGGCCCATACACCAGCAAAACAATCCGCTTGCAACTCTTGCAATACTGATAGCTTATTGGACTGTGCTTGGGTCACTTGCTGACGAGCTTCATTGACTTGTTGGCTGATGCCCAATAACGTCTGAACATGATGACCTACCTCATGTGCTATCACGTAGGCCTGTGCGAAATCGCCAGCCTTACCTTGGTTCTCTTCACCACCAGAGCCTTGCTGATCGCCTGAAATACCAAGATTCTGACGCATCTCTACGAAGAATGACGTATCCAAATAAACAGTCTGATCCCCTGGACAATAAAATGGACCTGTTGCAGAGCTAGCACTACCACATGCAGAGCTAACCTGACCATTAAACAAAATCAATGACGGTTCTTGATAAGTGCTACCAGCTTCGTTAAAGATTTGATGCCAGACTTCTTCTGTATCTGCTAGTACAACTTTCACAAACTGCGTGTCTCGGTCTGTGCTGGTTGCAAGCTCGGTAGATGACTCACTACCACCGCCTGTGACCGCTTGTCCTGTCTGTAATGCGGTCATTGGGTTTACCCCAAATACCAACCATAAAATACCAGCGATGATAATACCACCAATACCACCGCCGATCATCTTACCGCCACCTGTGCTAGAGCGCACATTCGAGCTACCGCGTCTACCTTGCCATTTCATAATTCTATTCCTCAAATATAGATTGATTCACTATTTCTATTAACTACTATCTCTACTAGCCACTACTTTTATTAATTATTACTTATGTTATATATTATTTAGCCAGTCAATTTACGCTATGACCTAGTCTACTATCCTAAAAGCAAGTAGAAACCTATAAAATTGCTAAATTAACTAGGAATTATGTAATATAGGACGATAATCGGACTATTTAATTCAATTCTTATCCATAAAAACGGGATTAATATCGACAATTCGAGTTAAAAGACAAGAGCAGAAAAGCGCTCAATCCCTCTGATGTCATTGATTATACGTCGATTAATCTAGATTCTTGTATTAAAAAGTATATCGAACAGACAAAGTAAAATATTATTTTAAATTTTATTGTTACTTAATTGTACAGGCTATTTCTATTTACTTAGAAAACCTATAGAATGCGTGGAAGCTGAGTAGCTGCGACTAAGACTAGTTGAATTCTGAGAAATCTCGGATTTCGACCTTTGTTGCTGCTACTGCTCATTTCATTTTTCCGGAGAAAACCATATGAAACTTAAATTACTTGCTCTAGCTGGTATCATGACTGCAACTATGGGCCTAACTGCCTGTGATAGCAGCAAAGAAAACGCTGCTGAAGATTTATCTGACGCGCAAGAAGAAGTGCAAGACGCACAAGAAGAGCTAGCTGAAGGCGCTGCTGACGGTGAAGCTATCCCTGCTGATGCTGACGCTGCTGTTGCTGAAGCTGACATCGCTGATGCTCAAGAAGCAACTGCTACTGACGAAATGGACGCTGAAGTTCCTGTAGACGGTACTACTACTAGCGTTGACGTAGCTAGCGAAACTGATACTGCTGCTGTTGACGCTTCTGACGAAGTTGTTGTTGAAGAAGCTCAGTAATTTATTGTTCATACAATAGATAAACTGTAGTAAAAAAAGAGAGCCTATGCTCTCTTTTTTTATGTCTATTATTTATGATTTTAGTAGGTTTCTACTTTATAGATAACTCTAATATAAGATGCGTGCTGCAATATCGAAATATATAGATGTACGCAAAAATAACTAAGTGCAAATACGCACTAGCATTCTTATAAACTCACGATAAAACAGACACACTATCGTTCAGCGCAGTGCCAAACTAGGTATTAGCTATCAAACAAACGCTCGTCAACCTTCTGACGAAATTTCTGCCCTGTCTTAAAAGTAACCACACGGCGTGCGGATACTGCAACAGGCTCCCCTGTTTTCGGGTTACGGCCTGGACGGCTGTTCTTATCTTTAAGCTCAAAGTTGCCAAAGCCTGAAAGCTTGACCTCTTTGCCATCAATCAAACTCTCTGACAGCTCATCAAAAAAGTTCTCCACCAGACAGCGGCCTTCTTGGCGTGTTAGGTTTAGGTGACTCATCAAATGCTCAATCATGTCAGATTTGGTTAAGGTGCTCACAGTACGACTCCTATGCTATGTCGTGATGTCGAATATCATGGTTTAGCGGTATGAGGGTTAAGGCTAGCTATTATAAAGGTTTTTTGACCATTTTTTAACAAAGTCTTCATTAAAATCCTTTATTAATAACCACTTAACTTATTCTATGAATAGCAATGCTCCGTAGCCTCATGGTAAAAAGACTACAGAGCATTGGGTATAATACTTACTAAATGTTAGCTGTCGCGCAGTTGTACTGAATGCTGATCAGTTAGTGCTTGTACCACTTTATCTGTGGCAGTCTTGACGGCTTCATCAGACAGCGTTTGCGTACTATCTTGCCATATCAGTGCAAACGCTAGTGAGCGCTGGCCTGCTGGTACTTTGTCACCTTGATAGACATCAAATAACCAAAGATCAGTCAACAAATCACCTGCCGCAGTTCGCACGGTTGTCTCTAACGTCTGCAAACTGATGTCACTGTCTACCAAGATAGCAATATCGCGACGTACTTGCGGGAACTTGCTTGGTGTCGTGATAGCATGCTGCTCACGTGCAATCGTCAATAGCGGTGCCAGTGACAATTGAGCGACCCATGTAGTCGGCAGATCTAATTGCTTAGCAGTATTTGGGTGCAACTGACCCAACCAACCAACGTATATATCATCGATGTATAACTCAGCGCTTTGTCCTGGATGCAGGAAACTCAGCGTACTACGCTCATAGCGGATACGTGCGCTATCGATTTGTGCTGGTAATAGCTGCTCAATATCATGCTTTAGGTCATAAAAATCTAACGCACGATTCTGATAAGCTTGCTCGCTCCATATATCACCAACTGCGACTAAAGCAATACTTGGCGTTTGTACTAAGTCACTAATACTTTGTCCAACAAAGCTAAGACCTGTCTCAAAGAAGCGTACACGTGGCTGCTGACGATTCAAGTTATATTGCACGCAAGGCAGTAGGCTCGATAGCAAGGTACGACGCATAACGGCTAAATCACTAGAGATAGGGTTTGCCAGTGCCAATACCTCCCCTAGCGCTTCGTCGTCAAGCAATGCTTCTAGTTTTGCATCACTAAAGCTAAAGCTAATCGCTTCCATATAGCCGTTGTCGACTAATGATAGCTTCATTTCATGGGTTAAATCTGCAGTATCATCATAATCCATGCTGACTTGCAAATGTGGCAGGACGCTTGGAATATTGTCATAGCCATAGATACGAGCAATCTCTTCGATTAAATCCTCGCGGATACTCATATCAAAACGATAAGATGGCGGCTTGCAAATCAGTGAATCGCTCTGCAGCTCTACGTCAAAACCCAATTGGGTCAAGATACGTACCATCTCAGTTGGTTCAATATCAATCCCAATGACATCACGAACTTTCGCGATTGGCAATGTAATCGGTGCGCGTGCTGGCAAATGCTCAAGGTTTTCGGCCGTGACTATTTGACCTGCTTTCCCGCCAGTGATACTGGTGATTAAATCACAAGCTCGTGCCAACGCCAATGCTGGCAATTCAAAATCGACCCCACGCTCGAAACGCTGCGAGGCATCGGTGTGCAATCCAAAACGGCGTGCGCGTGCAGCGATAGCCAGTTGATTAAAGAAAGCGCTTTCTACCACGATATTGGTCGTACTATCGGTGACACTGCTACGCTGACCACCCATGATACCAGCCAGTGCCAAGGCACCTTTATCATCAGCAATCACAAGCTCATCACCGGTCAAGGTAACGGTTTGCTCATTTAGCAAAGTAATGGTTTCATCAGGCTTTGCCAAACGTACCACGATATCACCTTCGATCGTGTCTGCGTCAAACGCATGTAGCGGTTGACCTAATTCCATCAATACATAGTTGGTCACATCGACCAAGAAGTTGTGTGAACGTAATCCTGACTGTACCAGTGCATCTTGCATCCATTTCGGAGTATCGATGCTACGATCAATATTACGAATCGATTGCAACAGATAGCGAGGGCACGCTTCCTTTGCATCGACTGTCACAGCGGGCGTTGCACCATTATCAGAAGCGACTACATTGTCAGGAATCTCTGGCAACTGTACAGGCAAGTCATTGATGACTGAAATCTCGCGAGCGATACCACGTACGCTAAAGCAATCACCACGGTTTGGGGTGATTGAGATATCCAATACTTGATTATCTAGACCTAGATATTCACGAATATCTGTACCAACTGGTGCATCTTCAGGCAGCTCAAGCAAACCATCTATATCATCGACTAAATCAATTTCAGAAGCGCCACATAGCATGCCATTTGAGGCCACACCGCGTAGTTTGCTCTTTTTGATTTTAAAGCCCGCTTTACCATTACTAGCATCATCGCTTGGCAATACCGCACCAACGGTAGCAACCGGTGCTTTCATACCGACGGTCACATTAGGCGCGCCGCAGACAATTTGTAGCGGCTCAGCATCACCAATATTTACCTGAGTAACACGTAATTTATCTGCATCAGGATGCTGCTCAATGCTGATGACTTCACCGACAACCACACCGCTAAAAGCACGGGCAACCGCATAGCGATCATCAATTTCAAGACCTGCCATAGTCAACTGTTCGGCTAACTGTTCGCTAGTATTTGTAGGGTTTACCCACTGACGTAGCCACTGTTCGCTAATTTTCATAAATATCTCGGATCAGAATTTTATAATAAAGATGTTGGAGTAAAGCTTGGCGAATTCACTTGCTATAGTCAATCCTATATAAATCAGATACAGCGTCAGGCTCGCTCAGTCTACGATTTGTAGCACTTTCACTCGCCTTCCTTGGATCTAAATTATCTTGAACTGACTATATAGGTATAAGGAAAACTCTAGCCAAATTGCTTTAAGAAGCGCACGTCGTTTTGGAAAAACAAGCGCAAGTCATCAATACCGTAATACAGCATCGCAAAGCGCTCGATACCCATACCAAAAGCAAAGCCTGTGTATTTGTCGCTATCGATACCGCAATTGGTCAATACTTGTGGATGTACCATGCCGCAGCCCATCACTTCAAGCCATTTGCCATTATCATCTAAGATATCCACTTCTGCTGAAGGCTCAGTGAATGGGAAAAACGACGGACGGAAACGTACGGTCAGCTCTTTGGCAAAAAATGCTTCTAGAAACTCACTGATTAAACCTTTTAGCTCAGCAAAAGTGCTCGACTCAGTGACCATAAGGCCTTCTAGCTGATGGAACATCGGCGAATGTGTTTGATCTGAGTCATTACGATAAACACGACCTGGGCAAATGATGCGAATCGGCGGCTCATTTTTTTCCATGGTACGAATCTGGACAGGACTGGTATGCGTACGCAATAGATAATGCGCATCAAAATAAAAGGTGTCATGCATCGCGCGCGCAGGATGGTGCGACGGGATATTTAACGCTTCAAAATTATAGTAGTCGCTCTCGACTTCGGGGCCAGTTGCGACATTGAAACCTGCTTGAATAAAATACTGCTGCATACGCTGAGTAATCATAGTTACTGGATGCAGATGACCTTTTTGACCACCACGAGCAGGCAAAGTGATATCAATGCTTTCGCTTTCTAGCTTGGCATTGAGCGCTGCAACTTCTAGTTGCTGCTGTTGGTCTGTCAGTGCTTGCTGAATGCGGCTACGTACTTGATGCAACCAGCCGCCATAAGTTTTTTTATCATCAGCATCGAGCTTGCCCATCTGCTTTGACCAGCCCGTTAACGGACTCTTTTTACCAGTCAATTGCACACGCAAATCTTGCAGTGTACGCGCATCAGTTACTTGTAGGATTAGAGCTTCAGCAGCATTTGCAAATTCGGTAAGCTGAGCTTCGTTAAGCTCATTAAGCTCTGAAGACAAGGTCGGTAGCGCCGACAAGTCGTTGGTGGCAGCAGGGTTAGTCATAAGACGCATTATTCCTGATTTGAACGGACTATTAATTGTAGGGATTTGACCAAATATTGCAAACCATTTATCCAGCTATGTTTATATAAAAGATTAATATAAAGGCTGGTTATAAGAATGGCTTGAATATTTAGACGATGATAAGCGTATTTTTACTCAATAAAGTTCAATATAGAGCACGCTTAAAATAATTTAATATAAAAAAAGCCACCGACCAGCGGTAGCTTTTATTAATATCATACTATTAATCAATATTAGTCCTATCCATTTAGACAATTGCTTATAAATAATTATTTAAAAGCAATTGTCTAAAGGACGGTTAATATTTAGGCCAATTCCGCTTTTGCTTTTTCGACCAATGCTGTGAAAGTCGCTGCATCATGCATAG
The DNA here is from genome assembly GCF_904846235.1 of Psychrobacter immobilis. Taxonomy (GTDB): domain Bacteria; phylum Pseudomonadota; class Gammaproteobacteria; order Pseudomonadales; family Moraxellaceae; genus Psychrobacter; species Psychrobacter immobilis_C. The sequence continues at coordinate 46,387 of NZ_CAJGZN010000017.1, forward strand.
CGATGTCTGCTAGAACGCGACGATCGATTGCGATGTTTGCTTTTTTCATGCCATTGATGAAGCGGCTATAGCTTAAGCCGTTTAAGCGTGCACCAGCATTGATACGTGCGATCCAAAGACGACGGAAAGTACGTTTCTTGTTGCGACGATCACGATAAGCATATTGACCAGCTTTGGTCACTGCTTGTACCGCTACGCGGTAAACACGTGAACGGGCACCGTAGTAGCCTTTTGCGCGCTTTAAGATTTTTTTGTGACGGCGATTTGCCTGTACACCACGTTTTACACGGGCCATAATTTACTCCAAGATTTTTTAATCACTGTTAAGCGAGTGATGATGCTGTCAAATAACAAACATCATTGTCAGATTGCAAAGTCAAATATTTTCAATCAAAGATAGATGACGGTAGGCTATTAAATGTATGGGCACATACGACGAACTGCTGCTTCGTCAGACTTGTGCACCAACTTAAGACCACGCAATTGGCGAATACGCTTAGCTGATTTCTTGGTCAAAATATGGCTTTTGAATGCTTGCTTACGCTTGAAGCCATTCGCTGTTTTTTTGAAGCGTTTAGCTGCGCCGCTTCTGGTTTTCATCTTAACTTTCATGATGATTTGCCTCTTTTTCTGTTTTAGAACCTGGTCGTCAAATAGTCATGCTGAATAATCGTTATATAAATAACCACTAAACCTCTATTTGCCTCGAGGTGGGAGGCGCTATTTTAGCAGATAGTGCCTTGTTTTGCCAAGTAAAGTTTTGGCGAGGTTTTAGTAGTCAATATAGACAAGTCACCAGCATCAAATAAGCGATAGCGGCTCTCCTAAAAGCACCAATAAAATGGCTGATTTTTATCCAAATAGATTGAATGTCAGCCTAAGCTGTGCTTAAGTAGAGACTGAGCTATATCTTCATATCAACACTATTAAAACCACCTTATTTACCATGAATATTTAAGCTAGAATGCACAGTCATAACGACGATAACAATAACAGTGCTGCTACCTACGGCATGATAAATAGAACAATCTTTGGCCATCACTCTAGGAGATAGTGTGTCAAAACAAGAGTTAGTATTCGACGACGACTTGTTTGTTTTTGAGACAGTGATGCGTGTGCGTCATACGGAAGGTGACGCAGGACAGCACATGACGGTCGAATCTCTGACAGCGCTATTGTCCGAAGCACGGCTAAGGTTTCTATACGCTAAAGGTGTCAAAGAAATCAACGCAGACCATCAAGGCTTGATTATTGATAAATTGCAGCTAGATATTGTAAGCCGTATCCGCGTACGAGAAGAGCTGCTATTTGAAGTTGGTGTTGAGCCAATATATGATAATGGCGGTAATATAATCCTAAAGGTCACGCGAATGCATACGGGCGAGATAGTAGCAAAAGCGCGTCAGCATTTTAGAGGTTACGACTTTAGCCTCAATAAAGTGACTAAGCTTGATAATACGATCAAAGAAGCACTGTATCCGCATTTATTTAGACTGTAGAATCGCTTGTTATAAATAGTATGCTGTCATTTAGCATAGTTGCACTCTATAGCGCATTTAGTTGATATCATATTGATATTGCTAGCTGTCAGCATCTTGCAAAGCATTTCAGATAATCTCCCCGCTTTAATCATAAGTAGTATAATTGCTTATCACTCTTTTTCACTTTCTACCTATAAGACGACAAATACATTATGACTTTACCTGCTTGGCTGACTGCCGTAACTTTTAATAATGATGGTTTGATTCCTGCAATTGCTCAAGATCATCAGACAGGTCGTATTTTGATGATGGCATGGATGAATGCAGACGCATTACAGCTCACTGCACAAACACAAACAGCGGTTTATTTTTCGCGCTCGCGTGCCAAGCTGTGGCATAAAGGTGAATCGTCAGGTCATACGCAAACCGTACATGATATTCGTCTAGACTGTGATGAAGATGTGATTGTGCTTAGTGTCACTCAAGCTGGCGGCATTGCTTGCCATACGGGACGCGAATCTTGCTTTTATCAGCGTTTGGATTTATCAGGTCAAACGCCTGAATGGCAAACTGTCGATAAAGTATTAAAAGACCCTGCAGATATTTATCATTCTCATGACTCTACTAGCGAAACTCTTGAAATTGAAAACACTGGTTCGAATACTGACTCTGATACTATCCAAGCACAAGCTGATACTGCTCAAGCACAAGTCGATAAAGCCTCTGTATTGCAGCAGCTCGATAGCGTATTAGCAGAGCGCAAACAAGCCGATGCCAACAGCTCTTATGTGGCCAGTCTGTATGCCAAAGGATTAAATAAAATATTAGAAAAAGTCGGTGAAGAGAGTACAGAAAGTATCATCGCTGCCAAAGATTTTGCTCACTGTGATGAGAGTACAGACAAAGCCAGCTACGATGAAGCTCGTCATGAGCTAATCTATGAAGTCGCCGATGTTTGGTTCCATACCTTAGTCGGACTGGCCTGGTTTGATATAGAGTCGGATGCTGTGTTAAATGAGCTAGGCAGACGTTTTGGGTTATCCGGTATCGATGAAAAAGCCGCTAGATAAGCCTAAATAAAAAATAAACGTCTATTTTATTTGATTATTGTTGCTTTCACCTATTTGTAATAAGTGCAGGTTATAATATAGCTCTGTTTTATCTCGCATTATATGTCGATGCTTTTTGTTTGCTAGATAGACCCTTTTGCAAACTAAAAGCAGGCATATAAAGACTGAAAACCAAGTCTCAAAACTAGGTCACAAAACCAGGTCACAAAACCAGGTCACAAGGATACCATTATGGGTAGTTTTTCTATTACACATTGGCTGATACTATTGGTCGTTGTCGTTGTCGTGTTTGGCACCTCAAAACTCAGAAATGCTGGTAAAGATTTGGGCGGTGCTGTCAAAGGCTTTAAAGAAGCTGTTAAAGATGAAAATACAGAGCATGCCAAAAAACACGCGGTTCTTGACCACGATGCAACGGCACACACTGAAGAGCGCTCAACCACCAAGGTTGATGATAAGCATAACGTATAGCATCTAAACAGTGACATCGGACCATTATGTTTGATATCGGGTTTTCTGAACTACTTCTCTTTGGCGTTATCGCCCTAATCGTACTGGGCCCAGAAAAACTGCCACAGGCAGCGCGCACGGCTGGGCAATGGTACGCCAAAATTCGACGTACAGTTTCAACATTGCAATCTGAAATAGAGGCTGAGCTTGACTTGGCTGAGACGCGTCAGCAAATGCAAAAAGAGCTTGCCAAAATTCGCCAGACCGAAGCTGAAATGAGGCGTGAGATGGCTGAAATGCGAGGCAATATGAAAGCTTTTGAAAGCTCACATATTCCTTCTTCGATAGCTTCTGAAACCGCTGTGAATGCTGAAAATAGCAAAGGCGACGAAGCTCATAAAAATAGCCGCACACAAAAGCAGCAATCAGCCACGCCAAAAGCATTCGACTATGCTTATGCCACTGACGAGCAGACAGATACGTTGAAAAATGGCCGATTATCGAAAGGCGGTCACAGCGGTGACAATCTAAATGATCCAAATGTAAACGATACAAATGTGAGTGACAACGCCAAGGCAGCGCCAGTTGTTCAGACCATCACTACCCGTCCATGGGAAAACATGTGGTTTCGACTGGGTGCTTATGACAAAGCACGTCGGCTCCCAATGCCACCATATGTGCCAAATTATAAAGCTGACGCCCTACTCAACAGTCCTGCCAACATGCAGACTTCTGACCATAAGCAGGAGACTGATTGATGCCATTATTCAAGCGCAAAAAAAGTCGTCAAGAGAAAATCGCTGTTTCTGCCATTACTGACCAAGATGTTATTGATCAAGAGACTGAAACAAAAACCAATACCACTCAAGATAAAAAATCAGATGATGTTTTAAGCCCTTTGGCTGATATGCCTATTACCGAGCATTTGATTGAGCTGCGTCGGCATTTGATCAAAATATGTGTGGCGATACTGATAATATTTTTAGGCTTGGTCGGCTATTCGCGCGAGCTATATAACTTGTTGTCTGATCCATTGGTGGCACAGTTACCTGCCAATTCGACCATGATTGCCACTGATATCACGTCAAACTTTATGGCGCCAATACGTCTGACCGTATTCGTAGCCGCGTTTTTGGCGATGCCCTACATTCTTTATCAAATTTGGTCATTTGTAGCGCCCGGCCTGTATAAAAAAGAAAAGAAAATCGCTATTCCAGTACTGCTATCTTCTATATTTTTATTCTATGCTGGTGTGGCTTTTTCTTACTTTATTGTGCTCAAAGGGGTCTTAAAGTTCTTTATCATGTTTGCCCCACAAAACGTACTACCCATGACGGATATCGACAGCTATCTCAGTTTTGCCTTAAAATTATTTATGGTATTCGGCTTAACGTTTGAGATTCCAGTTGTCACTTTGCTATTGATATTGGCAGGTATTGTCTCCATTCAGAGCTTAGAAGAAAAACGTCGTTATATCATTGTGGGCTGTTTTGCTGTGGCTGCTGTTGTTACGCCGCCAGATGGCGTATCGATGCTCATGTTGGCGATTCCGATGTGGTTGTTGTTTGAGCTTGGTTTGTTTTTGGCGAAGATTCTAATCAAAGAAGAGCCTAGTCCTACTCTCATATCGACAGACAAAGAATAAAACACTTATCAGTCTAATCCAGACTAAAATAAAGTTATTGATTACATATAGCTATGCGTTAAACTACCATTACACCGTTTTATTCTTGCCTCATTAGTAAGCTGATTGCTTACTATCACGTTTTAGCATCATCATCTATAAGCCATTGTTTACCCAGTGGCTTTTTTTGCCCCTTTTATTTTTAATCAATTTTTGTATTTAGGTAGCTTTATTATGTCCGCATCTATGCCAGCTTATATGAGCGATCCCACTGACGAGCAGCTGAACGCGCTGAATATGGCGATGGATCACAAGTCGTTTAAAGTGGTTGCTTATGCGGGCGCCGGTAAGACAACGACGCTCAAGCTAATCGGTGAGCGCCTACGTGGACGCGGCCTGTATCTGGCTTTTAACAAAGCAATTGCCAATGATGCTCGTTCAAAGTTTCCGCCGCATGTAGAGTGTCGTACTTTTCACTCATTAGCTTATCGTCATGTTGCTCGTGATATTACCGCCAAGCTATCTCTGCCGCGCTTTTCACCTAAACGCCTTGGTGATGATTTGGGACTACAGCCTGTACAAGTGCGTCGACAAATGGATGGGGTTAATAAATACATTACGCTGACGCCAGCACGACTATCGCGGTTTGTCAGCGATGCAGTAAGTAATTTTTGTAGCACGCATGCCAGCTACCCTGCGCCAAGGCACATACTATTCCCAAGCTGGCTCGATGACTCAGATGCAGAGCAGCTACGCGAGATGCTCTACCCTGCTGTTGAGCAGCGCTGGTTACAGTCGATTGATGCGCGTCATCCTGCTGGTATTGGCCATGATATTTATCTCAAGCTCTGGGCACTATCTAAACCTAGTATTCCAGCGGACTTTATTTTATTTGACGAAGCACAGGATGCTGACCCATTGATGATGGGTATCTTGACCCAGCAGTCGAGACAAGTCATCTATGTGGGCGATGCTCATCAGCAGATTTATGAATGGCGCGGTGCGGTCAATGCGATGAAAAAGTTGCCATTGCCTCAGACGTTATTGACGCAGTCTTTTCGCTTTGGTGAGCCGATTGCAGAAGTGGCCAACACCTTATTAAAAGCACTACAAGAGGACGTACCGTTAAAAGGCAATCCGAATAAGCAGTCCTCTACCGATAAGGGCATGGTACATAGCAAAAAAGATGCTATTTTGTGCCGTACCAATGCTGCTGCCATGTCACAACTGTTGACAGGATTAAAGCACGGGCATCGTGTGGCGCTACAAGCGGATACCGATCGTATGCTAAAATTCTGTCAAGCAGCCGAAAACTTAAAAAATGGTAAATCGGCTTATGGTGTACCTGAGCTGGCGTATTTTTATAATTGGGGTGATGTGCAAGAGTACGCCGAAACCAATGAGGGTAGCGATCTCAAAACACTAGTCAAACTGGTCGATGACCACGGTACAAATGTACTAAGCCAAGCGGTCAATAGTCTGACTAGCATTGAAAACGCTGACTATGTCATCTCCACCGCTCATAAAGCCAAAGGGCTAGAATGGGGCAAAGTACAACTAGATGATGATTTTTACTACGATGTGACCACCAACGCGGTCAAAATAAGCCCAGAAGAGTTGCGTTTGCTCTACGTTGCTTGCACGCGCGCGCAAAGCAATTTGGATATTCATAATATTAAAGACTTGATATCAGGATTACAGACGGGCAAAAAAGTGATTTTTGGTAATACTTAATTACCCTACACCTCTGTCAGCCTCAAGTTTTATTCAATCTCTTATAACGACCCTTTAGCAGTGAATCACCAGCATGAATAATAGCCAGCAACTTCAAACGCGTCAAAATACTATTAATCAGTTATTTGCATCTCCCGTGCGTTTGCTCGCACCTATGGAGGGCTTGACCGATCCATTAATGCGCCAAATATTAACCCAAATTGCGTCTGACTTGGGTCGTCCTTATGATTGGTCAGTCAGTGAATTTATTCGCATCACACAGCACGTCTTGCCTGCGCACGTGTTTTATAAATATGTGCCTGAGCTACATCATAATGCCAAAACGGCCTCTGGTACGCCTATTCATGTTCAGCTACTCGGTAGCGAAGCGCAGCTTATGGCAGAAAACGCCGCGTACGCTTGTGAGCTCGGTGCGCCTGCGATTGATATCAACTTTGGCTGTCCTGCAAAAACGGTCAACAGCCATCGCGGTGGTTCTGTATTGTTAGATGAACCTGAAACTATGTATCAGATTATCAGTGCCGTACGTCAAGCCGTTCCCGCCCATATACCAGTATCAGCTAAGATTCGTCTGGGCTATACCGACACTAGCCGAATGGATGATATTCGCGGCGCGATTGCTTCTAGCGGTGCTGATTGGCTAACCATTCATGCACGCACTAAGACCCAAGGCTATAAGCCGCCTGCCTATTGGGACAAAATCCAGAGCTTTAATGCGCTCGATATTCCAGTCATTGCCAATGGAGAAATTTGGAACTTTGAGCATGCGCAAAATTGTATGACGCAAGCAGGTACACCGCATTTAATGTTAGGTCGCGGCGCAGTAACACGTCCTGATTTAGTGGCACAGGTTGATAATGATACTGAAAAAAGTACTGACAGCGTAGAGAATACGGCTACGTTGTCATGGCAAGATTTGATTGCCCATCAGATTAAGTTCTTGGAAGGTGAGGCAAAGAACGATGTGGTTTTGGTCGGTCGTTATAAACAATGGCTAGGTATGCTTACCAAAGGCTACGTTGAGGCGCAAACAGTGTGGGAAGGTATTAAACGAGAGAAAAATAAAGCGGTGATTATTAGCGCCCTACAAGCAAGCGTACGAGATTAATCACCTGCTTGTATTTGAGCGTTTTGGCAGTTACGGATATTTTTACTAGGGTGTGTCCTCATTTCAAAAATGGAGATAAAAATGAGATAAATTGCCGTCAAACGAGAAAAATAGCGTAGATAATATCGAGATACTAGCAAGCGATTTGACGCTGTTTGGTAAAATTTAGCCATTTTTAATCCGTTTAGATAACTGTCGTTTGAATTGAGGACATGCCCTAGACGCTGACTCGTATCGCTAAATAAAATAGCATTAGACAACATGCCATTGATAGTACCCAGAGGATAGAGCGGAACATTGCCAAATTAGTAATATACGCCACACAAAAACCAATTCGTATCATCACATAGAGCCAAGCCAATACGTTGATAATCGACTGCGGTACAAAGAACAGCATAGCAACTATCACTGCCGCCAAAAACACTGGCAAGGTTTCATAACTGTTTTGCTGTGCTGCATTAGCACGTGCTGCCATGCCTGTCGCATTTTGAAAAAATTCCCGAGGATGTGCATTATTTCTGATTCTAAAGCCACCAGATACTTTTGCAACGATTGACACCGCCCATGGCAGTAGGCTTGCTACCACCATAGCCAAAATGGCTGACGCCACTTTGTCAGTTACCAACTCAAAAAATGCACTTATCATTATATAAGTCCCTAGCCTGCAACCACTTCAAAGTCATGGGTGATATTGACCCCACCTGCTACTAGCATACGGCTGGCAGAACAGTATTTTTCTGCTGATAACTGGATGGCTTTTTCGACTTGTTTTTCTTTGACACCTTGACCAGTGACAACGAAATGCATATGAATATCGGTATAGACCGCTGGTACGGTTTCAGCGCGCTGGGCGGTTAGCTCACAACGTACATCCGTCACTGCTTGGCGTGATTTCTGTAAAATCTCTACGACGTCATAACTGGCGCAACCACCTAATCCTAACAAAATAAGCTCCATCGGGCTTGAGCCTTTTTCTTTATCAGCATCGATTTGTACATTATGTCCTGATGGTGACACGCCCATAAAAGCTTTGTTCTCTTGCCATATGACGCTTGCTTTTGATTCTGACATTGTAGATGTTCCTTATTTTAAATGGCGTATTGCCTATTATTATTGTGTGAATGATATATTGCTCAGCTAGTGTAGCACAAGCCAAAGCAAGATTTTATAGGCTCATTGTTTTGCTGTTAGCTCGCCAGTGAACTCTGTACTTTTACCACTTTATACATATCGGAATATTGAAGTTCGATAGCTTACTAAATAATCGTATGTCCATACGTCTATTACTACTCTTCAACTCTTGCCTAAAAATTCCTCATAAAAACCTACAAAAGTTCGCTCTTAAATAGTTGATTTTAAAAGGTAAAACTCGTGAAACATTTTATAGCAAAATACTGTTACACATTTTGCTTGTTTCTTGGTTTAATAACGGTAATGAATCTTGTTTTGAGCGAATACCGATAACAATCACCTTATAATAATTACGATTGCTGTCACGGTTTCAAGTCAAAACAAGCTATTTTTAAACAAATTAAAAGGTTTAGTCATGATAGATGCAGACGGCTTTCGCGCCAACGTCGGCATCATCTTGGCAAATACACAAGGGCAGGTTCTGTGGGCAAAACGTATTGGTCACAACGCTTGGCAATTTCCGCAGGGTGGTATCGACCGCGGGGAGACGCCGATGGATGCAATGTATCGCGAGCTCTGGGAAGAGGTCGGCTTACATCCGCGTCACGTAGACTTATTGGCAGTCACGCAAGACTGGTTGCGCTATCGTTTGCCAAAACGTTATGTACGTCATGGTCAGCATCCCTTATGTATTGGGCAAAAACAAAAATGGTTTTTGCTACGCTTAGATGAGCCAAATACTCAACATATCCGCTTTGATGAAGGGAAACCTGAATTTGACCATTGGCAATGGGTCAGCTACTGGTATCCACTTGGACAAGTGATTCACTTTAAACGAGGCGTTTATCGTCGTGCCTTGCAAGAATTGGTACGCGAACTCCCGCTAAAGCAAGAGCTGATCATTCCTGAGCAAAATAATCATCTGCTTATGTAATGAATCACTCAATAGTACAATGCAAAACACCCACGATAGTAGCTAGAATATTAGCAATTACCGTGGGTGTTTTTTTATTATCTCTTAACGGTCACTTTGAATGATTGTCAAACTCACGGCTAATAATATTAGCAATACAATCTGCATCGCTCTGTTTGCGCAACGTTAAGATGCTTTGAGTGCGGGTACCATAAGTAGGTTTGCTAGTTTCAGTATCGCCAAAAGCGACGGGTTCAATATAAACAGACGATAACATCTGCTCCACCTCAATTGCCACGCCAGTAACAGGCAGTTTATCTTCTGGTGCTTTGGTACTATCTGACAAAACGTTAAAAGCCGCCGCTTGCCAGTACGCAGGTGAGCTATCCTCCGCAATCAATGGCAGCACTTCTTGACGTAGTCGCCCGCGCAACCGCTCTGTCTTAAACCAGCTGTCCTCTGGTTGACCATTAGAGATAACATGTAGACCTGCATATAATGGCGTAGGTGCATGACCACGATTATTGACGATCACAGCTTGCGCAGCATCGCCAATGATCAGATTAAAACCCGCATAATTCTGCAAATCAATCTGCCGTGCAAAATCCATTGGACTTAGAGTTCCTATCAAGAATTCGGTGACCAGCGCGCCCCGCGAGCGCTCATCACTGCTTGCTTGCACCCCATCACGAAAGTTCAACACCGCAGCCCAGCGCCCATTCTGTTCATAATACTCTGCACTCTGCGCTGGTGACGCGTTCTGATGAATGCCTAACCACGTGCCACCGCTTTGTTTATCACGACCAGCATAAATAGGTTGGTCAGACCACTGGTGGAGCGGCTCAGTTGGGCGCTGCAAAAACTCATCACGATTAGACAGTAGTACCAGCGGTAACTCATCAAATAATTGCCAAGCAATAGCGACAATACACATAGCTTTCCTTTTATAATAATTTTCGTTATGCGAGTAATTCTTAATAGAGGCAAAGATATTATTTCAGACTTTACCTATTAATAAGGTAGCACTTACAGGCAGTACTTATTAATTGCCAGTTAGCAATTTATTGGCAGGATAACTAATTTGGGAGGTTGAACGTATTACTTGTGATTGTTTACTTGGTAAGTTAAATTCCCACGCCACCATACCTTGATTATCATTCCAATCTCGCTCAGTCACAGGCGGCGTATGCGTCACCGCAACCTTTAAACTATCGTCACGACTGATAGGTTCACTGCCCAGTACTTGTAAGCGTACGCTACGATTGTGCTGATTGGTAAACTGATAGGCTTTGGTGGTCGTCAGTGTTTGCGTACGGTTTAGCACGCCTTTCTCACCTTGCTTATCTTCATTGGTCAGCTCTTTTACGAGCATATTTGAGTCACGACCAAATCCAATCCCCTGCTCTTTTAGCACTTGATAATTATAACGTGACTGACCTACATAGTTGTCATCACGGTACAACTGTAGTGAACCATCGACCCAGTCCGGCGTCAAAAACGGCGCTGACGCATACCAGTAGGCAGCAGTCTCAACACTTGGCGTACTGCGAATCCAGAGCTTACTATTACCTGACTGCTCCCCAATCACTGTTCGTACGCGCCTCCCGTCACTCGGAATACTGACCAACTGCGGTAAACGATACTCGATGATGCCATTTTTATTTTGGCTACTGACCGTGAAATTAGGTAGCGGTGCCATAGCTGCCCCTGCTCCTTTATTATAAGCAGGCTCTTCCATCATAACAGGGGACGCATCCATCATAGGTAGTTTACGTCTTACTCGAGCATCTTCGCTCTCTTCATACAATGATAGACGTTGTACATACGGCAGTTGCCCCGTCGTCCTTTGATTGGGATTAACGGTGCTGAGTGTCAGTGGTACGTTTGTCCAGTTCTCGCCAGTTTGCTGAGCAATAATCGCAGAGGCTGTGATACTTAATTGGTCACTATTTGTGTTTAGTTGAGCTTGATACGCAGGTTCCCAACCTGCACCTTGCACTTGATAATGCAACTTAATACTAGTTGGCGAGCGGCTTGCCGTACGTACACTCACCTGTGTCACCTTGTTAAAGGTCGATGTCGCGCTGCCTGCCATCAGTTGATTCAGTGCATCTTGGGCACGCGCTTGTCGCTGTTGAATCTCTAAAATTCTTTGGTTAATACTGGTCGCTTGAGTTTCTATATCGCGGGCATTATTGGCAATCGTACTATCTGTATTGACTTGCGTGGCTTTGGTCAAATTCTGCAAGTAGGCCTTTGCTAACCGTGCTGCTTCTAATTCAGCATTGATATTGGCTAGGGTATTTTGCTGCGTCTGTACCTTGGCATCACCTTGATACTGACACTGGGCTGCCTGCTCACCTGTCAGCTCTTCGATACTGACTTCCCCAACGTTGACACTGCCTGTCGCCTGTACGCTTAGGCTTTCTTTATCCATATAAGGTGACAGGCACGAAAACACCACCGTTTGCTCACCGCTACCTGTGACTGGCAATGCGCGCGTCACGCTCGCCAGCCCTTGATAAATAGTCACTTGCTCGACGCTACTGGTGGCCGCTTGTGCCGAAGACAATCCCAAAATGGCACTACTACTAAGTACAAATGGCAGGATAGCAAATTTAGTTATTTGATTAAGCGGCGGTAATACGCTGCCATGGCCTGTTGAGACAGGCGAATCCGTTAATTGTGCGTTCATACATCATTCCTTAGCAGTACAATCCATCATGGCAGCTACGCATTGGCTCAACGCGCAAAATAGTAACTATCTTAGAGAGATTACCGTAGCCGTTTTACAGGTCTTTGGCAATAAATGCTTTTGGCAGACAGCATTTTTAGTAAAAATCGCCTTATCGATAAATCTCTTCATATGGTAGCTCTTCAATTTTAAAAATTTGGTTTTCTGTATTGCACCATTTTTTTGTTCATCTCCCCTTTATGGTGCAGTTTATTAGCCATCCTGCACTAAATTAATGAATATATTAATCAGAACCTAATTATTGCTCAATTATTACTCGATTATTGGCTTTTTTAACTTGGCACGGAACTTGAACTCTTAATAGGTGTTCAGGAACATTATTTTACCTTTTGTATTTATTAGGAGATGTCCATGTTTTCGTTACCAACTTTAGCCAATCCTCAATTTGTTGAGACTCATATGCACGGCAAAATCAAATCACGCTTCTCATTATTAGCGATTGCTGTCGTTGGTAGCTTGAGTCTCGCGGGCTGTCAAAAGCCTGCCGAAACGGCGACAGCCACAGAGACAACAGCCGAAACCACTACAGAGACAACGACTACCCCTGCCGCTGATGGCGACACGATCAAAGTGGGCATCTTACATTCGCTATCTGGCACCATGGCCATCTCTGAAACTTCTCTAAAAGACACGGCACTCATGACCATTGATGAGATCAATGCCAATGGCGGTGTACTCGGTAAGCAACTAGAACCAGTCGTCGTCGACCCTGCTTCTGATTGGCCATTGTTTGCCGAAAAAGCCCGTCAGCTGCTCACTCAAGACAAAGTAGATGTCATCTTTGGTGGTTGGACATCGGTATCACGCAAATCAGTACTGCCAGTGGTAGAAGAACTAAATGGATTAATGTTTTATCCAGTGCAGTATGAAGGACAAGAGCAATCAGAAAATATTTTTTACACGGGTGCTGCACCAAATCAGCAAGCCATTCCGGCGGTAGAGTACTTAATGAGTGAAGAAGGCGGCGGTGCAGAGCGCTTCGTATTGCTAGGTACTGATTATGTCTATCCACGCACCACCAACCAGATTTTAAAGGCATTTTTGAAATCGAAAGGCGTGGCTGATGCAGACATCATGGAAGAATACACGCCATTTGGTTTCAGCAATTATCAAACCATCGTATCTAACGTCAAAAAATTCTCAACGGGTAAAAAGACTGCCGTTATCTCTACTATCAATGGCGACTCAAACGTTCCGTTCTATCGTGAGCTTGCCAACCAAGGTATCAAAGCGTCAGACATTCCAGTCATGGCGTTCTCAGTCGGTGAAGAAGAGCTACGCGGTATCGATACCAGTCTGCTACAGGGGCATTTGGCGGCGTGGAACTATTTTATGTCGATCAAAAACCCAACCAACAGTGCCTTCACCAAACGCTATAAGCAGTATGCATTGGACCAAAAACTACCAAATGCTGAAAAAGTCGTGACCAATGATCCAATGGAAGCGACTTATGTCGGTATCAACATGTGGAAGCAAGCTGTCGAAAAAGCAGGTACGACTGATGTCGACAAAGTGCGTATCAGCATGGCGGGACAAACGTTTGATGCACCTTCTGGCTACACGCTAAAAATGGATGAAGAAAACCATCACCTATGGAAGCCTGTCATGATTGGTCAAATTCGTGCCGACGGACAGTTTGATACGATTTTTAAAACACCAGAAGTCATTCAAGCGCAGCCTTGGAGCGAATACATTCCTAAATAAAACATCTCCTAAGTAAAGTGGTACTGAAAAGCGAATGGAGAGTAGCCAGATGGATAAACGATATAAATACACGACCCATCACCTACTCTCCACATTTATTTTTAACACTTATTCTCAACTTTTAAATACCTCCAAACCTTATCAACACTTCTACTGCTTAGTCCGCTAAGCAATAGAAGCTAAGGGTTTGTTGTCTGTAAAAACAGGGAGCCGCACATGCAGCGCCATATTTTATGCCCCTTTGCAGGGCAAACATCGTCTAAAAATGGTAATAACCCACAAGCATCAGTCAGTGAAGTCATGCAGCAGGCGGCTCATTTTTCAATTTATGTGCCTCTGCGGTTACTTGCATTGATGGCATTATGCATAACAACTTTCACCACCACAGCGTATGCGGATCATGATGGTCAGGTACATGACCACGATACGAATACCGTTCATAGTGAGCAATCACTGGTCACGACTGCGAACGTATCTACTTCTACTCAAGCCAGCACATCAGGTACCTCAAATATTTCAACAGTAACTTCTACAAGTTCAGGCGATGCCATTCAACAATTTGTAGCGGGTGATTTTAGCCAGCGTCAAACCATGTTAAGTGATTGGCCAGGCTCGGTTGAAAGTTTAGATAGTTTGGTTGAATTTATTGCCAATGATGAGCTATATCAAGGCAACGGTGGGCAAACGTATTTATTGAATAAAGAAGATCAGCTGTTTACTTATCCTGATAAAAAAGAGACTGACGATTGGCCAAGTGATTTATCACAAATCACCCTGACTAATGCCCTTCGCTCAGCGCTCATCTTTGGACAGGCTAAGGTAAAGCTAGCTTCTGACAAGCCCGCACAGCGCCTGCAAGCTGTAGAGATTTTGGCCGATAATATTGACCAAGTAGATCCAGCTATTATTATGATCGCAGCAGGAAATGAGGACAGCGCTAAAGTCAAAAAGGCACTAACTGCTCTACAGGCGCGTATTGATTTCAAAAACGGCGACCTGCCCACTCAGATTGCAGCGGTCAATCTACTTGCAGATAGTGATAACCCACAAGTTTTGGTCGATATCGAGTCTGCCCTCGCGGCTGATGGCTTAGATGCCTCGCTCAAAGCTGCACTTATCGATGCTGAATCTAGCGTGTCACGTCGTATTGAAATAAGTACATGGACAGGTCATATCTTCACCGGTATGAGTACCGCCAGTATTTTACTGCTAGCGGCGCTTGGTCTTGCCATTACCTTTGGCCTGCTTGGCGTTATTAATATGGCGCACGGTGAGCTAATTATGATTGGTGCTTATACCACTTATATGGTGCAAAACTTCTTTCAAGCTTATATGCCAAATATGGCAGGTTGGTATTTGCTTGCCGCTATTCCAGCTGCTTTTTTAGTTAGTGCCATCATCGGTATGATAATCGAGCGCATTGTCATTCGTCCACTATATGGTCGTGAGCTAGAGACCTTACTGGCGACCTTTGGCGTCAGTCTGATTTTAATGCAACTAGTACGGATGATTTTTGGTGCGCAAAACGTTGAAGTCAGTAACGTGGCATGGCTCAGCGGCGCGTATCAAGTGTCATCAAGCCTTGTACTACCTTATAACCGTATTGCCATTATCGTATTCACGGTCATCGTCGTAGCGCTATTGGTTTACTTACTCAACAAAACGCGCTTTGGTTTGTTTATACGTGCCGTCACTCAAAATCGCCAAATGGCACGTGCTGTCGGCATCCCCTCTGCACGTATCGATATGATGGCATTTGGTCTGGGCTCTGGTCTGGCTGGTATGGCTGGGTGTGCCCTTGCCCAAGTAGGCAACGTCGGTCCTGATTTGGGACAAACCTATATCATTGATACGTTTTTAGTCGTCGTCGTTGGCGGTGTCGGACAAGTATGGGGCGCAGTACTGGCCGCCTTGGGACTTGGTATTAGCGGTACGGTACTTGAGATTGGTATCGGTGCGGTATTGGCAAAGATTGTGTTGTTGGTTCTTGTGATTCTGTTTATTCAGAAACGGCCACAAGGTTTATTTGCACTCAAAGGCCGCTTTGTCGAATAAGGAGACTCCTATGATACTGACCAAATTACTGTCTGATACGCCGCGTAGTGCTGTTTTAATTGGCTTATGTTTTGCCGTACTACTCATACTGCCTTGGCTACATCTTATGCCAGAGACTTCAGCCTTTCACCTTTCAGCCTACTGGATTACCCTAATTGGCAAAATCATGGCACTAGCGATGGTCGCTCTGGCGCTAGATCTCGTCTGGGGCTATGCCGGTATTTTGAGCTTAGGACATGGCCTGTACTTTGCCTTGGGTGGTTATGCATTTGGCATGTACCTAACACGCGAAACGGCAGGCGATGCGCTTCCTGATTTTATGCGATTTTTGAGCTGGACTGAGATGCCATGGTATTGGGCTGGCACGCAGCACTTTTGGTGGGCAGTCGCACTGGTCGTATTAGTGCCTGGCTTGGTTGCTTTTCTCTTTGGTTTTTTCGCCTTTCGCTCCAAAATCAAAGGCGTTTATTTTTCTATCATCACTCAAGCCATGGTCTATGCAGCAGCCTTGCTATTCTTCCGTAATGAGACAGGCTTTGGTGGCAATAATGGCTTTACTGGTTTTACTACCCTTCTCGGCTACGACATTACCGCTGCCTCTACTCGTTCAATGCTGTGCTTTGTCACGGCCTTAGCATTGTTAGTCTCTTATATGGGTTTACGTCATTTAATGAACCAACCTTATGGGCGAGTGCTTGGCGCTATTCGTGATAGCGAAAATCGCTTGCAGTATTTGGGCTACCGTACTCTGTGGTACAAGCTATCTGCTTGGGTATTATCCGCTGTCATTGCTGGTATCGCAGGTGCGCTATACGTACCGCAAGTAGGCATTATCAATCCGAGTGAAATGAACCCAGTGAACTCGATTGAGATAGCCGTTTGGGTAGCGACTGGTGGTAGAGGAAGCTTAATTGGCGCTATCTTAGGTACTGGTGTGGTGAATGCTGTGAAAACCTACTTTACGGTCGCCTACCCTGAATTTTGGCTATTGATATTAGGTGGACTGTTCGTCGTCGTTACGTTGTTTTTACCCAATGGCATTATGGGCTTGTTCGATCGATTCAAAAAGGAGAAGCAGTAATGCTAAATGATAAACCGTCAACGACTGAGCAAATTATTAATGAGTATGGACGTACTCATGGCGGTACTGGCCGCAGTCACCCAAAGCCATCAGGCGTCGATTTTAGCCATGGCATTGCATTATATTTAGAAGATTTAAGTGTTTGGTTCGACTCTTTCCGCGCACTCAATAACTTATCGCTATATATCGAAGAAGGTGAGCTACGCTGTATTATCGGCCCAAATGGCGCTGGTAAAACCACATTGATGGATGTCATTACAGGTAAAACCCGTCCTACGGAAGGCAGCGTGTTTTTTGGTCAGACTCATAACCTTGCCAGCTTATCTACCGAAGAAATCGCTGAAGCGGGTATCGGCCGTAAGTTTCAAAAACCTACTGTTTTTGAGAACTTTACGGTAATGGATAATCTGTTACTTGCTGCGCCAAAAGACAAACGTGTGGTCAAAAGCTTATTTAACAAACTCAATGCCGATACTCGCGATACCCTCGACGCTACCCTACAGCAGATTCGTTTGACCGATAAGATCAACAAGCCTGCTGGTTTGCTCTCACATGGGCAAAAACAGTGGCTAGAGATTGGCATGCTACTGATGCAAAGCCCCAAGCTAATTTTGCTTGATGAGCCCGTAGCAGGTATGACCGATGCCGAAACAGAACATACCGCCGAGCTGTGTCTACGGCTTAAAAAGAACCATACATTAGTAGTGGTCGAACATGACATGACCTTTATCGATGCCATCAGTGAAAAAGTCACGGTATTGGCACAAGGGGCGATTTTGGCCGAAGGTACGTTAGCTGAAGTGCAAGCCAATGAGGCAGTGATTGAGTCCTACTTAGGTCGATAGCCGAACGAATCATCTAGACGAGCCAAACGAATATTCCCTTTAAAATATTAGAAAAGTTTTAGAGTTTAGGAGACAGCCATGTTACAAGTGAACGATATCAACCAGTATTACGGCGGCAGTCATATCTTACGAGATGTCTCGTTTACAGCACCTGTAGGCGCGTGCAGCGTGGTACTTGGACGCAATGGCGTGGGCAAAACTACGCTACTTAAATGCCTGATGGGGATATTGCCGATTAAATCAGGAGAGATCTTGCTCAATGATAAAGATATCAGCAAGATGTCTCCCGAGCAACGTGTCCGAGCTGGGCTGGCTTATGTACCACAAGGACGCGATATTTTTTCGACACTGACCGTAGAAGAGAACATATTAATTGGTATGGCCAAGTTTTCACGCAGTAAGGCCAAACATGTACCTAAGCATTTATATGATATTTTCCCCGTACTCGATGAGATGAAACATCGGCGCGGTGGCGATCTGTCTGGTGGTCAGCAGCAGCAACTTGCTATCGCCCGTGCCTTAGCCTCCGAGCCGACTGTGTTAATTTTGGACGAGCCAACTGAAGGTATTCAGCCCTCTATCATTAAAGATATTGGCCGAGTTCTACGTGACTTGGCTGACAAAGGTGACATGGCCATTGTACTGGTTGAGCAGTTCTATGAATTTGCTGAAGAGCTTGCTGACAATTACACGGTACTATCACGTGGTAAGGTAGTCTCGCAAGGCGCAGGCGATACGATGGTCGAAAACAAAGTACAAGATCTGGTCGCCATCTAATCTCTTTTAATAATAGATGTAATAATACAAATTGGTAGTGAACGCTCGATAATGCTAAAAATGGCACTTTTATCTCAAGCTAATAGCTACCAAGATTACATATCATCACGAAAACACTCCTTAATTAAAGTCATTTTTTTCACCTCACTTCTTATCTTTTTTGACGCTTAGCCTATACATTCTGTATCATCTCAAAGAATCAAATTACTCATACACTCTGATTGGCACTAGAGCAATTATGTATGCCCAGCGAACGAAATTTGCTATTATAGTCAGCATTTTATTATCAATATTATGATGCCTTTATGATGATTCATCCTCAGTACGATCCTGTAGCATTAGCAGTTGGACCTGTCGAAGTCCATTGGTATGGGCTGATGTATTTGTTGGCATTTGCCGCCGCCTACGGACTGGCATGGTATCGCAGTACCAAGCGTGAAGGCTGGACGACAGATATGGTTTCAGACTTGGTGTTCTTTGGCGCACTTGGTGTGATATTAGGTGGCCGTGTCGGCTATGTATTATTTTATCAGTTCGGTGAACTACTCCAAAACCCTGCTTATCTGTTCAAGGTCTGGGAAGGAGGTATGTCATTCCATGGCGGCCTGATTGGTGTCATGTTGGGTATGCTGTATTTTGCCCGCAAATATAAAAAGACACCTTTCCAAGTGCTCGATTTTGTTGTTCCCTGCGTACCAACTGGTTTATTGTTCGGACGTATTGGTAACTACATCAATGCCGAGCTATGGGGCCGTGTCTCTGACGGTGGCTATAACTGGTTGACCTACTTCCCGCAGGCCGCTAGTGTTGATATGCAGCAACTACAAGCCAATCCTGCACTACAAGACCTGATGACTGAAGTCAATGGTCAGTACCTGTTGCCTCGTCACCCGTCGCAACTGTATGAAGCCCTTGCAGAAGGTCTACTGCTGTTTCTATTCTTGTGGTGGTACTCATCGAAACCCCGTCCTCGTATGGCAGTGACCGGTGTCTTTATGCTTGGTTATGGTTTTAGCCGTTTTATCATTGAGTTTTTCCGCCAGCCAGACATCGACCAAGGATTCATCTTGCTAGGTTGGATGACCAAAGGTCAGATACTAAGCGCCCCAATGATAATTATCGGTCTGTTCTTGATCGGTTACGCCTACAAACGCGGCATCTACGACTGGGGTAAGCAAGCTGCTTATTAAGCCTACCCTTTTGTGATAAAGGTTGATGACTTAAAATAGGGTAAGCTGTCAGAACACCTACCCTAGCAATACTTTCAATAATGACAGTGTCTATATCGACTACCCATCTAGCCTGTATGCGCTGTCAGTAGTAACTAAAGAGCATTTTATGATCAATGGCACCCAAAGTAATAACGAGCAAGGCTATTTAGATTTGCTACGCCACGTTCTCGACAATGGCACTGAAAAAGGTGATCGTACTGGTACTGGTACGCTTAGCCATTTTGGCGCGCAGCTACGCTTTGACTTAGCAGAAGGCTTTCCACTGCTAACGACCAAAAAGGTTCACTTTAAATCCATCGCTTATGAGCTATTATGGTTTTTAAGTGGCAGCACTCATGTTGACTATCTACAACAGAATAACGTTCGTATCTGGAATGAGTGGGCGACAGCAGAACAGACCGCGCGCTTTAACAGACCTGCTGGCGATTTGGGTCCTATCTATGGTCATCAATGGCGTAACTATGGCGCGACCAAAAATGAAGATGCCAGTTACAACGCTGATGGCGTCGATCAAATCGCACAAGTCGTTGAACAGATAAAGACCAATCCGAATTCACGCCGTTTGATTGTTTCTGGCTGGAATCCAGGTGAGGCAGAGCAAGTAGCCCTACCACCATGTCATACATTATTTCAGTTCTTTGTCGCAGACAACAAGCTGTCGTGCCAGCTGTATCAGCGTTCGGCTGACTTATTCCTATTATACCCCCATAACAATAATGCACAATACGGAGTAATAGATCGTATATAATGCAATACATAACTTAGTCTATGTATTGAGATAGTGATTATTATGGATGTTAAAGTTTGTTTTGATACAAAGTTAGATTTATCTAAGTCTTGTTTACTCAATGAGATTCCAAATTTATCATTGAACAAAACCGTAACAGTGAATGGTGTTGGAGTATTTGATGATGATGGCAAGATCCTTCCTCTTGTTTCTGAGTATTTGTCGTATCGAACCAAACATCAAATAATCTCTTATAAATCAGCAGTTACTTATGGTAGAAACCTAAGCTACTTCTTAAGTTATATTCGTAGTCGTCCAGATTATGATGACAGTGAATCTGATGAAGTATTTATTACAGTTCCAAAATACGTAATTCAAGAATACCTGACATTTTTAATCCGTGAAGACCATAAGAACTCATCTACTGTTAGAAGTCGAGATGAGACAATACATGCCTTCATCGAATACCTTTGTAGCCCTACAGAAGACCGTGATAAGCTTAGACAAGATAACCCATATAGCGATGGCTTGCTATCAAAACCACCAAAGCGCACACCGATTAGCTCTTGCACACTTGATGACCTTTTCATATTGATTGAATTTACTGATTCAGAACGAGAAAGAGCTTTACTCCAGTTTTTATACGACTCTGGCTTACGTCGTTCAGAACTACCTAGAGTTACTCTTCAAGACTTTAAAGATATTACTAGCCTTAATTCTGAAAAATATATTTCCCGCGATACTGACCTGCCTATTCATCCCGACTATGTATCTTTGAAAGTTAAAGGAAGTAAGGGCCGTGGTAATCAAATTAAGCCACGCTGGAATTTGCTTAGCTTAGTAACTATCAAACGTGTGGAAAAATACCACGCATCTCCCTTGTATAAAAAATACGCTCGTAAATATTTAAAGCCGTCTGAAACACCAGCGTTCCTTAATGCTGAAGGCACTCCTTACACCCCAAATTCAATCAGTAAGCTACTTGAACGTATAAGTAAACGCGCAATCAAACACGGTCGACTCAATCGACTGATTTCTCCCCACAAGCTACGGCATGGCAACGCTTATTCAATACTACAGTCAAAGGATTTAGGGTCTAACTATGTAGATCGGCTTGCTATTGTGCAGAATTGCTTAGGCCACAACCATCTTAGTACTACACAGATATACACTAATATCCCTCAAGATATCTACAAGAGCATGTGTGACGAGAATGGTGATACATTAACCAAAGCTGAGAAAATGAAGCGCTTATCTGAACAGACACAGTTAAGAATTGGCATTAAGGACATCAAATGAAAAACATTGGAATAACCATTGATGAGATTCATGAGGATTTTCCTGAGCCAGGAACTTTAGGTACAGACTTTAATAACGTTGAAGAAAAACAACCGATTAAAGACGCCGAAGCAGCTGTTATAGAATGGGTATCGAAAACAGCTGGAGATAAAGAATCACTATGGGAAATACCAATTAGTAAAGCGGATAATACTTTAGGCTTCAGTGTAGCTGTTAAGCATATTCAGAGTGCTGTAGGTGTCTCATACTCTGTTGCACAAAAATATAGGGGTCTTACTACTCCTTTAATTGAAAGGATGATCGAAGAAGGGGTAATCCCCCCAATAAATAAGAACACTTACAAATAGAGATTAACTGCTAAAATACACCAGCAGGAGAATCCTATGAAAAAGACACGCTTTAGCGACAACCAAATCGTCAACATCCTAAAACAAGCC
>NZ_CAJGZN010000018.1 GCF_904846235.1 Psychrobacter immobilis
TGTTCTTTAGTTATGCTTTTAAATAATGTCTGACACTGTCGTCCAGTGCTAGTATTTCAAACTAAACAAGTCAGCCAATGTGGCTTATCCTATTTAGCGAGCTGACCATCATATCATGTTTTAATAGTCTGTCAACTTCTTTTTTTAATTTGTTTCAACAAGTTAACTGGGTTATTAATGTGTAATCTACACACTAGCTACTTCCAGCTCGTCTTGATGAGGTGCGTATTATAGACGCTATATTTATTTAGTCAAGAAGTATTTGCTATTTAATTTAAACAATTTGCATTATCCAAATCAGTGAACCACTTCCCTTTCGACTGGGTGGCATTATACGGAGTTTTAGATAGAAAACAAGGAAACTCTAGAAATAATCTCGGTTATTTTATATCAGCGATACTCCATTTACCTAACCTATTGTTATCGCTATCAAACTTTAAATACTGTCTTTTATATCTACAGATTTAGCTTTTTCATAGTGGTTGACGTATTTCAGCAGTATACAGAGCGTATTAAAAAAGGAACTTACCGTCAGGTAAGTTCCTTTATATAGAATCTGAATACAGTGTCTAACCTTTTACTTTTGTTCTGATTGTAGTCACGATACCTGATAACGCATAGATAATGCCGATCGCTAAGATACCAACAGGAATATCATAGAGCACAATGCTCATGACTAGCACCCCAATGATAAGCACTACAAAAGGTACTTTCTTTTTATCGAACTCTTTAAAGCTATAGTATTTGACATTGCTGACCATCAGTAGACCACAAGTGACGACCCAAGCTGCAAACAATAGCATGACGGCTGTATCGTATTGACCAATCCACTCGTTATGATCGACTGCAACCATCACAGCGGACGTCACCAATATAGCAGCCAGTGGACTGGCCAAACCAACAAAGTACTTTTTATCGACAATGCCAACCTGAACATTAAAGCGTGCAAGGCGAAAAGCAGCACAAGCGGTAAAGACAAACGCACAGCCAATGCCGATACGACCTAACGGCTCTAAAGCAAAGCTATAAATCAAAATAGCAGGGGCAACGCCAAACGCTAGCATATCTGCTAAAGAGTCGTATTGCTCACCAAATGGACTTTGCGCATTGAGCATACGTGCGACACGTCCATCTGCGCCATCAAGAATAGCGGATAAAAAGATAGCCAAAGCTGCCTTATAGAACTCGCCTTGCGTACTCGCCAAAATCGAGTAAAAGCCTGACAGTAGCGATAAGGTAGTGATCAGATTGGGTGCCAAATAAACACCGCGACTAACCACTCGCTTACCTTCGGCGACTTCAGCTTCAATCACCTCAAACGTCAAACCATCATAGCTGTCGTTATCCGCTAGGCGGATATTAAACTCGTGCTCATCAATAAACGGTGGCTGTGTCGCTGCATTATCTTGCAGCGAGCCGTCATTTAAGGACGCATTGTTCACAGGTGCATTATTCGGCTGGCCGATAGGTGGCTGAGTCGTCATCTTAATATCCTTATTGGCCGTTATTGCTATTCGCCGACGAGCCAGCGCACATTGGTCGCACTATCAGGCGTCAAGTTTGGCGCGTCTTCTACTTTCAGTACTGGCTGTAAGAAATGTAATATCTCACGTGCATGGTTATCAAACTGCCATGGCGGATTGATAACCAGTAGACCTGTACCGTTCAGACCAACTGCCACATCATTAGGATAAATGTTTAGCTCACAAACCAGCTGACGTCTCATTTCAGTACGTTTGAGCTTTTTATAGAAGAGCTCTACAGCTTCGATGTTTTTGATTGGGAACCAAAGCGCATAAGTGCCCTGTGGCCATTTGTTATAAGCCGCGACCAATAAATCGATCAGGCGCGTAAAATCTTTGTGCTCTTGCTCATAAGGAGGATCAAGGAAAATCAAACCGCGCTTTTCTTTTGGTGGAATAACAGCGGTAATACCTTCAAAAGCATCACGATGCTGGATACCAATTGGCAACTTATGTAGCTGATAGTTCAACGCATCGTATTCAGTCGCTTTGGCTTCAAAAGCCTCAGCACGCACGCCAGCATCAGGATTTTTAGCTGCGGTTTTTTCGACGTGATGGGCCACCCACCATGGCGAACCAGGATAGACTTTATTGTCGTAAGTAAATTTGGCTTGCTTGATGCCTTCCATATAATCTTTGACAGCAGCTGGTGCCTTTTCGGTATCTGCTTTTAGAAAAGCTTGAATACCGCCTTTGGCCTCACCTGTTTTGCGCGCTTCTTCACTGCTTAGTGAATACAGTCCACGACCGCCATAAGCGTCAAGCACATAAAAAGGTTTGTTTTTCTGCCCCAGTTGATTAAGCAGTTGTACCAATAAAATGTGTTTAACCACATCAGCAAAGTTACCAGCGTGGTAGGCGTGTTTATAGTTCATAATCTCAAAAGTTTAAATAAGAAAAATTGCATCTATGGTAGCATAGGCAGAGTAAAATATAATGTGGTTTTAGTAAGTGCTTTCAATAAAAACGTATTGAATGACGGTATATTGATAGCTGATTGATAATAATGAGATGAAATGACGCAGATTATTAGCAACCTTAACAAGACAGCGTTGGTCGTTGATCATCCGATAGGTCAGGATAATCCACCATTACTGCTGCCAAATACTCATAGTGATAGCCAAGAAATTCCTACTCAGCACGTATTGCAGATGTCTGACTTTGCGGTGGACTGGGAAGATAAGCTGACGGATAAACAGCTCGATACCTTTGTTAATGACGGCTGGCTAATCATTGATGATGTATTCAATAGTACTGCTTTATTAGCACTACAAGCAGAAAGCGGTTTTATTGACTATCGTGATGCAGAGCTGACCGCTGGTGTTCGCATCAGTGATATTCGCGGTGATAGAATACGCTGGATTACTGAAGACTTTTTTGCAGGCTACTATTATCTGCAAAGCATCAATGCTTTGGCCTCGCTATTCAATCGTAGTTTATTCGCTGGTATTCGCCATAGTGAAGCGCATTATGCGTGCTATCCGACTGGCTTTGGCTATCAATGGCACAGTGACAACCCTACCGGACGTGATGAACGTGTTATCTCGGCAGTGTTTTATCTCAATGATGATTGGGAGTCAACCGATGGCGGTGCACTAGAGGTCGTTGATAAACATGGCACGCACCATGAAGTGATGCCAGTTGCTAATAGACTGATTATTTTCGATAGTGATTTACGTCATCAAGTACAAACTGCGCATCGCCAACGCTACTCTATCGCCACTTGGATGCGCCGAGATGGTTTAATACCTTTTGTTGAAGTAGCCATTTAGCATTTATCCTCTACTCTTTATTTATATTTACCATCTTAATTTATTATATAAAAGGCTTATCTATGTCTGACCCTCATAATCAATCAAGCGCGCCTCAACGAACAACCCATCAGCAAGAAACCTTAGATTTAAGTATTGCACTGTTAGAGCGCCCTTCAGTGACGCCCGATGATGATGGTTGCCAAGATATGTTGTCAGCACGGTTAGAACAAGCAGGCTTTGATTGCGAGTTTATGTATTTTGGTGATAGAAAACAAAGCGGCGAACATGCTGAAGTTAAAAACTTGTGGGCACGCCGCGGTACTAGCGATCCAGTGATTTGCTTTGCTGGTCATACTGATGTCGTACCAACAGGTGACGAAAAAAACTGGACCTACCCTCCGTTTACTCCAACTATCGCTGATGGGTATTTATGGGCACGCGGTGCCGCCGATATGAAAACTGGTATTGCAGCTTTTACTGTTGCAGCCGAACGTTTCGTCGCCAATCACCCTGAGCACAATGGCTCAATTGCTTTTTTAATCACTTCAGATGAAGAAGGCCCGTCAATTAATGGTACGGTCAAAGTGATCGAGACTTTAGATGCACGTCAAGAAAAAATCACTTACTGTCTCGTTGGTGAGCCATCAAGTACCGATACGTTAGGCGATATCATCAAAAACGGTCGTCGTGGCTCGCTAGGTGCAGAGCTTACCGTTACAGGTAAACAAGGCCATGTCGCCTATCCACATCTGGCATCTAATCCGATTCATGCGGCGATGTCTGCCCTTGCTGAACTGACGTCTACCGCATGGGACAATGGCAATGACTACTTCCCAGCCACATCATTACAAATATCAAATATCAACGGCGGCACTGGCGCAACCAATGTCATTCCTGAAACGCTAAACGTGGTCTTTAACTTCCGTTTCTCAACTGAAACGACTGAAGATGAACTAAAGGCAAAAACGCATGCTATCTTTGATAAGCACTTTGCCAACAGTAAAGCGAGCTACGATATTCATTGGAAATTATCTGGTCAGCCGTTTTTAACCCCTGAAGGAAAACTGGTTTCGGCATGTCAAAACGCCATCAAAAAAGTGACCGATGTCGATACCACACTATCAACTTCTGGTGGTACCTCCGATGGACGCTTTATCGCGCCAACTGGTGCCCAAGTGGTCGAACTTGGCGTACGTAATGCAACGATTCATCAAGTGGATGAAAAAGTAGAAGTCGATGACCTAGGTAAGCTTGCCCAGATTTACGAAGGCATTTTGGAAAATTTATTGTTGGACTGATTATCAGGTTAATTGCGCCTGCCTAATTGATGACATCTGCCCAAAGAAAAAGCGCTACCTAGTTTAGGTTAGCGCTTTTTTTGTCATTGTTTTTGTCGATAATAGATCGAGCAGCTTAAGTTACTTAAGCCAATTACTAATTTTACTCAATACCAATATAGACATCAACTTGACCGTATTCTAAGTTACCACCAATATAATGCTCAAAATCTACATTAAAAGTGCGGGTATGCTCACAGTCTACCGTATTGAAATATTCCCAAGCACTTTCCCATGCATTCATCACAGTGTTAGGCATATAACCTTCTTCAGAAAATACCAAGTACTTTCCTGCAGGAATATCAACCGTCACTACGTTACTAGCATTGGCCACACTGTCGCTTTCTGATTGTGCATCTTGCTCGCTGGCTACTTTCCAACTGGCCACAACGTCAAACGCCCCTGCCAGATCATCGCTTTCATAGTTGTGATAGACACCATAAATGTCTTCACCTTCAGGGAGTTTACCCGCGTGATTTTGATAAAACTTCTGCCATAATCTGCCAAGCTTGGCAGTGTCATGGCTTATCTCAGCGTTATTAGTGGTACGAACACTGATACCACGACAAGCTATCGCTTCTGGTAGCTCTTTAATTTGTGATGTCATGATGCGGCCTTTTCTATCTGTTTATTTAGTTTTCTGTTTGTAGCAATGCTGGCAGACCGAATCGATTAATCTGCTTCATCAATCCAATTCATTTGAATGGCTTCTAAGATGCCTTCATTTGATTTTTGTGGATCATCATCAAAGCCTTCAAGCTCAGTTACCCAGCGATGCAAATCAGTAAAGCGAATGTACTGTGGATCTGTTTCTGGAAATTTTTCATAAAGCTCAATCGCGATATCTAAGCTGTCTGTCCATTTTAATTTTTGTGGGGTCATAACGGTACCTTTTTTTAGTCGTTTTGAGAATCATCATATTAAAAACGATGCCATCGTCCTAATACTGACGACTTGATGGGCTCTATCCTACCAAAATTCAGCAAATGATTATAGCCAAGTTATTTTACGATGCTATTTTTCAATACTGTTTTGCGATGTGGCTTAGGCTGATTTGGTCGATTTTACCGCGACTTGGTGCTCATTCCATGTGTTAATCGTATCTGTCAACTGCTCGCCCATCATATCTAATACTTCTGGTGTGCGCATACCTTTACTATCTGTAAAAACAAACTTGGTCATACCAACGCCCATCAGCTGATTTTTGACAAGAAACCGATGCTCAAAATACACGTATTTATGATCCCATCCTGCGACTGCACTGCTAAGCGTCATTTTATCCAAAAATTTAATTTGCTTAAGATAAATCATCTCTTGCATGGCAATCACCCAATTCAGCGACTTGATGCCTTTTTGGTGACAGCACGCCTTTACCCAGCGCGTGACGTTTAGCTCAATAAATGATAAATAACGATAATTGGGCAAATGATCGCGAAATCCCATATCGTGTGGCAAAATTCGATAATGGCGAACGGTCGGTGCAGTCAAAGTCTCTAGACTGATAGTCTCACTCGTCGATTGATGCTTGAGCTGTTGCTTAAGTAAGCTAACCATAATAAAAAAACGCAGTAACATATTCATAAATCTTTCTCTTATTTCATCGTATTTATAATTGGTGATTGTCTATCGTTGAAGCAGTTCAGATGGGTTAAAAAATTAATCAAGCGCAAACCACATACTAAGTGCATAAAGCAAAGTTGATTTTGTGATCATTAAACAACTGACCGTAATTGGAAATAATCTCAGTCTATAGTCGGCTCATAAATGTCGCCCACTTTAACGCAAAAAAAGCCACCTCAGTGACTTTCTTCATCTAAAAAATTATCTGCAAATAATCATGGTTAAAAACATAGTTTAGAGATTAATGACCACCGCCATTGATAGTACGTACCATCTCTTCTACCATTTTCTTAGCATCACCAAAGATCATCATCGTTTTATCCATGTAGAATAAGCTGTTATCCAGACCTGCATAACCAGTACTCATTGAACGCTTGATGACCATAACCGTCTGTGCTTTGCTAACTTCTAGAATTGGCATACCGAAAATTGGAGAAGTAGGATCATCTTTTGCAGATGGGTTTACAACGTCGTTTGCACCAATAACCAAGACCACATCTGTACTCGCAAAGTCTGAGTTAATCTCATCCATTTCTAAAATGTCATCATAAGGGACATCAGCTTCAGCCAACAGTACGTTCATATGGCCTGGCATACGACCCGCAACTGGGTGGATAGCAAAACGAACGTTAACACCTTCTTCTTTTAACAACTCATATAGCTCTTTTACTGCATTCTGTGCGCGGCCTTGTGCCATACCATAACCTGGTACGATGACCACGCTACTAGCATTAGACATAAGGAACCCTGCATCTTCTGCTGAGCCTGCTTTGTAATTCTTCGGTGCCCCATCATCGCCGCCTGCTGCCACAGCTGACGTGCCCATACCACCGAACAAGACATTAAGTAGTGAGCGATTCATAGCTTTACACATGATGTAAGACAAGATCGCACCTGATGAACCGACCAGCGAACCTGCGATAATCAGCATCGAGTTGCCAAGGGTAAAACCAATACCTGCTGCTGCCCAACCTGAGAATGAGTTCAATAGTGATACAACTACTGGCATATCACCGCCGCCAATTGGCGCAATCCACATCCAACCGAAGATAACTGCAATCACTGCCATCGCGTAAAATGCTGGTAATGAATCAGTGACGAAATACACGCCACCGAACCCAATCATCGCAATGAATAGTAGCGCTTGGACCGGTTTTACCCAGCCCCCAACCAATGTTTTCGCCCAGCTTTTCGCTGCCAATTTACCAAAGGCAAAGACTGAGGCTGAGAACGTAATCGCACCGATGAAGCAACCGATAAATAGCTCGATGCGAGCAACGGCGCCATGCTGCTGTTCAGTGTGTAATACCGTCGCAAGTGCAATCGCAACCGCTGCCAAACCGACGAATGAATGCATTAAAGCAACCGTTTCTGGCATTTGGGTCATTGCGACTGTTTTTGCTTTCCACATACCAACAAGGGCACCCAACACCATCGCACCGATTATCAACCAAAGCACAGGGCCTTCTGCTAAAAAGAAGGTAGTCACAACGGCAATTGCCATCGCTGCCATACCAAAACGGTTACCGCGAATCGCTGTCTTTGGACTAGATAAACCACGCAAAGTTAAAACAAAGAGGATAGCGCCGACCAGATAGAACCAATCTGCATTTGCCGCAATCATTGCTGAGAAATCGTTCATGCGTCACCTCCGGCATCAGTGGTTGCTACTGGTGCTTTTTTTACTTTCGGTTTAAACATCGCAAGCATACGCTCGGTCACGGCAAAGCCACCAAAAATATTGATACTGGCTAAAAATACTGCAAAGGCACCAAGCAAACTGGTCGGTGTAAACATTGAACCATCAATCGTGACGGTCTGTAGCATCGCACCCACGATGACGATACTTGATAAAGCGTTGGTTACCGCCATCAATGGCGTATGCAATGCAGGCGTCACACCCCAAACCACGTAGTATCCGACAAAAATAGCGAGCACAAATACAGTGAAAATCGCTACAAATGGTGTGCTACTCATGGCCGCACCGGCTGGCGCTGCAGCTAAAATAGTGGCAATCATCTAATCCTCCTAAAAATTTATTCATTACTGGCAAATGTGTAGTGACAGAATATGTGGTAATAGACTGTTCAAACTAGCGTTTGGCCAGTCGTACCTGATTGTCATGTGTCACTGCCAGTGCGCCCTGAATCTCGTCTTCCATGTCTAAGTTAAGTGTCAAGCTAGCCGATGCATCATCGCCAGCAGGTGCAATCAATGTCGTAATAAAGTTAACAAGGTTATTGGCATACAAATCTGACGACTGTGCGGCGAGCATAGATGGGATATTGGCGGCACCAACGATACGTACGCCGTTGTCTGTGGTAATGGTTTCGTTAGGCACGCTGCCTTCGACGTTACCACCAGTACCGGCCGCCATATCGATCAGTACGGAACCTGCTTTCATTTTGGCAAGCGTTGCGCCATGTACCAAACGCGGTGCGTTACGACCAGGAATCTGCGCCGTGGTAATAACGATGTCAGCGTTGCTCAATGCTTTGTCCACGACAGCTGCTTGATCTTTGACATATTGCTCTGATGGCGTCCATGCATAACCACCGGTAGACTTAGCTGTTTCAGCCTCCTCTGCGCTCATCGGTACATCAAGCCATTTACCACCGAGTGACTCCACTTGCTCGCGAGCAGTCGGACGTAAGTCACTGGCTTCTACTACTGCACCCAGACGCTTTGCTGTCGCAATCGCTTGTAGACCTGCAACACCAACACCTAGGATAACGACTTTGGCTGGCTTAACCGTACCCGCTGAAGTCATAAACATCGGGAAAGGACGCGAATACTCATTGGCCGCTAGCAATACAGCTTTATAACCAGCAAGGTTGGCTTGTGACGACAATACATCCATATTCTGTGCGCGTGACAGTGTACGAGGCAATAACTCCATCGCAAAGACTGTTGCGCCTTTGGCTGCATAAGTGTCAAGCTGAGTGTTGCGATACGGGTCGAGCATGCCAATGACGATCTGACTAAACGACAAGCTTTCAGTGGCTTCCGCTGGTAGGTCATTGACGGTGGTAATAATCTTAGACTGGGTAATCACCTCGGTACGACTACTGGCAATGTCGGCACCCGCAGCCTGATACAACTCATCAGCATAGTATGCTGCTTGGCCGGCACCTGACTGAATAACGACTTCAAACCCAAGTTTACGCAATTTTTTGACTGCGTCTGGGGTTATCGCTACACGGCTCTCGCTCGTGATATCTGCACTGATTACACCGATTTTCATACCGTCTCCTTACTTACGTCCAATGACTATATTTACGTCTCACGACTACCTTTAATACCCTCAACGCACATTTAAAAAGCACAGGGGACAAAACCCTCTGATCATGATTAATCCATTACAGCGATCAAAGGTTATCAATTTAATAAATGATAGCTACTTTACCATCATGCCTTTTTATTATAGAGATATCGTTCGTCAAGTTTCATTGTCTAATGATGACCCACAAGTAAAATAAAAATTTAGGTATTTACACCATTGGCATACTTTTTGTTGGTATATTAAAGCCTTTTATTTTTCCAAAAAACGCTTAACCCTTATAGATACAGGCCTACCTCCATTTATTTTCTAACTCTAAATCTGTTTTTTTATTAAAAATATAACGTCAATAAACATAAAATAAGCAAGGTTAAGTCAAGTTCCACCCATGCATACCGTATAATAAGAATACTTGACACTCGAAAAAACTCGTCATCGATTCATTATAATAAGGAATAACTATGTATTTTTTGCTCTCCCCTGCAAAATCCCTGAACGAAACAGACGCTATACCACTAAATTTAGGCAATTATTATAGTCAGCCCGAGCTAATCGAACGCTCACAAGAATTGATGAAAGTACTGAAGTTAAAAGAGCCTGTTGACCTACAAGAATTGATGAGTATATCTGACGATTTGGCTCAGCTTAATGCCACGCGCAATCAAGAGTGGCAATGGGATACGGACAAACCCTTCAATGATGACAATGCCAAACCCGCCGGCTACCTATTCGACGGTGACGTCTATACCGGACTTGATATGTATCATATGGACAAAGATACTGCTACTTACGTCAATGAGCACTTAGGTATTCTGTCTGGACTGTATGGAGTACTAAAACCACTAGATCTGATCCAGCCATATCGCTTAGAGATGGGTACCAAGCTGAAAAATGAGCGCGGTGACAATCTTTATGAGTTTTGGGGTGAGGAAGTCACTAACGTTATCAATGCGCGTATGGCTGACAGCGATGACAAGGTATTGGTTAATCTGGCTTCCAATGAATACTTTAAGGCGGTAAAGAAAAAAGCACTAAAGGCAGATATCATCACGCCACGATTTGAAGACGAGAAAAATGGTCAATATAAAGTAATTAGCTTTTATGCCAAAAAAGCACGTGGTTTGATGGTGAAATATGCAGCAGATAATAAGCTGACCAATGCTGAACAGCTAAAGCAGTTTGATTTGGCAGGATATTACTACTGTGAAGACGCGTCTGATGATAAGACGTGGACGTTTAGACGAGATGCGGCGCATCAGTAGCTTGATATAAAAATATATTTACTACAATCGCTAGAAGTCACTAGAAGCATTGCATTCAGTGCTTCTAGCTCACTCATCAGATATCCTTTAGTTAAGCATATGAACAGATTACAACAACCCTTCTTGCGCCATCATTTCTTGTACCGAGGCGCGGTTTAGCATGGCTTGATAGTGTGCACTTAGGTGTGTCCAGTCTTGTGCTCGACTCGCATATCGCTGACTCCAGTGAGCAATCATAAATAAATGAAAATCAGCCCCACTTAATTTATCGCCTAATAACCATGGACCATGACTCGCCAATCCCTTTTCAATAATATCCCAGCAGTGGGTTAGCACATCATTCGCTTGATCTTTCACTTGCTGCAAATTGTGCTCACCGCTAATGTACTGCTCGGGATGTGCCCAGTGATTAGCGGCTTCTTGCAGTGTAGAAGACATCCAAAACAAATACTGGTAATAGACACCGCGCCTAGGGCATCCTGTGTCAGGTGCTAGCCCAGACTCTGGGTGCTGATCTAACACGTACATTAAAATTGCCGCAGACTCATAAATGACCTGTCCCTGATGCACCAACGTAGGTACTTTGCCATTTGGATTAATGGCTAGATACTCAGCTGATTTTTGCATGTTTTTAGACAGGTCTATTTCTATCATTTCATAAGACACGCCTAGCTCTTCAAAGACAGCATGGGTGGCCATATTGGCACCACCCTTATCCCAATATAAAGTATAAATAGTCGTGTCCTTCTTGATGTTGCGATTAATGCATAAAATATTGCACTGAATAATAAAGATTATTCTCTAACGTGAAATAATCGACATGATAGCGTCCGCCAGTTGAGGGATTTCCGTCATTTTCAAACCTGCAATATTGATTCTGCCATTTGGCATGCCGTAGATAGCGAACTCATCTTGCAATATCAGCATTTGATTTTTGGTTAGCGGTAATAGAGAAAACATGCCTTTTTGTTGCGAAATATCCAAAAACTCTGCAGGTGCACCCCTATCTTTTAATGCTGCGCCTAATGCTTGGCGAATAGTATCTACCCTACTACGGTAGCTTGCCAGCTCGACTAGCCAAGCGTCTGGTTTGTCTAGCAAATAAGAAGCCACTGCGGCACCGTGATTGGGCGGCATAGAATAGTTGGCACGTGTGATAGTTTCTAAGAGTGTCTGTATATCTGCGTGACGCTCATGGTTCGTCGTCATCACCGTAGCAATACCCGTACGCTCGTTGTATAGACCCATATTTTTTGAACAGCTGGCGGCAATAAATGCAAAGTCAGAGTCTTCAATGATTAGACGAAGCCCTGCAGCATCGGTATCAGGATCATCTCCAAAACCTTGATACGCCATATCAATAAACGGGACAATATTTTTCTGTTTACATTTATCAGAAAACAGTTGCCACTGCTCTAAAGAAGGATCTATACCGGTAGGATTATGGCAGCACGCATGTAATAACAACACGTCTCCTTCTTTTGCTTTTTCTAGCGTAGCTAAACACGCATCAATATCTAACTGGCCATTTTTATTTTGCCAAGGATACGTATTAACCGCTAACCCAGCACCTTCCATTAGCGGACGATGATTGATATAGCCAGGGTCACTGATCCAAACGGTTGAATCGGGAGAGAGCGTGGCGATTAAATCAGCAATGAGTCGTAATGCACCTGATGCTCCAACCGTCTGAATCGTGCACTGGTCTTTTAGACTTGGACTGTCACCCAGTACAAATTTTGCCATTTGCTGGTTAAAATTAGCGTTACCCGATAACATGCCATAAGCCTTCGAATGAGCTTGATGAGCAAGATGTATCTCTGCGTCTTGCACGGTTTTCATCACAGGTGTATTGCCATGCTTGTCTCGATAGACACCAACCAATAGATCTATTTTATGTTTACGCTGGTCAGCGCGAAACCTACCTAACAATGCCCATAGTGGATCACCATTGATAACAGGCATATTATCTAACATCATGATACTTCCTTAATTAGTTTATTTCGCTCGATTGGACAAGATGACCCCAATGGTACTGAGTACGATGCCGCATATCATAATGACTGATAGAGACTCATTGAGTATCAGCGTAGCCAGTATAGCGGTTAATCCTGGGGATAAAGATCCAAGTAATAAGGTACGAATGGAGCCCAGCTGTTTGACTGCATAAGAAAACGCAATGGTTGATACTACCCCTACACCAAGTCCTTGTACTAGGATAAATGGAAACGCTTCATCAAAAGATACAGAACCTATATTGGTCTCTACGATACCAGACAGAACCATCACTAATGTCAGAAAGAACGAGGTATAAGAGAGCACGATAGCAATAGCTATTGGACTCAATTTGGTGCTTTTTAACCCTAAGGTATAACCCGCCCAAATCAGGCTTGCCATCAACAATAACCCCACACCGTACAGAAGACTATTAGGTATTGACTGTGCACGCCCGCCAATCATAGTAGCGATACCAAAGAGAATAAGGATCAATGCGGCAAATTTCTTCAATGATATTCGTTGACGATAAAAAATAAAAGACAATATTGCGGCAAAGAAGACTGGCGTACCTGTCAAAATAGTACCAACATAAGCTGCTGGTACCGTACTTGCACCAAAAGCGGCCAATAAAAGAAAAGGCACGCCGCCAAGTAAAACAAACATGATATCTGGCAGTCTGATGTTTTTGACTTCATGCCAACTAGAGAGTACCCAAGGAGTCAATAAGACCAGCGGAACACTGAAGCGAATGAGCATGACATCCGCAATAGTGAGCGACGAGGCACTAACCGCTCGCACAGTCAACGCAAAGCCTGACCAAATCAATAAGACGACGCTCATCGCCACATAGCCTTTGGTTAGTGGCGACATTATAAACAAAGGATTTTTGCGCGATGAGGGGTGGAATATCGTATTCATAGTCGTGTCTTATGCTGGTATACAAAGACCAATTATCAATTAAAATATGCGCTTTTATCTCTATTTATTCATTGCAATTTTACAAATATTTGGTGGATAATGCTAAATAAATCAAAATTCTTGGCTTAAAAAGCCAAAAGGTAAATTATGGACAAAATCGATCGCCATATCTTGGAAGTGCTCCAAAAAGAAGCGCGCTTATCTACAGCCGAACTGTCCGAACGTATAGGGCTGTCGCCTTCTCCTTGCGCGCGACGCCTAAAGCGTTTGGAAGATGAAGGCTATATAGAGAACTATCAAGCAAACGTAAACAAAGCCAAAGTGGGTATTGCGATGAGTTTTTTTGTGGAGGTCAGTCTCAACAGCCACCAAGAAGAATCTATCGCAGCCTTCGAACGTGCCCTTTCCAATATGGACGAGGTGATTAATGGACATGTGGTATCGGGTTCTTATGATTATTTGTTAGAAGTGGTAAGCCCCAATCTCGATGGTTATGAGCGGTTCACCCGTAAGCTACACAAGCTTGCTAGCGTAAAAGACATACATACTCATCTATCGGTGAGAAAGGTAATCAATAAGACGACTCTACCTATTTTTGTGTGAGATTCTTTTGTACCGATTAGGAGAACAATGTCTCACTCGATCATTCGTGAGTGGCAAGACCCATAATGAGTTCATTTGAATTTGATAGAATATGGCTATGATAAAGAAGTGTCTGATGATAAGACGTGGGTTTTTAGGCGGGATAAGGCGGATCAGAGGTAGATTGAATAATTAAGCCAGCATAATAATTTACCATACTTCAGGTTGGAGGTAAGGGCTTAATTAACTACTGTAATCGTATGATGCCAAGCAATATAAATGAGGAAGATAAAAATGAGATTGAAAAATACGCCCGTAATTTCACTAACATTTTTAATGTTTTTGTGTGCCACTAATGCATTAGCCATTCAACAATTAGAAGATATGGATCAGGCAGTGATAGATGCTGAACAGGCATTGTTAGCGATAGAGGATAGTGAAAGTTCTCCTTGGTTTTTTGTAGGGCATTCTGTCTCGGGTTTTGATTACTATCTTAATATAGATACTATCAAAAAATATAGTCAGTACGAGCCCTTACGTTATAAACATGGCGGTCTAGATTTTGCGGAAACACATACAAAAGCGTGGTGGCGTGTTGTAAGAACTAACGGGGACTATGACCAAATTCAAACTAAATTCAAACTAAATTCTATTGCTCAAAAAGTTCTGCTATCAATGTGTCGGGCATTATGTATTCAAAAGATGGTATTTATCAAGGAGACTTGAAATTCAGTAGCTTTGTTGAACCCATTATACCTGATACTGTACATGCGGATATATCGAAAACAGTATGTGAACTTTCCTAGGTAATACTCCACCTTTATATAAATTTAAAGTAAAGATCTTGACGAACAGCTAAAATATTCTGAGTTAAAAACCTATAATACAACATCTAGATGATCTAAATTTACTAAGTTTAATTTCTCTAAAAACAGTGTTTTAGTATATAAAAACCCCGACAAGCCATAGCCTATCGGGGTTTTATTTTGAATAATTCAAATAATACTTTCACAGTTACCATATTAAATCACACAAAAAAGCCCTGCTATCTTTCGATAACAGAGCTTTTAATAGTCAAATAGACTTTATGACAAAATCATACTTTTAGCGAAAAGCGATTTGCCGAGGAAGATAAGCGAAAATAGTACTTGTTGTACATTGAGCGTATCTGACAAAGATAAATCGCTTTGCAGCAGAAGTAAAATTACATCATGCCGCCCATTCCACCCATACCGCCCATTCCAGCACCGCCGCCCATAGCAGCCATACTATCGTCACCTTGCGGTAAGTCAGTAATCATAACTTCAGTCGTTAGCATTAAGCCTGCAACAGATGCAGCGTTTTCTAGTGCTGAACGAGCAACTTTAGCTGGATCAAGAATACCCATCTCTAGCATATCGCCATATTCGCCAGTCGCTGCGTTGTAACCGTAGTTACCACTGCCACTCTTCACTTCGTTAACCACAACTGAAGCTTCTTCGCCAGCATTGGTTACGATTTGACGTAGTGGTGCTTCCATCGCGCGACGTAGGATGTTCATACCAGCGTTCTGATCGTCGTTATCACCGCGTAGTTCAGATAATGCATTCATCGCACGAACTAAGGCAACACCGCCGCCAGGTACAACGCCTTCTTCAACCGCTGCACGAGTTGCATGTAGCGCATCGTCAACACGGTCTTTCTTCTCTTTCATTTCAGTTTCAGTCGCTGCGCCAACTTTGATAACTGCTACGCCGCCTGCTAATTTAGCAACACGCTCTTGTAGCTTTTCTTTGTCATAGTCAGAAGTAGACTCTTCGATTTGACGGTTGATAGACTCAACACGGTTTTCGATGTCAGCTTTGTTGCCAGCGCCATCAACGATAACGGTGTTTTCTTTACCAACAGTCACTTTCTTAGCAGTACCAAGTTGCTCTAGAGTAGCAGTCTCTAAGCTTAGGCCAATCTCTTCAGAGATTACAGTACCGCCAGTTAGCGTTGCGATGTCTTCAAGCATTGCTTTACGACGATCACCGAAACCTGGTGCTTTAACGGCACAAGTTTTCAAGCCGCCACGCATATTGTTTACAACTAGTGTTGCTAATGCTTCGTTTTCTACATCTTCAGCGATGATTAGTAACGGCTTGCTCTGCTGCATTACTTGCTCAAGTAATGGCACGATCTCACGAATGTTGCTGATTTTTTTGTCAACCAACAAGATATATGGGTTTTCAAATTCAGCAGTTAGGCTGTCTTGCTTGTTTGCAAAGTATGGGCTGATATAACCACGGTCAAACTGCATACCTTCTACAACTTCTAGGGTATCTTCGAAGCTTGAACCTTCTTCAACAGTGATAACGCCTTGCTTACCAACTTTTTCCATCGCTTGCGAGATCAGCTCACCGATTTTGGTGTCTGAGTTTGCAGAGATAGAACCAACTTGAGCGATTGCCTTGTGATCGTCAGCTGGCGTTGATAGTTTATGGATTTCTTTAACCGCTTCACGTACCGCTTTATCGATACCGCGCTTAAGATCCATTGGGTTCATACCAGCAGCAACTGACTTCATGCCTTCTTGTAGGATTGACTGAGCCAATACAGTCGCAGTGGTTGTACCATCACCAGCGACATCGTTAGTGCGACTAGCGACTTCACGTACCAACTGTGCACCCATGTTTTCGAATTTGTTCTCTAGCTCGATTTCTTTGGCAACGGATACACCATCTTTAGTGATGGTAGGTGCGCCAAATGATTTGTCTATAACAACGTTACGACCTTTAGGGCCTAATGTTACACGTACTGCGTTTGCTAGAACGTTTACGCCGTCCATCATTTGTTTACGGGCATCAATGCCGAATTTTACGTCTTTTGCCATGTTAAATTACTCCACTATTATAAGTATGAGAATACAATTGATTGATTTGATAGTTGCTTATCAAAAGCGATTATTAGAAACTGCTATCAAAATGTGCTGAGTATAAAATAATACTCAAAAGGACTAGCCTTCTAGCACACCCAATACATCAGACTCTTTCATAATCAATAGTTCTTCACCGTCAACCTTTACGGTTTGACCAGCATATTGACCGAACAAAACTTTGTCGCCAGCTTTTACATCTAACGCACGAGTTTCACCGTTGTCACGAACTTGACCATTACCAACTGCAAGCACTTCACCTTGTGAAGGTTTCTCTTGTGCTGAACCAGGAAGCAAGATACCACCAGCTGTCTTTGTTTCTTCTTCTATGCGGCGGACGACAATACGGTCATGTAAAGGACGAATGTTCATCGATATGACTCCAAAAGTTAGTTAATAAAATTAAGGGTTTATTTGAATTAATGGTCTCAATACCAGTATCTATAGGGAACACTGCCAAAAACAACGCTTTATAGATAAGCCTTGAGCTTGTAACAAAAAGTGGGGGCAAGGTGAGTTCGGTTCAAGTGTAAAGCCCAAAAATTTACAAGATTATTTTGCAAAAATTGATCAACCGACGTTTCATATAAATGAATGAGGTTTAGTAAAGCCAAGATGCTACTCAAATAAGGAACAAGAAGTAGAAATATTTAAAATATTAGCGAGCTGAATTTATATTTTGGCCAATGCCAAATCAATTATAGAAACATTTGCTACAAGCTCTACACGAAGCGGTATGACACCATGCTTGAAAATGTAACAGCGTATGACCATTATAGGTCTGGTAAACATAATAAGAACGAACGAAAAAAATTGCTATAACGGCAATAAATTAATGAAGGGGTATCTATGAATTTTTCATCAATGCACAAAAAGTCATCAAGCGACAATGTTGATAATGCTAATAACGCAAAACGCAGTCCATCTAAATTTTTGTCTGCCTTAGTAACAGGCATCAGTATCTCTACCGTTGGAGCTTTGAGTATGACCGCACCTACCCTTGCCAGCGCAAAAACTGTTCAACCATCGTCTGCCGATTATAGTTTTACCGTTGAGGACAAATACAAAGGCACAGCAACTCGTACGCTAAGCAAATCTGGTAATACGTGGAAATATAACGTTAAGGCTCGCGTCGCTGGTGTGGCTAGCGCCTCGCAAAACAGTACTTTTACGATTAATGGCAACAACGTCAGTCCCACGCAGGCAAGCACCACTTACAAACTACTTGGCATGGGTCGCACGCATAAACTAGACTTCAACCCAAGCAGCAAAAAAGTCACCAGTAACTATAAGGGCAAGTCGACGACTATGAACATGTCGCAACAAGCCTTTGATGATTTGAGCCTTGAGGTACAGATTCGTCAGGATTTATTAAACGGTAAATTCTCTGGTAACTACTACATGGCGAAAAAAGACAAAATCGAGAAGACGCCATTTAAAAAATCAGGCAGCACTAAGATTACCGTACCAGCGGGTACCTTTGATACAGTACGTGTTGACCGCATCCACGATGACGATAGCCGCTCTACCAGCTTTTGGTTAGCCCCAAGCTTGGACTATATGCCAGTTAAAGTTAGTCAAATTAACGATGGTAAGAAAATGGATTTAGAATTAACTAAGATTAACTAATCCACTTATCTTTAAAGTTATAAACAAAAAAGCGGCGCCCCAGATGGAGTGCCGCTTTTTTATGGTTTTAGATTAATGGATATAATTTATTAGGCTTTAGATAACTTCAATTATTGACGAGGTTTCTTCACAACGTTGTTCATCGAAGGCAGGCGTTTAAGCAGAATAAATAGCCAAACATTGATAGCAAGCAATAGTAAGAAGTCCGTTAAGTATACGGCGATTTCTGCCCAACTACTGCCATATATACGAGTAAACAGCACCACGCCACTCGCACCCAAATATACCAAGGTAAACATACTGCTAATTAATAATGCATAAGGGGAACGACCGCGCAATATCCATGGCGTCAGAATCAATGCTGGCACTAGCCATAATGCCTGCCAAGCAATACCGCCAACGATATCAGGGCTACTAGGATTAAAGATACTAATAAAGATAGGCAATCCGAGCAGTCTATAAACGAGCCAAATTAACCAAGTAACCTTCAAGCGCTGTGCAATAGGTGCGATAGGCTTCACCGTTTTAAGAGGCTTTGTATTAGAGCGGGTTGTGGCCATTAGATATTTTGATTTCCTAAATGAATAATATACTGCTGAATGTGAATAAGTAGAGCTTGATTATAACCACTTGCTTATAATCAAGTGATTATAGGCATTCAATCATAGACTTTGAGACTCAGACGCTTCTAGACAGCAGGTTTATAAAAGTTGCTTATCTGCCCCAATTAGCCTGTGCTAATGCAGCCGCCGTAATCGCTAAACGGCGACCCTGCGCAATACCCAAATCTCGCTCGTCAGCAGATATTGGCTGATCATGTGATGCTCCGCTGACATGGCTAGCACCGTAAGGCGTACCACCGCGATGAGTGCGGTTCAATGCTGGCTCTGCATAGGGCACACCTACTATGACCATACCGTGATGCATCAGCGGCAACATCATCGTCAACAGTGTCGTTTCTTGGCCACCATGCATGGAACCTGTCGCCGTAAACACCGAGGCTGGTTTGTTTTGTAGGTTCCCTGCCAGCCATAAGGTCACGGTATTATCCCAAAAATACTTCATAGGTGCGGCCATATTACCAAAGTGCGTTGGGCTACCAAGCGCTAGACCGCTACAGTCTTTTAGATCATCCATCGTACAGTACAAGTCGCCTTCATCAGGTATCGCAGGCTTACTTGATGTGGTTTCAGGTGCCACTGTCGGTACCGTACGGATACGCGCGGTCATGCCAGCATCTTCAATACCTTGAGCGATAGCATATGCTAATGTCTTAGTCGTACCATAATTAGAATAATAAAGCACCAAAACATAAGGGTCGGTCTGACTCATTAGCAAAGCTTCCTTATAAAAACGTCAGTCATACTGGCCAGCAAAGATGCGGCGAAATATACGACTAACTGGCATTGTAGAATATGTGCACATTATGCCCGAGTCATTCACTGTCATGCAAATAACCATGATTGATAACCTGACTTATATTGTATCTGATGCGCTAGGTAGTGCATTTTGACACAATTAAACCGCAGATGATAACCGTTCATTTTTGTTACACTATTGTCACTCTTACTTTTGCTTAATGGTCGACATGGAAAAATTATCTCAAAAACTCCCGTTTTTACAACAGCGCTGGTTTCAGTTTTTACGGTTTTTGACTCGGCATTTTTTTGAAGATAATTGCCAGCAAAAGGCGGCTTCACTGACGTACACCACTATGCTGTCGATCGTGCCTGTATTAACGGTATTACTGATGATTTTGTCATCCGTACCAGCACTCGCATCGGTTAGAGCGCAGATTTATGATGTCATCTATAGCAATCTATTGCCACAATCCAGCCTGCAAGTTAGTGAGTACATTAATGACTTCGCCGAAAAGTCATCTAACCTAACCATTATCGGTGCCATGATTTTGTTCTTTACGACTATCATGACCTTGACCACCATTGAGCGCGCGTTTAACCAAATCTGGCGAGTAGAAGATCGCTCGGGTGGCATCAAAAGCATGCTGCGTTATTGGACCATTGTTACGTTGGGACCTTTGGTACTGGGTACCGCTTTTATCGCTTCCAGTACCGTACAGAGTCTGAGCTTTCTCAATCGTCAAATTGCAGGCTACGGTATCGACTGGAGCTTTTGGGTACAAATGGCATCGATTGGTATTACGATGGCGGGCTTTATCGGTATGTACTGGTTTATTCCAAAGGCACGCGTACCGGCAAAAAATGCAGCCATCGCTGGCGTGTTTGTGGCTATTGTCTTTGAATTAATGAAGCATCTGTTTGGTACAGTGATGGCTAACTTTACCAGCTATGAAGCGATTTACGGTGCTTTTGCCGCACTGCCTATCTTTCTACTATGGATTTATCTGTCGTGGAATTTGATTTTATTAGGCGTTGAGATCAGCTATACCTTGACGATTTTTGAGACGGAAGAAGTCTACCCTCGTCACCCGTTACTCAGCTTGCTAGATATGTTGAACTTGGTTTATACCCACCACTTAAAAGGTGAAGCCGTTAGCGAACAGGCGCTGCGCAATGTCTTAGGTCGCAAAGAGCTGCCGAAATGGTATACCTATATCAACTACCTGCAAGACAGCAATCTGATTACCATGACAGATGATGATGACTACGTGCTCAAAAGAGACCTGAGTAGGATGACGTTATGGGACTTTTATCGTACCTTGCCCTACCCACTTCCTATCAAAGACGAGCTGGATGAGATGAAATTGGAAGGTCAAAAGCCTTGGCTAAGTTTATTGGTAAAACGCTTTGAAAACACCGAAGCGTATGCCAAACAGCAACTGCATCTGCCGCTAAATGCTATCTTTGCCAATAGTGAGCCTCGTAAACAATCTAATAATAAGCATAGCGATGACCGTAAACTATTTAGAAAAACCTCTGCCGCCACTGAAAACGTACAACGACATGATAATCTAGATAGACATAATGAGAATATTTATAACGGTAATGATTCAAATATTGAAGCCTCACCGCACCTAGAGCCTATGGCTTATGATAAAGACAGTGATATTGAGTATGACGATCACGACAATGAAGCCATCATACCTCTAGGGACTAGTGAGAGTCATGCTGAGACAAATATGAGCAGACGTACGCACAAAAACGCTATTATTACAGAAGCAGATAACCCTAAGGCTCATCGCAGTGAATAAAAATGATGGAGACAGCATCTGGACACGTACGATCAATGCAAGTCAAAACAGACTTAAGCAGTTCACTAAGTTGTGGTCAATACAAACGCTGACTGACTTGCCTGATCGCTTAAATAATTTGTGGCAGTGGCTGATTGGCTCTTATTGGTTTATCCCAACCGCTTGTGTCATCGTCGGTATTTTACTTGCTCCTTTGCTAGTCGCAATTGATCAGCATTTTGATCGTGAAACGGTAAAAGAGATCTCCTTTGCTTTTACTGGTGATGACGAGGCGGCGCGCGCTATTATGACCGCCATTGCTGGTGCCGTATTGGGCGTA
Source organism: Psychrobacter immobilis (assembly GCF_904846235.1). Taxonomy (GTDB): domain Bacteria; phylum Pseudomonadota; class Gammaproteobacteria; order Pseudomonadales; family Moraxellaceae; genus Psychrobacter; species Psychrobacter immobilis_C. The sequence continues at coordinate 22,291 of NZ_CAJGZN010000018.1, forward strand.
GCCGGTACGACGTTTTCAATTACAATCGCCGTCCTGTCGATGGCTTCTTCACAATTTGGTCCAAGACTACTACGTAACTTTTTGACCGACACTCCAAACCAGTTTGTCCTTGGCGCTTTTATCGGTACATTTAGCTATAGCTTACTGGTATTGAAGTCTATGCATAAGTCTGACGTGGCTTTTGGTGTGCCGCAATTGGCAGTAACTTTTGCTATTATCATGGCGATTATCTGTGCGCTGCTTTTAGTTTATTTTGTACAGCATATGGTACATGCTATTCAAGCGTCACACGTCATTCAAAATGCTAGCAACGATGCGATTGCAAACATTTACTATTGGTATAACGATCGATGTGATATTCAACATCAACGCGATGCTGAGCACCATGATATCGAGCAGTTCCAAAACTGGCCTGCTATGCCGATTTATTCACCAAATTCAGGTTATTTACAGCAGATTTATCTTGAGTCATTGATTGCGCTGTCACAGGATTATGGTGGCGTGGTACAGATGCATGTCAACCTCGGTAATTACGTCACTGACAAAAACGTCATTGGCTACTTTTATCAGCGACCTGAATCTCATCCAAATAACCAACAGAAGACAGCAACCCCGCATCTGGCAGTGATACCGCGAGCGCCTGATGGACTGTTTTGGCAACGTCTTGCAAATTGCCTGCGACTTGAGCAACGATTGGCGCACTCTAACGACATTGCATATAGCTTAGGTCAAATGACGGAAATTGCTGTACGCGCACTATCCCCTGGTATCAATGATCCAAAGACTGCGGTCAATTGCGTCCAGTCTCTAACCAGCTGTCTGAGTATCATGATGCGGCGTCAGCCACCAAGCCCTTATCATTTTCACATACCGCAATCAGAGACTAACGATAGCTCTGAAAATACTATCAAACAGAAGCGACTGGCCATATTGGCACTAGTCACTCATATCCCAAAGATTTCTGATTTTATCAATGTATCACTTGGTGAGATACGTCGTTATGCAGCTGCTGACCTAATGGTCTTAAAAGCACTATGTCAGGCAATGGTCAATCTGAACTATGCACGGGTAAACAGCGCGCAGCAGCAAACGCTATTACATGAATTGCATCTGATTCAGCGCGCCGGAGAAGAGAATTTAAATTATCAAGAGTTGGTCGATGATTTGGTCGCTATGTGCGAACAAGCCAAGCAGTTTATTCTTGATAAGGATGCGCAGCACAAGCATTTTAATTACGTGAGTAATTTTGAAGCCGATATTCGTCAAGCGTTACAGACACAGTCTAGTTAATGACATGACCAATTAACTGTTTAAATAAATAACCGTACCAGCCTTTATAAATACATCACTTATAAACACAACCCCTATAGCTAGCAACACTTATAACGTCCCTATAAGCCCTGTGCTTTAGATACTTTTTATATTTATACGAGACCTACTTTTTATGGCATCTGCAACCAGCCTTACTATCCTAGAAATCAGCGCCATATTTTTGTCGATTACCGCTTCATTAACTTATATCAATCACCGCTTTATTGGTTTGCCGACCACTATCGGTGTCATGGTCATCTCTATCTTACTGTCAATCGGTGCGATATTTTTAGGCTTCTTAGGGTTTGATCAGCTGATCGATTACGAAGTCAGTTTATTGGAGCAGCTTGATTTTACCGAAGTACTCTTAGACGGCATGCTATCGATGTTGCTATTTGCAGGCGCATTACACATCAATATTGGTGACTTGAGACGCTACAAGCTACCTATCGGCATCCTTGCAGGACTTGGTACGATCATATCGGCGATGCTCATTGCGACCGCAATTTACTTTATGTTGCCGCTCTTCGGTTTCGGCCTGCCGTTTCTCTGGTGTCTGTTATTTGGGGCGCTTATCTCCCCTACCGATCCTATTGCCGTCATGGGTATTTTGTCGTCAGCAGGCGCTCCAAAGAGTATCGAGACTGTCATCGCTGGCGAGTCATTGTTCAATGATGGTATCGGCGTGGTCATCTTCGTTTTATTGCTAGGGATTTTATCTAGCGGTGATATTCCTACTGCCAACTATGTCGCACATACATTAGCGGTTGAAGCTGGTGGTGGCGTTGTTTTCGGACTGGTACTTGGTGCGATTTTGTACTACTTGCTCAAAAGCATTGATAGCTATCAAGAAGAGGTGCTATTGACATTAGCAGGTGTCATCGGTGGCTACGCGCTGGCCAGTCATTGGCATTTATCAGGGCCACTCGCCATGGTCATGATGGGTCTAATGGTTGGTAATCGTGGTCGCGAGCTAGCCATGAGTGATAAGACACGGCACTATATTGATTTGTTCTGGGAATTGATTGATGAGATTTTAAATGCCATTTTGTTTGTGCTCATCGGTCTAGAAGTGGTGATGATTGCTTATTCAGGCAATTTATTTATTGCTAGTGGTTCGACGATTTTGATTGCGCTGATTGCTCGATTTATCGTGGTAGGCATGACGACCAAAACCTTTCACCGTCAGCTTGATTTACCTACGGGCGCGTGGAAGGTCCTGACATGGGGCGGCTTACGCGGTGGTATCTCAGTCGCGTTAGTATTACAGTTACCGATCGGAGCTGAACGAGAGATTCTATTGGCACTCACTTATGCAGTGGTGATTTTCTCTATCTTAGTACAAGGTCTAAGCGTCGGTAAAGTCGCTAAAAGCATTCGTACGGATGAAAAAACAGTAGACGTATAAACTAAAAATATAGCAGGCACAAAAAATCCAGCATAAGATACTTGTCTTATGCTGGATTTTTTAACTTAAATTTAAACGTTATATCAAGCCCTTTCGTTTCATATTACGATAAACCACGATAATAATAAGCAGATTAGAAACCAATATCCCAAGCTTAAACCAGTCAAACGGGCTAACGATCAGATAGTAAATTTCTATAGGAATAAATACCCCGTAGCCCAGCACCCCAAACCAATACGCCCATGTTTTGTCATGCCATAAGCCATAAGCTTCGAGGAAGCGCAAACTGGCATAAGCGAATATCAATAATAAAAACATCGGCCAGTTTTTACTTGCTTGCTGAGCAATACGTACGGCACTATCGATTTGCGGGGCAAGCAGATGACCGAAACTGCGCTGCCAAGTAACCGTTGCGGTCGTTAGCCAATGCTCAAGATTGGTATGCCACCACCATAATGCCCCTGCTCCTAGTAACGCACCAATCCCTTTGACTACCTCATAAATGGCCACTGCTTTGATAGACTCACTCGCCGTACTGCGCGATTTTTCTTGCTGACCATTCATAGTAACCCCTTTATCCTTCGAGGATGGCGGCAGACGGTCATCCTGTCGGGGCAAATTAGCCAAAGAATGTCTCCACAACACGTCCTTGCAACTGCTGATTGAAAAACGGCGTGTTCTTACCATTCGATAGCATCGATTGCGCGGTTACTTGCCACTCAAGGTTAGGATCGACTAATACTGCACCGCCAATCGCTTCGTACTGATCACTAATACCTGCGATTTTTGCAGGATTTAGGCAGATTTTATCTACTAATTGCGAGAGTGTTAAGACATCGTCATTTACCAGCTGACAAGCCAGCGCCATAAACGTATCGAAGTTTGAGATACCTGGCGTACTCTCAGCGAATGGTGCTTTTTTGGCCGTACTATTCAGTGGTTCGTGATGACTACAGATGGCATCAATAGTGCCATCTTTTAATCCGCGGCGGATTGCCTGCTGATCAGTATTACTACGCAGTGGTGGTAACACATATGCCTGAGCATTAAAGCCTTCAAGATTGTCATCAGTTAGATAAAGCTGATGCATTGCAACGTCGCAAGTCACTGGCAAGCCTTTATCTTTTGCCCAGCGCATGAGCTCGATAGAAGACTTACATGATAACTGACTAAAATGAGCAGCGATTCCGGTCTCTTCAACCATCAGTAGCTGCGTAGACAATGCAACCGTTTCCGCAATCCAAGGAATCCCTTGCAGACCATGATAAGAAGCAATATAGCCCTCATGTGCCACGCCATCTCCAGACAGACTTAGCTCATCAGGATAAAAGAATACTTTCATACCAAAAGTCGCCGCGTATTCTAGTGTACGCAGCAATACTAAGTCATTGCGAAAAGGTCTACGCGCATTAGATACTGCGATACAGCCGCCCTTTTTAAGCCCTGCGATATTAGACGGTCGTTCGCCCTCTAGCCCTGTAGTCAATGCACCCAAAATATGCAAGTAAATTCCGCCATCACTCAGGGCGCGTTCACGTAAACCTTTCAAGAGTGAGCCATTTTCTAAAATAGGATTGGTATCAGGCGGCGTCACTACATGCAAAAACCCATTACCACGAGCAGCGCTGCCTTCTGATTTTAGCGTACCGTGTTGCTGTTGGCCTGGCTCACGCAAGCGCGCGCATAGATCTACCAATGGTGGTAATAACCACATCTCACGGCCAGAATCGAGTGTAGACAGTTTTTCTGTTGCAGCTTGTGGAAGCGCATCTTTAAATGCTTTTGGTAAATGGTCAAGAATGGGTGCATCAGTATTAAGCATTGTAGACATAACGTTATTACCGTATCAATAAAATGAAATAAATGAGAATAAGTCGCGCGGCAAGCTGTTACTTGCCAGCCGCTTGATGAGCACGTTGACCTTCCATCGCAAGCGACAAGACCGCCATTCGTATGGCAATACCGTTATTTACCTGCTTTAAGATCACCGATTGCGCGCCATCAGCCACACTAGAGGCAATCTCAACACCGCGGTTCATTGGCCCTGGATGCATAACTAGCGCATCAGGCTTGGCCAATGCCACTCGCTCTGGCGTGATCCCATAATGCTTATAGTATTCACTTGACGATGCCAATAGCGGCGAACCGATACGCTCATTTTGTATTCTTAATCCCATAATCACATCACAATCAGTGACACACTCATCCATATTTTCATATACTTTTACGCCAAAACGCTCAATACCTTTCGGCAATAAAGTACGCGGCGCACACACACGGATATCTGTCACACCTAGGGTTTGCAAGGCGCTAATATCAGAACGGGCAACGCGTGAGTGCTTAATATCACCAACGATTGCGATAGACAGCTCTTCAAATGGACGCGGTGCCTCACGGTGAATGGTCAACATGTCGAGCATCCCTTGCGTGGGGTGTGCATGCCAGCCATCCCCGCCATTGATGATAGCAATATCAGGAGTGACCTCTGTCGCCATAAAATGCGCGGCACCTGATGCTGAATGTCGAACTACAAAAATATCTGCGGTCATCGCCTGTAGATTCCACAAGGTATCGCGTAGACTCTCGCCTTTTTTGGTACTAGAGCGTTCGATATCGATATTGAGTACATTAGCACCCAAGCGTTTTTCTGCTACTTCAAAAGTCGTCCGGGTACGAGTCGATGGTTCAAAGAACAAATTCATGACCGTATAGCCATCTAACTCAGGACGATTGATGAGCTGCCCGTTTTCATCAAAGAAAGTCTCTGCTTTTGCGATAATAGCTTTGAGCTGTGCTTTATTAAGACCTTCAACACCCAAGAAATGCCTGATACTGCCATCGGTGTTGAGCTGCGGACGACTCAGTGAGGTATTGAGTCTTTGATGAATTGTATTGGGATCAAATTTTGCATAATCAGTCGGTGAGACTGGTTGGGTAGCGCTACTATCGAGAGAATTTGACATAATGACGAGTCTTTATTGTGGGTTTATATGAGTCTGTCGTAATCGCTTATTCATCTTTGTTCAATCATTTAGCACCGATAGGCACAGAGACGAGGACATTTTGACGCTTATTTGCTACAATTTACCGTAATCAAATTCGACCAAAACCGCCTCAGCAGACAATCAGAAAGCGTAAATAGACATGCTATATTCTCATAGAGAATAATTCTGACAAATCTATAAATGAATAACAATAGATATAGTGTAGCCGATTTTGTGGTCAGGACAAAGATACCGTATAAGCTATTTAAAAATTCACCCATTTAAGGTGTGCCAAATGCCGCCTATGGCCTGACTCTAAGACCATCCATTTTTTACTTTCCATACCCTCTATTAGGAAGCTTTATGACGACCTTAGCAGATTATCTAAACCAACATGCCTCTAGTCCTGCACTCAACGACGTAATTACCACGGTCACTAATGTTGGTAAAACCATCTCACAACTACTTAGAAAAGGTGCTCTGGCAGATATTTTAGGCGAGGCTGGCAATCAAAACGTCCAAGGCGAAGATCAGAAAAAACTAGACGTACTGGCCAATGACTTACTGCTAGATGCATTGGCAAAGAATACCCATTGTGCCGGCGTTGCATCAGAAGAGCTTGATGATGCCACCCCTGCTAATGACGATGGCAGTCTATTGGTTTTGTTTGACCCACTAGATGGCTCATCAAATATTGATATCAATATGGCAGTAGGTACGATTTTTTCTGTTCTGCCGTACGAGCGTCAAGGTCAAACCAGTGAAAACAGCGACTATCTACAGGCAGGTAACAAACAGCTAGCAGCAGGGTACTTGTTATATGGCACCTCTACGGTACTGGCGTTGACCATCGCAGATAAGGTCGTGATGTTTAGCCTAGATCCAGAAACTGAAGACTATGTGCTAATAGAAGACAACGTGCAAATCGATGCCGATACGAGCGAATATGCGATCAATAGCTCAAATTATCGCTACTGGCGCGCACCGATGCAACAGTACATCGATGAGTTAATCGCTGGCGAGACAGGCGTACGTGGACGCGATTTCAATACGCGTTGGGTCGCCGCTATGGTTGGTGACGTCCATCGTATCTTATGCCGCGGTGGTCTCTTCACTTATCCGTTTGATACCAAATACGCGCATAAAGCAGGTAAACTACGCTTGATGTATGAAGCCAATCCAATGAGCTTATTGATTGAACGCGCGGGTGGCGGTGCGACAGACGCTGTTAATCGTATCTTAGATATCGAGCCCACTGACATTCATCAGCGTGTTCCTGTGGTGCTCGGTAGCAAAAACGAAGTCAATTATGTTAGAGACTTACACGTCAATTATTCTGAAAAATAATTGATTGACGCACTTGTTAAGAACAGCCAGCAGAATGCTAAATTAATCATAGATATTTTGCTGGCTATCTAAACGACTCCTTTACTCTTCTCTAAGCGATCCACTATGGTACTAAATCCCACCGAGCTGATTACCTCAGATAAGAACACCACCGTCAAGCTTGTAAAAGCCCTATTGGCACAAGCACGTCAACGCAAAAAGCATGGTCAGACCGTCATAGAAGGCGTCCATTTGATAGATGCTGCGCTGCGTAGCGACTATCCTTTTGCCCAGATACTACTGTCTGAGTCAGCGCGTAGTCATCCTGAAGTTCAGCAAATATTGACTCGTCTGCCGACTTATACGCCTATTCTTATTTTATCCAATTCACTGTACGAGAGTATTCGTAGCTTAGGTACTGGTATCGATATCATGGCTATCATCAACGTACCAACGCCTAACTTATCAATGATTGATGAAGATTGCTTGATCTTAAATGATGTACAGGACAGCGGAAATGTCGGCACACTTTTGCGTACAGCAGCAGCCGTTGGTATTCGCAATATCCTATGTACTAGCGCAACTGCTCAGGCTTGGTCTCCAAAGACGTTACGAGCCGGTATGGGTGCACAGTTTGCCCTGACTATTTATGAAGGCTTGAGTACGCAAGATATTTTAGATCACGTAAAAGTTCCACTGTTGGCGACCAGCTCACATACAGATACTATCATTTACGATCACGATTTATCTGCGCCTGTGGCGTGGATTATGGGTCATGAAGGTCAAGGCGTTTGTGACGAGCTAATGCAATGTGCCACGCCGATAGCCTTACCGCAGCCAAATGGTCAAGAGAGCTTAAATGTCGCTATTGCAGGGTCTTTATGTCTGTACGAAACCTTGCGCCAAAGACAATACTCTTAGCGTCCATTTATAACTACAATTAAAATCTTCTCTATCAAGCAATAAAAAAACCCACTACCGATTGATAGTGGGTTTTTGTTATCTGTCTACTACTAATATAGTCAAAGAAGTCTAAAACGGATACAAGGCAGCCGACTGCAGATTGTACAAGTAGTACCTCTAAGTAGGATAACGCCGTAGCCGTTTAGTAACTCTGTGACTATACATTAAACCTTGCTAGTAAGCTCAGGTAGTGCTTCAAATAGATCTGCTTCTAGGAAGTAGTCAGCAACGCTAGCGATAGGTGCTTCTGGGTCATTATTGATAGCAACGATGACTTTAGAATCTTTCATACCAGCCAAATGCTGAATCGCGCCTGAGATACCAGCGGCGATATATAGCTGCGGTGCAACGATTTTACCCGTTTGACCGACCTGCATATCGTTTGGCACGTATCCTGCATCAACAGCCGCACGTGATGCACCAACAGCTGCGCCTAGTTTGTCAGCCAATGGCTCAATATATTTGGTGAAGTTTTCACCATTTGCCAAGGCACGACCACCAGAAACCACGATACCAGCTGAGGTCAATTCTGGACGATCAGACTTAGCCATTTCTTCGTTCACAAAACTAGCTTTACCAGTTTCTTGTACATTATCGATCGTTTCAACAGTCGCTGAACCACCTTCGCTTGCTACTGGGTCAAACGCAGTCGTACGTACGGTTAGTACCACTTTGTCTTCTGTCGTTTTTACGGTTGCCGTTGCATTACCAGCATAGATAGGACGCTCAAACGTTTGCGCATCTACCACACCTGAGATTTCTGACAGCATGCTAACGTCAAGTAACGCTGCAACGCGTGGCATAAAGTTTTTACCAGTCGTGGTCGCAGCTGCTAGGATATGGCTGTAATCACCAGCGACATCAGCAACCAATAGCGCCACATTACCCGCCAGTTGATGCTCATAGGCTGCATTGTCAGCTAATAGTACTTTTGTCACGCCTTCTGCTTTTGCTGCTTCATCAGCGACTGCTTGAGCACCACTACCTGCCACTAATACATGGATGTCATCACCGATTTGCTTAGCAGCAGCGATGGTGTTCAAAGTTGCCTTTTTTAGACTGGCATTGTCATGTTCTGCATATACCAAAATTGCCATGGTTTTAATCCTTTATTTATTCGTATTATCTATTCATGCGGTTGTTTGTGTACAAAGCTATTTGAGCGACTGTTATTCAATATGAAACAAATCAGTCAAATGGATAGCTTTGTACAGGATATGCCGTAACGAAGCGTCAAATCATTAAATGACTTTTGCTTCGTTTCTTAGCTTATCAACCAACTCATCAACTGATCCTACTGTAATACCAGCTTTGCGTTCAGCAGGTGGCACGACTTTAATGATTTCTTGCTTAGACGTCATATCAACACCGAAATCCGCTGGCGTTTTCTCATCAAGCGGCTTTTTCTTCGCTTTCATGATGTTAGGCAGTTTCGCATAACGTGGCTCATTCAAACGTAGATCAGTTGTGATGACTGCTGGCAAATCAAGGGCAACTGTTTGTAGACCGCCATCGATTTCACGCGTTACGTTGACTTTGTCGCCTTCAACCTTCACTTCTGAGGCAAACGTACCCTGACCGATACCCATCAATGCCGCTAGCATCTGACCCGTTTGGTTGTTGTCGTCATCAATCGCTTGTTTACCCAACAAGATAATATCTGTGCTTTCTGTTTCAGCGATATTTTTTAGAATCTTGGCAACTTGTAGTGGATACGGTTTTTCGTCACTCACGACTAAAATACCACGATCAGCACCCAATGCTAGGGCTGCACGAATTTGCTCTTGTGACTCTTTTGGACCGATAGACGCGACGATGATTTCATCAATGACGCCAGCTTCTTTTAGACGAACGGCTTCTTCTACTGCGATTTCGTCAAAAGGGTTAATCGACATTTTGGTGTTTGATAGATCAACGCCAGAGTTATCGGCTTTTACACGTACTTTTACGTTATAATCAATGACACGCTTGACCGCTACTAATGCTTTCATACGTTCCTCGTTTATTAATGTTATGAATTAAAAAATATCAGTTAAGAACCAAATTTCGTTGTGGTTCAAATCGTCGTTCAAAATACTACTCAAGGTTATTACTATATCAACAGATGTATAACTAATTAAGAAAAATACGCCAATATTCGAAATTATATTAGCATTGCACTTCTTACGGATAAAATCTGCTAAAGCTAAGCCAACCGTTCTTATCAGACCTATGTATCTTGCGTCAGCCTGCAGATAAGGTCAAGACAACGCCGTGAATAATGCGTCATAAATTTGTCAACACTCTATAATAAATAGTCTATAAGCGCATCATTTCACGGTTTTTATTGTTCAGTAGCTTAAAATACTCATACCCTTTATAGCACTCTAAGCCTTAGCTTTACTTAATATTTTGTTATTATTTATCTCTTTGAGGTTAACGGATAAGAATAGTTAGTTAATTAGTCAAGCTAGACCTGCGACTTACCATTCTTACTAGTACCAATCAGCAATTCACTATCACGTATATCATCAAATAATGACCGATCAGGAGTTACTTCACTATTTTTGATAACACTCATATCCCCTGTTGTTTCCATTATGACAGCAAATACCTCAGTTTTAGATTTGATACCGTTTTTACGCAGCACTTCTTGGACATCGCTAGTACTTAGGTTAGCTTCTTGCAAATTATCTGGAAAATACTCACCATGTGCCATCAATATGATAGCTTGATTGTCTATTAGCGCTTTGAGTGGCTTTATTTTACGCCTTACTACTGAGACCACGCCTTGAATCACAAACAGCACCGCAACAGCGCACAACCCTTGTAGCAGAGAGGGCTCATCAGACAATACGGTAGAGGCTAATATACTACCAATACCAACGGTCATAGCAAAATCATGACTTGATAGCTTAGAAAAGCTACGTAAACCCATGAGGCGTGTAAACAGCATCAGACCCAAATAAAAACCTACTGCGGATATAGAAATACCCAGTATCTGTTGCCAGTCAATTGAAAGCCAAGTTTCCCATTTCATCATAGAACCTTATCTATTTCATCTTTATTAAATCATTGTTTGTTATTAGCTGATGATGTTGACTGTCAAAATCAATAGCACTTTACATTAGCAACACTTTGTCATACCAAAAAAGTCCCATAAAAAAAGCAACCTGATAAGAGGTTGCTTCTTTTTAAAGTCGATACAGTATTTTTATTGTTTTAACAAACAAAGTAATCAATGCATATTGATAATCTTATTGTCATTAAGTTTACTGACAAGCAGTTAACCTAATAATAAATGAGATTAGATAGCTTCGATTTGCTCAGCTTGTGGGCCTTTTTTGCCATCACCTAAGATGAAAGACACTTTTTGGCCTTCGGCTAGAGTTTTGAAACCGTTACCTTGGATAGCGCTGTAGTGAGCGAATACGTCTTGTCCGCCGTTGTCTTGAGCGATAAAACCAAAACCTTTAGCTTCATTAAACCACTTTACAGTGCCTTCAACTTTATCTGACATAAATTTTCCTGACTCTTTAACTGTTGGCGAGACTTGTGTCATCACCGATTAATTGATATATACCCTAATATTTTCTGCTAAATGCGACGGCCAAAAATGCTAAACAATCTTAAAGAAAATTTGGATTCTTTGCCTAAAATATTTTGAGTACAGTCTGATTATAACAGTTTTCCATGGTAGGAACAGTCTAAATTGCTGATTTTTGTAAATAAATACTAACCATTGTTGCAAGCGAACATCGATAGTAATCAGTTTCATATCTTATTGATATAAAATAGTTTTTATTTATAGATATACTACAACTTCATCAGTAAATCACTAATTAAATAAGTCGACATAGATGATAGCAGGTTGGAATATTAGTTACTGCAATGGTGATGTCGGTAGCCATGCTGAACTCAATACGAGCAAACATAACGCAAAAAACACCAATGAAAATGACTGACTGTAGGCAATATATTTTGCTGGAATGACCAAATCTTTAGGAGAGTCAGGAATGCCTTTGCGCTTCAGTAGCTTGGTACCATATATCCAACCAAAGGTCGTGTATATGCCATATGCAGCAGGCACTGCGATAGCTAACGGGGTCAAATCAATAACGTATAAAATCACCACTGATATGAAGAACCATAGAGTATCTAACAATGAACTGACTTTAAAAAATTTAGATTGAGGCAGTTTACCATCGGTCTGTTTGAGCATCTCCCCTTCTATCCAAATTAAAACTGCTACCACAGCGCTAAGAGTAATATATACGAATTGCGGCGTTAGCCAGTCTGAATAAGATATTTGCACAGCATACAACCTATTATCTATAGAAAGTGAGAATGAAGCATTCACCCGATTCAATTACTTAGAAACGGATTGGAACAATGACGGATGTTAATCGCAAAGGCACTTTGGCCAATGTTAAGGTGCCTGCTTATATTGGGTAGCAATTAATGGTTTTCAACCGATAACCCTGATTCAAATAAAAGCGAAAAGCATCTATCAAATACTTTGCATAAAAAAACCCATGCTATCAAGTGATAACATGGGCTATTTAATCTAAATCAGATTTTTATCTGAATAAGACTTTCATTTGTATAAAACTTAGTTTTTGTCTTTATCGATGATTTTGTTACCACCGATCCATGGCATCATGCCACGTAGCTTAGCACCAGTGATTTCGATTTGATGATCAGCGTTGTTACGACGACGCGCAGTCATTGATGGATAGTTGGTTGCGCCTTCAGAGATGAACATCTTCGCGTATTCACCAGACTGGATGCGTTTTAGTGCATTACGCATGGCTTCACGTGACTGCTCGTTGATAACTTCAGGGCCAGTAACATATTCGCCGTATTCAGCGTTGTTACTGATTGAGTAGTTCATGTCAGCGATGCCGCCTTCATACATCAAGTCAACGATAAGCTTTAGCTCATGTAGACATTCGAAATAAGCCATTTCTGGTGCATAGCCCGCTTCTGTTAGTGTCTCAAAGCCCATTTTAACTAGCTCTACTGCACCACCACAAAGTACAGCTTGCTCACCGAATAGATCTGTTTCAGTCTCATCTTTGAACGTTGTTTCGATGATACCTGAACGACCACCACCAACGCCTGCAGCATATGATAATGCTAACTGTTTGGCTTGACCAGAAGCGTCTTGATAGATAGCGATAAGATCAGGGATACCGCCGCCTTTAGCGAACTCTGAACGTACAGTATGACCTGGTGCTTTTGGTGCAACCATGATGACATCAAGATCGCCACGTGGTACAACTTGGTTATAATGAATCGCGAAACCGTGAGCAAAAGCTAGTGTAGCGCCTTCTTTGATGTTTGGCTCGATCACATCATTATAAAGCTCTTTTTGGAACTCATCAGGCGTCAAAATCATGATAACGTCAGCAGCTTTTACCGCTTCTTCTACTTCAGCGACTTTTAGACCAGCATTTTCAGCCTTTTTCCATGAGCCTGAGTTTGCACGTAGACCAACAGTTACATCGACGTCTGAATCTTGTAGGTTAAGCGCGTGTGCATGGCCTTGTGAACCGTAACCGATAATGGCAACTTTTTTACCTTGGATAATAGATAGGTCACAATCTTTGTCATAATAAACGTTCATAAATAGAGTCCTTGTTCTCAATCATGGCTTGCCATGGATAGTAAACGCTTATGCTGTAGTCAATATAATAACTAAGATAAGCGCTTTGTTGATTAGATAAATATTGGTTTAAACTGGTTTTGATAAATAATTAAATGCTTAGAGTCTTTTCACCGCGGGCAATACCAATCACACCTGAGCGAACCACTTCCATAATACGCTCACGGCCAATCACATCGATAAAACCATCAAGTTTGGCTTTGTCGCCCACGATTTGAATCGTATATAAGTTCGAATTTACATCGACGATTTGTGCACGGAAAATATCTGCGCTACGTTTGATCTCTTCACGCACACCGCCTGTTGCACGGACTTTAATGAGCATTAATTCACGCTCAACGTGTACATTCTCCGTTAGGTTAAGCACTTTAACCACTTCAATCAATTTATGCAATTGTTTGGTGATCTGCTCAATTCTTTCAGGTGACGTAATGGTCGTAACCGTTAGACGTGAGATACTTGGGTCATCAGTAGGTGCGACGTTCAAAGTTTCGATATTGTAGCCACGTTGTGAGAACAAGCCGACTAACCGCGACAACGAACCCGCTTCGTTTTCCATCAATACCGAAATCAGATGTTGTTGTTGCATTAGGTACGCTCCCCTTTTGTTAACCACATATCACGCATGGCCTGTCCAGCGATTTGCATTGGATATACATGCTCATTACGATCGACGTAAACATCGATAAATACCAGTTTATCTTTCATAGCCATTGCTTCAGCCAATTGTGCTTCCATGGTCGCAGGGTCAGTAATTTTGATACCGACATGACCATAGCTTTCAGCCAATTTGACAAAATCTGGTAAGGAGTTCATATAAGACTGGGCATGACGACCTTCATACAGCATATCTTGCCACTGCTTCACCATACCTAGCTGCGCATTGTTAATGTTCAGAATTTTAACTGGTAAGTTATATTGCAAGCAGGTTGATAGCTCTTGGATATTCATCTGAATAGAGCCTTCACCCGTGATACAAACCACATCACGCTCAGGATTGGCAAGTTTGGCAGCCATTGCATACGGCAGACCAACCCCCATGGTACCAAGACCACCTGAATTCAGCCATTGACGTGGCTCATTGTAAGTATAGTAAAGTGCCGCAAACATCTGATGCTGACCAACGTCACTTGTGATAATAGCGTTGCTGTTAGTCACTTTATCTAGAGCTTGTACGACACTTTGTGGCTTAATGCCATTATCTGTGCTGGTGTCATAACGTAAGCCATGACGCTTACGCCACTCATTGATTTGTGACCACCAATCGAGCAATGCGTGCTGCTCTAACTGCTTGTCTTGACCAACAATCTCTAGCATGTCCGTTAAGACCGACTTCACATCACCTACGATAGGAATGTGCGCAAGAATCGTTTTTGAGATCGAAGCAGGATCGATATCGATATGAATGATGGTTGCGTTAGGGCAGAATTTTTTAACGTTGTTGGTCACACGATCATCAAAACGCGCGCCGACGGCCAAAATCACATCAGCATGGTGCATACTCATATTGGCTTCGTAAGTACCGTGCATGCCAAGCATACCTAAGAACTGACGATCAGAGCCAGGGAACGTACCAAGACCCATCAAGGTGTTGGTCACTGGTAAATTCAGACGATGTGCAAGATCTGTTAATTCTTCGTGCGCATTGCTCCAAATCACACCGCCGCCTGCATATACAACAGGACGCTGCGCTGCTAATAGCGTTTCAATGGCTTTTTTGATTTGACCGCTATGGCCTTTGAGTGACGGCTGATAAGAGCGTATAAATACTTCTTCTGGATATTCGTAAGCGAATTTTTCGCTAGGCGCAGTCATGTCTTTTGGCACATCAATGACGACAGGGCCTGGGCGACCAGTCTGGGCAATATAAAATGCCTTTTTCACAATCATTGGAATTTCGCTAGCATGGCGTACTTGAAAGCTATGCTTAACGATAGGACGTGATACACCTACCATATCTGTTTCTTGGAAAGCATCTTCACCGATTAGGCTGCTTGGTACCTGACCTGCGATTACAACCATTGGTACAGAATCCATAAAGGCAGTAGCAATAGCTGTCACGGTATTGGTCGCACCAGGGCCTGATGTGGCCAACACGACACCAGTATTACCAGTCACTCGCGAATAAGCATCGGCCATGTGGCCCGCTGCTTGCTCATGACGTACTAAGATGTGCTCAATATTTTCTTGCTGAAACAGCGCATCATAAATGTGTAAGACCGCGCCACCTGGATAGCCAAAGATGTATTCGACACCTTCGTCAGTCAGTGCTTGCACCAGCATTTCAGCGCCCGATAGCATCACAGGCTGTGCACTACCTTCTGCAAGACGTTGTTGCTTTTGTTCAAAATTTTTGGCGGCATTACCCGTTTGGGTATGTCCCGTCATGTTCGGACTTTGCGTGGTTTGCATCACTGTCATCACCTTTTTTTGCGGCGAGAATTTGCGGGACTCTATGAGCAAAAATAATTACTTACTGTCGTTATTTCTACTTATTGAATGATCGCTAATTCTTGTCCATATCAAGAATATCTGCCCAATAGGTTTAATTAAAACTGTCTCATAGGACAATACTAATCAAACATAGCAGTGTATTTTAGGTCAGCTTTGTGATGGATGTTTATCGATATACAGTGACAAGATGCGAGTGCATCTATAAAAGAAGACGCTTATTATTGAGATTTGATACTAGCAAGTACCTATTGTGACTTTATTTGTACAGATGCATCGATATACACAGGTAAAAAACTTCATAGCCAATACTAAATTATAAGATTTTTAAAACTTACAATAGGCTTTGGGGAAATCTCTTAACGGCATATTATATCGCGTTTGATACAACTGCTAAAAACACATTTAGCACATTTCAAATAATAAGTTTATCTTAGTCATTGTAGACAGATAAGTCCGGAGACAATGTATCGCTATCAATAGTGGTCGTTGTGCCACTATGCTTGCTATATCATTATCACAAAGGAAATAAAACTGCGTAAGCTACCGATAAGTAACTTGTAGTTCTCTTTCTCAAGTGCCACGGCAACATCGTAAAAGCCGCTCACTGACCAATCAACTGCTATTATATTCGATGGTTTACGAGTTATTGTCAAGAAAAACTTCTAAAGCCTATCCCAAACTATTAGTTATTAAATAATATACATTGATAAGTATTATTTGCTAGAATCGATAGTCGATACATTATTACTACCAATAAAACGTTCAAGTGTTATATTTACACCCATATACATTTGATTTTTATTAAATAAGAGGATTGCTACTATGGCATATGCGTCTAAGATAAATACCGCTGCCAAACTGTTGATGAGTACTGCGTGTATGCTAATGCTGTCCATGAATGCCAGTCAGGCTATTCAAGTTTATAAATCAATTGGGACACATGGTGAAGTAAAATATAGCCAACATGCGCCGCAAGTCGGTAAAAATATCGAACTGATTGAGTTTCGTAGTGATGGTAGACAGAACAATGCAGGGCAAATGGCAGGAAAAACAGATCCTAACCAGAGCAGCAATGCTCAAACTGCAGAAGAACAACGAGTAGCAGCACTTGAAGCACGTATTAAAGAACAAGAAGCTCAGGCTAATGCCCAACGCTGCCAGTCATTACGTAATAACTTGACCAACCTAAATGTAGGCGGACGTATCTATGAGATGGATGCTAACGGCAAACGCCAGTATCTAGATGGTCGTGAGATTGAGCTTAAGCGCGAGCGCGTACAGCAAGCGATTACTCAGTATTGCTCCAACCCTTCTACCTAGTCAAATCTCTTGAAAGCAAATATCAAACTATCATAAGCTGCATGACGTGACGAATGGCTGCTGGCATATCTTGAGCTTGTAGCCCTCTTTGCCCCACTAGCAATGTATTGGTGTTGTTATTCGCTTGACTCACCAATACATCTCCTGCAAACCCATGTATAAGAACCGCTTGATGTAAGCTACGTGCCTCTGCTGATAAATCTTGCTGTGCCAATAGTCCAGCGGTCACCCCAGATAGCACATCACCCATGCCAGCGGTTGCCATGCCAGCATTCCCTACATTACATACGTATACGTTTTCTCCTCCCTTTTCTTGCTCTAGCACTAAAGATCCTGCCCCTTTTAACACCCAGTCACCGCCATATGTTGCAGCACACTGTTTTATAGCTTGCAGTCTATTGGACTCAATCTCACTTACTTTTTGCTCAAGTAATCTAGCTGCTTCACCACTATGCGGCGTCAAGCAAACCCGATGATTCGTACTGTATTTTCGTAGCTCTGTTATTAGCTCATGATTACCCATGTGCAGTGATGCCAAGTGATAAAGACCATCAGCATCGATCACAATTGATTTTTCACTCTCTATAGCAGCCTGTACATAATCAATAAATAATGCGTTGGCTTTTTCGTCACGGCCAAGTCCCATCCCAATGGCAACGACACTGGCCTGCTTGATTAAATCTCTTACGCCGCTTGCGTCATGTAGATTAATAGTCATCGCATCTGGCAATGAAGTCAGTAACGACCCATGAAAAGCCTCATGACAGGCAACTGTTATTTTACCAGCACCTGTCGCCATCGTACTGGCTGCAGACAGTATGGCAGCACCACCCATACCCTGAGAGCCATCGACGCGATTTCCGCCAATGACTAGCACATGACCATAGCTGCCTTTATAGCTGTTTTGGCGACGCAGATTCATACTATGTGCAGCCGTCATCAACGTGGCAACTGGCTCAAATGCTTGACTGGCATTTTTCTCAGCTATCGTATGATGGCTAGCTGTTTGCTGGCATGCTTTTTGATAAGGTATCAACGGTATATCGATTACGTCTCCGCTATAATCTGTACCATCTTTAGTATGCAGACCAAACTTACGCGCAATCAAACATAGAGTCACGTCAGCTTGTATTGCTATGCGCTCGAACACTTCACCAGTAGAAGCCACTAAACCACTTGGAATATCAACTGCTATTGCTAGTGTGTTATTTTTCTGAGTAACGTTGTTAAAAGCTTTAATAGCTGATTTATAAACGCCTTCTGGTGCACGATCTAAGCCAATACCAAATAATGCATCGATATAGATATCAGCTGGCAAAACTCTTTTATCCGTATCATCGTGACTAACAATGTCTTCAAATCGTTGATAGTGACAGCTGCTAGCTAAAGCTATCTGTAATGCCTTTATCGAGTCAGTAATATTGCTACTATCGCTGTCTCCATTGTTAGGAGTTTTAGAAGTTACTGATTGATCATGGAGATCAAAATCATTTTCACTAAAGCCAACTGTTATTACTTCTACTTGCCAGCCAGCTTGCTGTAAATAATGAGCGATAAGCCAACCATCACCACCATTATTACCTTTCCCTACCCAGATACTTGCTCGACGTGGATGAGCACTACGGTGATAAACGTTAGTATTAGCAGAATGGCTAGTACTGACGGTTTTTCGCTCATAAACCTGTTCTATTTGCTGTGTCATTTGCCAAGCAGCTTGTTTCATCAAACCAAAACTGTCGTATCCCTCTGCAAACCAAGCCTGTTCCATCGCATAAACCTGCTCACTACTATATAGCGCGATAGGTTTTGTATTTTTTATAGGTAATAAATTGGTATTATTTCTCATAACTTATCCTTGGTGTTTCTACTCATTTTTTATTTTATTTAAATTTGGTTGCTCATTTCTCATATCAGCTTAGCAAAAGCTTACCTCGACTTATGTATCAATATGAATGTGAGTTTATTTTCTTTTATACTTGCACTCATTGCTCACTGGCTTATCATAGCCGTATTTACATTATCTCTGATTGTCAGATATGAATAATCTGATTAAAACAAACGAGAAAACCATCTAATAAGCACCTACTCTCTATGCCTACTGATAAAAACAAAATCGCCATTACGAACCCAACTGTATTTACAACCACAGCTGATGTTAAGCAGTGGATTACAGCACAAGCACAGGCATTAGGATTTGCTGATTGTGGTTTTTTATCTGTGCATCATCCTTTGTTTACTCAGCAGATTGAACAACTACAGAAGTGGCTAGATAAAGGCTATGAGGGCCAGCTGCAGTTTATGCACAACAACCATGATCTGCGCGCTCATCCTGATCAGCTAGTCGAAGGCGCAAAGACCATCATCAGCGTACGTATGGACTATCTAACTCAAGCACCCACACCGCGTGCTGTCACTGATAACGATCATCCCAATAAAGGCATCATCGCGCGTTATGCAAGAGGGCGCGACTACCATAAGACAATGCGTAGTCGTTTAAAGCAATTGGCTTTGAAGATAGAAACAATGCTTCCTGAATGGCAACATTTAGATATCGGTTCAGAGAAAGAATTTGTTTTTAGACCCTTTAGTGATTCTGCGCCTATCTTTGAGCGGCCTATTGCCGATGCTGCTGGTCTGGGCTGGACAGGTAAGCATACGTTATTAATCAACAAACAAGCTGGCTCATTTTTTGTGCTAGGTGAGCTGTTTTTAAGCTTAGAGCTGCCCGATGACCAGCCTGTTAAAGAGCATTGTGGCAGTTGTAGCGCTTGCATTGATGTATGCCCTACTCAAGCAATTGTAGCGCCTTATGAGCTCAATGCTTCTGCCTGTATCTCTTATTTAACTATCGAGCATGATGGCGTCATCGATACCAAATATCGACGCGCGATTGGCAATCGGGTGTTTGGCTGCGATGACTGTCAGCTGATCTGTCCATGGAATCGTTATGCCAATCTGACTACCGTCGATGACTTCGCACCAAGGCATGGACTGGATAATAGTAGCTTGCTTGAACTATGGCAGTGGCAAGAAGCCGACTTTATGAAGAACATTCAAGGTAGTCCGCTAAGACGCACCGGCTATGTGAATTTTTTACGTAATATCGCTATCGGCCTTGGCAATGCTAATGCCAGCTTAGAAGTAGTCGAACAGTTAAAATCTAAATTAACCATACATAATGACATGCTAGATGAGCATATCGAATGGGCTCTAGCTGAGCAGCATAGTAAGCTAGACTCAACCAATTAACCAATCACTTTATAACTATCAAATATCCCTGAGATAAAATGGTTAGTTGAAGTGTACAACATAAAAAAAGCCTCTTAACAATAAGAGGCTTTTTTACTGAAAATACTATATCTAAAATAACGTGTCTTTATACACTACTTCGAACATTACGGCTTAGGAATGCGTAATACTTGACCTGGATAGATTTTATCTGGATCAGACAACATTGGCTTGTTCGCTTCAAATATCTTCATATAGTCACCAGATGAACCATATACTTCTTTAGCGATTTTAGACAAACTGTCACCAGACTTTACCGTATACATCGTAGATTCAGGTGCATCTTCTTCAATATCGATGTTATCAATAACTTTTGCAACGTTTTGCACGTTACCGATAGCGATAATGGCTTTTTCACGATCGGCTTGAGTCTTAGCATTACCGCTAATTTCTGCCGTATCTGTAGAACCGTTATACTTGATTTTTAAATTACTGATATTTAGGTTCTGTTGCTGAATACGACGCAACAGAATGTTAGCAACTGATTGAGCTGAAGGCTCGCTGCTTTTTACCGGCGTATTAGCATCTGCCTTGGTTTCTGTCTTAGCATCATGCTTCTCATCATCACGATTAAAGATTTTATCACCGATATCTTTTGCAAAACTGAACATACCCATATATCTACTCCTTGAAATATTGTTATTTGTCATTCTTTTAATGAAATACGCAATCAAACGATATTTTAAATGTCTAACTGGCGTCTTTTTCTACGGCTTACTATTATGAGTATAGATAAAAGGAGTCGATGTAGATAGTAATAGTATGTTGAGTAATGTTGAATTGACGTAGTCAATGTTAAATTCGATTACTGCATTTAAAAATAATAATCACGCGCCCATAAAAAAACCGCCTATCTAATCAGATAAGCGGCATTATAAATCTGCTAAATAAGTAGCAGATTATAGTTGGGCTTGTACGTAATCGATTGCTTTTTGAACAGTAGTCAATTCTGCAGAATCTTCATCAGGAATAGTGATACCAAAATCACTTTCAAATGACATAACCAATTCAACTAGGTCTAAAGAATCTGCACCTAGGTCTTCCATGAATGAAGCATCGTTGTTGATGTCTTCAACATTCATACCTAGTTGCTCAGCTACTGCTGCTTTTACTCTTAGCTCGATATCATTACTCATGTAGATCACTCCGTTATCATCTATTGTTTTAATAAACTGCTATATCGCCTTATTTAACGCTATAGCATGGTATATAAAATGCGTTTGCCAGACCAGCAATGCTGTCTGAGTACTCTATGACATGTTATACAGTTTGTCTGATGTCTAATAAACCCCTGTTATCATACAGGGCTTTGACTTAAAAGTATCCGTCATTATAGCACTCTTTATTATAGTTTACACTCGTTCACACAGTTTTTTATTATAACTATGTAACGCTCGTATATTGACTACATATACATGCCGCCATTGACAGGAATCACAGCGCCTGTGATATAGCTGGCCTCGTCGCTAGCCAAGAAATGTACCGCTGCAGCGATGTCTTCTGGCTGACCAAGACGACTGATAGGTACAGCATCTAACATGGAGTTCAATAGGCGCTCATCAAGCTCATCTGTCATATCCGTTTCGATCAAGCCTGGTGCCACGCAGTTGATGGTCACTTGGCGTGAACCGATCTCACGTGCAAGCGTACGGCTAAACCCTTCTACGCCAGCCTTGGTCGCCGCATAGTTAGATTGGCCTGCATTGCCCATTTGAGCGACTACAGAGGTGATATTAATAATACGGCCACGGCGTGCTTTCATCATACCGCGTACGGCACGTTTACTCATGCGATATACTGAGGTCAAATTGGTATCGATAACGTTTTCCCAATCTTCATCTTTCATGCGCATCAATAAACCATCTTGAGTGATACCGGCATTGTTAACCAAGACTTGCACCGCGCCATAGACGCTTTCGATCTCTTCAAACAATTTGTCAATTTGAGCAGTATCACGTACGTCTAAAACACGACCAATACCACCAGTATCATGAAGGTAGTCATCGATAAGCTCAGCGCCTTTTTCGGTGGTCGCGGTTCCAATGACAAAATGTCCTTCTTTAGCAAAACGCTTGGCCACTGCCTTACCAATACCTCGGCTAGCGCCAGTCACTAATGTAATCGTACGGCTCATGATAACACCTCCAATAATTTTTCTAGACGGGCAGGCTTGTCAGTAGGATAGCTGGCGATTGGCTGCGTCTGACGCTTCGCCAAATTGCTCAGTACATTACCACTGCCGCATTCGATTAAGATATTAATTTGCTTATCAGCTAGCTCTTGCATGGTTTTTGACCACAGTACTGGCTCGCTCAGCTGTTCAGTCAATGCTTGCTTGATACCGACCGCACTGGTTTCAACGCGTGCATAGCGATTTTGTATAACAGGAATGGTTGCCTGATCAAACTTGATACCCGCTAGTATCTCAGCCAATGCATTGCTGGCAGGTTCCATAAGGGCACAATGAGACGGCACACTCACTTTTAGAGGAACAGATTTTTTGCCAGTATTTTTGACTTTATCAATAACAGCATTAACACCAGCAGCGTTACCCGAGATAACTACTTGTCCTGGACTATTGAAATTGGCTGCACCGACTACTGCATCTTCGACATGTTCGGTTGCTTGCTCACACAAGTTTTCGACTCGGTTGTCTTCTAGTCCTAATACTGCAGCCATAGCAGTATCAACACCTATAACGGCCTCTTGCATCAACTGACCGCGCTTATGTACTAAAGTGACTGCATCACCCAGCGATATCACATTGGCAGCACACAAGGCACTGTACTCGCCCAGAGAGTGACCAGCTAAATAACAAGGCGTCTCTTCTATTTTTTGTTGTAAGACACGCCAAATAGCAATACTAGCGGTCAAAAGCGCAGGCTGAGTATATTGGGTTTGATTGAGTTTTTCTTCGTCCTGACAGATTGCCCACAAATCCTCACCAAGCGCATCACTCGCTTCGGTAAATGTATCACGTATCTCTGGATAGATTTCGGCAAGCTCGCTCATCATCGCGACTGCTTGAGATCCTTGTCCAGGAAAAATGACCGCGATACGAGCGGGTTGCTTTTTTACCATATCGGGTACAGAAGCCATAACCAATATTCCTTATCTGATTAGAAATATCCCTAAAAACAATGGGGTGTATTATATTATTAGATGCTATACAAAGCCGCTACTTCAAGTATTTATGCAAGAAAACGGATTGTCAGTAAACTATACACTGACAGACACTATTATCATAGCGGATGCAAACCAAACAGCCAGAGTAACGCTGCCCAAATTAAAGGAGCAGATTATATCAGCACATTTTTAAATCTACTAAAAATAACAAGCGCATTAAGCAATAAGTCTAGTTATAAATAACAAAAAGCCAAGTTATCCAGCCACATAATATATGATAGCGAAATAACTTGGCTTTTTTTAGCTCAAAGCTTATTGACTAATAATAACTAGGCAAAAACAATAATAGTCACCAGTACTATTACTATCTTCGCCTAAGCTATCATAGAGCCAATGTCTTAGGCGTCTTGGCTGACTTTGAACAGTTGACGACCACGGTAGAAACCATCTTTAGTCATATGATGACGACGATGTTTTTCACCAGTGGTCGCATCTACGCTTAGTTCAGCAATTTCCATACGGTGATGTGAACGGCGCATGTCACGACGAGAACGGCTTTTACGACTTTTTTGAACAGCCATGATATAGCTCCTATACTTAAAAGGGATAAGCTTGAAATTCAGCTTAAGTCGATACTGACAGAGGCTATATAATCATAACAACCTAAGTCTTAAGCATCATTAGTTAAATAGATTGCCACTCACATAAAGCACTGACCAAGGCTGAATCTTATAAAAAATTTACCCAGTCAGTTTCTATCAGCAAGCAACAGGTTGCTCGAATGCAATAAACCGGACATTATACGCATGTTTATTAAATTAATAAAGCCCTGCCTCGCACTCTTCTGTACAAAGCTGATAAAAGGCTTTTTAAATGCATCGAGTAGATAATTTTGGCGCTTATAGTTTGCCTTTTAGCGAGGCTAAAGCAGCGAAAGGATTTTCACCTTCCTCTTCTTCTGGTATTTCACCAAACTGCTCAACAGACATTTCACAATCGTCATGCTTTGGTGCCATTGGGGTTTTGAGCAAGATCTCGTCTTCTACCAATTTCTTAAATGGCAACAGACGCTCTGGAGATTGCTCGGTAACGATTTCATCCAGTAATAAATAATCTTGTTCATCTTTAACTAAACGAACCTGACTATCATTTTCGAGTAGCGCAATGTCATAATCATCAGATAAGTCTATAGCGATTGGTTGTAAACAGCGCTGACAAGTTAGCCAAACATCACCTGTCAAAGTAAATGCTAAATGCAAGACGTTGTTACGACGATATAAGTTAGCGTTGAGCTGTATATCTGACTGCTCATGTTCAGTGCTCAGAGTAGTAGCAAGACGATCAAACGATCTTGGTTTGACCTCTCCTGACCATTCATAGCCAGTGTCTGCCCACTTATCTAAAGAAATATGCTCAGGCATGCCAGTAGATACAGGCGCTTTTTTATTGTCAGCGTGAGGTGCTGACGGTTTAGTTTCTGGAGTGCTTGACATGCGCGGCCTCATTCATAAAAACGGTGTATAATATTGCTTGCCATACTAACGGAAAGTGCCATATTCTGCTAGCGCTAGTATGTTAAGATTTTTTGATAGTAAATTTGTTTAAGCTCTTTTACTACTTACCTTTTACCTAAAGTTTTTTGTCTTTAGTATTTATTAAGTCAATGTCTTCTCTATGAATCTATCCGATAACAAAATTAATTTTTCTGATTTACTTTCTCCTACTGAAGCAAGTTCGTTGCTGCAACATCTTACTCAGTTAGGGAGTCATACTGAAAATGTTCCTAATAATAGACTGTGCCTCGATAAAGATGAGGATTTAAACGAATTAAGAAGTCAGTGGCAAGAGTTGTCTATTACTCAATTTGACAATACTCACACAGCAAAAATGATAATTGATAGCGAACGATTAGCTACCGACTGGCTTATACAGTTATTTAATACTTTATTCGCTGATCAGCAAGTTATATTGGTTCGTAGCAATGATGAACCCGAGTATTTTCCAGCTAAAAACAATGAACCCGCTCGAATTGAATTCGCTCATGGCTTTTTTGCTAGTGCTCTGCATGAAATTCACACATCTCCTTATAGGTTGACATGCTAGAAACCTCTTATTCTAATAGTGTACATCGCTATATTATTTGTAGGCATCTAAATTAAAACTATCACTTCGGTGATTATTACAACCTATCAGAACAAATCACTTTTACCTATCCAAAAGATAATGGTCGTTCTATCAATTAGGTATCATAACAATTAAGTTTTTCAGGTATCTTTCACATCTTCAGAAGCATTCTTTCTAATATCATCCTATCTAAGCTATAAACGCGGACATGATGCGCTTCGCTACGTCTATCTATTAATGGTTACTTTTGATCAATCGTACCATCCTCTAATCCAGTAGATTTTATCTATGTCAGATAGGTAGAAGTAAAAGTAGTTTTCTGCTATTCATGTTTATCATTAACGTCTTTGCACATAGTATTGTCAGTTGCAAGATATCGAATCATATGAACACGGATATAATGATGGTAATATTAAAGCACGCGAGTGTAGATAGAAGCAGACCCAAGGATGTAATTCACCACGGTGATATTAGGTCTTAATGCTTATCTATTCACTAAGCGAATAAGCTGACTAGCTATAGCATTATTATGTTTGTGGGCAGAATAGTTATTCTTTATTTCGGAGATGGCTGGACGAGAGTTAGTGA
Source organism: Psychrobacter immobilis (assembly GCF_904846235.1). Taxonomy (GTDB): domain Bacteria; phylum Pseudomonadota; class Gammaproteobacteria; order Pseudomonadales; family Moraxellaceae; genus Psychrobacter; species Psychrobacter immobilis_C. Next base: position 48,830 of record NZ_CAJGZN010000018.1, read on the forward strand.
TACTGGACTAGTAATCTTACATAGGTGAAATGATTTGATAAATATGATTGAATAGCACAATTAATTATGTTTCATCTTTCGATACTGGCTGTGAAAAGCAATACTATAATAGCTTAGCAACGTCGGGCTCAAACTATAAGAGCTAATTATCTTCGAGCGCTATCTTAGTATAGTGAGCATGTAGCAAAGCTTTTACTTCCTTGCTAGTTGCAATTTTACCTTCCTCAAAGTCTTGAAAGATGTGCTGAGTATCTGGGTTAATAGGAATATTATCGACTGCGAAGCTGCCCAAAGTATCAAAGTTAATGCGGCGGCGCTTTTCTATTTCTTGTTTGCTAACGAGGATAGGACGATCATCGGTAATCGATGCTTCAAATTTAGAATCTTCCATACTAGCTCCTATCAGTAGTAATAAAATTGTTCAGCAAGTCAGATAGTCTTCTATCTAGACAATCTTTCTCTCATTGCTATGTCTTATTCGGCTGATTTAATTGTATTAGTGATTTAGACATCGGTAAATCATGATTGTTTAATATCAAGAGCTATTGTGACTGAATAATTCGTACTTCTAGCATCTCCTAGAGTTGCGTAACTTACTTGCTCTAAAGTTTTTTGGGACCTATATGGGCTGAATAGCTCATCAAGAGTATGGTGAAAACCACCATCATCTACTGCAAATACATAATCAAAAAATATTTTGGCCATTGCAGACTGAGGGTGGCTAGCATCGCGAAAAGATTTATTGTGACTCCAACTACCACTGTATATTTTATTGAATACTCTCTCTATATTACCAGAAACAGAATTTGAAGCATGTTTTCGAGTAATACCTGGTTTTTGCACGTATGCAGCAGCATTTTCCACAGACTTCCAAATGATATAATGCATGGTTGATACAGAGCATTCAGCTAAACATGATCTGAGAATACTAATTAGCTTTTCGCCAATAGGCGGTGCTAGATAGTTCAATCTTGACCTAGTAATCAGGTAGCTTAAACACTCTCCTAGCTGTAACTTTTCACACCAGTTCTTAAATTGATCATTCGCTACTAGAGCACTGGTATTTTTCTGAGATTTAGCGTTTATCAAGATTTTAGTAAGATTCTCAATACTATAAGCAAACTCAAAGATCGCTTGATAGAAATCTATCTCTAGCTCTTTTTCTTCGTTGATAGTTACGTATTCGTAGCTATTTTCAGAAGCGAGTATGAGCAGATTTCGGTTAAAAAGATGCTGTAGTATCTCTTCATCTAATTTAGAGAACGGTGATAAAGGTAATGATAAATTGTCACGTAGAGAGACTGTATTCCTTATATTATCTGCCCCTAGGCTCTCTACAGTCGCTGCGAGTAGAAGTTTATCCACATCGTTAAGCTCAGTGACTGAAGGAATACTGCTTAATTGAATGCTTCGGCATTGATTGATGTACTCTAGAGCGGTCTGTCTCTTTTCTTCTGCTAAACGGTCTTGTTTAAGACGATACTCTAAGTACTCTTGATCCATTCTTTTTTCAAGCGCCGCCCTGCAATCATCACACCGCCATCTAATAAGATCCAATCGAGTTAGCTGTGAGCGAGTATAGCAAATCTTAGTTGTACCGCAGTCTATGCATTGGCAGTCTAGTACGACAAGATGAGCATTTATTTTAACGATACTAGGTATATCCTGATGCTTAACATCAAACTCTTGACCTATTTCTTTACAGGTATATATAAAACCACTTCGTTTATCGCCTTCTCTTAACCAGTACCTCTCACAGATCAGCTTATTAGTTTCTGTTATATCTGGCTGATACTCTAGTTTTGTTTTCATACTCACCTCATAATACCGACTATATCCCGTGGATATTATAGCCCACCACTGTGAGTATTGCTATTTTTAGCAGTGGTTGGTGAGATGAAGACAGATGAACGCATGATAGCCTTTGGAAAGCGTATCCGTGATGTGCGCAGAAGCAAAGGAATATCTCAAGAAGTGCTGGCAGAGATGGCAGATATTGATCGAAGTTATATGGGAAATATCGAGCGTGGAGAGAAGAATGTCACTCTCAAAAAGGCCTATGATATTTGCGATGCATTGGATATAGATATTAAGGATCTAGTCTAAATTGTTCGATTCATAATAATATGATAGTTAACTATAGTCAGTCTAGAATAAAAGAGATACAACCCATATCATGAAACAGCTTAGGTAGATTATTCTCCATCCAGCCTTGACGTAGAAATTTTGCCTGTGCCCACTTCTTTTCAATGGGATTTAGATCAGGGCTGTAGGGTGGCAACCAAAGAATACGAGAGACCATCCCAGATTCTGTGTAACTGACGTTTAGATTAAATACTTACACAAAATTTAGGAAGGTCTCTGAAAATTAACCACCTGACACAACTCGTCACCTACTAACAGATCTTGGCGGTCATAAAAGTTGCCCCAACGCTTATAATTATTATCCGTTCTCGACTCAGGGTTATAAGTAATGGCGATGTAGGTTTGAATTTTATTAGTGTCCTAAATTAGTTGACCACCACCAGATTCTTATCAAAGACTTCATCATCTATTATTCGCCAAACGGCAACTTGCTGATGGTCTTTGGTGGTGACTAGATTTAAAGTTTGTTCAATCATTGCTTGAGGTCTCATATCCTTATGATGTTTATTTGCTTCAAACCCAGTTACTTTACACTTAGCGGTTTAATTAAGCTACTTACTTGAGCTATTTGCTTCAGTTATTAGGCTTGGCTACTTACTCAACTTCAATAT
>NZ_CAJGZN010000019.1 GCF_904846235.1 Psychrobacter immobilis
GCTTGTTTTAGGATGTTGACGATTTGGTTGTCGCTAAAGCGTGTCTTTTTCATAGGATTCTCCTGCTGGTGTATTTTAGCAGTTAATCTCTATTTGTAAGTGTTCTTATTTATTGGGGGGATTACCAATCCAGAATAAAAGAGATACAACCCATATCATGAAAGAGTTTAGGTAAATTATTCTCCATCCACCCTTGTCGTAGAAACTTAGCCTGTGCCCACTTTTTCTCGATAGGGTTTAAATCAGGACTGTAGGGTGGTAGCCATAGAATACGATGACCATGTCTATTCAGTAATCTCTGAATACGTTTATTTTTATGAAACTGAGCATTATCCATGACAATCACGCATTTAGTCTTGAGACTTGGAATTAGCGTGAACTTACACCAGTCATAAAATATATGGCTGTTGATATTCTGTTCAAAGTAATCAAGTGCAAACAGCATCTTTTCATACAGAGCACCGATAACGTTAGTTCGCTTTTTGGCTTGCCAGTTGTAGCGATCAATACAAGGGCTACCGATTGGTGCATAGCCATAAGGTCTGATAGTTTCAGCCTCAAAGCCGCTCTCATCCATATAAACAATGGGATAGCCTTCCTGCATTAAACTATCAAGCTTACTCTGATACTTAGCTCTTTTTATCGGGCAGGCTTTTGGATGTTCCAAGGTCTTTTTTTTGACTGATACCCAAACGCTTTAAGGCAATCTCAATGCCTGATTTGCTACAACCCAAACGCTGTGCTCGCTCGTACATGTAATCGTCTGGATACTGTTCAACGTCTTTTAATAATGCTTCATTCGGTATTTTACTGGGTGGTTTATCCCGCGTTTGTTTGATAGTTGGGTTTTTCAGCCAGCGTTGTAATGCAGTTTTGCTAACGTTATAGAACATACAAGCTTGACGGATAGTCATATCTTGGTTTTTGACGCTCTTAATCACTTGCGCTCGAAAGTCTGCTGAATAGGTCATGGATTCTTCTGCTACTTCGCTTATTTTAAAAGCATTGTATCTTATTTATAAAAGACTGACTATAATAGGCTTAAATTTTTATCCGTCTATCAGCAATTGCAAAGGCAACTTAGGTAAATAAGTTTCCGTTTGCGATGATGTATTATTTGCTTCAAGTGACAATACATTTTTTGCTAGTAGTAAAATCGTCCAAGGTAGCAACTGATGTTCAAGTTTCTGTACCCGTGACTTTAAGCTCTCTACGGTGTCGTTGATATCGACATCTAATACGGCTTGAGTCAATACCTGTCCTGCATCAAGCTCCGCTGTCACTTTATGAATACTACAACCGTGACGACGTTCACCCGCTTGTATGACTCGTTTGTGAGTATCTAAACCCTTATAAACTGGAAGTAGAGAAGGGTGAAGATTAATCATGGGCGCTGGTACATTATCGATAAATGAGCCACTTAATACACGCATAAACCCAGCCAAGACGATTAAGTCAGGTTGCCACGCTATTAGCTGCTCGTTGGCATGGGTTTCAAATGTTTTGATGCCCATACGTTTACCACTAGCAACGTGTGACAATACTGCAACTGGAATATTGGCATCTTTAGCACGTGTCAACGCATAAGCATCTTCACGGTTACTAATGACACCAACGGTTTCAATCGGTAGCGCCCCTGCTTGCATGGCATTGATTAATACTTGCAGGTTGCTACCACTTCCTGAGACTAGAACAGCAATGCGTAATGGTTTGATAGGCTGGCTTGCAATATCAATTGACATTAACGATACACCACTGCATCCGCCTGGTCATCAGTGCTGCGTTTGACCATTTCACCTATTTGCCAAGCTGTTTCGCCTGCATCAGTTAAAGTCTGGATAGCAGCTTCTGCTTTGTCTTTTGGCATAACGATGACAAAACCAACGCCGCAGTTAAAGGTACGGTACATCTCGCTCTGTGCGATATTACCTTGGGTCTGTAGCCAAGTGAATAGCTCTGAGAACTGCCAGCTATTGGTATCGATGCTAGCCGCTAGATTATCAGGTAGTACACGTGGCAGGTTGTCCGTTAGACCACCACCCGTGATGTGTGACATCGCATGTAAAGCTGAGCTACCAAGCGTATCTTGTAATGCTTTGATTGCTTTTACATAGATACGAGTAGGAGCCATTAAAGCGTCTTGAATAGGCTGACCGTCTAGTTGCTCATCGCTACTCGTAACATCCACACCGCTAACTTCGATGACTTTACGAACCAATGAGTAGCCATTTGAGTGTGCGCCACTTGAGGCAAGTGCAATCAGTACATCGCCTTCTGCGACATTTTCACCAGTGACAACTTCTGCTTCTTCAACCACGCCTACACAGAATCCAGCTAGATCGTAATCGTCATCTTGATACATGCCTGGCATTTCAGCAGTTTCACCACCGATAAGCGCACAGTTAGCTAGTTTACAACCATCACCAATACCAGTCACGACAGTCGCCGCTACATCAACATCCAGCTTACCAGTTGCATAGTAGTCTAAGAAGAATAGTGGCTCTGCGCCGCAAACCAATAGGTCATTGACGCACATCGCGACCAAATCAATACCAATCGTGTCATGACGGTTCAGCTGTAGCGCCAGTTTTAGTTTGGTGCCGACGCCATCAGTGCCAGAAACCAATAATGGTGAGGTATAACCTGTTGGTATGCGGCACAACGCACCAAAACCGCCAAGTCCACCCACGACTTCAGGACGAGTAGTGGCTTTTGCAACGGACTTGATTCGCTGAACCAAAGCATCGCCTGCATCGATATCAACACCGGCATCTTTGTAGCTTAAAGAAGGCTTGTCACTCATAGTCATCTCACAGTTGGGGATAGATAATTGGGATTAGAAGGTAAAGTAATTGAGCACGCAAAAATCAGCGTTATAAAGTTCAAAAGCAAAGTTTAAAGACAGTGCGCGCATTATACCCAAAAACAGACCGTACTCGCAAAGCAACTTGCCAATATTTGACTAAGATTTGCATTAAGTGGCAAATAAGCGGTTAAGAAACAAAAAATGACTGATTTTTTGTTGTACTCTGCGATAATAGAACGCTAAATTTATTGTCGATAATGGCTTTAATACAAGTCCAAATATGATTGACAGAATAAAAACTAATAAACATAAATTTATTAAAAATTAGACTTTTTAGGAATTTTAAGACGTCTCAGTTTAGCTAGCTAAAACTAATGAGAAAAGAAGGAAATTCGCCTAGTGACACATTGTGATGACTATAGTTATATCATTTAGAAATCGCTATTACTGACTGACTCACGGGCACTTTTTCAAACCTGTCACTTTTTTTAACCTCGTCCAACTATAGGATTATTTGCCATGATGAACCAACCAATAGATCCTTTTTTTCGGCGTTTATTTATTGTCGTGGCATTAGTTGTTGCTGTGTTTCTCTTGTATTTAATGATGCCAGTCATCGTACCTTTCGTTTTTGCCTTTATGCTGGCTTACCTATTTAATCCTCTAGTCAAGCGCCTATCGAAATACATTAAGCGCTGGGTCGCGATTATTATTGTCTACTCGACGATTACTCTGGGGATGGCGTTATTATTATGGTGGTTAGTACCGACACTATGGCATCAGCTGCAAGCGGCGTGGGATTATTTGCCAAAGATATTTAATTGGTATAACCAAGTCGTGCGAGAGTGGTTCAATAGTAATACTCGTATCAAACTGCCTGAACTAGAGTCGAAAGAATTTTCCGATACCCTCGTCGATTATATGCAAACGAACTATAAGTTCGCTGATGCTAGCACCATGATGAGCCAAATACTGACCTCAAGTATGAACTTCATCAATAATGCAGGTCTTATTGTATTAGTGCCTATTTTGACCTTTTACTTCCTCTTTAATTGGGATCAGCGTTTGCATAACTGGAAGATGGCGATACCAGGTGCTTACTGCCAAAAAGTGACTGAAATAGCTAAGGAATGTGATCTGGCATTAATGGCATTTATCAAAGGTCAATTGCTGGTGATGGTATTGCTAGGCGCTATTTATGCTGTACAGTTACAGCTCATTGGATTAGAGCTTGGGCTTATCATTGGTATGGTAGCAGGTATTGCCAGTTTTGTGCCGTACTTAGGGTTTGGTATTGGTTTTATCGCAGCTATTATCGCCTGCCTATTTCAGTTCGGATTGGACTGGACGTATTTGTCATTGGTCGTAGGTGCGTTCTTGATTGGACAAGCTGCAGAAGGTTATATCCTACAACCATTGCTGTTAGGTGATAAGATTGGTCTATCGCCATTGTGGGTCATATTTGCCGTATTGGCGGGTGCAAGTCTATTAGGTTTTGTCGGTATGCTTATTGCCTTACCAGTGTCCGCTGTCTTAAATGTGCTGTTCCGCCATTTATACAGCTATTATCGAACCACTGATTTTTATAAAGGCCGTAAACAACTGGCACTGTTTGAAAAAAGATAATTATCTTATTATTGAACATGCTAGATAAATATTGATATGCAATACTAGGATAGGAACGCAATGATTGATAAGGCTTAATGGGTAAAAGACTTGTCAGTCATTTTGTAAATATGTTATATATATAGGCGCAGTGTTGATAGTATCAACCGTTTTGGTACCAGTTTTGCTAACGTTGTTTTCGACAAAGTGACTGACCTATTTTTGCAAAGGATATAGGGCCATTAACTACAGTTGTATCGGCTAGTATTGATAATAATGAATACAGCTCAAAACAATCTATCTTTTTTATTATATTTTTCCATTGCACTACGTAACACGAGTTGATGATTCATGGCAGAAGCACAGCTAAGTCTCAATCTGGACATTAAGCACGATGCAAGTCTTAGCGACTTTGCCGGTCCCGGTTGGATGTCGATTATTGATGCAGTACGGCAGTTACATGTCGGCCTGATCGGTCAACTATATCTGTTTGGTAGCCCTGCTACAGGTAAGTCTCATTTGCTGTCTGCTATTTGCGAGTCATTTGTCGAGATGGACAAATCGGCTATCTGTTTGTCCCTTAATGAGCTGATTCATACAGATGTCCACGTACTATCATCTTTAGAAAACTTTGATCTTATCGCCATTGATGATTTGGAAGTGCTTGAGCAAAGCAGTCAGTGGCAAGAAGCTTTATTTCACCTGATCAATCGTAGTCGAGAAGGGCAACGCCAGTTGTTGTTTGCCGCTAATAAACCCGCTGATGATTTACCATTTCAGTTAAGAGATTTAATGACGCGTTTGGCACAAGCACCAACCTTTAAAGTGCCTACTGGTCATGATTTTGCAGATAGACAAGCACTATTACAGTCTATTTTGCGTCGGCGCGGATGGCAGTTTGACGATCGAATTATTGATCACTTACTAACTGATGGACCGCATCGTATCGGTGCGATGATGGAAGTACTTAATTATATTCAACCAATGTTCTCTAACCTTGGTCGCAGTAACATCTCAAAAGCAGTCATAAGTGATGCTCTGCGTACCATTGATGAGCAAACGCTTGCCGCAGAGTTGGCGGATATCGCTCAAGAGACGCAAGTAGATAACGACACGCCTGATCAAGACCAACATACGATGCCACTTGATTTTTAGCAGCAAAACTCTTAGCAGTAAGACCTTTAGCAGCAAAAAATGAATAGCCGTAAGAATACGAATCTTTTGTCCAACTCGCTTTTACTATTAATGGAATAACTTATGAAATCGAATGCTTCTTTGCTAAAAAAATTAACGATAGGCACGTTGTTGGTAGGTGCTGCCTCGGTCTCTATGTTGTCACAGGCAGCAGTGACTCTACAGGTTGATGACCATATCAAAGTAACCGCTATTAATGGGCAGGAAATTCAGCAGAGCGCTTTTCAGCCGCTGCAAAAAACATTTACGTTACAGCCTGGACAACATGCTATTACTGCTAAGTATGACCGTTTATATAACTTGCGTCGTGATGAGCATGATTATTTGCGTTCAGGTAATGTCAGTGTGACGGCACAATTGGCCGACAATCAAACATATCGTTTGACTATGCCTAATCAACCAGAAGATTATGAAGCTGCTAAAGACTATGCCAAGCAGCCTACGCTCGCTGTGCAACAAAACAATACTGTCATTGCTAGCCAGCAAAGTATGGCCGGTAACCAAGGTGGTCTATTTTCAGGCCTTGGCAAAGCGCTAGGCGGCGTGTTCGGCGGTGCAGGTGATGCAGAGTTACAGAACCAACGTGCTATCGCCTCTTTAGATCAACCAGTAGTAAATTCTACTAGCAACGTCAACACTGGCACGACCACTGTTAAGCAAACATCTAGCGTAAATACTTCTACTAGTACGTTAGATGCGTTTATGCAAGTATGGCTACAAGCCACGCCTGCTGAACGTGAAAAAATGCGTCAATGGATCAAAAAATAAAACAGTCTTTTCTAAAAGATAGACAATAAAAAAGCACCTAATTAGGTGCTTTTTTATTATTTAGTATTTGATGATCATTAGGCTTATTAAAATTTAGCCTAGTAAAATCTAACGATTCTTAACCCAAAAACGCGTTATACATCCATACCAGTTTTTCTTGCTCTTGTACGTAGGCATCGATTAGGTCAGCTGAACCTTGGTCTTCGCTCTCTTCTGCTAACGCTGATACTTGGCGTTGCTCTGCAATTAACGCTTGTAAGCCAGTGACTACGCCTTTGACACAGCTTGTGCCATCTTTGACGTTTTTGTCTTCGCTGATGCTAGTATGCTGTGTAAAATCACTGTAAGCGTGGAGTGGTGTACCACCCAAAGTCAAGATACGCTCAGCGATTTCATCAATTTGTAATTGTAGTGACGTATATAGCTCTTCAAATTGTGGATGCAAAGTAAAGAAATGCTCACCTTTTACATTCCAGTGATAGCCACGTACGTTTAGATAAAACACGTGATACGTCGATAGTAGGTTGTTTAACTTGGCGATGACTTCGCTCATGTCTGCTTTTTCTAGACCGATCTGGTTAGTAGCATTGTTAGAATTGCTCATAGTATTGTCCTTATAGTGTGAGTGTAGTTATATGATAATAAATAAAGAAGAATAAAGACTCTAATCAATTGAAATACAGCGAAAATACTTTAGTTTTTATCTGTACCTATCAATATAAACTCTATCTCTTCCTTTGATGCTTATAATAATAGCAAACTATTATTAATAAGTTAAATTTAATAAATACAATTTTACGATTGGTTTTATAAAACTAAAACCAAGTCTCTTTACTGTTTTTCTAAACGATAGAGAGACCTCATTACATTTACGCTGGTGGCTGCAAGTTTTCAGGATTTAAGCCTTTAACGGGAACCACTTCTTGTAAATGTTGACGTATCGTATCGATAGGAAACTTCTGTGCTTGCAAGCGTTTCGGTACGATTTGGCTACCTTGCTGACCTTTTAGCTCAAACATCATAAAGATATAGTCATCAGTCTCATCCCAACTCTTGATAGAGGTCCAAGGAATAATTGCTTGCTGAGTTGCGCCTGCACGCATTTGCATACCGCGCATTTGCGAGTTTTTCATCATATCAGGCTGGTTGCTTGGCATCGCCATGACTAGACCATGCTTTTGTACACCTAACTTCATTTGGCGCATTTCATCTGGCATCTCTTGGTCGGCCACTTGTTTGTCAAATTCTCTTTTTACGTACCATTTAAAACCTAAAGTACGTGCCAATAGATAAATCACCACACCAACCAGCATCAACCAAAATATAATGGTTGAATAGCCTGTCACAAAGATAAGTCCTGCAATAGCGAGTACCACAACCACTGCCATGATGATCCACTCTTTGGTCTTAAAGCTTGATAAACCAAAAGAAGGGCTGGCACTGGCAAACAGTTCATACTGTGCTTGGTGAAATTCAGCCTCAGTTAGGTTTAAGGCGACAGGTTGGAGCGTGTAGGGGTACAGGGCCATAAAGGTTTCTCAAATACTTATATTAAAAGCGTTGGATTAAAACTGCCAAAGCGAAGCAGCGATGCTGTACTTGGCTAGAAGTGAATAAAGGTATGCGCTTATCTTACCGAAAAGTACTCCTAAATGAAACATATAAGCAAGACTGTTCACGGATAGATGTCATATTAATGACGTAGTTCACGCTCTATACTCAGCTTACTAAGACTAGACGAAAGCAAAAGTGAGAAATTAGAATTAGAATAACTTGCGATAAGCGATTGGCATAATGAACAAAAGCTAGTGAAAGTCAGCCAAAAACAGGGAAAAGCAGTCAAAGGTATCCAAAACATGGTCAAATCTGCCGTGTCTTGGTATTATAGCGTCTACAAGATATGTTGATATAAAACATAACGTCATAGCCGGTTATCACAAAGACTGTGATAGCGATGCGCTAGGCAATTACTCTATAAATAATACTTTTAAACCTTTTACTCACCTTTAGTGTTACAGGCAACTACTATGATTGATCCGAAACTCTTACGCGGCGATTTAAGCGACCTACAACAGCAGCTAGCCACCCGTGGTTATGAGCTTGATATGGAGTTCTGGCAGACGATTGAAAACGAGCGTAAGTCTCTACAAGTCAAAACCGAAGAGTTGCAATCGCGCCGTAATGCTGGTGCAAAGCAAGTAGGTGCCCTAAAAAAATCAGGCGAAGATGCCAGTGAGCTATTGGCTGAGATGCAAAGCGTTAGCGGTGAGATTAAAGCTGCGGAAGACGAGCTACGTACGCTACAAGAGCGTATCACTCAAGCAGCCTTGCAAATTCCAAATATTCCTGCTGCAGATGTACCAGTCGGTACGTCAGAAGATGATAACGTAGAAGTGCGTAAGTGGGGCACGCCGCGTACGTTTGATTTTGAAATTCAAGATCATACTCATATCGGTGAGACACTTGGTATGCTGGACTTTGAGGCAGCGACTAAGTTGACTGGTAGCCGTTTTAACGTGCTTAAAGGACAATTGGCGCAATTGCATCGTGCACTAATTCAATTCATGTTGAACACGCACACGATGAAGTACGGCTATCTTGAGACCTATGTGCCTTATATCGTTAATAGCGATAGCTTGAAAGGTACGGGTCAGTTGCCTAAGTTTGAAGATGATTTATTTAAATTGAGCAATCACACGAATAACGATGAAATGGATTTTTATTTGATCCCAACTGCTGAAGTACCAATGACCAACTTGGTACGCGGCGAGCGTTTAGATATTAAAGAACTCCCATTAAAATTCACCGCGCATACACCATGTTTCCGTAGTGAAGCTGGTTCGCACGGGCGTGATACCCGTGGCTTGATTCGTCAGCATCAGTTTGAAAAAGTTGAAATGGTCAACATCGCTACCGCTGAGCAATCTGATGAGTTGCTTGAGGCAATGACAGGGCAGGCTGAATATATCTTGCAGCAGCTTGAGTTGCCATACCGCACAGTACAGCTATGTACTGGCGATATGGGTTTTGCCGCACAAAAGACTTATGACATCGAAGTATGGTTACCAAGCCAAGATACTTATCGTGAAATCTCTAGCTGCTCTAACTGTGGTGACTTCCAAGCGCGCCGTATGGGTACTCGTGTCAAAGATGGCAAGCAAACCAGCTTAGCTCATACTTTGAACGGTTCAGGTTTGGCGGTTGGTCGTACGCTACTAGCAGTGATGGAAAATCATCAAAACGCTGATGGCAGCATTACGATTCCAGAAGTATTACGTCCGTTTATGGGCGGTGCTGAGACTATTTCAGTTTAATAAATTGAATATAAGTAATGAGCTGCTTGTCACTTAGGTCACTCGCAGCTTATTATTTATAACTTAAATAAAAGTCCGTCAGTGTTTATCGTTTAACAAAACTGATGTGAGTCATTGCTAAATATAAACGGTCTTGTCATCGCATTTTTGGCTAGGCTCATAGCAAATATGTTAATATTGCATTTTTATTTTATAGCCTATCCATTGAGGACGCCTGTTGTGTTTTTGATGGATTATCCTCTGAGTAAACTCTCCTCTTATCTTTATACGACTCATTCGAATATTAGGACACTCTATGCCAGCTCCAATTAGCGAACGTAAACTAGCCAATGCCATCCGTGTACTGTCGTTTGACGCGGTTCAAAAAGCCAACTCTGGACATCCGGGTGCGCCAATGGGTATGGCTGATATTGCCGAAGTTTTGTGGCGCAAATTTTTGAAGCACAATCCAGCTGATCCTAATTGGCACAACCGTGATCGCTTTGTACTGTCAAACGGTCATGGCTCGATGCTTATTTATTCGTTGCTACATTTATCAGGTTACGATGTGAGCGTTGATGACCTAAAAGGTTTCCGTCAGCTGCATTCAAAAACCCCAGGGCATCCTGAACTTGGTTATACGCCTGGTGTAGAAACGACGACTGGTCCACTAGGACAAGGTATTGCTAATGCCGTTGGTTTTGCAATCGCAGAAAAAACCCTAGCCGCACAGTTCAACCGTGACGGTCATAACGTCGTCGATCATCATACCTATGCGTTCTTAGGTGATGGTTGCTTAATGGAAGGTATCAGTCATGAAGTTTGCTCATTGGCTGGCACGCTAGCTCTTGGCAAATTAGTATTCTTCTATGATGATAATGGCATCTCAATCGACGGTAATGTCGAAGGTTGGTTCACTGATGATACTGAAGCGCGCTTTGAGTCGTACGGCTGGCAAGTGATCAAAGTTGACGGTCACGATACTGATGCAATCACGCAAGCGACTGAGCAAGCGATTGCAGAGACTGCTAAGCCAAGTCTAATCATTTGTAAAACCACGATCGGTGCTGGTAGCCCGAATAAACAAGGTCTAGCAGCCAGTCATGGTGCACCACTTGGTGATGACGAAATTGCTCTAACCCGTGATGCGCTGTCTTGGAAGCATGCTCCATTTGAATTAGATGACGAAATCTATGAAGCGTGGGATGCCAAAGCCAAAGGCGACGTCCAGCAAAAGAATTGGGACGCAGACTTTGAAGCGTATAAAAAAGCCTACCCAGAGCTTGCAGCAGAATTATCACGCCGCCTAAATGGCGAATTGCCTGCTGACTTTGCTAGTCAAGCGCAAGCCTATATTCAGCAAACTCAAGAAGCGGGTGGGGATGTTGCTAGTCGTAAAGCCAGTCAAAACGCTATCAACAGCTTGCAGCCATTATTGCCAGAACTATTGGGTGGTTCAGCCGACCTAGCTGGCTCGAACCTGACGCTATTCAAAGGTGCTAAAGGCATCGAAAAAGATGCTGACGGCAACTATATCTATTACGGTGTACGCGAGTTTGGTATGACTGCGATTGCCAATGGTATCGCATTGCATGGCGGCTTTATCCCTTACGTAGCGACGTTCCTCATGTTTATGGAATACGCACGTAACGCAGTACGTATGGGCGCACTCATGAAGCAGCGCGTCATCCACGTCTATACCCATGACTCTATCGGTCTGGGTGAAGATGGCCCAACGCATCAGCCAGTTGAGCAATTAACTAGCCTACGTACCACGCCAAACCTACGTACATGGCGTCCGTGTGATGCGACTGAATCTGCGAGTGCTTGGGTAGAAGCAATCAAATCAGAAAACAACCCATCAGCATTGATCTTTAGCCGTCAGAGCTTGCCACATCAAGCACGTGATAGCGAGCAAGTCGCTAACATCACCAAAGGTGGCTATGTACTGGCAAAAGAGCAAGGCGAGCTACAAGCAATCATTATCGCCACTGGTTCAGAAGTTGGCTTAGCGATGGAAGCGTATGAAAAACTAAGCGCAAATGGTGTTGGCGTACGTGTAGTGTCTATGCCATGTGCTGAGATTTTTGTCGAGCAAGATGCTAGCTATCGCGAAGCGGTATTGCCTGCCAATATTCGTGCTCGCGTCGCAGTAGAAGCCGCGCATGTAGATTACTGGTATAAGTTCGTTGGTCTAGATGGCAAAGTCATCGGTATGACGACTTATGGCGAATCTGCTCCTGCTAGCGACTTGTATAAAGAGTTTGGTATCACGACGGATGCTGTGATTGAAGCGGTAAATAGTTTGGTGTGATAGACCTAACTTAGTTAGTGTTTAAAAAAAGAGTCATCAGAGAAATCTGGTGGCTTTTTTTATGGCTTAATCTTTGATTTTTCTTTTGGTCTGCTTTCATCAATATGGCTATCGGTAAAATAACTGCTGCAATCAGTACTAAATTCTGTGCCTCAACATGATGATTTAGTGGTAAATTAGAATAGACTGATTGCTCACGAAGCTAAGTTTCACGGCTTGTGCAGCTCTCATATAAAAATAAATTATATGACTACAGAACTGGAAAAATTAGATGGATAGTATCGAACTGGCAAATGCTATTACATGGCTAAAACAGATTGAACTAAGTGAAGGCTTGATAGCAGCCTGCATAATCGGAATATTTGGACTGTGCGGTATTCTCATTACTCAGAGAGCTGAACGCAAGAAGGAGTATGAAGCCTTTTTGAGAATAAAGTTTGAGGAAGTGGTTTTTAGACTGGTTGATTTTGCAGCCATTATTCAGGAAGTTCAATCCAAAAGTTTTTCAAGCAATTGCGATGAAGCTTTAGACGTTGATGAATTTTATAGAGAAGGTGGCAAGATAGAAATATTAATAGCTTTATATTTTCCAGAGCTTGAGAAAAAATATGAGTTGTTTTTAAATGCAGGGGGAAACCTGATAAATGCACAGCATGAACATGAAGTTAATCCTAGCGATAGTACTTTAGATGTACTTAAACAGCTTGATGAAGAATATGATCGGGTTTATAAGAGTTTTTATAAACATATCAAATCATGTTCTTCTGCCTATGCCAAGCCTTTAAAGCATCGTAAGAGAGTGCTGATTAATTAAATTTAAAGAGTTTTGGTATTACGCTTAGCACATTCTATAACCATTCTAAAGATCGCTATTATGTCCCTAAAATCCTCCTTCAAAGGCTTCTTAGGTGAGACCGTCATCAACGTCGCTATGTGGCTAAAGCTTGAAAAAGACGTCTACCACCGTTTAAACGGTATTACCTTGCCAAGAGCCAATGGTGGCAGTACCCAAATCGATCATATCATCGTTTCTGTATACGGCATCTTTGTGATTGAAACCAAAAACTATAAAGGGTGGATATATGGTAGCGAGAACCAAAGACAGTGCACGCAATCATTCCCGAATGGAAGTAAATTCAAATTCCAGAACCCACTGCGCCAAAATTATTTGCATATCAAGACGCTCGCAGATTTATTGGACTTGGAGCTGAGCTACTTTCATTCGATGATTGCTTTCATCGGTGAGTGTGAGCTGAAAACTCGTGATGAGTTGCCTGAACATGTATTGACGAGTGGGATAGTGTCTTATGTAAAGAAGAAACAAGATAAGCTACTGACTGAAGACGAGGTCATATCCATCGTTGAGCAGATTAACAGTAATAGATTTAGTAAATCTTGGCGCACTAATAGAGAGCATAAAGCCTATCTAAAAGACAAGCATAGCAATCCAAGCCAGAATACGAATAAGCAGCCTAGCGGTAACGCTAATGATAAACCAACTGCTAAAGTGGCTCATGAGTCTATACCAGAGCCGATAGTAAAAGAGACCGCTAAACGAGCTATTCTAAAAAGTAGGGAAGTGCATCGATGGTCGGGTCAGACTGACATTGAATCTAGCGATTTACCAATTGATAGTATGGACATTCAGCAGGCAGATATTCAGCATACAATTACATCGCACGATATTGCTGATAAGGTTTTTCTTACGCCGTTTGAGATCGTAGAATCTGAGCCAAAAGTTAATGAACCTGCGACAATTGAGGTGATAGACCATACAGCTGATTTAATTCAAACGCCAACCTGCCCGAGATGTAACGGTGAGATGATCAAGCGCGTGGCAAAAAAAGGCCTGAATCAAGGTCAGACCTTTTTTGGTTGTAGCAAATTTCCTAAGTGCCGCGGTGTGGTTAATATTGATTAGTCGTTAGTTACCTTAATCTTATTCACCTTAACCATATATTTCTTCTAAACGTAAACAAGCAACCAATCGACCGTCCCATTCGCGCAGTTGCGGCTCTATTTCGCTGCATTGCTGCTTGGCATAGGGACAGCGTTTATGTAGGGCGCAACCACTTGGTGGATTGAGCGGACTTGGCAGCTCACCTTGTAGGGTTAAATCATTCTTATGACCATTTACCGTTGGGGCAGCAGCCAATAGGGCGATGGTATAGGGGTGCTTTGGCGCATTATAAATCGCTTCTTTGGGGCCGTGTTCAACAGCTTGACCCAAATACATCACCATCACATCATCAGCGACGTGGCGCACGACCGACAAATTGTGCGAGATGAAAACGTAAGCGGTACGATACTCATCTTGCAAATCCATAAATAGATTTAAGACTTGCGCCTGAATAGATACATCGAGTGCGGAAGTTGGCTCATCAGCGACGACGATTTTAGGGTTGAGCATCATGGCGCGGGCGAGGGCAATACGTTGACGCTGACCACCCGAAAACATATGCGGATAACGACCAGCGTGTTCGGGACGTAGACCGACATGTCTCATCATCTCGTTGATTTTGTCGCGCTTTTCCTCTTTAGACAGTTTGGTATGGATATCCAATGGTTCTGTCAATTGATAGCCAATGGTATGACGCGGATTTAAGCTACCATAAGGATTTTGAAAGACCATTTGAATTTCGGTACGCAACTCTTTTAGTGCCTTTCTGCTATAGCCAGTGGTGCCTTCATCGTTGATAAATAGCTCACCATGTGTGGGCGCTTCAATCAGTGTCAACTGGCGGGCAAGGGTAGATTTTCCGCAGCCTGATTCACCAACGACGGCCAGTGTCTTGCCAGCTTCAAGTTCGAAAGAGACACCATTGAGCGCTTTCACGTACGCTTTTGCTTTGCCCAGACCTTGTGATACTGGGTAGTGCTTGTGTAGATTGTCTGCTTTTAGGACCACTTTATTACTCATACTTGTGACTCCAAGGTAGCAGCGTGAGAGGGGCGAGAAGTAATATTAGAATCAATACAACGCACCTTGCCATTGGGTGTATCTAAAATAGGTGGCGGTACTTCGCAAGCAGGTTCTTTATACGGGCAACGAGGAGACAGTAAGCAGCCGCTTGGGCGATCGTATTGACTTGGCACGACACCGGGCAAGCTGTTTAGACGGTCTTGACCGATAGCGAGCTCTGGGATGGCTTGCAGTAATGCCTCGGTATAAGGATGAGCAGGATTTTGGAAAATCTCCGGTACGGTACTGGTTTCTACCACTTGTCCCGCATACATGACCGCGACATCACGCGAGTTTTGTGCGACCAGTCCCAAGTCGTGGGTGATCAATACCATCGCCATTTGTTTTTCGCGTTGCAATCGGCTCAGCAAATCCATGATCTGCGCTTGTACCGTGACATCGAGCGCAGTGGTTGGCTCATCTGCGATAAGCAGTTTTGGCTCACAAGCAATGGCCATCGCAATCATAACCCGTTGACTCATACCGCCTGATAGCTGATGCGGATAGACTTTGAGACGGTTTTTGGCATCGGGCATTTCGACCAACTCTAGCAGTTCTAAGATGCGTGTTTGTACTGCTGCGCCTCGTAAACCAAGATGCTTGCGTAGAACTTCACCTAGCTGCATCTCAACCGTAAAGCTTGGATTTAGGCAAGACATCGCATTCTGAAAAATCATAGAGATGTCTTTACCAATGATGCCGCGTCTCTCTTTGGCTGACATACTGAGCATGTCTTTATTGTCAAAGACCACTCGCTGTGCGCGAACGGTCGCAGAAGGTGGCAACAGCCCCATCAGCGCCATCATAGTGACTGACTTACCTGAGCCAGATTCACCCACGACAGCGATGACCTCACCTTGGGTTATCTTTAACGATACATCATCGACTGCGCGAAAGGCACGCACTCCTTGTCCAAAAGTGACAGACAGGTTCTCAATATCTAACAACAATGGTGAGTCTTTTGTTGATGCACCATTCATAGACGTATGAGTGATAGGCGTATTAATTAATGGTTCAGTCATCTTAAGTCACCTGCTTTAATTTAGGATCTAGCGCATCGCGTAAGCCATCACCAGTCAGGTTAATCGATAGTGCAGCTAAGAAGATAGCGACACCCGGCCAGATTGCTAGCCAAACATTACTTTGAATATATTGACGTGCCGTACCTAGCATCGCGCCCCATTCGGCATCAGGTGGCTGTACGCCAAAGCCTAAGAAACCAATCGCACCCGCTTCTAAAATAGCAGACGAGAAAATCATCGTTGCCTGTACGATAAGCGGTGCCATACAGTTGGGCAAAATAGTAATGAACAACAATCTGAGCACGCCAGCGCCCATCACTTGTGAGGCAATAAAATACTCACGTTGTAGCTCTACCATTGCTGTGGCACGAGTCAGACGAATAAAAGGCGGTGTACAGACCAGTGCGATCGTAATAATCGTATTGGTCATAGATGGCCCTAAGATAGCGGCAATGATAATCGCCAATAGCAAGCTCGGATATGACATCAGAATATCATTGACCAACATGACCGCCTTGCCCCAGACCTTTGGCCAAAATGCTGCACTCAGACCTAAAGAAATACCAACCAACATCGCCAGAGTCGTTGCGCTTAGACCGATAAATAATGAATAACGCGCGCCATACATCACTCGAGACAATGTATCTCGGCCTGCATCATCAGTGCCTAGCCAAAACATCGCATTGCCGCCATCTAAAAAGGCAGGTGGCAATTGCTCTTGACCGGTGAACAGCTCGTAAGGATCGTGAGGGGCAATAGCAGGCGCAAGTATGGCAACTAGAACCATCAATGCCAATACAATAAAACCAAGTACCGCGCCTTTATTTCGGCAGAACGTCGATAAAAATAGCTGCCAAGACGATGGCGGTGTGGCGGCCATGAGGTTGACATCAGAGGGGAGAGCAGAAGGCTTCATGAGCATTTCCTATAGTGGCTAGCGCAGTGACATTTTTTAGAATCTTATTCCCAAAAAAGTACTAAGCATTGCTAAAACATCACTTGAGCGCCAATCATCACTATTTATAATGTGAGTATTTATTAATGTTAAATTAAGAAGTATGGCGAATACGTGGATTGATCAGACCATACAAAATATCAATAAATAAACTAACCAAAATCAGAGCGGTGGCGACCAATAAGATACCATTTTGTACAATAGGGTAGTCACGAGTGAAAAATCCATCGAGGAGCCAATTACCAACGCCCGGCCAGCTAAAGATAGTCTCAGTGATAATCGCGCCCGCAAGCAACGTCGCCATCTGTAGGCCGACGACCGTAACCACAGTAATCAAGGCGTTACGCATTACGTGGACCAGTATCACTCGGCGTGGAGATAAGCCTTTGGCTCGCGCTGTACGCACATAGTCCTCATCCAATACCTCTAGCATCGCAGAGCGTGTCATCCGCGCAATCATCGCCAACGGAATGGTCGATAAGGCGATAGAAGGTAAGATAAAGTGTTTGACCACGTTCCAAAACGCGCCAGGCTCTCCCGAGCTTAGTGAGCCAAGTAACCATGAGCCATACAGTGGCTGCACATCTAAAAACTGTGCGACAGATATCACCCCAGCGACGGGTAAAAGACCTAAATAATGAGCGAAGATACCAGTCAGGATGGGGCCCAATAAATAGATGGGCATAGAGTATCCTGCCAACGCGCCTGACATTAGGGTGTAATCAATCCATGTACCACGGCGCAAGGCAGCAAAGATGCCTAAGCTGACACCAGTGACACTAGCGATGACAATAGCGCATAATGCCAACTCTAAAGTCGGAACAAAGTGGGCAAAGAAGTCTTGTAATACGGGCGTACGAGTACGAAAGGACTGACCAAAATCACCCGTTAAGATACCAGTCAAATAATCCCAATACTGGGCAACAAGCGGTTTGTCTAATCCTAGCCTTTCTAACGCACGAGCATGTAGCTCGGGATCGACCATACGCTCGCCCATCATAATCTCGACGGCATCTCCGGGTACGAGACGAATCAGAGTGAAAGTCGATAGCGTTAGGCCAAGATAGACGGGTATTAAAATGGCAATACGACGCAGAATATAAAGTAGCATGGGCTGCTCAATAGTTGTGGTTCAATGATTAGAGTATTAGCGATGATGAAGAGATCCGTGACAAAGCGCTTAATTCATATTGTTCATATCATTTATATAAATTCGGCTGGAGCAGAGTATCTGACCCAGCCGAATTTATATAAATGAATAAAATGAATAAATCGCGAATGTCGTAACGGAATTAATCAGTCAAGGTTATTCAACTTTTACACCATCGAAGCGTATTGAGCCAAGTGGGCTGATTTTATAATCGACCACATTTGGTGCGGTGAATACCGTCACTACCGAATGCGCCATTGTCGTCCAAGGAAGCTGCTCTTTGAATATCTGCTGAGCTTGCTCGTATTCACTGACACGCTCATCTTGATTGTTAATCTGACGGGCGTTGGTCACCAAATTATCGAAGTCTTTGTTACACCAGCGCGAGTAGTTATTGCCACCGACTGCGTCACAAGACAGTAATGAGCCAAGCCAGTTGTCTGGATCACCATTATCGCCAGTCCAGCCGGCTAGAATGACATCAGGCTCGCCTTTAGCAGCGCGTTTTAGGTACTCGCCCCACTCATAAGTCACAAGCTTGGTATCGACGCCAATCTTCGCCCAATCTGCTTGTAGCATTTCAGCCATTAGCTTGGCATTTGGGTTGTACGGACGCTGAACTGGCATATACCATAGATTGATAGAAAGATTATCCGCGCCAGCTTCTTTGATTAGTGCTTTTGCTTTTTCGACGTCGTAAGGCGCATCTTTAAGTGACTCATCATAGCCCCACTGCGTTGGCGGCATTGGATTGGTTGCCTTGAGGCCTTCGCTCTGATAAACCGCATTGATAATAGCGTCTTTGTTGATCGCCATATCTAATGCTTGACGCACTTTAAGATCGCTCAGTTGAGGTTTTTCTACGTTATAACCGACATAGCCGACGTTGAAGCCAGGCTGATCGAGAACAGTGGCCTTACCTGATTTTTTGACAGATTCGATTTCGGCAGGTTTTGGATAAGCGGACACATGACATTCGCCAGCTTGCACTTTCTGTGCACGAACTGCCGAGTCTTTAGTGATGACAAACACTAGGTTGTCGATATAGATGTCGTCTTTATTCCAATAGTCTGGGTTTTTGGTATAACGAATTTGCGCGTCTTTTTGATATGAGGTAAAGACGAAAGGTCCAGTACCGACTGGCTTAGTATTGATATCAGCAGCATTGCCAGAGGCTAGCAATTGATCTGCGTACTCAGCAGAACCAATATAAGCAAAAGGCATCGCTAGGTTCTGTAGGAACGGCGCATTGGTTTCGCTAAGGGTAATTTTTACCGTATAGTCGTCAACCTTTTCGATATTAGAGATAATATCAGGTAGCCCCATGCCGACCGAATATGGGAATTCAGCAGGATAAGCTTTGTTAAATTCAAAGTCTGGGTCAGTGATACGTTCTAGCGTAAAGACAATGTCATCTGCGTTGAAATCGCGAGTTGGAGTAAAGTAGTCAGTTGTACCGAACTTAACCCCTTTGCGTAGATTAAAGGTATAAGTCTTGCCGTCTTCGCTAATATCCCAGCTCTCCGCAAGTCCTGGTTGAATCTCAGTTTCCGCTCTTTTGAATTCTACCAAGCCATTATAAATAGGGAAGGCACTCGCATCAAAATCCGTACCTGAAGTATATTGCGCTGGATCGAATCCAGCAGGGCTACCTTCTGAGCAATATAGCAATGTTTTGGCGGCTTTGGCATCTGAGCTAGCAGCAGAATCGTTGGTGGTTTTGTTGTCTCCACTACAGGCGCTGATACCTAAGACAAACGTCGCCAACATCGTAAGTTTGAAGAGTGATTTTTGCATTATTACATCCTATGTAATGGTAGGTAGGTACTCATGTATCCATATGTTCGTACTCGAGCATGAATACGATGAGAAAGCGTTTAGTGACCTCTAAAGTATCTATCTATGCAGTATTTTATATATACAAAATAAAACATATTAAAGGTTGTTATAACTTTAAATTATATAGATGGAAACTAAAAATATAAATAAGTCGTTCGAATATACTCTCTTAATCTGTGATAATGCAAGCTATAAATAGACTAATTTTGATAAAAAATGTACGGTTTTGCCGTATTTAGCATCAATAAGATATTAAATACTAGATTCTATGGCTTTATGTTTGTTAAATCTAAATAATTAAGAGACATACTTCTAGATTGCTAACCAGTTACAATTTTACTAAGTGTAAACAATTAGAAAGAATAAAGTTATGTCTCTTTAAAGCAATCAGCTATAAGCCGTTTACCCAATACAGTGTTAAACAGGGCTATGATTTGTTCTAATTAAATCGGCTATTTTTTCGGCAATCATGATAGTTGGCGCGTTGGTATTGGCGCTAATAAGCGTTGGCATCACTGAAGCGTCGATAACTCGCAATCCGCTCACACCTCGTACCTTTAATTCTAAATCGACCACAGAGCTGTCATCTGAGCCCATGCGGCAAGTACCTACTGGATGGTAAATGGTGTCAGATTTATTTCGGATATAACCGAGCATACCGTCTTTTTCGAGGTAAGGGGCAGGGTAGTCTTCAGTGATGTACTTAGCGAGTGCGGACTCTTGCATAATGGCTCGAGTGCGCTCGGCACCAGCTACCATGTACTCTACGTCTTTTGGATGCGACAGATAGTTTGGATCGATCAAGACAGCATCGGAGGGGTCGGCTGAGTCCAATCTGACAGTACCTCGACTTTCAGGCCGTAAGTAGCAACTGTGACAAGAGACAGCAAATCCGCGTCTGAGATCGCGACCGTGCTCTATCACGCGCGAGATGACAAAGTGCAGCTGTGTGTTTGGCCACTCTTTTGGGTCATCACCGACGCTAAAGAACGCACCCGCCTCTGCATAGTTGGTAGACAGTAACCCTGTACCGTCTTTTCTCCACTGCCGAATGCTTTTGGTCAATGTCGAAATCGATGCCATGCCAATACCGATGACGTCAGTAGTATTGACCTCGTAATCAAAGACGACGTCTAAGTGATCCTGCAAATTGCCACCGACTTCAGGTGCATTTACCACTACATCGATACCATGAGACTGCAAATGATCTGCAGGACCAATACCTGAGAGCATCAGGACTTTGGGTGAACCAAATGCGCCACCTGATAATAGGACTTCATGACGCGCCGTGACAGTATGTTCGACACCGTCTTTTTCGTAGACGACGCCTGTCGCTTGATTGTCTTCGATAATGACGCGGTTAGCCTGTGCATGAGTGATAACAGTCAGGTTGGCACGGTTTTGTACAGGATGTAGATAGGCGGCCGCAGCGGAGCAGCGTTGACCTTGTTTTTCACCATGGAAATGAGTGACTTGATACAACCCTGTACCGTCTTGCTTTTCGCTATTAAAGTCAGGGTTGTGATCTAGGCCGTTGGCAATCGCAGCTTCTACGAATGCTTTTGAGATGTCTCGTGGACTGAGTAGGTCGCTAACATGCAGCGGCCCGCTATCACCATGTAGGTCATCGCTACCACGAACGTTGTTTTCAGCTTTGATAAAGTAGGGCAGTACATCGTCAAATCCCCAGCCAGTACAGCCTTGCTCCACCCAGCGCTCATAATCTAGCTTACTACCACGTGTATAGATCATGGCATTGATAGCTGATGATCCGCCCAAACATTGTCCACGCGGCTGAAAACCTTTACGGTTATTAAGGTGCTCTTGCGGGGTGGTGTGAAAGCACCAGTTGTTCAGTTTGAGCGGTTTGCCAGGAACCATCAGAATAAGTCCAGCAGGCACACGTACTACTAGATCTTTGCCCTCACCGCCGTATTCTAATAAACAAACACTGATATTTGGGTTTTCAGTGAGACGGCTAGCGAGCACGCAACCCGCCGAACCTCCTCCGACGATGACATAGTCAAATGTTGTGTCAAATTCCATTTTATATTCCTTATAGCATCCATGCTAATTAAAATAGGGTACGCTTTACAGTAACTATTATTCTGCTGAAATAATAAAATAAAAATGACTCTGCGGTATCTGTTTGCGTCAATATCGTAGGACAAGCTAAGACTGTTATATTCGGTACATCGTCTGGAATTAATGCTACTTAATGTTGCGTCAAACGTCCTTATATCGCACAGATTTCTGAGCGTACGATAAAGCGTTTGCCTTCAGGGATTTCTAACGAAAAACTCGCACCGCGACCATTGACGACATCAATGGTCAAATCGGTATGCTGCCATAGATTGTATTGTGCGCGTCCCATATAAAATGGACAGTCAACAAGCTCACCAACCAGCACATCCTGACCGCCTACCTTAAACTCTCCTAATGGATAGCACATCGGCGAGCTACCATCACAGCAGCCACCTGACTGATGAAACATCAGCTTTCCATGCTTGGACTTTAGTAGCTCAATCAACGCCTTACACGACTCTGTTGCTGCCAGTTTCATATCGTACTCCTTCTTATGGCCCATCCATGGTTTATATAATTGCTCTCTAGTATCAGTATGCCACAGTCAAATCAAAAAGGTCGCATCATCTTCAGACACATCACAACTGGCATATGACTAAAAAGATACGACCTTCGGCTGATAATTGACAGTTGGAATAACTACGTAATAAGCTTATAACACTGTCATTTTACTATCCGTTATTGATTATAGTCGATGACGATACGACCTTCGATTTTGCCATTACGCATCCGCTCAAAAATATCATTGATGTTCTCTAATGGCTCAGCTTTGACGGTCGCTTTGACTTTGCCAGCCGCTGCCATATCTAGCGACTCTTGTAAGTCAAGACGTGTGCCAACGATAGAGCCGCGTATGGTGATACCATTGAGTACAGTATCAAAGATTGACACCGGGAAGTCGCCAGTGGGGAGTCCGTTACATACTAAAGTACCACCGCGACGTAACATGCTTAAGGCTTGATCAAAAGCTTTTGATGATACTGCAGTGACTAACACGCCATGAGCGCCACCGATTTCTTCTTGTAGCAACTCGCCTGGGTCTGTATTTTTGGCATTTACCGTCACTGTTGCCCCCAGCTTTTTGGCGAATTCAAGTTTTTCGTCATCAATATCAACAGCAGCAACATTGAGCCCCATGGCAATGGCATATTGTACAGCCATGTGACCAAGGCCGCCGATACCTGAAATAACAACCCAGTCGCCTGGCTTGGTGTCGGTCATTTTAAGACCTTTATATACCGTGACGCCCGCACATAAAACAGGGGCAATCTCAATGGAGTCGACACTCTCAGGAATAATGCCAACATAGTTGGCATCTGCAAGGACGTATTCTGCAAAGCTACCGTTCACTGAGTAACCAGAGTTTTCTTGCTTTTTACATAAGGTTTCCCAGCCACCCAAGCAATGCGTACAGTGACCACAAGCAGAGTATAGCCATGGCACACCAACGCGGTCACCTGCTTTGACATGAGTTACGCCGTCACCGACCGCCGTGATCACGCCAACACCTTCATGGCCTGGGATAAATGGTGGGCTTGGCTTAACAGGCCAGTCCCCCTCAACCGCATGCAAATCAGTATGACAGACGCCTGAGGCGTGCATTTTGACAACTATTTGCCCAGCACCTGCGGTTGGAATGTCGACTTCTTCGATTTTTAAGTCTTGACCGAACTCATGTAATACAGCGGCTTTCATTTTGTTAGTCATAATAAGCTCTCTTTTATGGGTGATTGATAAATGTTGATATAAAAAGTTGTTGCGATATTGCATTCAAAATATGCAAACACCTTATTTTGAACGCAAGACTGCTACAAATTTTTCCTGCTGTGCGCCTAAGCGCATTAGAGGATATAAAAATTCGTCTCAGTTTTTTATTTAGATCGTTGTAGCGAGCGGGCTATGTAACACTTGTGATAACCCGCTCCATGATTAGAAATGATGGTTTAGAAGAAGCCCATTTTTTTCTGACTGTACGACACCAGCATGTTTTTGGTTTGCTGATAGTGGTCGAGCATCATTAAATGGTTTTCACGTCCGATACCAGATTGTTTGTAACCACCGAACGCCGAATGTGATGGATAAATATGATAGCAGTTGGTCCATACGCGGCCTGCTTGGATACCACGTCCGAAGCGATATGCCTTGTGTACACTACGGGTCCATACACCAGCGCCTAAACCATACAAGGTGTCATTGGCAATCTGCATGGCTTCGTCATCGTCTTTAAAAGTAGTCACGGCAAGGACAGGTCCAAAGATCTCTTCTTGGAACACGCGCATATCGTTGGTGCCCTCAAAGATCGTTGGCTTGACGTAGTAACCGTCTGTCAAGTCGCCATCGTGCTTAGCTTGCTCTCCGCCGACGAGCACTTTTGCGCCTTCTTTTTTACCGATGTCGAGATAAGATAAAATTTTCTCTAGTTGGTCTGAGCTGGCTTGCGCGCCAATCATGGTGTCGGTATCGAGTGGGTTGCCCATTTTGATGGCCTCGACACGGGCGATACAGCGTTTGATAAACTCATCATAGATGCTCTCATGAACGAGTGCCCGCGATGGACAGGTGCAGATTTCACCTTGGTTCAGTGCAAACATCACTAGACCTTCGACCGCTTTGTCCAAGAAGTCATCGTCCTCATCCATAACATCGGCAAAGAAGATGTTAGGGCTTTTGCCACCAAGCTCTAACGTCACTGGAATGATGTTTTCGCTCGCGTACTGCATAATGAGGCGGCCAGTGGTAGTCTCACCTGTAAAGGCAACTTTATTGATGCGCGGATTTGACGCAAGTGGCTTACCCGCTTCGACCCCAAAGCCATTGACGACGTTCAGTACACCCTTTGGTAAAATATCAGCGATGCCGATGGTCTCTAACATGAACAGAATAGAAACTGGCGTTTGTTCGGCTGGCTTTAGAACGACACAGTTACCAGCAGCAAGGGCAGGTGCTAGCTTCCATACGGCCATTAGGATAGGAAAGTTCCAAGGAATGATTTGACCGACGACACCAAGTGGCTCATGAAAATGATAAGCCACAGTGTCTTCGTCAATCTGACTGATACCGCCTTCTTGTGCGCGAATGGCGCTGGCAAAATAACGGAAGTGATCAATGGCTAGAGGGATGTCGGCTGCGAGTGTCTCACGAACAGGTTTGCCGTTTTCGTAACATTCGGCAATCGCAATCGCTTCTAGGTTGGCTTCCATGCTGTCAGCAATTTTGAGTAACAAGTTGGCACGTTCAGTAACACTGGTCTTACCCCAAGCATCTTTGGCAGCATGTGCGGCATCTAGTGCTTTTTCAATATCGGCTTCTTTTGAGCGGGCGACTTGGCAAATAGTTTTACCATCGATGGGGCTTGTGTTATCAAAATACTCTCCATCGATAGGAGCGGTCCACTCACCATTAATAAAGTTATCGTATTTTTCGCGGAACTGAACAGGGCTACCTTCCGTATTGGGATTTGCATACAGCATGAAACACTCCTTGTTGTGTTGTTTGTTTTATCGGATAATACAAGCGCAATTTTATCTATCCTAATATCTGTTATCGCAAAACAATATCAGTTGATGTTGTGATTGATTAACATCAATTGCTCTCTGTACACGTTCCATACTACTCAGCTTCTGCTGATAATCATACTAAAATTTTATAATGACTGATGAGTTAACACATAACAGGAAGTTTGCTTTAATGGCCATGATTTTATTGCTGTAAAGCCTAGAATGCATAGGCTTGGTACTTATGATCAAAGCAGATACTTTACGGACAAAATTAAAAGATAAGCTATTGATTTTTTGCATTTATAAAAAATAAAGCATTTTTTATCTATATTCTATTGACAATTGTTTGTTTTATTGTCGATACCTCAAGGTTGCACAGCCTGCAAATTTTAGGTGATTTTAGGCAAATGTTGCGTTTTTTTCCATTATGATGATGGTTTTATTATTCTCTTTTTTCACATTACTGGCTGGTTTGAATCTATGCGTCAATCTTCTGCTCTCGATATCTTAAAAACAGGTCAAAATGTCTTTTTAACGGGCTCAGCAGGCTCAGGTAAGACCTATACGCTCAATCAATATATTGATTATCTACGCGCTCGCCGTGTGCCTGTTGCGGTGACTGCCAGTACCGGTATTGCTGCCACGCACATGAACGGTACGACGATACATAGTTGGTCAGGTATCGGTATCAAAGATGAGCTGACTGATCGAGATTTATCCACCTTGTCACGCAAGCAGTTTTTAGCAGACAGGTTGAAGGATACAGCGGTCTTGGTCATTGACGAGATATCAATGCTACATGCCAAGCAGCTTAACTTGGTCAGCCAAGTCCTCAAGCATGTCCGCAAAAATAACAAAGCCTTTGGTGGTATACAAGTCGTTGTCGCAGGAGACTTTTTTCAGCTGCCGCCCATCGGTAGCAAGGGCGAGAGCAATCGTGAAAAATTTGCCTTTATGTCTGAGGCGTGGCTCGATGCCAAATTCCATATTTGCTACTTGTCTGAGCAGCATAGACAAGTCAGTGACGCGGCGAATGGCGGGCTTGATCTAGATGATATTCTCAATCAAATCCGTCGTCAGGAAGTGACGTTTGAGGCGATTGCCGCTTTAGAGAACACGCATGACCAAAGCGTCGATATCAAGCGTACCCGTCTCTACACGCATAATCTCAATGTCAATAAAATCAATGACAAAGAACTAGCGTCTCTAGATGGCGAGATGATGCGCTTTGAGGCGACGACCACTGGCGATAGCAAGCTGGTTGAAACCTTGAAAAAAACCGTACGTACGCAAGATGAGTTGATTCTAAAAGTTGGCTCAAAGGTCATGTTTATCAAAAACAATGCCGAGCTTGGCGTGTCTAATGGGACGATGGGTGAGCTGATTGGTTTTGCTGCCGTCAAAGTGGATGACAGTAAAGACAACAGTGAGGCATTGATCGAAAATAACATTGATGCGGACCGTGAAGATACTGACGAAACCACGGATAAACAGACGACCAAGGGTAAAAAAAGTGCTGCTAAAAAAGAAGCCGATAAGCCAAAAGCAAAGAAAGCGGCGACGCAAAAAATGCCTGTGGTTAGACTAAACTCCGGACGTGAAGTCATCGCTGAGCCTGAAGAATGGATCATCGAAGATGAAACGGGCGATGTGCTGGCAAGTTATTTACAAGTACCGCTCTGTCTAGCATGGGCAATCACCATTCATAAATCGCAAGGCATGACCCTTGACGCGGCTGAGATTGATTTATCGCGTACCTTTGAGCTTGGGCAAGGCTATGTGGCCTTGTCACGTCTCAAGTCGCTGGCAGGATTGCAGCTGCTGGGTATGAATGACATGAGCTTGCAACTTGATCCATTAGCACGCGGCGCAGACAAGCGATTTTTGGTGCTGTCTGACGAAGCTGATGCCAACTATGCCATGCTCGATGAAGAAAGCATGCAGCAGGCACATGAGAAGTTTGTCTTAAAGTCAGGTGGTACGCTCAGTCAATCCGTGATTGATGCCTATGCCGCGCTGCAAAAAAAGCGCCGCGAACAGCAGCAAGCGCAAATAGATAAAAAGCAAAAACAGGGCAATCAGGTCTCTGATAAGTCAGAAAGCACCTTGCGTGCAACCCGAGTGTTATTGGAGGAGAGTTTGACCATTGCGGAGATTTCAGAAGCACGTCAATTGTCACAATCGACCATCATGCGCCATATCGGTGAGCTAAAATCACAAGATCCGAGTCTTGCCTGCGATCATCTGCGTCCAGATGATGAGGTGATGACAGCCGTAGGTAATGCCTATGTCGCCATTAAAGTCGCCAATAATCCAAATGACTTCAATGATGACGGTAGCATCAAGCTGCGTCCGATATATGATCATCTCAAGCAAAGCATTGACTACAATACCATTCGCCTCGCATTGATTTTTATCACCCCATAGTTTTGCTGCCTATAATTTTATTGCCTATAACTTTGTTACCTTTATTTTTATAGGCTTTAATTTTACTATTTTTTAGTATTCAGCAATCATTAGCGCACTCAACGTGATAACGCTCAGTTTTTACCCCCATTTATAGCGATACCCTTTATGTCCGATGTTATGCCTGATTTTTCGAGCGCTACTTATCAATTGACCTCTGACCCGATAGCGGCGACGTATCGTACCACTGGTGAGCACTCACAGCCATTGAGAGTGGCTATCAATGGTTTTGGTCGTATAGGGCGCAATGTACTTCGTGCTTTGTTAGAGCGCTTTGAAGTGTTGGGCCGTGCGATTCATGTAGTGGCAATTAATGATTTAGCGCCAGCGGATATCTTATTGCATTTATTGAAGTTTGACAGCACACATGGCCGCCTCAGTCGATTAGGGGTCAATGCTGAGATTGTAGAGAGTGAGTCAGGTGATATGAGCAAGACTGAGCTCTGTCTCACCAAAAACAATCTGACCTATTGCATTAATATGCTCTCAGAGCCCAATCCACAAAACCTACCTTGGCAGTCGCTAGGGGTCGATGTGGTTTTAGAGTGTACTGGGCATTTTCGCTCGTATGAGCAAGCGACGCTACACATCCATGCAGGCGCACAGCAAGTAATCATTGGTGCAGCACCATTCGATGATGTGGATGCTTGTATCGTTATGGGGGTCAATACAGATGCGCTCACGCTTGATTTACCGATTATCTCCAGCGTTTCTTGTACCACGCAGGCACTGGTGCCGCTGATTGACACATTGGATAAAGCGTTCGGCGTCAAGTCCGCTATGATGACAGAGATTCATGCAGTTACCGCCGATCAGACGGTGCTCGATCAAGCGCATCGAGATCCCAGACGGGCGCGTGCTTCTGGCTACAATATTATCCCAACGACATCCAGTAGTATCGCTGCGACAGAACGGGTGCTACCAGCCATGGTCGGCAAAATAAATGGTCATTCGATACGGGTGCCCACTATCGATGTGGCTGCGATTGATGTCACCTTTGTATTTGATACGCCAGATGTCGATGTCGAGACAGTACGAGAGGTACTTAAATCTGCCAGTCAGGCACATTTGCATGACATTATGGCTTATACCGATGAGCCATTGGTATCTAGTGATTTTATCCATCAGACTGAGTCGCTTATCATTGATGGTCAGCAGCTTATGCAAGTAGGCGGTCAATATAAGGTTTTTGCATGGTACGATAATGAATGGGGCTATGCCAATAGGCTGCTCGATATGTGCTTACATCTGGCCTCAAGCAAGCGATAATGCTCCAATTTACAAGTATTCGAAAATTAATTGAATTTTTTTAGATTAGGGGCTTGCATTATAAAATGATATCTATATAATGATGCACCAATGGAGACGTGGCAGAGCGGTTGAATGCACCGGTCTTGAAAACCGACAAGGGTTAATAGCCCTTCGAGAGTTCGAATCTCTCCGTCTCCGCCAAATTCAAAAAAGCCCCAATCAGCAATGATTGGGGCTTTTTTTATGGTATTGATAAAAGTATTAATTAGTACCTTCTATAAAATACTCAATAGTAGGTTGTACAGCTACTTCACCAGTGAGTTTTCAAATTCGATTGTCTGATCATCTACTAAGGCAAGCGTGCCTTTATTAATCTCGATAGTGATGCCACTAGCATTTTTGATAGCGCGCATGACATTGATATCCTCAATGCTGCTTTCAATAATGACCTTGCCAGACTGTTCTGGTGCGATAGGTGGATCAAACGTTGTCAAAGGCACATTAAAGTTTTTGCCCTTTGTAAGATTGGCATCTTTCATGGTCAGCGTTCCTTTAAAACTTTTTATCGCGCCTTTGCCATGATTGGATAGAATAAACTGCATTTTGACTTGATTTAAGCTATCGCTATCACTGGTTTTCACAGGAAGCAGGGCGACAGGATACATCTGTGCAGTAGCATTAGCTGCCTGACCTTTGACGATAGGGCTTTTCTTACCCGTTGGGTTGTTTGGATGCAGACGCTCGTATTCACGCTGTTGTATCAGCGCTTGCTTGATAGTGGTGCGCGGCATGGCTCCTGATTCATAAGCATCGCTCAATTTCATACGCAGCATATATCGGCTGAGTACTTGTTGATCGGCCTCAGACAACTGCTCAAAAGTTTGCCCTAACTTTTTTTGCCATTGGTCTGAGTCTGTCGGTATGGTTGTCTTACTTGGGTCAGTCTGCGGCGATGAGCAGCCAGTCGCAATCACTAGCATTGCTACCGTCATGGTTGAAAACAAAGTTTTGTTGAAACACTGATGTAAGCCCGTCATCGTACCCCTCCTTGCAGATCTTTATTATGTTGAAACCTTATAAATAGTCACGACTATATCCTTAATATACCTTGTTTAAACATCTGTTGTGTTTAGTTATGGCTAACTACAGTCGCAAATATCGCAGAGTACTTAAAAACGTATTTATTGTAGATTAGATGGAAGAAGGGCATAACAAGAGGAGAGTTAGAAAAATATCAATAATGCTTTAACTTTTATAACAGCCACAAAAAAGACCAAGCTCGCTTTAGCAAACTTGGTCTTTTTATTTTAATACTATTTAGCAGCGATACTATTAATTAGCAACGATATTATTAATTGTTTAATCGTTGTCTTGTAACTCAGATAGCGGATGAGTGATGTTGTTATTATGCGTCACTACAATCGCTTCATCAATAATATGTTGGCTAACGCCGCGCTTGCGTAGCGTTTCGATGAATACTTCATCATGGGCAAGCGTATAATCCTGATGGTCACGATCCAAGCCCTGACGAATATAAAGACGAATAAGCCCTTGAATGCGCTTAAAGCCCAAGTCTGATGACGTCGTTTCTAATAGGCCAATCATTTCTTCAGACAAACGAATACTAATCGGGCGCATGATTTTTTGCGGATGATCAGAAAACTTATTTTTTATACGTACAGGTATCATAATAAACCATTACTTTTAGTGAGTAAGAGCGAAGCACTCAAACAAAAACGAACCCAATCGAAACTAATCTTACCATACAACAAAAATGTCTAAAAGAACACCACAGCCGTGCTAATATTATTAGAAGTAAATATAAAAGACACAGCAATAAAAAAACCTCCATCAAATTATGATGAAGGTTTTTAGTATATGGCTCTCCAACCTGGGCTCGAACCAGGGACACACGGATTAACAGTCCGTTGCTCTACCAACTGAGCTATTGGAGAATAGCTGGTCATAACAGCAAGTTATTGACGCTTTATATTAAAGCAGTTAATTAGCTTGTTTGCGTTATGTGGGGCACATTTTAGCCAAGTCACTACAGGCTGTCAACCTTATTATGCGTTTAATTATAAATATTATCGCAATTATTGAAAATTAACGCCTATCCCTTATCAGATAGGCTATTTCAAGGCAGAACTCAATAGAAAATGACGATAAATGTGTTTTAAAAATAAAATGTGCTTTAGAAATAAAAAATATTTTCAGAAAATTTTATACGGCACCTGGACAAACGATAAGAATATAGAACCAGACGTAGATTCGGCAAAGTAAAACTGGATTTAAGGCTTTGTGTTTTTGAATACAAGGGTGGTGCGATACCGTTTGACACAATAAAGTTGCAAGACAGCCCTTCACATTGGCAGTAGATTTCTATAAAATACCGACCATGTGGTTTCTTTGCTATGTTTTTTCATAGCATGCGTTGAACGAAAGCGGGTGTTCTAAAGATGAGTCCTACTACTATTGCTTATGGTTACTTAGCCATTGCCATCATTTGTGAAGTGATCGGCACTACTTTTTTGATGAAGTCAGAGCAGTTCACCCGTTTGGTGCCAACTTTGATGATGGGCGCGCTCTATGCGGTTTCATTTTATCTAATGGCTCAGACGCTTAAGACCATACCGCTAGGTATTGCGTACGCGCTGTGGGGCGGACTCGGAATCGTACTGACATCGCTTGTTGGTGTGGTGCTATTCAAGCAAAATCTTGATACAGCAGCAGTGGTCGGTATCGCGATGATCGTCGGCGGTGTTGTTGTGATGAACTTATTGTCTAATTCTGTGGTGCATTGATATGGAAAATGCTTATAAGCGTAAAAAACAGCCAGAAGTCATTCGTCGTGCGTTGTTAGATCAAGCAGCACGTATCACATTGGAGCAGGGCTTATCTAAAGTGACGTTTCAGGCAGTCGCTGATGCGGTTGGGGTGACAAAGGGTGGGGTGATGCATCATTTTTCTACCAAAAATGCACTCGTGCTAGAAGTGTTTAATGATGCAATGGCTAAGTTTGAGGCAGAAGTAAACGCAGCAATGGCTGACGACCCTGTTAAGTACGGTTCATTTACCCGGGCTTATATAGATGCCACTATCAGCCTCGGCGAGCAAGGGCAGGAAGAGTATGACAATCAAGCGACCTTATATGTGCTGATGCTAGGCGATAGTGAGCTGCGTGAGTTGTGGGCTAAGTGGGCGAATGAGCAACTCAAAAAACATGCAGCAACGGATAATACCGAGACGTTATGTATGGTTCGCCTTGTCGCTGACGGTATTTGGCTCTCAGACTTTTCAGGTATCGATATCGCAGACAAACAGTCATTACGTGATCGCTTGATAAAAATGACACAACGAGACTTTGATTTATAAGAAGATACTAATTTATAAAACGATTCTGATTTATAAAATAATTTTTATTTCACTATTTGGTGGTGTATCAAAAAGTATGCTGATTAAAATTCGAACAATTTTTGAAGCCTTTAAAGCCCTATAGAATCAGGGAACTTAGCATGGATTTCTTATTGACTTTTATCGCTAGCATACTTTTTGATACACCACCCACTATTTAAAGACTAACTTTCGTTAAAGACCTAAGTTTCGAAACTTAACTAACGACGACATTATATGGTAAGAGCCTATTTATAGCTGATTTTGCCAATCGTCCTGAGGAGAATTTATGACTGATATTAATAATTTGACAGATATTATCGATTTAGGCCAAGTACAAACAGCTTATATCAATGGTCGCTATCTGGCTGTTGATGAAACGCTGACTACTTTTGAAGATATCAATCCAGCCACTGGTGAAGTATTGGCAACGATTCAGCAAACCAGCAATGAGCAAATTGACGAGGCGGTAAAAGCCGCACATAAAGGTCAAAAAGTTTGGGCGGCGATGACAGCAGTTGAGCGTGGTCGCATTTTATCAAAGGCTGTTGAGATATTGCGCGATCGCAATGATGTGTTGGCACTACTTGAGACCAAAGACACAGGTAAAGCCTACTCTGAGACGAAGTATGTCGATATCGTTACTGGCGCTGATGTCGTTGAATACTATGCAGGTCTGGCACCGATGATTGAGGGTCGTCAGATTCCATTGCGTGATACTAGCTTCGTCTATACTCGTCGCGAACCACTTGGCGTGGTCGCAGGTATTGGCGCATGGAACTATCCGATTCAAATCGCGATGTGGAAAGCAGCACCTGCACTGGCTGCTGGTAATGCGATGATTTTTAAGCCATCAGAAGTGACACCATTGACGGCACTAAAACTGGCAGAAATATTGACAGAAGCTGGATTGCCAGACGGTGTATTTAACGTGGTGCAAGGTAACTATGAAGTGGGTCAAGCGCTAACTGAACACCCAGATATCGCAAAAGTATCGTTCACAGGTGGCGTACCGACTGGTAAAAAAGTCATGTCGAGCGCGGCAAGCTCATCTCTAAAAGACGTAACTTTAGAGCTTGGCGGCAAATCACCATTGATCATATTTGATGATGCAGATATCGATACCGCTGCTGACATCGCTATGATGGCCAACTTCTACAGTACTGGTCAGGTATGTACCAATGGTACGCGCGTATTTGTCCCGAAAGCGCTACAAGCGAAGTTTGAGCAAGCCATCCTAACCCGTGTTGAGCGTATTAAACTAGGCGACCCTATGGACGAGAACATCAATATGGGTCCACTGGTGAGCTTCCCGCACATGGAGCGCGTGCTTGGTTATATCGAGCAAGGTAAAAAAGGCGGCGCACGTCTGCTAACAGGTGGCGAGCGCGTTACAACGAACGAGCTTGCAAACGGCGCATTTGTCGCACCGACAGTATTCACTGATTGCACGGACGATATGACTATCGTACGCGAAGAAATCTTTGGCCCAGTGATGTCGATATTGACGTACGAGACCGAAGAAGAGGTTATTCGCCGCGCCAATGATACCGATTACGGTTTGGCAGCTGGGGTTGTGACTGCAGATCTAAAACGCGCGCATCGAGTCATTGCTCAGATAGAAGCTGGCATCTGCTGGTTGAATACATGGGGCGAGTCGGCAGCACAAATGCCAGTAGGCGGCTATAAGCATTCTGGTATCGGCCGCGAAAACGGTATCGAAGCACTCGAACACTATACTCAGACCAAATCTATCCAAGTAGAGTTGGGTGCGTTTGAATCTGTCTTTTAATCAATCTTATTGAGAAAAATGAAGCCAGTAAGGTTGCTTATTAGCTTTTATTTAGCCTTTTTAGGACACCTTACTGACCCTAAACGATTTATGTTTTTTCAATATTATGGAGTATGTTATGACATCAACCACACCTGAGTATGACTATATTATTGTTGGAGCAGGCTCAGCAGGAAATGTGCTGGCCACGCGTCTGACCGAAGATGCCAGTATTAAAGTACTGCTGTTAGAAGCAGGTCGTCCAGATTATCGTTTTGACTTCCGTACCCAAATGCCAGCTGCGCTTGCTATGCCGCTACAAGGGACGACTTATAACTGGGGTTATAAGACAGATCCTGAGCCATACATGAATAACCGTGTCATGGACTGTGGCCGCGGCAAAGGGCTAGGTGGCTCATCATTGATTAACGGTATGTGCTACATCCGTGGTAATGCGCTAGATTTTGATGATTGGTCTAAAATAAAAGGCCTGTCAGACTGGACGTATTCGGATTGCTTACCGTACTTCAAAAAGCTAGAAAACTGTGACGCTGGCGAGAATGACTATCATGGCGTGGGCGGTCCTGTTGAAATGACTACCTCAAAACCAGGGGTCAATCCACTGTTCCAAGCTATGATTGAAGCGGGCGTACAAGCGGGCTATCCACGTACCGAAGATCTAAACGGCTATCAGCAAGAAGGTTTTGGTCCGATGGATCGATTCGTGACGCCTAATGGTCGCCGTGCATCAACGGCTCGCGGCTATCTTGATCGTGCCAAACCACGTAGCAATATTACGATTTTGACGGGTGCATTGACTGATGTAATTTTATTTGACGGCAAACGCGCCGTCGGTGTCAAAGTCGAACACGAAGGCCAGACCAAAAATTTCCATGCCGCTCGTGAAGTGATTGTCTCATCTGGTGCGATTGCCTCACCGCAACTGCTACAGCGTTCAGGTATCGGTCCTGGCCAGTGGCTAAAAGATGCTGGCGTGACTGAAATATTGGATCTGCCAGGTGTCGGTAATAATTTACAAGACCATTTAGAGCTATATATGCAGTATGAATGTAAACTGCCAGTGTCAATCGCGCCTGCCAATAAATGGTGGAATAAGCCTGCGATTGGTGCAGAATGGTTATTCAATGGAACAGGTCTTGGTGCGTCTAACCAATTCGAAGGTGGCGGTTTCATTCGTACCGATGAGAAGTTCACCCATCCAAACATTCAGTACCACTTCTTGCCACTAGCTGTACGCTATGATGGCCGTAGTGCTGTGAAATCACATAGCTTCCAAGCACACGTTGGCTCACTGCGCTCACCAAGCCGTGGCCGCGTCAAGCTAAAATCACGTGATCCGAAAGCGCATCCAAGTATCTTGTTTAACTACATGTCACATGATCAAGACTGGCAAGAGTTCCGTGCTGCAA
Source organism: Psychrobacter immobilis (assembly GCF_904846235.1). Classification (GTDB taxonomy): domain Bacteria; phylum Pseudomonadota; class Gammaproteobacteria; order Pseudomonadales; family Moraxellaceae; genus Psychrobacter; species Psychrobacter immobilis_C. The sequence goes on from NZ_CAJGZN010000019.1 coordinate 35,802, forward strand.
TGCGTATCACGCGTGAGATCATGCATCAGCCAGCGCTCGACCCTTATCGTGGTCGCGCAATTGCACCGACCGATGATTTGGTCACCGACGCTCAATTAGATGAATATGTACGCAATCATAGTGAGACGGCTTATCATCCGTCTTGTACCTGTGCGATGGGTGAAGATAACGATTCGGTAGTGAATGGCGAAGGTCTGGTACATGGTATCGATGGCTTGCGAGTCGTCGATGCGTCTATCATGCCAAACATTATTAGTGGTAATCTCAATGCTACAACTATTATGTTAGCAGAAAAAATCGTCGACAAGATGAGAGGCGTACAGTTGCCACGTTCAACGGCAGATTATTACGTGGCTAATGGTGCACCGCTGCGCTCAGAGCCAATGCGCGATTATCTCTCGTCGGTGTAGGCTGCGATATAAACCTGCATGCAGGATACTGAATGAATAACGATATGAGAAAATTTCAACAAAAGGGCCTTTCCAAGTAGAGGCCTTTTCTATCAGCGCTAACGTATTAGAATAATGAATACCGTTCAGGTTGAATTTGTTTATAATTTTATTAGCTTTTTATTTATTGGTACTGCTTTGTCCGTCATGCGGTTGGTTCCACGTTATACGGTTATAGATCATCAGTCTACTATTAGATGATGCCGGACAAAGCAATATCGGACCCTATTTAATTTACCTATTGAGGTCTTTTATGTACAGTTCGCCATCACAAGATGTGACGAAACCTCTGACCCTAAACAAAACCGTGTTTATGGGCTCAGCTATTATTTCTATTTTATTGATAATCTGGACCATCGCTTTTCCAGATTATAGTGAGGCCTTGTTGAGCGCGAGCATGACTTGGGTATCAGACAAGTTTGGCTGGTATTATATGTTGGTGGTTGCCGCTTATAGTATCTTTGCGTTGTTTGTTGGTTTTTCTAAGTACGGTGATATAAAGCTTGGTCAAGACCACGAAAAAGCACAATTTCCGTTTTTAGCGTGGGCGGCCATGCTGTTCTCAGCGGGTATTGGTATTGACCTGTTGTTCTTTGGTGCCTCTGAGCCTTTGATGCATTATTTGACCCCGCATACAGGCTTAGAGCCTGCTAGTGCTGAGGCCATGCGCGAAGCACTTGCTCAGACTTTCTTGCATTGGGGTCTACACGGGTGGGGTATTTATGCACTAATCGGTATGGCGCTGGCTTACTTTGCTTATCGCAAAAACATGCCACTCGCGTTACGCTCGCCGTTGACACCGATATTTGGTGAACGTTTAATCAAAGGTTGGTTAGGCGATGGTATTGATACCTTCGGTGTCGTCTGTACGTTGATGGGTATTGCAACCAGTTTAGGTATTGGGGTATTGCAGGCCAATGCTGGCTTGACCCATGTGTTCGGTATCGAATCTAGCAAAACGGTTCAGGCGCTCATCATCGTAGGTGTTGTCGCGGCTGCTGCTATCTCTGCGATGACAGGTGTCGAAAAAGGCGTTCGTCGTCTATCTGAATTCAACATGCTGTCGTCAATACTGTTGTTGCTTGCCATATTGGTTATGGGCAATACGGTGTATCTATTAAATACCTTTACTCAAAATATCGGTCAATATTTCCAAACCATCATTTATAAAACCTTTGACGTTTATGCTTATGACGGTGCTGCTGGTGCCGAGTGGAAATCTTGGTGGACGATATTTTTCTGGGCATGGTGGGTAGCTTGGGCACCATTTGTAGGTCTATTTATTGCACGTATTAGTCGTGGCCGTACGTTACGCGAGTTTGTATTTGGCGTGATGTTTATTCCACTTGGGTTTATTTTTGCATGGTTCTCTATCTTTGGTAATTCAGCGATAGACTTGGTTGCTAATGGCGCAACAGAGCTTGGTGAAATCGCGGTTAATGATGCGGCAATGGGTATGTTTGCGCTGTTTGAGTACTTCCCTTACAGTGAAGTATTGTCATTTGCTGGTGTGGTTATTGGTCTTATTTTCTTTGTGACTTCTGCTGACTCAGGCGCGTTAGTACTAGCGAACTTGAGCTCAAGAGGTATGACCAATGATACCGATGCTCCTGTTTGGTTACGTCTGTTTTGGGCAGCAGCCACTGGTCTTATTACGTTAGGACTGCTATTTGCAGGTGGTTTTGCCTCATTGCAATCTGTTTCTGTCATTGCAGGTTTACCATTCTCTATTATTCTTGTGCTCTACATGATGTCTATGTGGAAGTCGCTAAAAGAAGAAGGCAATAAGCGTAAAGCCAGTACAATCGGCACGGCAAATGTGTTGGACAGTGGGAAGAGCTGGAAAGCGCGCTTGCAACGTATTGTGAGTTTCCCAGGACATGCACAGGTTGAAAAATTCTTGCATACGGTCGTGATGCCAGCGATGTCTGAGGTCGAAAAAGAGTTTAAAGCAGGTGGTCTCAAAACTTCTTTGGATACCAAAAACCTTGCCAGTATCGGTGAAGGTATCGATGCAGGCATGGACCAAGATAGTGGTCAGGTAGACGGTCTAAAACTGCGTGTCGGTCATGGTGATGAAGATGACTTTATTTATGAAGTCAATCTGATTAAAGCTCATCGTCCTAACTTTACATTGAGCACATCTACCAAGCATGCAGAGTACTACTACCGTGCGGAAGTTTTCTTAAGTGAAGGCTCGCAAGAGTATGACTTGGTTGGCTACTCAAAAGAGCAAGTATTGGTTGATATCTTAAATCAGTACGAACGCCATTTGCAGTATCTGCATTTAGAGCGTTAATCCGGTACACTTTTTAAGTGAAACTATCAGTAAAAATGTCCCCATAAGTTGAACGCAGCTTATGGGTTTTTTTATGAATAACCATTTATAAATAACTATCGTTTGGGTTGAGGGTATATCCCAAATAAGTGGCAAACAAGCGCCGCAAATATAAGGTAAAATTCATTAAGATTAAATTGATCGACTGATACGCATCTACGTATTAGCAAAGGATACATTTGTGACCAAATTAAAGTACATAGCGCATTACTCAGAGCAGATTCAGATTCAAGCTGCTCAGCTTATCAATGATGGTAGGTTGGGCGAGTATCTGGAAAAAAAGTACCCGACTCAGCATCAAATCCAAAGCGACAAAGCGCTTTATCAGTATATAAATGAGATAAAAACCCAATACATGCGTAAGATTGGTCAGCTATCAAATGTCAGCTATAGCAGTAAGCTCAAGGTTTTAAAGCATGCCCTAGGTATTCATACGACGCAGTCGCGCGTACAGGGAAGTAAGCTCAAATCGCACAATAGCATCACGGTAGCTAGCCTATTTAAAGACGCGCCGCCAGAGTTTTTGCGCATGATAGTGGTGCACGAGCTTGCCCATTTCAAAGAGCATGAGCATAACAAAGCGTTTTATCAATTATGCTGCCATATGGAGCCTGAGTATCATCAATTTGAGCTGGATACGCGACTGTGGTTACACTGGCGAGAGTTTTAACCCTAATATAGTCTTAATATAGTCATTCCACTATAAAAGTATTACGGCGTTAACCTCGCTTGAAGTATCAAATATACCTCTGCACTCGGTTGCCTTGTACTACTTTTAAATTGAATCGACTATAGTATGAATAACAACCTTGATAAGGTTCATAGTGATGTTAATAACAGCCGCATAAATATCGTGCTCTTCTCTGTAGCAATCATCTGAGCCGTTAGGGCGTGTCCTCAATTCAATTGATCATATCGAAACGGGCTAAAAATGGCTAAATTTTGCCAAACATCGTTAAATAGCTGGTTAATATCCCGATATGATCTGCGCTATTTTCCTTGTTTGACTGCAATTTATCTCATTTTTATCACCATTTTTAAAATGAGGACACGCCCTAGAATTACGTTATAATCCTAACCACACACGATATAGTCCATAAAAGGTTGTAAACAATGATTAATACCAAAATATATAAAGCCATTTACACCTTAGCTGAAGAGTTATTAGAAGCGGATCGCAGAGGCAATCAAGAGAAATTTGATTCGCTGTATGCTGAACTAAACGCCATTTGTACCGATAATGAGGGCACTGATAAAGACCATCCAGAACAATGGGAAACGCTTGCTGACTTCACAGAAGATTTGGACGCAGCACTGGTCATTTATGACAAAGCATTGGCCAAGGCTACTGCCATTAACTCAAAAGATCATATGTCATCGATTGCTTTTTCTATGGCGGTGCTACAGCTTGAGACAGGCGAAAAAGAAGCCGCTATCCAAAGCCTACAAAATGCCAAAGTCACAGCCAATAAAATTGAAGACAAAGAGTTCAAGGTTGAGATTGATGAGATGCTTACTAAGCTATTGGCAGAGTAGTTTTGATTATAGTCAATCCTCTACAAATTAAGTACGGTGCCAGTCTCGCCTAGCTTACTACTTGTACTACTTTCACTCGGCTTCCTTGTATCCAAGTTATATTGAACCGTCTATAAATAGGGTAATCCGATATGCAAGACATACCTGTGGTAATCGTTGGTGGTGGGTTGAGTGGATTATATGCCGCCTTCTTATTAAAGCAAAAGGGTATAGCGTATAGACTACTAGAGGCGCGTGATACCTTAGGTGGCCGCATTGCAGTTGCTAAGTATTCAGATGCGCATGCTACTAATAACAGTACTGATATCGATCAAGCAGAATCAAGCGCAGCATTTAATTTAGGGCCGTCATGGTTCTGGCCTGATTATCAAACGCAGTTAAGTACACTTATTGAATCGTTAAATTTATCACGTTTTGCGCAGTTCGAAGAAGGCGATATGATGGTTGAGCGCGCTGCCAATCAGCCACCTGTGCGTATGCAAGGTTACAAAAGCGCACCACCTTCTATGCGTCTAGTCAGTGGTATGGCTGCTTTAACTGATGCGCTATATGCTCGCCTAGATGCTAGTTGTATTATGACCAGTCAAACGGTAAGGCAGTTGAACAAGACGTCTCAAGATATTGAAGTACAGAGCGAAGATACTTCTGGACATGTGACCGGACATGTGACGACGTTCCGAGCGCAGCATGTGCTACTTGCGTTACCGCCTCGATTGGTAGAAGGTCGGATAGTATTTCAGCCAGCGCTACCGCAAGACTTAAGTGGACAGTGGCGTGAGACAGCTACTTGGATGGCGCCCCATGCCAAATACGTCGCTGTTTATGAGTCACCATTTTGGCGAGGTGTTGGTCTCTCGGGTGCCGCGCGCAGTGCGATAGGGCCGCTTACTGAGATACATGATGTGTAGTGGTCAACTAATTTAGGACACCTGATAAGAGGTTTTTGTTAAAGTAGCGTTTCTCTTTTTCTAGCGGTGTTAAATAGTCATTAAAACGGTGTGGTCTCACTGACTGATAATAGCCCCAAATA
>NZ_CAJGZN010000020.1 GCF_904846235.1 Psychrobacter immobilis
GTGACCAGTGACCAGTGACCAGTGACCAGTGACCAGTGACCAGTGACCAGTGACCAGTGACCAGTGACCAGTGACCAGTGACCAGTGACCAGTGACCAGTGACCAGTGACCAGTGACTAATGTAGTAAACAAACCAATGAGAAAATTATGGCGCACAAAAAAAAGAACGTCCGCAAAAAACTCTGCCCTGTCTGCGAGCGCGAGTTTAGTTGGACTAAGAAGCTTGATAAAAACTGGGAGAGCATGGTCTATTGCTCCGACCAATGCCGACGGGTAAAAAAATATGAAGGGCTGGATCATCAAAAAGAAGACAAGTAGTCGTTAGTAATGTAATAGGGTTATATAGATATAAGGGAGTAGACGATGGCACATAAAAAAGTAAACCTACCGCAAAAAATCTGCCCCGTCTGCCAGCGCCCATTTACATGGCGTAAAAAGTGGGAGAAAGACTGGGAGCAGGTGATTTATTGTTCTGAGAAGTGTCGGCGAGGGAAAGCAAAAGATGAATAGACCAAAATATAAAGCTTCAGCCGATCATAGATTGGCTGAAGCTTTATTAAGTTGATGGCTTATTATTAGTAATGTTCTTTCATAAGTACTTCTTCCATTCGACACCGTCGTCTAATTTACAGAAGATGAGATATAGGTCGTTTACTTATAAATACTTTTGCCTAAAAAGACTAAAGTCATTCTCACTAGAAAATAGAGAATAACTCTAACGTTTTTATTGGCTATCAGTGGCTATTACACTGTTGGATTAGGGTCTTGAGAATTTAAACATCTCTTCATAGTCTATGACATCGTCTTGGTTATCGTCCACTTCAATAGTAAGGGCAGTATTACCTGTTACTCGAGCGTAACGCGTGCGTGGTTCTGATAATCCAGTCCCCGCATTGCCATCATAAATTATAGTAGTAGTTAATTGACCAGTAACAGCATCAACAGTGTAGTTACCCCATTCCATACCATTTTCGGAATTATCGACTGACCTATCCTCGTCAACTTGCAAGTAGATATAAGTACCGTTTTCTAAGAATGCTAAGCCCAGTAGCTCGTTGTCATCAGCATCATCGAAATCCCAAGGTCCTAAAATACTTTCAGACTTAGTTTCTGAGAAACGATAGCTTTCGTTACTATCAATGATGCCATTTCCGTTTTCATCTACTTTCAGGATAAATTTACCGTTAGATACCTGAGCATAACGCATGACAGAATCTGATAATCCAGAGGTACCGTTTTTATCAAAGATAGGCGTAGCGGTTAGTTTGCCTTCTGTACTACTGACGCTATAACTGCCTAATTCCATACCATTTCCAGCTTCACTGGTTGATTGGCTACTATCGACTTGGGTCTGTATATAAGTCCCATCATCCATGAATATAATAGTTGATAACTCTCCACTAGCGGTATCGTCGCTACTCCACATGCCGACGATTTCAGTATCAATATTGGGCTGATCAGGTTGTGTAACATCTGGTTGATCAGGTTGCGACGTCGGTGATTCATCAGAATCAGAGTCACTACCACATCCCTGTAAAATCAGTGCTGTTGTCATGGCTAATAATGCTAGTTTAAATGATTTCATTTTTATCTCTCCTTGATTTAAAAATATAAAATCTCACTCAGCTGAAAGTCAGTGCCTTGCATCTCCTTATTATGTTAATTAAAGAATATATAAATCAGTATTTATGAATATAACAAACATTTTTCAGTTAATCCAATCCAAAAAGTATTTTCTAAATGAGTAAAATGGAGAGGTTGGTTATGAAATAAAAAGAGTGTAAAAGCGAGAAGAAGCTGTAAAAAGTAAATTTATTAGCGAAAAGGTCAAAGTATTAAAGGTTCGAAGAGCTTTTTCGAGATACTGTTACTGGAAGATAGTGAACAATAAAAGTATCTATTTAAAAAATTGGTAGATATATAATTAAACGCCGTTTCCTTTATTGACTGCATTTCTACTGAATGAAAGAGATAAAGGAGACGGTATATTCAAACATCATAGCTACGTATATTTTTTGAAATCGATTTAAACGTAAGAAAGTTAGTTACTATAAATGGGGTTTCAACCATTTTTTAGCAGTTTTTATATTCTAATTTTCACACTCAGTATAAATTATCTAATTGATAACGACTGAATTTACCGCTGGTTAATTACCATCTCTTTTAGCAAAAATATTCGCAACCAACGCGCCACTAAAGTTATGCCAGACACTAAATATCGCACTAGGTAAGGCCGCGACAGGATTGAAATAAGTTGCCGCAAGGGCAGCGCCCAGACCAGAGTTTTGCATGCCTACCTCTACCATAATGGCGCGGCGTTGTTTCTCCGTAAAGCCGGACAAACGAGCGATTACATATCCTAAGGTATAACCCATCATATTATGTAAGGCAACCACGATAAAGACGATTGCACCACTGTCTAAGATAGTCGCTTTAGATACTGCCACCACTGCCGCTATAATAATAGAGATACCCAATACCGACACCATCGGTAATACCTCGGTGACGAACTCGATCTTTTTACCCAGAAACTTATGAAAGATAACACCCAGTAATATGGGCAAGATAACGATTTTCGTAATGGTCATCATCATACTGGCTAGGTCGATGTCGATCAGCTGACCAGCAAACACATTTAATAGAATCGGGGTCAGAAAAGGCGCAAGCAGGGTAGAGATAGAGGTAATCGCCACACTCAATGCCACATCACCTTTGGCTAAGAACGTAATCACATTACTAGAAGTACCACCCGGGCAACAACCTACCAAGATAACACCGACTGCGATTAAAGGATCAAGGTTGAAGATGACCGTTAATAGGTAAGCGATCAAAGGCATGAGCGTGAACTGTGCTAATAGCCCTACCAGTACAGGCTTTGGTCGTTTGACAATTTCTAGGAAATCTTCCGTCTTAAGCGTCATGCCCATGCCAAACATAATGATGCCAAGTATGGGAACGATTAAAAAAGCCAACGAGGCAAAAAATTCAGGAAAAATAAATCCCAAAACAGCACTGACCAATGCCCAAATTGCAAAAGTTTTGCCAATCCAACTAGAAAGTAATGCAATCTGATTCATAGCCTGTCTCAAAATAATAAAGTAGACAATAATCTAGCATGGTTCTTGTCAGTAAATGATAAAAGTATTTTGCTATCAACGTAGCGATAAGTTTGCTGATGGTAGGCAAAATAGAGTGCCATAAAAAATGGCTTACCCATATTAAATAAGTAAGCCAAAAAATAACTATCAGGTTTCTATAACTTTATTAGCCAATCGACTATAAATTTGGATTTAACCACTTCTCAGCTGTTTTCATATCCCAGCCTTTACGCTCAGCATAACTCTCTAACTGATCACGACTGATTTTTCCGACGTTGAAGTATTCACTGTCAGGATGCGAGTAATAGAATCCGCTGACCGATGACGCAGGCCACATCGCATAGCTTTCGGTTAGCGTTGTACCAATTGCATCTACCGTACCGAGCCAGTCAAACAATTTACCTTTTTCGGTATGCTCAGGACAGGCAGGGTAGCCAGGTGCAGGGCGGATACCGACGTATTTTTCTTTAATCATCTCATCATTGGTGAGTGATTCGGTCGGTTGGTAGCCCCAGTACTCTTTACGTATTAGCTCATGTAAATGTTCGGCAAATGCTTCAGCTAAGCGGTCAGACAGCGCCTGTACCATAATGGCATTATAGTCATCGCCTGCTGCTTTGTATTGCTCAGCCAGTGCTTCTGTACCGACGATAGAAACAGTAAAGCCGCCCAAGTGATCAGTGTGGGTGTCTGATGGTGAGATAAAGTCTGCCAAGCTAAAGTTAGGCTTGCCGCTTGCCTTGTCGCTTTGCTGACGTAAGTGCTCAAACTGGTAGGTCGGTTTACCACCATTTTGTGGGTCATTGTCATATACAGTGACGGTATCTGCGCCAGTACGGCGCGCTGGCATCAGTTTAAACACACCTTTCGCTACGATTGATTTTTCATCAATCATCTTTTGTAGTAGCTCTTCTGCATTTTCAAACAAATCGCGAGCCGCTTCACCAACCACATCATCTTGCAATATTTTCGGGTATTTACCGGTCAGACCCCAAGAGATGAAGAATGGTGTCCAGTCAATATAAGGCAGCAGATTCGCGATTGGATAGTCATCCAATATCACTTGTCCTAGTTTATTTGGCACTGGTGGCACATAGGTTTCCCAATCATACTGAAAGCCAATCTTGACCGATTCAGCATAGGTGACTTTGGCAGCTTTTGGTTGACGCTTAGCCAGACGCTCACGCACTTTGACATACTCTTCGCGTGTCTCATCGATGAGCGCTTGACGGTGTTCTTTTGATAGTAATTTGGTCACCACACCGACTGAGCGCGAAGCATCCGATACATAGATGACGCCATCGTTTTGATATTGCGGCTCGACCTTGACGGCAGTATGCGCTTTCGACGTCGTTGCACCGCCGATCATCAATGGTAGTGTCATGCCGCGCTCTTGCATTTGCTTGGCGACATAGACCATCTCATCGAGACTTGGGGTAATCAGACCAGACAGACCGATGATATCAACTTTTTCTGCGATGGCAGTATCGAGGATTTTTTCACATGGCACCATGACGCCCAAATCGACGATATCATAGCCGTTACAGCCGAGTACCACACCGACGATATTTTTACCGATATCATGGACGTCGCCTTTGACGGTTGCCATTAGGATTTTACCTTTGACTTCGCCTTCGATTTTTTCCGCTTCGATATACGGGTTTAGCCATGCGACCGATTGCTTCATTACACGGGCAGATTTTACGACTTGCGGTAGGAACATTTTACCCGCACCGAATAGGTCACCGACGATATTCATACCGTCCATCAGTGGCCCTTCAATGACTTCTAGCGGTTTAGGATACTTCTCCCACGCTTCTTTGGTATCCGCTTCGATAAAGGTGGTCACGCCTTTGACCAGTGCGTGGGCGATACGTTCTTCTACCGTACCTTCGCGCCAGCTCATATCGACGGTACTGTCTTTTTTCTTACCGCCATCTTGGTAGTTTTCAGCGACCGTCATCAGGCGCTCAGTCGCATCTTGACCAGTTTCACCTTGATTGCGATTGAGCATGACGTCTTCGATAGCGTCACGGGCTTCTTTTGGAATATCATCGTACAGCTCAAGCATGGCTGGGTTGACGATACCCATGGTCAGGCCGTTTTTGATCGCGTGAAATAGGAACACAGAGTTGATCGCTTCACGGATTGGGTTACCACGGAAACTAAACGAGACGTTGGACACACCACCCGAGACCATCGCGTTCGGTAGGTTCTCCGTAATCCAGCGCGTGGCATTGATAAAGTCCGCGCCGTAGTTGTTGTGCTCGGTGATACCCGTGGCAACGGCAAAGATATTTGGGTCAAAGATAATGTCCTCGCTAGGGAAGCCCACTTCGTTGACCAATACATCATAACTACGCTTAGATATCTCAATCTTGCGCTCGTAAGTGTCAGCCTGTCCGTCTTCATCGAATGCCATAACGATAATCGCAGCACCATAGCGCATACATAATTTGGCACGCTCAACGAACTCAGCATGACCTTCTTTTAGGGAGATGGAGTTGACGACAGATTTACCCTGCGTGCGTTTGAGGCCTTCTTCGATGATGTCCCATTTAGACGAGTCAATCATCAGCGGGACGCGACTGATATCTGGCTCACCTGAAACTAAGTTGACGAAATGAATCATCGCCTGCTTGGAGTCGAGCATGCCTTCGTCCATATTGATATCGACGATTTGCGCGCCGCCCTCGACCTGATCACGCGCGACATCGAGTGCTTCAGTATAGGCTTCGGTTTTAATCAAGCGTAGGAATTTTTTAGAGCCTGTGACGTTGGTACGCTCACCAACATTGACGAACAAGCTATCAGAATTGATGGTAAATGGCTCTAGACCTGATAGTCGGCAGGCAGGGGCTATCTCAGGAATAACACGCGGTGGATAGTTCGCCACGACTTTAGCAATTTGACGGATATGCTCAGGCGTCGTACCACAGCAGCCGCCCACGATATTTAGGATACCTGCTTTGGCAAAACCTTCGAGTAGGGCAGCGGTTTCTTCAGCGGTTTCATCATACTCACCAAACTCATTGGGTAGACCAGCGTTTGGATGCGCAGAGACAAAGGTATCAGCGATGTTTGACAATGTCTGAATATGTGGACGCAGCGCATCAGCACCTAGCGCACAGTTAAAGCCAACAGATAATGGCTTGGCATGGCGGATAGAGTTATAAAACGCTTCAGCCGTTTGACCTGATAGCGTGCGACCTGACGCGTCGGTAATCGTACCTGAAATCATGATTGGCAACTCAAAGCCAATATCATCGAATACACCAGTGATTGCAAATATCGCCGCTTTGGCATTGAGCGTATCAAAGATCGTCTCAATCAAGATGATATCGACGCCGCCCTCTATTAGGCATAAGGTCGCTTCACGGTAGTTGAGTACCAACTCATCAAAGGTAATATTACGAAATGCAGGATCATTGACATCAGGCGATAGCGAACACGTACGTGACGTCGGGCCCACGACGCCCGCAACGAAGCGCGGTTTCTCAGGCGTTTTTGCGGTAAATTCATCCGCCGCTTCTCGAGCAATCTTGGCCGCTGTCCTATTTAGTTCTGGCACTAGATACTGCATGTCATAGTCAGCCATCGACAGACGCGTACCGTTAAAGGTATTGGTCTCGATGATATCAGCGCCCGCTAGCAGATGATCGTGATGAATGTCTTTAATCATGTGCGGCTGAGTCAGTACCAGCAGGTCATTATTGCCGCGTACATCTTGGTCGATATCAGCAAAACGCTCACCACGATAATCCGCTTCTTCTAGTTTATAAGTCTGAATCTGCGTACCCATCGCACCGTCTAACATCAAAATGCGTGAAGCTATCTGCTCAGTAATACGGGCACGAGCGGTTAGTTGCTGCTCTTTAAACGGAAATACAGCAGGCGGCGTTAATATAAAGTCATTAGCGGATGAGTAACTAGAGGCGGTATCGGTATGAGAATCGGTTGGTGAGGTCGTCGTTGGAATCATAGGTGTGCTGCTTATATCGTAATTATTAAAAAAAGAAGGAATAACAAACCAGTAGCGTGCAGAGTCTCACGAAGAGGACCGCAAATTTGCATTATTTTAGCATGAAAAGTTTGCTACATATGGACACTGCATATTCCTCTTTGGCAATAGATAAATAAGAGGAGAGCTAAGTAACAAAGTAAGGTACTAGAGTCTATTTCATAAAGCAGATACGCACAAATGAATATCATTTCGCTAAGGGCTTACATAAAGCTTTTCTTTTGCAAATGAAAGCCAACGGAAACGCTCAGAAGTCAGACAGAATTTACACCCATACCACAAAAAATTGCGCAAAGGCAGGTTGATAAAGGTTGCTTACATGTTAATTTAATTTCAGAAATACAAAGTCTTAGTAAGTCCTACTTATAAATACAGGCTCATTTATTAGCAGTAACTTGTATCAAAAGTATCGGTATTAGCAGTGCAATACGGTGAGCAAATGGCATTAGCAGGCAGGATGATCTGTAAGACAGTAATATCATAGTTGAAACCATACCAACGTTAAAGAAATTCAAATCATTAAGGAAAATGTTATGAAAATTACTAAAATTGCCACCATCGGTACATTGGCTATCTCAATTGCAGGTCTAAGTGCTTGTAATAATATGATGCCAGCGAAGACAGGCGATATGAAAGCACCAATGCATAGTCAGAGTATGGCTAAGATGAATGTTGTACAAATTGCGCAAAGCAATCCTGATTTTTCAGTGTTGGTAGAAGCGGTACAAGCAGCAGGTCTAGTCGATATGTTGTCTGATCCTAACGCCCACTATACGGTATTTGCACCGACCAATGCCGCCTTTATGCAAGCATTGCAAGAAACAGGTATGACCAAAGCACAGTTATTTGCCAATAAGCCATTATTAACCAAAGTATTGGGTTATCACGTAGTCGCTGGCGATATGGCTATGTATGCCAAAGACGTAAAGCCTGGTAACGTCATGACCGCAAGCAAAGACACGTTGATGGTAACTAAAGAAGGCAAATTGATGGATGAAAATGGTCGCACAACGAATATCGTGAAGACTGATATCGCTGCCAACAATGGCGTCGTTCATGTAATCGATAGAGTATTGTTGCCTAAATAAATATTAACTGAGGCATACCCACTGTATTTATTATAAGACTAAGCAGCCATTGTTTGTGATGATTTCACTATCAGACAATGGCTGTTTTAGACTTTAGGGTTTTATCTATATAAGTTTCTGTTCAGATTAAAATTTTAAAACAGACATCTAAAAGTAGTTAATTACCACCACTTTTTCTTAAACGTCGCAATAACTGATATACAAGCAAACAATGCTATATACGTGATTGATACAGTGTTGCTACCTAAGTAAATACCATTTGAAAATTAAACAGTTAGACTGAGAACTATCAATATAACGGATTAAATAGTATGACTAAGTAATTGGTACATCTATTGGTTGTCAGTCGCTATTATATTTATCGAAAATTATTAATTTAAATAAATCCCTTAATCAATTATTTATCCAAAAAGGAATTACCTATGTTAAAGAAGAACTTGTTATCTATCGCAGTTGTAACCGCAGCCATGTCACTAGCAGCGTGTAACGATACTGAAACTGTTGCAGAACCAACTGAACCAGAAGCTACTGAAGAAATGGCAGTTGAGCCAGTTGCTGAGACAGAAGCTGTTGAAGCTGAGCCAATGGCCGAAATGGACATGGAAGCGACTCAAACTATCGCTGAAATTGCAGCAGAGAACGAAAACCTAACTATCCTAACCGCTGCGCTACAGGCTGCTGGTCTTGATACTATGCTAATGGAAGAAACTAAGCATACTGTATTTGCCCCAACTGATGATGCGTTTGCGCCAGTACTAGAAAAATTAGGCGTGACTAAAGAAGAGTTATTGGCCAATACGGACTTGCTAAAAACGGTTCTTCCTTACCATGTACTAGCAATGGAAGTTAAAGCGGCTGATATCCCATACGGTACTGAGATCGAAACAGCGAACGGTAAAACCATTACTATCAGTGAAGACAACGTAATTACTGATGCTACTGGTAACACAGCAAATATCACTGGTACAGATATCATGGCAACCAATGGTGTGGTACACACTATCGATGCAGTATTAATGCCTGAATAAGCTATTTCTTAGTTTGTAGGTTTTGAATCTACAAGTTAATTAAAGAAAGCCTAGCCATCGTGCTAGGCTTTTTTATGTCTATGAATTAAGAACGCGAAAATTAAGAATAGGGAAGTTAAGGAACAGAAGTTTAAGCGAGGAGATAAGCTATGGGTTAACTATACGGGTACGGCTACCTAATAAAAATAAGGTTATAAAATGCTAAAGCGAGCTCTGTAAAGAAGACAGGCAAAAGATAACGTAACTGTCATACGTTGTTTCGAATACAGCTTAACTTTAAGAGATAAAAGGGTAATTTTAAGGTATTAAATCAGCTCGTATGAATATGGTTTTTAATATTTCGGTAAGCTATTCTGTAGCAGTGTAGAAAACTATCCAAACAAAAAAGCCCGAGAACATGGTCTCGGGCTTTTTGTTTGTTCAATAAGATCAAATAGCAACCTTATTAAATAGGCTTACACTTTATCTTTACGTAATGGGTCAGCGTTCATGCTTTTTTGTTGTGCTAGATGACGCTCTTCCCAATACGGTGCATTTTTGATACCGAATTTAGCAGGATCAAAACTATAGCGAGTGACGCCAGCTTTACGCTGAGCCTCATAGTCTTTAAGCATAGTAAGGGTTGGACGAGCCACGATGAAGATGACAAGAATACCAACAATGTTAAGCCAAGCCATAAGACCAACACCGATATCACCGATTGCCCAGATATAACCAGCTGAGTTTAGACCACCATAAGCAACCATCGCCATGATAAGCACTTTCACTAGGAATAGACCAGTTCTGTTCGCACTACGACCGAGGAAGCGAGTCAAGTAAGCCACGTTTACTTCAGCGATGTAGTAGTAAGCCAGAATTGTTGTAAAGGCAAAGAAGAATACAGCGATTGCGATAAAGACATTACCAAACGTACCGTATACAGATTCCATTGCCATTTGCGTGAAAGCAGGAGCATTGATTTCAGTAGCAGCGGCGACGTTCTGTACGATGAACTGACCATCTGGTAGCGTACCTTGAATGTTATACATACCAGTAGACAAGATCATGAATGCAGTAGCAGAACATACTAGTAATGTATCAACATATACTGAGAATGCCTGAACTAAACCCTGCTGTGATGGATGCTCAACTTCAGCAGCAGCAGCAGCGTGAGGACCTGTACCCTGACCAGCTTCGTTGGAGTAGATACCACGTTTCACACCCCAACCGATAGCAGCACCAAAACCTGCTTGTGCAGTGAATGCATCACCAACGATCATACCAAACACATCTGGAATCAAGCTGAAGTTGCTGAACATGATGATCAGCGCTAGGGCAATATAACCTAATGCCATGAAAGGTACTGCAAACTCAGTAAAGGTTGCAATACGCTTAATACCACCAAAGATGATGATACCTAGCACGACTAAAATGATAGCCAAGCCGACCAAACGCATAGAGCCAACTTCTAGGCCTGCAACGTTCATGATCGTACCTTCGCCCATTACCTGTGCAAATGCACTGATAACACCGTTCGCCTGTACACCAGGTAAGAACATACCACATGATAAAATAGAAGCGATTGCGAAGAGGATACCGTACCACTTTTGACCAAGGGCACGTTCAAAGTAATAAGCTGGGCCACCGCGATATTCGCCAGTTACCACATCTTTTTCTTTGTAAATCTGAGCAAGAGTAGATTCGACATAGGCTGTAGATGCGCCTAGGAAGGCTACGATCCACATCCAGAAAACGGCACCTGGGCCACCGAAGCCGATAGCAGCAGCTACCCCAGCGATGTTACCCATACCCACACGACCGGCGAGTGAGACGGCAAGTGCCTGAAATGATGAGATACCCTGTGCACTAGATTTACCAGTGAATAGGAGTTTGATCATCTCACCGAATAGACGTACTTGTACAAAGCGCGTCATAATGGAATAGAACAGACCGGCACCCAAGCAGAGATAAATCAGCGCTGGGCTCCAAATAATTCCATTTACTAAGTTAACTAAACCTTCCATATTTATGTTCCTAGTACTGTCTCAAGGTGGCACTGTTTGCTAGGAGTAAACTAACTGGTTAACTTACTTATTTAAGTTAAGCAGTTAAAGTCTCTGCATCGACTTATTTGTTGTCTAAGTCTCATGTGCTTGGCCACCAAGAATGGACTGTAGTTGTCTGTATTTACCCGCGTATCTCGTCAGTAATACGGACTATTTGCATAGCGCTTATCACTGACAATATAAATATCAGCTGCGTTTACTATTATTCTACAACCTCAACTACTGCGGTCTTCTATCATCATGTTATACATCAGATGAGTCATAAGTTGACCGGCGGATAAAACAGGCGGTTATATCATTAAATATCCATCACCATGATGGCATTCAACTTACTATGAGCTGTCTTGAATAAATACATGACTGGTATGGCGAATTAACAGTATTAAGCGATAATTTGACAGTTAATTGATGTTTTTATTAAGAAATTAACAACTCGCTAATACTAATCAAACTATAAGTCCACTACCAAATGTATTCAAACCGTACGGCTACGTAACTGCAATTTGCCATATTTTTGTACTAATTACTAGAAATTTCTTTATAGACGGTAGATATATTCGTATTTTATTTGGCTGATACATTAGCAAGATTTGGATTATTTATAAATAATTGTTTGTACTCTCATAACATTTTGTCTAATTCCTCTAGACTGCTAAATTTTTGCTCTATATCTATCATGATAAAAACGCGTTATCGTTGACGCTATGCGGTTGTGTTTTGGTAACGGTCAATTGTAAAAAGCCGTATATAACGCCATCATTAGGACAACTTCTTTTGATATCATGCTGATAGAGTGATGCGAGATATACAATATATAGAGTGCATGACTGCCGTATGAATACCAAGAAAACTTAAAAATATTAAAAACGTGGTACTGGATATTTGTTATTTATCATTATTAGGAGAATCAACAATGACGCGTAAATCTATTATGAAGCCGATGTTGCTAGCCGCTTTATTGACAACTTCTACGGTTGGTCTAAGTGGCTGTGGCTATAACAACCTGCAAGCACAAGATGAGCAGGTCACTGCTTCATGGTCAGAAGTGGTTAACCAGTATCAGCGCCGTTCTGATTTGGTGCCAAACTTAGTCAAAGTCGTACAGCAATATGCCGAGCAAGAGCAAGAGGTCTTCACCCAAGTGGCAGAAGCTCGCTCACGTGCGGGCGGTATCACGGTAACGCCAGAAGTACTCAATGATCCAGAAGCGATGGAGCGTTATGCAGCAGCGCAAGAGCAGATGACAGGGGCATTGTCACGTTTGATGGCAGTGTCTGAGCGTTATCCTGATCTAAAATCAGATGCTCTGTTTCAAGATTTGCAGGCACAGTTAGAAGGTACTGAGAACCGTATTGCTGTGGCTCGTAACCGTTATATCCAAGAAGTGCAGGGATACAATACAACGGTACGTCAGTTCCCAACTAACATCACTGCTAAAGTATTTGGTATGGACACTAAGCCCAACTTTAGTGTGGCCAATGAAGAGGCGATTTCAACCGCACCAAGTGTTGATTTTGGCGACTCTACAGAAAAGTCTGCTGAATAAAATTTAGAATTAATGTGACGACAGAGCAGCATAGGCAGCTCTGTTCATTTAGCTAATGGTTCGATGATGATTAGTTAGAGTCTATCAATTGGTAAAGATGTTATCTGAGGTGGTATAGATTAGATGAATAATTCAAAAGCAATCTTATCAGCATTACTGTTTACGTTAGGTGTCGTCAGCGTGCCTGTATTGCACGCTGCACCCAATGATACAGCGGTGGCGACAGATAGCACCTCGGATCTGCAAAACCGTAGTGTTGAAGAGTTGGTGGCCGTTGCTAAAGCAGGAGAGTCTAACGAAGCAATCAATGATGCTGTATTAAATAATGATGCCATCAATGGGGTAGTGCTCGGCAACGACGCTATCAATCAAAACGCAGATAACCAAAGCACAGCAAATGATACAACCAATGCTCAAACAACCGCTCAGCCACCTGTACGCTCCAGTGCCGAGGGTATTGACGCTGACAAGTTGATACTCAATGAACCAGTCGTTGATCAAGCCAATATCTTAAATCCTCAAGAGAAGCTACGTCTAGAGGCTCAGCTTAGAAGTATTTATCAGCAGGGATTAGCACAAGCAGCGGTGGTTATCGTACCAACTACCAATGGCGTACCAATATTTGATTATGCCTTGCAAGTTGCTGAGAAGTGGGAACTGGGTGATGAAGCTATCGATGACGGTCTGCTAATTGTGGTCGCTGTCAATGACCGTGATATGTATATCCTAACGGGTTATGGACTAGAAGGCGTCTTACCAGATGCAGCGGTTAACCGCGTCATTCGAGAAGATATCACGCCGTTATTTAAGCAAAATAACTATGGTGCAGGGATAATCGCTGGCGTTGAATCGCTCAAAACGCGCTTAACTGCTGACCCTGAAGTCTTAGCCCGTGCTGATGCACAAGCTGCAGAACGTACTGCCCAGCAAAGCTCAGACGAGCTGCCATCACCTATTTTCTTATTTATCATGGCGATGATTTTTGGTAGCTTTATTACGAATATATTGGGCCGAGTATTTGGTTCTATTATTACCGCTGGCGGGTTTTTTGCAGGTTCGATGGCCTTAGGCGGCGGCTTCTTTATGACGCTGATTATGGCAATATTCATCTGGATGTTTTTGATCTCACGCGGCGGTGGCGGTGGAAAAGGCGGCGGCGGTAAAGGTGGGCGCAGAGGCGGCATGATTTTCTTGCCCGGTATGGGCGGCGGTAGTGGAGGCGGCTTTGGCGGTGGTGGTTTCGGAGGAGGCGGCTTTGGCGGTGGCGGCGGTGGTTTCGGCGGCGGCGGCGCAGGTGGCTCGTGGTAAGTATTCCACACACGCGAACAAAATAAACTCTACATAACCATCGAAAACGACGTACTTGAGGAAATAATATAATGGTAGAAGACAACGCTTCAAACCCCAGTTTTGCCCGCTGGTGGCGTCAAGTTTTGTTCGTCCCTTTATTACATAGTAAGTGGCTGACAACAGAATCCAAGGCACGCCTAACAGATGCTGTGACACGAGCCGAGCGTGGGCATCGTGGTGAGGTGTTTTTAATCGTAGAAAATCATCTGCCTATCCAAGAAGCCTATCGCATGAACTGCCGTGAGCGTGCGATTGATTTGTTTAGCGAATATCGCGTCTGGGATACCGAAGAAAATACGGGCGTCTTAATCTACGTCAATGTATGCGAGCGTAAACTAGAGATTGTCGCAGACCGAGGTATCAGCGCTCACGTTAGTCCAACGGTATGGAATGCAATGTGTGAAAAGGCGGTATCTGGTATTGCTACTCAAAAGACAGAAGAGAGCTTGGCTGAACTGCTAGACGAAGTGGGGCAGGTATTACGTCAATACTATCATTTAGAGCACGATCCAGAAGGTAATGAGCTGTCTGATACAGTGGTATTTCTAAAGTAATTTGTGCCTTATACGGTTGTATTAAGAAGGTTGCTTTTATAAGTAGCTTGTCTATACGGTCAAAGGGTTTTGTTTTAGGCGATATGCTTTTAGTGTTAAAATAACTCTTCTGGGACAGATAATGCCTTATATACAGTTTGATTATCCTACTGTGCAATATCTACTCGGGCTCGTCTCGATACCACCATTATTGGAATACTATGATTGAATTAATAAAGAAATTACCGAAAGCTGAACTTCATCTACATATTGAAGGTTCGCTAGAGCCTGAGCTGATGTTTAGATTGGCCAAAAAGAACAACGTAGAAATACCTTATAAAGATATCGAAGATGTACGCAGTGCCTATAACTTCACCAATCTGCAGACCTTTTTAGATATTTACTATGCGGGTGCCAACGTTCTACTTACCAAAGATGATTTCTATGATTTGACGTGGGAATATATTCTTAAATGTGTCGAAGACAATGTCATTCACACAGAGATATTCTTTGATCCGCAGACACATACCGAACGCGGCGTGCCTTTTGAAGCGGTCATCACAGGTATCAAAGAAGCACTCGCCGATGCCAAAGCCAAATACGGTATCACGTCATGCATCATCATGTGTTTCTTGCGTCATTTATCGCAAGAAGAAGCGTTTGAGACATTAGAGCAAGCGCTGGACTATAAAGACGACATCATCGGTGTTGGTCTGGATTCATCAGAATTGGGCAACCCACCATCGAAATTCAAGGAAGTCTTCCAAAAAGCCAAAGAGGAAGGCTTCAAGTTGGTCGCTCATGCAGGCGAAGAAGCAGACTTTTCGTACATCTACGAAGCATTAGATTTATTGAATATCAATAGAATCGATCATGGTGTGCAGTCTATAAAAAGTCGAGAGTTGATGCAAAGACTTAAAGATGAGCAAATGCCACTGACGGTTTGCCCGAACTCAAATATCGAGCTAAAAGTCTTTGAGACTTATAAAGAGCACAATATTAAAGAGCTTTTAGACTATGGTCTAAATATCAGCGTTAACTCAGATGATCCAGCGTATTTCAAAGGCTACGTGAATCAAAACTTTATCAATCTATATGAGAATTTACCGATTACGGAAGACGATGTTATCACGTTGGTCAAAAACTCGTTTAAATCGGCATTTATCAGTGATGAGTTAAAAGAAGCTTACTTGGCGAGAGTTGATCTTACATTGAAATAATTTTA
This sequence comes from Psychrobacter immobilis, assembly GCF_904846235.1. Lineage (GTDB taxonomy): Bacteria > Pseudomonadota > Gammaproteobacteria > Pseudomonadales > Moraxellaceae > Psychrobacter > Psychrobacter immobilis_C. Next base: position 15,935 of record NZ_CAJGZN010000020.1, read on the forward strand.
ACGAGCTTGTTTTTAATAGTGAAGGCTTAACGGTTTATATAAATCGTTAAGCCTTTTTTATGGTCTGTCATTCAGTAATATCTATAAGTAGTAGTGATTATAAAGTAGTAATCTCTTCTACAAGCAGTGGCAGTATTACTCCAGCCTTTTCTGCTAATGTGATATCGACGATAGTATTTGGTGTGGGGTCAGGGTTTATCTCAATAACTTGCGCGCTATTCTGTTTGGCTAGCTGTGATAGTCCAGCAGCAGGGTAAACCAGACTTGAGGTACCGATGCTGATAAATACTTCGCAATTAGCTGCAGCTTCTTCGGCAGTCTGCCATGCCTGTACAGGTAGAGCTTCGCCAAACCAAACAATATCTGGTCTAATATAACCGTCGCAATGCGGACAGCTAAGCAGTGATTCATCAAAACTCATAGTACCTTGATTATCGTACGATGCTCTCGATTGGTCTTGATAAGGTATCTCACACTGACCACAGCGGTTACGCCACAGATGACCATGCAGATGAGTCACCGCGCTACCAGCATGCTCGTGCAAATCATCGACATTTTGGGTGATGAGTGTCACCTGCTGATCGGAGGTTTGCGCATGATACTGCCACTGAGCCAACGCATGATGGGCAGGATTTGGCGCTTTATCTGCGACCATTTGCCGACGCCATTGATACCATGACCACACCAGCTTGGGATCACGAGTAAACGCTTCAGGGGTTGCCAAGTCTTCGACTCCGTAGTTCTCCCACAGCCCTGTTTGCTTATCTCGAAACGTTGGGATACCGCTTTCTGCTGAAATGCCAGCCCCAGTCAGAATGCAAATACGCTGTTTCGATGCCAGTAGTTGTGCTGCAAGTTTTACTTCTGCTATTAACGCTGGTGATAATTCTGCTAACATGAGCCAACCCTTGCTAATAATGGATATTTTTACTTATGATAGACGGAATTTGGTGGCTTGTCATATTGTTCGCTGTCATGGCAGTTTTATGGTTCGTGGCAAAATCGCGAGGTGCAAAAGCAGGCGAAAAGCATAATGGCGCAAAATCAAAAAATGCAACACCGAATGATGCGCTGCAAAAAACATCAGCGATATTAAAGCAGCATTTTGCTGATTATCGAGTCACACGTAAGGCAAATCATTTGCTCGTTAGCAAACAAGACAAAAAAATTGCGATGATTACGATTGATAAAAAAATTGCTGAAGGTCAGCGCCGTTTAGGTGATGTGCCAGTGATTAATTATCACCGTATACCTAGCCGTGCTCAATTGACTGCCAATCTACAGGACGCAGAGTAATTTTGCTATATAGTCAATCCTCTATAAATTGGCTACGGTGTCAGTCTCGCTCAGTCTACTACTTGTAATACTTTCACTCGGCTTCCTTGTATCCAAATTATACTGAATCGACTATAGGTGAGAGCACTAGAAATATACAAGCACAGAAAAACCGCAAACATGTTGAAGTGTAGGTTTGATGAGTATAGGAAGTTTAAGATAGTACTAAGGGAAGGGTAGAGCAAGATTGTAAACAGTATGATTGGTGCGCTCGGCGGGAATCGAACCCACGACCCTCGGCTTCGGAGACCGATACTCTATCCAACTGAGCTACGAGCGCATATGATAACGATATGTCTGACTGTCACGCTTAGATGCGCATGATAATTAGCATAAGGTGTCTAGAAATAAAGACCGCTTAGTCTAACAAATAAAAAGCATAAAGCCAATAAATGACAGTCGCGATTGAGGTTTTTTAAGAAAAAACAGCCAAGTCATTAAACAAGCATGGCAATTTACCTGCCTTTTCCCTTATAATGTTGGGGAGAATTCATATTTATAATCACCGATTGCAAGTGCGCTGGCACGCGGGATGGCTGTCTGCTATTGAAGACTTAGAGGTCGTCAAAGAAGGACAGACAGAATGTCCGAGCCGTGCTAGTCCTTGTATACGTAATAAGAGAACGTGACGAATGAGAAAAGTAGTTATGTTATCGGCAGCTGCCATTCTAGGAATCGCTAGTATCGCGGTGAGCCAAGCTGAAGATGTTGTAGACACTCCTGTAACTGCGTCAGACGTAGCAGAAGGCCAAGAGGTCGTAGAAGCTGCTCCTGAAACGCTAGGTGACGATACCCAAGCTGCTGCAGATACGACAGATGGTGCTGCGCCCACTGACGAAGCCGCTCCAGCAGAAGGCGAAGAAACTGCCGCTGCAGCGCCTGCCGCTGATGAAGAGCCAATTCCACAAGATACGCCGCAAGTACAGAAGCTAATTGCTTTGTATCCTAATCTGATTGCGCGTATCCAGCCTGTTGCCAATATCTGTTTTGAAGATGGTGAAGCTTGTGATGTAACGGCACGCTCATCTGGCCCAGCTGCTGGCGATGGTCCTCGTGACGGTAAAGCGGTATATAACGCCGTATGTCATACTTGTCATACAGCAGGCTTGCTAGGCTCTCCTATCTTTGGTGATGCTGGCGCTTGGGGCCCACGTATTGCAAAAGGTAAAGATACGCTATATACCCATGCTATCAATGGTTTCAATGCGATGCCTGCCAAAGGTGGCGCGGATATTCCTGATGAAGAAGTTCAAAATGCTGTAGATTATATGGTTGCAGAAGCAAGCTAATCTTTGTTGATTACCTTCCAAGCTTTTACGATAGTTATCTATAAAGCGCCTATTTCAGCGATGAGATAGGCGCTTTTTCATGATGAGTATTATTAATATGGTACTTCGAATATAAGGCAGTTGAAATTCGTCATGAGTAGCCTCATTTTATGAGATTAGTTCGTTTATTACCGTACATTGTCACCTTTAGAGAGTAGAGTGTGTTGAACATTCTTATACGGCTTTTGCCTATATGCTAATGATAGTCGAATGTTCAACACGGCCTATTATTCTAAAATCGCATTTTATATAAATTGATAACAAATAAAGAGGTCTTCATGTCTGATGCACCAGCACTCTCCATAAAAAACCTATCCAAGACCTATGACAATGGGTTTTCGGCATTAAAAGGGGTTGATTTAACGGTACCACAAGGTGGATTCTTTGCGTTACTTGGGCCAAACGGCGCAGGCAAATCTACCATGATTGGTATTATTAGCTCATTGTTTAAGCCAACCACCGGTAGCGTCCATATTTTCGGCACAGACCTATTAGAGAACCCTTCGATTGCCAAGCAATACCTTGGCGTTGTACCGCAAGAATTTAACTTTAATATGTTCGAAAAAGTCGAAGATATCCTGATTACGCAAGCGGGTTATTTTGGTATTCCGGCAAAAGAAGCCAAACCACGCGCAAAGAGACTATTAACCGCGCTAGGACTATGGGATAAACGCGACAGTAAATCACGTGAACTATCTGGTGGTATGAAACGCCGCTTGATGATTGCCCGTGCCTTAATTCACAAACCAAAACTATTGATTCTAGATGAGCCAACGGCGGGTGTCGATATCGAGCTTCGCCGCTCGATGTGGGAGTTTATGCAGCAGATTAATATCGAAGAAAACACCACTATTATTCTGACGACTCATTATCTCGAAGAAGCTGAACAATTATGTAAACGCATTGCGATCTTGGATCACGGTGAGATTCGAATCAATACAGAAATGAAGGAGCTACTGGCGCAGTTGTCGGTAGAGACGTTTGTATTTGATTTGGATACGCCGCTCACTGAGCAGTTGGCTTTGACGGGAGTGACAGGGGTCTCGCAGCCAGATGAGCAAACGCTAGAAGTTACCTTGACAGAAGGTGAGTCACTAAACGGTGTCTTTGATCAGTTGTCTGATAAAGGTATCAGTGTGGCGAGTATGCGCAATAAAGCCAACCGACTAGAAGAGTTATTTATGCGCTTGGTAGACAAAAACATTCAGAGTGCAGATAGCATGAAGGAGGCGGGATTATGAGTCAGGAACTAGTCGATCATAATAAAACAATGTCATTGAGTAAGAAGTGGATTGCGTTTCGTACTATTTGGTTCAAAGAAGTACGCCGTATTTTACGTATCTGGCCGCAGACGTTACTACCGCCAGTTATCACGATGAGTTTGTATTTTGTCATCTTTGGTAAGATGATTGGTTCGCGTGTGGGTGAGATGGGCGGCGTGCCTTACATGCAGTTTATCGTGCCTGGTTTGATCATGATGTCGATCATTACCAACAGTTACTCTAACGTCGTCTCAAGCTTCTTTAGTGCCAAGTTCACGTCTAGTATCGAAGAGCTTTTGGTCTCGCCAGTATCCAAGCATGCTATTTTGATGGGTTATATCAGTGGTGGTATCTTCCGTGGATTGGCTATCGGTGTGATTGTCTCGATAGTGGCGCTGTTCTTTACTGATCTTGGTATCGAGCATTTATTTGTGACTATATTTACGGTACTTGGCACGTCTATCTTGTTTTCGTTAGGTGGTTTTATCAATGCGGTATTTGCACGCTCGTTTGATGATATCTCTATTATCCCAAGCTTTGTACTGACGCCATTGACCTATCTTGGCGGTGTGTTTTATTCGATGGAGAATTTATCGCCATTTTGGCAAAATATCTCGCTACTGAATCCTATCGTCTATATGGTCAACTCATTCCGTTACGGTATTCTTGGCTACTCTGATGTCAATGTTTGGTATTCGATGGCGGCTATTTTTGTGTTCTGTGCGATATTTTATACCATCGCCTATCGCTTGCTAAGTAACGGATCGCGCGTGCGTTTATAGTGTGTATTATTCGCTAAGCATATTATTATTTAGAGCAAATTTTAAACGGTTTAACATTAGGAAGACAGATGAGTATTCACGGTATCTTGGGTGAGCAAACCACAGACTATCCAACTGAGTATAGCCCAGAGACGCTATATCCGATTGCGCGCAGCATGGGACGTGATGCGATCGGTTGGCAAGACGATAAGCTAACCGTCGGTGTCGATTGGTGGCAGGCTTTTGAGATATCTTGGTTAAATCCGCAAGGTATCTCGCAAGTAGCGATTGCACGCTTTAGCATTCCTGCTAGCTCACCGTTTATCGTAGAATCAAAATCGCTTAAATTGTATTTAAATAGTATTAATTTTACCGAGTTCGCCAGTTGGAACGACGTACAAGCGTTGATTGCGAAAGACTTATCAGCTTGTTTGCAAGCAGACGTACAGGTAGCGTTATTTGGTTTAAACGATGATCTAAATGGTGATGAAACAGCGTTATTGATCGCTCAGCCTGAGGGTGTTTGTATTGATGAGGCATTGGCAGATAGCACGGATAAAGTTGCGTTAACGGAACATCCTGATGCGTCACTGCTGAGTACTAACGAAGTAGAGACGCGCGACGAAAGCGTGGCAAGTGATGGTACGCAGCCGTATACTTTTTATTCCAATCTACTGCGTAGTAATTGTCCAGTGACCAATCAACCAGATTGGGGCACGTTGGCCGTTTCGATAACGACTGATAAGCCTTTTAATAATGCAAATATGCTGCGTTATATACTGAGCTTCCGTCAGCACAATGGTTTTCATGAGCAGTGTGTCGAGCAGATATTTGCTGATTTAAGCCAATACTATCAGCCAAGTGAGCTAATGGTACGGGCGTGGTATACGCGCCGCGGTGGTATCGATATCAATCCTTGCCGTGTCAGTGATATCAGTTTATTGCCTAAGCCAAGCCGTTTAATTCGCCAGTAAGTTCTCGCTAAAAATACAATATTAATAAAAATACAATGTTAAATAGTTTTTAAGCCCATAAAAAAGCGCCTATCTCATCATGTGAGATAGGCGCTTTTTGTTATATAGTCTTCAATTACAAGACTATTTACCGCTTACTTTTGCCATGACTTCTTCAGGGCTTAGCATTTGCTTTTCAGCTTCACGGCGATTGACGTACTCATACTTGCCTTCCGCCAAGTTGCGATCAGAGACGACGATACGATGCGGTATACCAATCAATTCAAGATCAGCAAACTTAACGCCTGGTCGCTCGTTACGATCGTCTAATAGCACGTTGATGCCTTGAGCTTTTAACTCTTCATACAGGGCGGTTGCCGTCTGCATGACCGTCTCTTCTTTAGACTTCATCGGGATGATAGCGACTTCAAAAGGAGCGATCGAATCATCAACCGTTGGCGTTTTTGGCCACATGATGCCGTTTTCATCATTGTTCTGCTCGATAGCAGCGGCAATGATACGGCTAACGCCAATACCATAACAGCCCATCATCAAGGTAACAGGTTTGCCATCTTCACCAGAAACAGTACAGTTCATCGCTTGTGAGTATTTATCACCCAACTGAAAGATATGACCGACTTCGATACCACGTTTGATTTTCAGGCTGCCTTTACCATCAGGAGACGGGTCGCCTTCTTGTACATTGCGCACATCAACGATGCGAGTAATGCGAGTATCACGTGCCCAGTTCATACCGATAGTATGTTTGTTCACTTCATTGGCACCGCAAACAAAATCTGACAACGCAGCTGCTGAACGATCAACGAATACAGGCATATCTAAATTAACACCGATATAACCTTTATGTAGGCCTGCCGCTTTTAGCTCTTCGTCAGATGCTAACGTCAATGGTACATTTGCTTCTTCGATTTTCTCAGCCTTGATAGTATTGAGCTGATGATCGCCGCGCAACACGATAGCAATCAGTTGTGGCTCATCATTTTCGGTATGACCATGAACGATTAAAGTTTTAACCGTCGTTTCTAACGGGATATCCAAGTGTTCAGCAACCATTTTACAGCTGGTCATGCCTTCGGTCAGAACGTCTTCACGCTCCATTTTCGGCGGTTGACGCTCAGCAGTGCTGACAGATTCTGCTAGCTCTACGTTGGCTGCATAGTCAGATGAGTCCGAAAACGCAATATCGTCTTCGCCGCTATCTGCCAATACATGGAACTCATGTGAAGCAAAACCACCGATAGAGCCTGTATCTGCTTGTACCGCACGGAAATCTAAGCCCAAGCGGGTAAAGATGCGTGTATAAGCGTCATACATATCATGGTAAGTTTTGGCCAATGAGGCTTGATCCACATGGAAAGAGTAGGCATCTTTCATGGTGAATTCACGGGCGCGCATCACACCGAAGCGTGGACGAATCTCGTCACGGAATTTACCTTGAATCTGAAAGAAAGTAATCGGTAGTTGTTTATAACTACGCAGCTCGCCTTGTGCTAGATTGGTGATGACTTCTTCGTGCGTTGGACCAAGTACAAAGTCGCGATCATGACGGTCTTTGAAGCGCAATAACTCAGGACCATAATCATCAAAACGTCCGGTCGTCTGCCAAAGCTCAGCAGGCTGAGTCATCGGCATTAGCACTTCTTGTGCACCAACGTTTTGCATCTCTTCACGAACAATGCGTTCGACCTTTTGCAAGACGCGCAGACCCATAGGCAACCAAATATACAATCCAGAAGCAATCTTGCGGATAAGACCAGCACGCACCATCAATTGGCTTGAGGCGATGTCGGCGTCACTTGGGGTTTCTTTTAGTGTGGCAAATAAAAATTGACTGGCTTTCATAAATAAAGCGTAACCTTATCAACGATAAAAAAATAAGAAATAGTAGGATGTTGAGCGTATGGCTAATCGTTTCATTGCCGCCGCAAGCTTACCTTTATCACTTAGCAATAATCTAGGGTATTTCCTAGTTACCAACCTGCTTATATACAAAGCACATCAGTAAAAACCACTCTCATAAAAGAGAGGCAAATTTGATTTGATGTATCAATATGCCAAAAATGCAATATATTCAGGTCAAAACCCTGATAAATGCTTTAAGACTGACATTTTATTCATACAATCTGACTATGTTAGGTAAAGTTCGCCTAAGACGCAATGACTTTTTGTCTTTTCAGACCGAACGTGACGCAAAGGGTTCAATAAGGGATAAATAATTGAACTATTCATATGATTTTATAGCGAAAGTACTGCTTATTTTGGCGACAGTTTATTGAGGTGGTTGCGTAGAGGTTTATAGATAAAGTTATGTAGAGGAATGGTAGCCATTACTTGAAGTTACTGCACAATAGTCGCATCTATAGACTAAGCATCTGTTCTATTTTTACAACGCTCTTAGCCTTACCAAACGATGCAACATTATAAAGGTAGCTTCTATGGATAATCCTGATATGAATAACGCTAATGCCACTCAAAAGCCTACGAAACGTCCTATTGCTACAATGTCGTGGGTGATATTACTTGTCGGTCTAGCAGCGATTGCCTTTGCTATTTATAGCGCGCAAAACAAACCAGAAGAAGCGCCGATAGAAACTATTACTCGCGAAGGGGTGGTTACGCAAATTCAGCAGTTAAATCGCTTACATACCGTCGCATTCAGCGTTGATACAGTGATTACGAGCGAGCGACCTGGGAGCTGGATGAAACTGTGGCAAGACGAGCAAAAGGCCTTGTTTATCGCTCATGGTCGCGTAGAGGCAGGCGTTGATCTGAGTGCGTTGACACCTGAGATGGTACAAGTGGTGCAACCTGCTCAAGCTAATGCAGACGAAGAGCAAGTAGCTGATGCCAACTCACTAGCTGCCACTATGCCGCAAATCAATATTACTTTGCCGCCTACAGAGATATTTTCAGTATATCTGGATGATATCGAGATTTATGACTGGCAGACAGGGGCTTTTGGCATGATGCAAGTCGATCCTAAGATATTGGCACAAGCACAGACCATGGCAAAAAAAGAAGTGCTTGAGCGTGCCTGCCGAGGTGATGTCATGAATATGGCACTGCAAAATGCGCAAACGCAGTTGCAGCAGCTATTTGCACTCACAGGAGCGGTAGTGACGGTTACCACTCAGGGTGCAGGCGCGTGTCAATTGCCAGTCACTACCAATGGCTAGTCTGCTAGTTATTTTCTAAAATTAAGCCTCTTTTTTAAACTCAGCAATAGCTAGCTTGCGTGCCGATTTATGCTCGACCATTGGCGCAGGATAGTCGACATCGGCAAACTTACCACCTTTTGCCAGCTCTTTACGCATCTTATCTTCGTTGTGCAAGATACTGTTAGGAATGTCCTTTAACTCTGGTAGCCAAGTTTTAATAAACAGAGCTTTAGGATCATGCGTATTGGCTTGGCTAAAGGGGTTCATAATACGGAAGTAGGGCGCTGAGTCAGTACCTGTCGACGCGCTCCATTGCCAGCCGCCATTGTTGGACGCAAAGTCCCCATCGATCAGCTGTTGCATAAAGTAGCGCTCACCCAAGCGCCAATCAATCAATAAGTCTTTGGTCAAAAACATCGCTGTAACCATCCGCAATCGATTGTGCATAAACCCAGTAGCATTAAGACAGCGCATCGCTGCATCGACTAATGGCACGCCTGTCTTACCAGTACACCATGTCTCAAAATCATCATTGTCATATGACCAATTAACCTTATTGTCGGTATCTTCTTTATAAGCCTTATGACGAATCAGATTTGGTTTTTCGACCAGTACATGGCGATAAAAGTCTCGCCACGCAAGCTCACTTATCCAGCGATTGATGTCTTCATTATCACCGTCATTACCGTGTAGATTTTCTTGTGCTTTGCTCGCCTGTAGATAGCATAATCTAGGACTGATAGAGCCTATGGTGAGGTAAGCCGATAGCTGACTGGTTGCATGCAGATGGGGGACATCACGGCTTACATCATAATCATTGATATCATCATCGACGAATGCCTCTAGACGCTGGCAGGCGGAAGACTCACCTGCAGGATAAGCGTCTCTTGCTTGGTCAAGCTGAGCTATTATATTGATATGTTGCAATGACTCATTCTTTTCTAATGTCTGCTGGTAATCACTGAGCATTTTTTCATTTAGGGCTTTGATATCGTCGATTGTATTGGCAAACGTTTGCGATGATGGTAGTTTGATTTTATAATCGCTATCCACTGCGGATGCTTCATGCATTTGGATAGTGCTGACGTCCAACGTATGTCGCCATTTCTTATAAAATGGGGTGAAGACCTTATACATGCTATCGCCATCATTGGTCGTGATACTTTGCGGTGGCAAAATGCATTGGTCATGCCAGCGGACGAACTCGATGTCGTTTTTTGCAAGTTGCTTGTTCAATTGCTCATCACGATCAATCTCATTGCCTTCGTACTCGTGATTGGCCATGACGCAGCTGATTTCATTGTCGTTGCATAAGGTTGTAAGCGCCTTTATACAGTCTGAGAAGTTTGGACAAACTTGAACGATCAAGGTGATGTTTAGTTTTTCTTGTAACTCCTTTGCTAGAATAGGTAGCGTGCGAGCAATATGATCGACTTGTACAAGGGATGTATCGTGTGCTTGCCACTGCTCAGGGGTCAAAAAGAATGCGGCAGACACTGAGGCGTTGTCCTCATTGGCGCGTTCACATAACGCTGCTAAAGCGGTATTGTCATGGATACGTAGGTCACGGCGAAACCACATCAAGTAATGCGGTGGATTTTTGCTAGTAGCATTGTCGTCAGTATCAGTAGCGGCTGTCTGTGCAGTCTTAGACATCAAAGTATCCCTATATTAATCAATCGCAATCATAAACAAAACTAAGGATAAAAGTATGCTAGGATAAGTTTTTGGATGCAATGGCTTTGCCGTTAGGTTAACAAAACCTCATCACATCTAACGATTTATCTTTAGCTTGAACTTATCTGATGCCGCTATAATCGGTGTCATATTCAGCACCATGAAACGCAAGGTCACAAAATGCACGTTAAGTTTTGCGGGTTTACTCAGCTTAGTGATATACAGACTGCGGCACAGCTAGGTGCAGATGCAGTGGGTTTGGTGTTTTATCCACCAAGTCCACGTGCAGTCACGATAGAGCAGGCGCAAACCCTGAGCGCTGCTGTACCTGCTTTTGTCAGCGTGGTGGCGTTGGTGGTCAATATGTCTAAAGATGAGCTGATTAAATTAGCAAACAACGTCTCTTTTGATATTATCCAGTTCCATGGTGATGAGACGCCTGAGCAGTGCCACCAGCTAGCAGGTATAACCAATAAACGCTGGATCAAAGCATTGCGTATCAATACAGAGCAAGACACCCTCGATAGCGTTCACGCCCAAATTAATCAATTTGCAACCGCAGGTGCCAGTAGTATTTTACTGGATGCTTATCATCAGCATAAGTATGGCGGTACAGGCGCACGTTTTGACTGGAGTCTCATTCCACATGACAGTGCACTGCCGATCGTTTTGGCTGGTGGGCTCGATGCCGACAATGTTGCCGCGACATTAGATTTGCCTATTTATGGCGTCGATGTGAGCGGCGGTATTGAGGTTGATAAAGGTAAAAAAGACGCTGCCAAAATGCGTGCCTTTATGAAAGCGGTCAAGCGTGATCGATGGCAAAACGCTACGGTCACTGGCGCCATCTAAGTGGGTTTGTATCAAGCTATTCGCTATACGTAATCTGCTTAGTTGATCGTTATTCCGATTTTTCTGTTTAAATCTGATTAGATTATTATCCCTTTTATTATTTTCCCTCTATTTATCTAAAGTTATTTAAAAAATACCACTTATTACAGTAGGAATTATCATGAGTCATGTCGAGAACAAAGATTTATCTGCTACCGCACAATCTGTCAATACTTTTACCAATCCTGAAAATGTACAGGACTTTAACCAGTATCCTGATGCGCGCGGTCATTTCGGTGTACATGGGGGGCGTTTCGTCTCTGAGACGCTAATGGCTGCTCTAGAAGAGCTAGAAACGCTTTATACCAAAGTAAAAGCAGACCCGGCATTCTGGGAAGAGTATCACAACGACTTGGTCAATTACGTCGGTCGTCCAACACCGCTATATCATGCCAAGCGTCTAAGTGATGAGATTGGCGGTGCGCAAATTTATTTTAAGCGTGAAGACCTCAACCACACTGGCGCGCATAAAGTAAATAACACTATTGGTCAGGCATTGCTTGCCAAGATGTGTGGCAAAAAACGCATCATCGCTGAGACGGGCGCAGGACAGCATGGTGTCGCGACGGCAACGATTGCGGCACGCTTAGGCCTAGAATGTATCGTCTATATGGGTGCTGACGATGTCGAGCGTCAAAAGATGAACGTCTATCGTATGCGTTTGCTTGGTGCGACAGTTGTGCCAGTAACCTCTGGCTCACGTACGCTCAAAGACGCAATGAACGAAGCCATGCGTGACTGGGTAACCAATGTCGATAGCACGTATTATATTATCGGTACGGTGGCAGGACCGCATCCTTATCCGCTATTGGTTCGTGATTTCCAAGCGATCATTGGTAAAGAAGCACGCATTCAGCATTTAGAAAAAACAGGCAAAATGCCAGATGCCTTGGTTGCATGTGTCGGTGGCGGCTCGAACGCGATTGGTTTGTTCTTTGACTTCCTAAACGATACTGAAGTCAAGATGTATGGCGTCGAGGCAACAGGCGATGGTATCGAGTCAGGTCGTCATTCAGCACCATTGGCAGCTGGTCGTATTGGCGTGCTACATGGTAACCGTACTTACCTCATGGCAGATGATGATGGTCAGATTCAAGAGACGCATTCTATCTCAGCGGGTCTTGATTATCCTGGTGTCGGTCCAGAGCATAGCTTCCTAAAAGATATGAAGCGTGTTGAGTATGTTGGTTGTACGGATAAAGAAGCGCTAGAAGGCTTCCATGAAGCAACTCGTAAAGAAGGTATTATCCCTGCGCTTGAAACTGCTCATGCTGTCGCTTATGCATTGAAACTAGCTAAAACCATGACGCCTGATCAGACGATTATCGTTAATATGTCAGGCCGCGGTGACAAGGATCTGCATTCAGTGATGAAAGCAGAAGGGATTGAGATGTAGTAAGAATAGAGTAGTTTAGATGGTTGTATAAGAAAGTTTAGCAGCGTATTAACTCGATTAGGTATCATAAATCTCAATACGCTAATTGATAACTACTCTATAGAGTAGAGTAGTTATCAATATTGCTAGCTATTTTTTAATTATCGATAGTATACCTTCATGAGTTTGAACCGCTTAATACCGAGTAAGCCTAGCCAGTTGGGCAAGTATCCAGACCAAGCAGTGCTAACAGCGCCAGTCACAATAAGTGTGGGTGTGCCTACTGAAAGTGTCAGTTTTTGGCAGAGTTATGGTTTCTTTATAGTTGTCACTGTATGGTCAGTGATTTATGTCTTTATGGCCGTTTGGGAGTTTTCGACAGGTTATACGGTTACGACAACTGATGAAATTTTAAGAAATATTCTTGGGCTTTGGTCTCTTTTAGCTATACCCATGTTGTTTTTATTTCTGATGATATATTGGTTGCATCGTGCCCAAAAAGGTTTTGTCGTTCCAAATCCATGGATTGCTAGAAAATGGACTTGGAAGCATATCCCCATACTTATAATCAATAAAGATAATATCCAATTGACGTCTCAGTTTTATATAGCTAATAAAAATTTTCAGCACGATAAAGTTATAAATTATGATGACGTTGAAGCATTTTATCTTAACCGAATTCAAGGAAGCACTATTGGTTTTTGGATAGATTACACAGAAATATATAGTAGAAAGATGAAAAACCGAGGGAACAGGGTGCAAGGTCTAATATTTAATAAAAATATTCCACTGTGCGAGAGGTACAATGTTTTAAACGGTCTATACTACATAGAGCAGCGTGAAATTCTAAATATTATGAATACTTTTCATAAGCAAAGAACTGATGATATTAAATATTTGTCGCAAGATAACCATGATAATTTAATGGATATTGGCTAGTAACAATAAACTTATATAAGCTAAAAATTTATTTAACAAAATTATAAGAGATCACTATGACCCGAATTGAAAGTACCTTTGAAACCTTAAAATCACAAAATAAAAAAGCCCTGATTCCTTATGTTATGGCAGGCGATCCTAATCCGACCACTACGGTAGGTCTGTTGCACGACTTAGTGAAACACGGCGCCGATATGATCGAAGTCGGTTTACCATTCTCTGATCCAATGGCCGATGGTCCAACCGTTGCCTTGGCTGGCGAGCGTGCATTAGCAGCAGGTACGAGTACTCGTGATGCATTAAAGATGGTTGCAGAGTTCCGTCAAACAGATACGCAAACGCCAATTATCCTAATGGGTTATCTAAATCCTGTTGAAATCATCGGCTATGACAATTTTGTGGCACTATGCGAGCAGTCAGGTGTTGATGGTTTGTTGATGGTAGATTTGCCACCAGCAGAGGCGGGTAGCTTCACTCAGCATTTGACCGATCATTCGATGAATGAGATTTTCTTGCTATCGCCAACGACGTTGCCCGAGCGCCGTGAGCAAGTATTGACTCATTGTGGTGGCTATATTTATTATGTATCACTAAAAGGCGTGACTGGTTCAGCCACGCTAGATACAGACGACGTTGCGACCCAAGTTCAAGCAATTAAAGCAGAAACAGACTTGCCAGTATGCGTCGGCTTCGGTATCCGTGATGGTGCCTCTGCTAAGGCGATCGGTACTCATGCAGATGGCGTTATCGTCGGTAGTGCCTTGGTACAGAACTTTGCCGATATTGATGCCAACGATACTGCTGCGGTTGTAAATGCACAGCAAAACATCATGGCAAAAATGGATGAGCTACGTGAAGCTTTAGATAGCTTAAGCGCTTAATAGCTATTGCTTTCATATTGTTGTTACTTGAAGAAGTAGTTATTTGAAGAAATAGTTATTTGAAATGGCAAAGTCAAATTGCAGCTATTATTTACCTAAAGACTTTACTCAAATGCTTTACGTGAAGACAATACTAAATGACTTTGCTAAAATTAGTTTACGAGTGTAAACTAACATCACTATTATATGGTGTCTGATAGCAGTGGTTTATTCGTCATTTTGATTGGCAAATACATTATCTATCAACAAGCGCATAATCAAATTACCGACATGCGAGATTTATTTATCAGTATGTCGCATGATTGCTCATGTTATGACTGTGTTAGACGCTTTGTTTAGACAACCATTAAACTCTCAATGACAAGCGAATGAGCAAACTTGTCAATAAGCCTTTTATGATGGCAAATAATATGACTGATACCATAACAAAACCCGATAACAATACTGCTAAAGCCGCGCCAAAAAGCAATACGGATAGGCAGTCATGGTTTAACCGTCCTATCCCAGGCATCAAGCAGCATTTGACTGCGCCACTGTCTGCGGTAGAGACTGAACCGTCAACTAAGTGTAGTAATTGTCATTCGATGATTACCAACACAGCGCTGATTTTTAACTGTTATGTGTGCCCGCATTGTGATCATCATTTACCGATGAGTGCTCGTGAGCGCTTGAACTGGTTACTTGATCAAGTAGACGGCGAGACAGGACAAGAATTTACGGCCAAAGATCCATTGAGCTTTGTGGATAGTAAGCCATATCCTGCGCGTATGAGTGAAGCACAAGAAAAAACAGGTGAGACTGAGGCGTTGGTTGCTATGTATGGCAAACTGCGTAACCTTGATATCGTTGCCTGTGCTTTTGACTTCCGCTTTATGGGCGGGTCAATGGGTTCAGTCGTTGGCGATCGTTTCGTTCAAGCAGCTGAAAAAGCGCTAGAGCAAAAAGTACCTTTGGTTTGCTTTGCTGCTTCTGGCGGTGCACGTATGCAAGAAGGCTTATTGTCATTGATGCAAATGGCACGCACGGCAGCAGCGATTGAGCGTCTAAGAATCGCTGGGATTCCTTACATTGTGGTATTGACCAATCCTGTGTACGGCGGCGTAACTGCATCACTAGCGATGTTGGGTGATATCCATCTAGCAGAACCAAAAGCGATGATTGGTTTTGCTGGTAAGCGTGTGATCGAGCAGACTGTACGCGAGACGTTAGAAGAGCCATTCCAGCGCGCTGAGTTCTTGTTAGAGCACGGCGTAGTGGATGAAGTGGTACATCGTCATCAGCTAATCGATACGATCTATCGTCTACTTGCAAAACTATGCCGCGTACCAAATGTAGATGCTCAATAAGGTAAATGACTCAGCATAATGAATTATTTATTGAGTGCATAATGACTTAGCTGCGTGCTAACATCTACTACATATGCAAGACCCCTAATAGCATTTATCGTCATTGCACGGTAAGTGCTATTTTTGGTTTTAGCTAGCACATATATTTTTATCTCTTATTAAATTTTATATAGGTTCTATTCATGTCTGACCTTTTAGCCTCTGACCTTCACAGCCCCAACACCCATAGTCCTAATGAAAGTGCTAGCTTAACTGAGTGGCTCGATTATATGCAGCAGATTCATGTGTCTGCAATCGATATGGGATTGTCACGTGTATTGCCTGTCGCAGAAGCGTTAGGCGTGGTGCAGTCAGCTAAAGATGACGCTTATGTATTTACTGTAGCAGGTACCAATGGCAAAGGATCGACAACTGCTGTCATTGCCGAAATGTGTAAAGCCGCAGGTTATAAGACGGCACTATATCAGTCGCCACATCTTAGTGCCTTCAATGAGCGTGTACGTATCAATGGCGAGATGGTCAGCGACCAGACGCTGATTGAGGCCTTTAGCAAAGTAGAAGTAGCACGCTTACAGTGCGATTTGACGTTGTCGTTCTTTGAGATGACCACACTAGCAGCGCTATTGATATTCGCTGAAGCAGATTGTGACGTGTGGGTATTAGAAGTAGGGTTAGGCGGCCGCCTAGATGTGGTCAATATTATTGATCCTGACATGGCAGTTATTACCAATATCGGTATCGATCACGTTGACTGGTTGGGTGACAATGTCGAGGATATTGGCCGCGAAAAAGCAGGTATCTTGCGCAACGGCATTCCTCTGATTTATGGTGCTATTGAGATGCCAGCTAGCGTGCAAAAATCCATCGATACCCAGCAGGCAACTTGTTATCAAATAGGACAAGATTTTAGCTACCGCGATATTGATTCAACGACTTGGCAATACAGTAATGCAGCGGTTACCTTGCAATTACCACGTCCTGCGTTATCGTTAACTAACACGGCCAATGCCTTATCCGCAGTATTGGCAAGTCCATTAGATATCGATATCAATGCCATTGAGCAAGCGTTACAAACTGTCAAACTGGCAGGTCGCTTCGATTATCGTGAAAGTCATAGCCGTCATTGGTTATTTGACGTCGCGCATAATGAGCAAGGCGTTGAGTTCTTACTAGCGCAGCTGTTACCGTTTTGGCAGCAGCATGTCGCCAAGCAAAATAATCAAGATAGTTCAGCGGATATCCCTACACCAAAGATAAAAATGCTATTTTCTATGTTAGGTGATAAAGATATCGATAAGGTTGTGCAGCGCTTAACCCAAGCAGGTTTACCGGTTAGTGATTGGTTTATCGCTGAGATTGATTACCCTCGTGCCGCGACTACTGAGCAGCTGCAAACTGTGTTGGCCAAATATATCGATAGCACCAATATATATGAGTTCGATGGTTTGCATACAGCGACCCATGCAGTGATAGAGGCGAGCCAACCGCAAGACCTTATCGTCGTATGTGGCTCGTTTCATACGATCGGGGAAGCGTTAAGTGCCCTTAGCGTATGATAATTTAAGTTAAAGTAGGGCCTGTTTAATGTTAATCTTAGTCGTAGCCTGATAGCAGACAGCATGAAAAATATGCTTTATAATCAAAATGATTTGCCAGACTGGTAGAAGACGGTCGGCACAAATTTTGAACTCTGATGGCATTAACTGACAGTAACTGGCGGTAAGAGATCATGATTAAAGCGATTTGATACACTGCTTTGAGATTGTCGCTGCACCGCTCAATCAACCTTATTACCAACTAAGAGACGTAAACGGATGAACTTTTCGAGACAAGCCTTATTGGGCATTGGGATGATTATCGGCGGTAGCGTGATGCTATACGCCATGGTGCAACAGATTGGCGATAGCGAACAGCCAGAGCCGATGTCAGCGATGGTCGACAAACTAAGCTCGGAGCAAGAGTCTCCGCAGCCGCTCACCACTGATATCGAAACGGAAAAACGTATCCTTGCGCAAAAGCAAAAAGAGCGTGCAGCCCGCGTTGCAGAGCAAGAAAAACGTGCAAAAGAGTTTTTGACAGAGCAGGAAGTTGCAGAAGCAGAAGCGTTGGCTAAGGCACGTGCTGAGAGCCAGCAATATGTTGACAATAGTGCGCCAGCTACTGATGAAACCAGCAGTACAGAGTCTACAAAAGACGTTACTACAGATCTGACCGTTCAGCCTCGTACGGAGAGTCAGTCTACTACTGATACTACAAAGTCTAGTGAAGCCGAGAAGCAAAAAGCGGCTATCAAAGAGCAAGCGGCTGCTAAAAAACTTGCCGAGAGTAAAAAACAAGCGGAGGCAGAGAAACTAGCCGAAGCAAAAAAGCAGGCGGAAGCCCAAGCAGCGGCTGAGAGAAAAAGAGAAGCAGCTGAAGCGGCTAAAAACGAGCCACCAAAATCGCCTTCTGAATACCAAATCAAGAAAGGTGATGGACTCATAAAACTGGCAAGACAATACAACATGCCTGTAGAAGTATTGGCTCAAGCCAACAATCTATCTCCATCGGCAGCGCTACAACTGGGTCAAAGTATCACCATCCCATCGAGCAAACAGGTACAGCGTTTAGAGCGTGAAGCGGCGGCTGCTGAACAAGCGCGTGAGAAGAAGCGTCAACAAGAAGAAGCGCTGGCGAAGAAATCTGCCGATGCAAAACGTGAAGCGCAGCAAAAATTGAGTGAAGCGCGTAAAGAAGTCAAAGAAACAGATGCTAAAGGTAGTTTCGGAGTGCAAGTGGCTTTAGCAAATGACCAAGCCAAGGCCGATGAGTTAGCGAAAAAGTTCCGAGCAGCAGGTTATCAAGTCAAGACCAGTGCCACTAGTCGTGGAGTGCGCGTCGTGGTTGGGCCTGAACGTGGTAAAGTCGCAGCATTGGCACTAAAAGATAAAATCAATAGTGACCCTAAAGTAAATACGACCAGCGCTTGGGTGCTTTACTGGCGTTAAGCTAGAGCGTTTCTAACGGTCTCGATTCGGCTTTTATCTACTTTATATAAAAACACGACAAATACTGTCGTGTTTTTTGTTTTATAGATTGCTGATTGGCGCTGCCTTAGTTAAGATGAGCGCCATTTTTATAATCCGTTGTTGTATAACCTGTCAGCCTATATAGGTTGCCTTGTCGTGGTTGGCGCATTATTAACTGCTATCAATAATGACATTTAGCCCATCACTCTCATATTGTATAAGGTAGAACCATGTCGTTTGGTGTTATATTTTTAATATTGGCCGTTGGGTTTTTGGGGCTGATTACGTTACCGAAGCTGCTACCAACACTACTGACGAAGCGCCCCGTCGTTGAGCCAGATCCAAAACCTGTGCGCGGTGATGAGTTGGCTATTTGGCCATTTGCGCCGATGCCAATCATGACCGATACGGAAGTGATATTTTTTAATAAGTTAAAAAATGCGCTGCCGGAGTACCACATATTTGTTCAAGTACAGCTGTCACGGATCATTGAGGCCAATAGTAGTGAGACATCAGAGCGTAGCTTTTGGTTCAATCGTATTTGCCGCCAGAGTGTTGACTATGTGATTGTGGATGTCGATGCTCAGACCACATTGGTCGCTATCGAGCTTGATGACTGGACGCATAGTAGCAAAGCCCGCCAAAAAGCGGATGATAAAAAGGATAAGGCGCTTGCCAGTGCAGGTATTGCGATGGTACGCTTTCATGCCGAGCGTATGCCGAGTGCCGATATGCTTAGATATGAGCTAATGCAAGTGATTGAGAGTTATTAAGCGATCTGTGAAAGCTGTCCGATTGTTAAGGCTAAACATTATCCAAGCAGTTTCATCTTAAAAGTTTAGGTTAGCTAAATTTATTCATCGATCTGGTCTGACTGCCTTGGGTAAATAACGATTGGTCGGTTACCTTCAAAATATAAACCTGTCTTAGGTAGCTCGTTATCTGACCAAACTATCGGTTGCTGATGACCACCATAAGCATTTAGCCCATCATAAAAGTTGCGCTTGGTGAACCATTCAATATAATGCGCGGCTCGCAAAGCTGTAGTGTCAATCGTTGCAAGACCTGCCATATCTCTCTTATCACACCACTCATGTATTGGAAAACTCGGTGTTAGCCAGTATGGCCAATCATAATCACCACAATCATTTGTATTAATCGGTAAAAAGAATCGGCCTTTAATCACGCCATAACGCTTATCGATTTTTACCTGTCCGTGATTTTCTGTATCTACCCACACTGCTCGGAATTGCTTGGTTTGCATGTGTGTCATTTTGCGCTGTAGATTATCATTGGAATTAATCCCAACCCAATTCACAGGCTCAAAAGGTGCTGAACCCATAAAAAACTTAATGGCTAGCTCCCAATGTTCAACCAGCTGTTCTGCATGGTTATACAAGATCAAATCAAGCTCACCAGTCGTTTGCTTGCCATTATAGAGCTGCACATTGCTAGCCAGGGTCTCATACGGATGCAGCTTGCGTGCGAACCCATCCTCTAACCAAAATGACAGTAAGCCTTCAAAATGAAAACCCAGACGATTGGGGCTAGGGCGTTTGAGTAAATAACGCGTCAGATCTTGATAGGCGGCAGTGGTGTCTAGCTCTGTTAATCGTTGCTCATACGCCTCAAATTGCGTCTGCCAAAATTGCGCGCTATGCACAGCAACGGTATGTGTATTTTGATGCGGTGCAAAGTCTAGCCACTGCGTCAAAACATTGGGACACGACAGTACATAAGCCAGATCGCGCACATAAGGTCGGCGGTAACGTTCCCAAGGTGCATTATCTATGAGGTGATTAAATGTGGGCTGATTGACAGGCTCGGACATAGGATAAACCAGTGTAAAGGTGTAGCATTTACCCTAACGGCTCGCTCTATAAAAGTCTATAGATGACAAGTATCCGCTAGGGCAGTGTTAGGCTTTCTTACGTTAAAACAGGATATGAATGTGATGGATGTGAATGCTGATATCAGGAGGTGATAGCAGGTAGTATAGTAGAATGCTAACTACCGCCTTAAGTAGAGAGAGTTGCCATTTAGGCTGATATTGAGATGGTTTTTGGAGCCCATCTCAGATTCTGTGTAACTGCCATTTAGATTAAATGCCTGCTTATACGATCATCAAACATAATCATAAAGCGATTCAAAGCAGACGTCCAGTTACGAATGGGCATCGACCACTTTTTGGA
>NZ_CAJGZN010000021.1 GCF_904846235.1 Psychrobacter immobilis
CTGACTTAAATCCTATTGAAAAGAAATGGGCGCAAGCTAAGTTTCTACGCCAAGGTTGGATGGAGAATAATTTACCTAAACTATTTCATGATATGGGTTGTACTTCTTTTATCTTGGATTGACTATACTTGTGGCAAAAAAATGAATAAAGATAATGGATGATCTACAAATGAAAAACAGGTAAAAATAAACAGAAGTTTTATTCTTATATATTTTTAAAGATAGGTGTTTTTATATGTTTTATCAGTTAACGTGTAATATGACAAAAGCTGATATTAGAATTTTAGCAGTGACTGAATTTTTAGGTATTTATGATTAAACATTAAAAAACCCCGCCGGTGGCGAGGTTCTTTATCTATTTAGTTATCTTTACACTTTGACTCTTATAAGATTTAGAACGGAATATCATCATCTACAGGGCCATCTGGCATTGCTGTAGGCTTAGATTGTGCAGGTTTCTGTGCTGGTTGATTGAACTGGTTTTGCTGAGCAGGCGCTTGATTGTTAAAACTGTTTTGACCACCATTCGCTTGGTTATTGTACCCGCCTTGCTGAGCTGGCTGATTATTACCTTGCTGACCATAGTTATTCTGGCCATTTTGATTATCATAACCTTGATTTGAGCCACCTTGATTATTACCAAAACCACCACTATTGCCTTGTCCCTGACCACCGCCAGTCTGACCATCAAGCATCTGCATTTGTTCAGCACGAATCTCAGTAATATAACGGTCTTGACCACTTTGGTCTTGGTATTTACGTGTACGCAAACTACCTTCGATATAGACTTTGCTGCCTTTGCGCAGGTATTGCGCTGCGATTTCACCTAGACGGTTAAAAAGTGCAATACGATGCCACTCTGTCGCTTCTCTTTTTTCGCCACTTTGTTTGTCTGTCCACTGCTCTGATGTCGCAACCGAGATATTGGTCACGCTACCGCCATTGCTGAATTGGCGTGCCTCAGGATCTGCTCCGAGGTTACCGATGATGATAACTTTATTGACTCCGCGCATGATACTGTCCTTTTACTTATGAATAATTTAATAAACTGTTTTAATCGTTATCTGATAGCATCATTTGACACTATCAATTATATAATTTTACTTTAACCAATTTTTATCGAAATATCTATAGGCTACCTATGGTGCACGTCAGTCTATGTCGCTTAGATACTCTATCTTGATATACTAGTCGATATTGTAGAGTCCAATAAATAACAGGTAATAGATAAATATGCTGCTATTTTGCCATTTTAAGACGTTGAAGAACACCGTCTACCTTTATCGATATTGCATAGCACCTTACTTATTATTAAGTGATTTAGAGATTTCTAATTAGCATCAGAAGGCTTGCGATGCATGCTCAATGTCACGCTACCAAGCTCTACGCCAAATTTTTTCATCACTGAGCGATTGAGCATGACATCCTCATTGATAAGATACATCCAATCATCGAACGTTACTTTATAGGTCTTGTCCTCGACAGGTAACTCTAGTAAGTAATTCCAGTGCAACGTATTGCCAACCACTTGCCCTGTTGCCTCGCCAATGACATCACCTGCCACACCTTTCCAGCTGCCATCTGTCTGCTCAGTCAGACGCCATATACGCTGCGATTTCGTGCCATCTGCCCACAAGAACTTCTCGTTTAGGACAATGACATCATCTCCCTCATGGGTTGCATCAATGTCGACATAAAAGCGTTTTTTGACCTCACCATTTCGACCTTGGAACATACCCCAACCATCAATTTGACCCGAAAAAAACTCATGCATGTCGAGCGTTGGTGTGGTGTTCTGATACGCCTGAATATTTTGCGTAGCGCAACCAGAGGTCAGCAGTATGGCCAATAGACCAAGACCTACGGTTAACTTGGCTATTGAGCGATGCGCCTTCTTTTTACCCTCAATGACATTACCAGACAACATCTTAAATTTACTCATATTAATTCCTTTTAAATAGAGATAAATAGTTAGTTTCTATTGATTGATATTGGTGGTTTATGAGACTGCTGTCTGTGCAACTTTTGCTATTTGGCTTTATTTCTATATAAAAACATAAGTCTAAAGCTGTTATATATCATATTAAATATCTAGCGGACTTTGCGCCAAACTCGATAGCTGCTGACGTGAATCATCCGTCAACTGTGTCTTATCTAACTTCAAATAAGCGACTTGCTCTTTTGCCATGACGACCAACTCATCAACACCATCTACTGCCAGCATTTGTCGTGACCAGTCTTGGATATTGATGTCTTTGGGAATAGTAACCGTCGTGCTCGATAGATAAGGTGGCTGAGAAATGGGAATAATGATAAGCAGTGCGGCACCCATAATAATAGCCAGTATGCCCCACGCCAACAAATTAGGCTGGCCTAATAACAGACCACCCATTGCCCCGCCTATAAATGCACCAAAGAACTGACTAGAGGAATTAAGCCCCATCGCGGTCGCTTTATTGGCGACTGGTGCGCGCTTTGATATCCACGAAGGAATCGTCGCCTCAAGCAGGTTAAAGCCCATAAAGTACAGCAGCAAACCAAATATGATACCAATACCGACCTGACTACCAAGCGCGAGTATGGCTAAAGCGGCGGTCATTAATGCAATCGCACCCAAAAAAACCTGACGCATTTTGCGTTTCTTTTCGGCGATGATAATAAACGGTATCGCGATGGCGAAACCAATAAACAATAGTGGCAAATAAACCATGCCTTGCTGACGTACTGACAAGCCAAGTACGTCACTGAGCTGGTGCGGCAATATCACAAATATCGCTGTCATCGTCAGATGTAGCGCAAAGATACCGATATGTAAGCGGTTAAGATCGCCAATATTAAGGACAGTGGCTAACTGTTGACCGATGGTCTTATTATCCAGATTGTGCTTGAGCACGCGCATAGGCGTCGGTACTACCACCAATAGCAGCATCGCCAATATAGCAAATCCTGAAGTTAGCCAAAACAGCCCAGAGATACCGAGCGAGCCGACTAATAATGGACCAAAGGCAAAGGCCAGCATGATAGAGGTAGCAATCGTCAGACCCATCGTGGCCATCGCTTTGGTACGCATTTCCTCACGAGTCACATCAGCCAGTAACGCCATCAGCACAGCAGAGACCGCACCACTACCCGCCAGCGCTCGACCAATGATCACTTCATAAATATCCGTCGCATTTGCTGCAATCATGCCGCCGACGGCGAACAGTATCAATCCTAGAAAGATAATAGGCTTACGCGGAAATTTATCAGCAGCCAAACTCATCGGTATCTGAAAAATAGCCTGCCCTAAGCCATAAATACCAACGGCCAAACCAATCAAAAACGGCGTCGCGTGTGCATAATTATCACCGTAGACAGAAAATACCGGCACAATCATAAACAAGCCAATCATACGTAAGGCAAAGATGCCACCGACTCCGAGGATTGCCCGTTTCTCTACGCTATTCATACTTGCCTCACTGGTTGATCATTGCTGGTTGCTCATTGCTATCTTTCACGACTAACACTGTGCCATACCATGATTTATCACTACTGGTTTATCAAGGCATTGGCCTATAAATCAAGCCCCCTAGTATAAGACATTCGCCGTTTGGTTGCCGAGACTTTTGTCTTACTGGTGCAGTAACGTATGCGCCCTCAACCCAAGCCATTCATATTACGAGATTATTTTGTTACCAAGTGCATCAGATGCACAGTCACACCTTGAATAATGCTGTCACCATGACAATAAAGTAAAACGTTGTCAGCACAATTAATGGCCAACTCACTATATCTATATAACGACGAACGCTTCCATAAAACGACATTTTGGTCAAAACCATAACAAACGATGCCTGTTACTTAACACTGATTTGATTTAGATTTGCTTAGTCCTATAACAAATAGTCATAGGAGCGATAAGCAATACAAAGCCAAACAATAATGGAAAGTTAATAACTAGGCTGACATAACTTTTACCTTATACATATATGTATCCTTTATAACAACACTACTGATAACAACATCATAAATTTAGAATTATTCACGTTTTAACCAATCACTTTACTGATCTGTATTTACTTTTGACTTGAGATATTTCCCAATCCCCTTTTAGCAAATAGGAAACCTGTAACCGATGGCACATGACCATATCGCAATACGCGGCGCACGTACTCATAATTTAAAAAACATCGATTTAGACATTCCACGAGATAAATTCGTGGTAATTACTGGCCTATCTGGCTCTGGTAAATCTTCATTGGCATTTGACACGCTATATGCCGAAGGGCAACGTCGTTATGTCGAAAGCTTATCGGCATACGCTCGTCAGTTCCTCTCGCAAATGGAGAAACCTGATGTCGATAGCATCGAGGGTCTATCCCCTGCGATTGCTATCGAGCAAAAATCAACCAACCATAACCCACGCTCGACCGTCGGTACGATTACCGAGATTTATGACTATCTGCGTCTGCTCTATGCACGCATCGGTACGCCATATTGCCCTGAGCATGGTGAGCCAATGGTCGCGCAGTCGGTCACTGAGATGGTCGATCAAGTCATGGCTTTGCCAGACGACACTAAGATTATGATCTTGGCACCGGTCATTCGTGAGCGTAAAGGTGAACATACCGTCTTACTTGAGCAGCTGATTGGGCAAGGTTTTGTCCGTGTGCGCGTCGACGGTGATGTCTATGACACTGATGAGCTACCGACTCTGGATAAGAAGAAAAAACACACCATCGAAGTGGTGGTTGATCGCTTTAAAGTCCGTGACGACTTGGGCAACCGTGTTGCTGAGAGCTTAGAGACGGCGTTACGTCTAGGCCAAGGGCTGGTCACGCTACACTTTATGGATGGTAATCCAAAAGAAGGCGGTGACGAAAACCAAGTGATGTCAGCCAAGCATTCATGCCCTGTCTGTGATCGTGCAGTGCCTGAGCTTGAGCCACGCATGTTCAGTTTTAACAATCCATATGGCGCGTGCCCAAGCTGTGATGGTCTCGGTAAACGTCAATATTTCGCCGCTGAAAAACTGATTACTCATCATGAGAAATCACTTAACCAAGGCGCTATCAATGGTTGGGATAAGCGTCATGCGTACTATTTTGGTTTGCTTAGCACTGTCTGTAAGCATTTCAAAATCGATATGGATGCGCCATGGCAAGATCTGTCAAAAGAGCAGCAAGACCTAATCATGCATGGCTCTGGTAAAGAAAAGCTGACCTTTAATTTTACTGATGAGCGCGGTCGTAAGACGAATAAGACTGTACCGTTTGAAGGTGTGCTTCCCTACCTAGAGCGTCGTTATGCTAAGACGCAAAGTAACCTCGTCCGTGATGAGTTAGCTAAATATCTGGCTGATACCACTTGTAACGTTTGTGATGGTGCACGTCTGAATGAAATCTCACGCAACGTCCGTGTTGATGATCAGACTATTGCAGAAATCGTTAAGCTGTCTATCGGTGATGCGGCGGACTATTATAAAACACTAAAGATTGGCGGTCATAAAGGTGAAGTCGCTGAAAAAATCTTTAAAGAGATTAATGAGCGTCTAAACTTCCTTGTGAGCGTTGGGCTTGATTATTTGACCCTTGCTCGCTCTGCCGAAACACTATCGGGCGGTGAAGCACAGCGTATTCGTCTGGCTAGCCAAATAGGTGCTGGTCTGATGGGCGTCATGTATGTACTTGATGAGCCATCAATCGGTCTGCATCAACGTGACAACGATCGCCTGCTAAAAACCCTAACGCGCCTGCGTGATTTGGGTAATACGGTGCTGGTCGTTGAACATGATGAAGATGCGATTCGCCAAGCGGATCACGTCATCGATATCGGTATCGGTGCAGGCGTACATGGTGGTCACGTGATCGCCCAAGGTACGGTCGATGACATCATGGCAAACAAAGAATCGCTGACTGGACAATATATGTCTGGTAAGAAGAAAATCGAGATTCCAACTGTCCGTCATAAAGCCAAAAATATTGATGTCGAAGTCAAGGGTAAAGCCAAAGCCAAAAAAGTACCGATGACCATCGAGCTAAAAGGCGCATCAGGTAACAACCTACATGATGTAGATTTGACCATTCCTGTTGGCATCATGACTTGTGTGACGGGTGTCTCAGGTTCGGGTAAATCAACCTTGATTAACCGTACGCTTATGCCATTGGCAGCGACTCAGTTAAACAATGCCTCAACGCTGATTGCTGACAAGTTTGAAAGCATTAGCGGTCTTGAGCATTTGGACAAAATGGTCGATATCGATCAAAGTCCAATCGGCCGTACGCCGCGCTCAAACCCAGCGACTTATACTGGCGTGTTTACCCCGGTGCGTGAGATGTTTGCCCAGACCCAAGAAGCGCGCGCCCGTGGTTATAAGCCTGGTCGCTTTAGCTTCAACGTAAAAGGCGGACGCTGTGAGATGTGCCAAGGCGATGGCCTTATCAAAGTTGAGATGCATTTCTTGCCTGATATGTATGTGCCGTGTGATACCTGTGAAGGCAAACGCTACAACCGCGAGACGCTAGAGATTCACTATAAAGGCAAAACCATCGCTGATGTGCTCGATATGACTGTTGAAGATGCCGTTGAGTTCTTCTCAGCGATACCAGCCATCTATCGTCGCCTGCAAGCATTGATGGATGTTGGTCTGAGCTATATTCGCTTGGGTCAGTCTGCGCCAACACTATCAGGTGGTGAGGCGCAGCGTGTCAAACTGGCTCGTGAGCTTGCCAAACGTGATACGGGACAGACACTCTATATCTTGGATGAGCCAACCACTGGTTTGCATTTCCATGATATCGATAAGCTGCTCAATATCCTGCATGCCCTACGCGATAAAGGTAATACTATCGTGGTCATCGAACATAACTTGGATGTTATCAAAACGGCAGACTGGGTGATCGACTTAGGCCCTGAAGGCGGTAAAGGTGGTGGTATGATCATCGCTGAGGGTACGCCTGAGGAAGTGGCTGAAGTCAAAGAATCCTACACGGGTATATTCTTAAAGCCAATGCTTGAGCAAGGTATGAAAGAAGTCAGCTAATACCGTTAGTCATGATTGATAAAAGGCCACTCTTTATATGGCCTTTTTTATTGGCTGAAAATTGGTTGTCGTACTTAATCTACTCTATACTGCCAATTGTCCATCTTCACAATGCCTACTTACTAAGATATTGACACTTATTATGCTTGGGTCTTCAAAAATAGCTAAATCTTGAGTAAGCTTCATAGTTGTCGTACAAAAAATAGCGAAGTCATCCTCTATAGCCTCGGTTACTTCGCATGTTTGTTCTAAGCTAGGAGGTCTACTAGCACTCATTACACAGATTATATCTTTGATGTCAGTCAGATTAATCCCAGCTTTATCTAACCCTTCTAAATAATTACTCTTGAAATTAGCTTCGTTATCTTCGCTTGCGTAAATTGTTGGAAGTATATTTAGTAGTCTGTTACCGCTGAATACATGTTTCCAATCATTAAAGTCATAGCCAATCATAGAGTCGTCCTGCCTGTAAACGCTACAAACTGTAGTTACAACTGAATCTATAAAGGAGTAATAAAAATTATAACTCTCTATGCTCATATCGTTTACAAAATCGCTTTTTGCTTGTGATGTGGTAAAAGGTATAGCAAAAGTAGGGATAGATGATAGTGTGCTCCACTTATCCCTTAAAGCATTTTCGGATTTAGTCTTGAAACTACTTATTTCATCTATGGTTGAAGGGGAAATTACAAAAGTCAGTGCTGATATAGTAGCTATTTCTTCTTGAAAGGTGCATAAACTATCAAAGCTAGCCTCATGTTCAACTAAAAAAACTATGACTTTCTGACTTTCAAGTTGCTGATCTCTATCGACTTCAGTCATATTCTTTAAATCATCTAAATTAACTATTTTAAAATCTGAATCATGAATACCGAGTTTTAAATATCTATTGGAGGCTTTATTAAACCGATCTTTACCAATATCTTGCGCTACCTTCTTAGTTATTTGACCTGTTATGACGAGCATAAATCCTTTAGGTTCTTTGTAATTAGGAATATCACTCATTATATATTTAGAAGTACTGCTCATAATAGTTAACTCTTTGTCATGTTTTGGAAAGCATGAAGGTCTATGTTAGTTTGATAGACTTAACTTCAGGAACTAACTTAAAACCACTAGGAAAGATGGCTATGCTTAGTAATAGTTTCAAACAGAATATTTTAGTTTTACAAGAAAAGGAGCAGGAATTCCAGCAAAAACATGATAAGTCAAAACTAGACTTTAATATATTCACGATCTTACGTAAGACAGGTGAAGAAGTTGGTTTACATTCTCGCTTTCTTGCTGAACTACTGAATCCCAATGCTAGTCATAAAATAGCAGATTTCCAACAACTATTCATTGAAACGGTATTAAATAATGCCATAGCGACACAAGAGTGGAATCGAGAAAAACTAGACTCAAAGGTCGTTTACAGTTGTGAAGTTGAATATAGATTCCATAACTCAAGTCATGGAATAGCAGATATTATTTTTGAAGGCAAAGACAATAAGATCAAAAAAAATGTCATTGTTATCGAAAATAAGATTTATGCTACAGATCAAAAAGACCAACTGGCAAGATATTATAAAGCTTGCCAAGAAATGGGTTATGACGATAAAAATATCTATATAGTATATTTAAATCGTTTTGGTGATGACGTATCACACTATGGCAAGGGTAGTATTAATAATGAAGACTATGGTGTAATTAGTTATAAAGAAGACATCTTTAACTTTTTGACGCTATGTAAGCAAAAGGTAGCAGATTATCCACATATAGAGCAGACTATCGAGCAATACATTAATACCGTTGCTAGAATTACAGGTCAAACAAGGAATGCGAAAATGAAGCAAGAGTATGTAGATTTTTTGGCAGACGACAATAACTTTAAGACAGTATACAAACTAAGCCAGAACTTTGAAACCATTCAAAAGAATATTCAGAATGAGATGTGGAATAGTTTATTGGCTTATTTCAATAAAAAAAATTTAAATTTTACTCTTTGTGATAATCAGTTGTCTCCCTATAGCCAAGAAAAAGCAGTAAAGCAATATTTTTCAGGTGGTGGTACGAAAGGTAAAGCTAAGGCGTATGGTCTATGCTATAAAATAACCGAAAAACACAATGTAGGAGTTTATTGTTATATTGAGTTAAACCATCGTTTATATTACAGCATAACGTTAGTAGACAAAGATGGACGTCTATCAGAATGTCCAAGCAATATGCAAGACTTCGAAGCAGCAGTTGAGAAACTACCTAAAAATTGGAAGTATCAAAATAAGAAGCAAAATTTGGGTGGGCAAGTTTACCCACCACGATCAATTAACTTTAAAAGCCCTAACGATAACTTTTTCGATATTATCAATGAGAAGAGTCGCGAAGAGTGGGTGGCCGAAACAGCGGATGATGTTATTCAGCTAATTGATGATGTAAAAAATATTAATTTCTAATAAGCATCATTTCATCTTACCACACAGTATTATCAATTTATGAAAGTCGCCTAGAGGTGCGGTTTAGCCCCGATTGTAGCGGTTATCCTTGATTAACCACTAGATTGCGGTGACTTAGCTGGGAGCAATATCAAGACAACAGGAATGCTACTGGCTATTAGTCACCGCTATAGTGGGCGACCAAGATATGAGCGGAAATCAGAATTGGCTTTCTACAAAAACCATCCTAAACAAACTCTCTTTCAACATTCATCACCCGTGCATCTACCGTACGTTCTAGTTTTTCCTCAATTTGACTACATTGCGACTCGACCTCACGTTTAGATAGTCCAACGATCACAAACGTCCATTCGCTCGCGTCATGCCGATCACGCTCCCCGCTTTCACATACCGCGATACTTGGCGTATTGCCAAAGCGCGCGTGCAAGCCGCCCATACGGTGGCGTTTTTCTTTTAGCGAGCCACAACCGGGCAATGAAAACATCAAAGTCAAAATAGCGATATGCATTTTATGCTCCTTGCCAAAAAGTTTATACTTTATAGTAGCATCAAATATAATATCGGATAATGTCTGCGCGTCAGCATCCAGACCCTTTATAATAGCGTATCAATACCAACCAACTTGCGTATCTCACCCATGACCTCTATCAGCTACGTAAAGCAGCAGCACATTACTCGACTATGCGTGCGCTGCGGACTACTCCTTATGCAGTATGGCGCTGAGTCTGCCGTGGTGGTGGACTTATGCAAACGCTTAGGCATCGCCTTAGGAATGAACAGCGTCGAATGTTCATTGAACTTTAATGCCATCACCCTAACGACTATCTGCGACGAACGCTGTATTACCACTACTCGAGATACAATCAATCAGAGCATCAATGTCAACTTACTGG
Source organism: Psychrobacter immobilis (assembly GCF_904846235.1). GTDB lineage: Bacteria > Pseudomonadota > Gammaproteobacteria > Pseudomonadales > Moraxellaceae > Psychrobacter > Psychrobacter immobilis_C. The sequence continues at coordinate 10,347 of NZ_CAJGZN010000021.1, forward strand.
TACAAATCCAGCAAATCGTTAACAAGACTGAAGCCACCGTAGATAGTACCGATTTGATTGACCGCACTACCCTTGCCTTTGATGAATTGGATAAGACCGTTTACCCAACGTGGCTCGTCAGTATATTTGTTGGTGCATCTTGTGCCGCATTTGCCTATCTGAATGGTGGTAGTTGGTCGATTACGGCGGTGACATTCATCGCGGGTATGGTGGCGATGTTTACTCGTATTTATTTGTCCAAGCACCACTTTAACCCTTTTATCACGGTCATTGTGACGGCTTTTATTGCCTCGCTCATTGGCGCGACGACCTACTACTTTGATATTGGCAATAATGCCGATATCGCTGTAGCTTCCAGTGTATTGCTATTGGTGCCTAGCTTTCCATTGATTAACTCTTTGTCCGATATCTTAAAAGGCTATGTCAATATTGGCGTTGGGCGTGCGGTCTTTACCTATATGCTGACCTTGTCCGCGTGCGTCGGTATCGTGATGGCGCTGGTTTTACTTCGCATACAGCATTGGGGGTTTTAAAATGTGGTTTATTAAAACCGTCATACTGTCTTGTATCATCACCCTTGGTTGGACGCTAATGTTTAGCGTACCCAAACGCTATATCTTGCCGTGTTTACTGATGACCGCATTTGGCTTTGGGTTAAAGACAGCACTAGTTTATCAGCACATCCATATCGTGGTTGCTAGCTTTTTTGGGGCGATGCTTGCCAGCTTTTTGGGTGTGTATTTTTCTAAGAAATATACTCTGCCACCCAAAGCGCTCATCTCGCCCAGTGTCATCTGTATGATGCCCGGTATCGCCGCCTATAAGGCGATGGTCAGTATGGTGCAGATTGGTTATTTCGGCTTTTCAGACGAGTTATTTAGCCAAATGATGGTGTACTTGTTTGAAGCGTTATTTGTGACCTCGGGATTGGTACTTGGCTTGTCTATTCCAGGGCTGTTATTTTATAGACGTCGTCCTATTGTATAGATGATCTTAAATATCTAAATGTTGGGCTTTTCTTGACCAACCACCATTTATAGTCAAGCGATTCAACATACGCTAACCATAAAAAACTTGTAAGATGGATGATAATACCCATTACAGTAGAGTCAGAAACAGCACCAATAACAACTTAATAAAGAGACCGTATTATGACCAAACATTATGAATATATCTCTATTGGCGGCGGTAGCGGCGGCATCGCGTCACTCAACCGTGCAGCCAGTTATGGCAAAAAATGCGCAATTATCGAAGCCAATCAATTGGGCGGCACGTGTGTAAATTTGGGCTGTGTTCCCAAAAAAGTAATGTGGTATGGCGCGCAAGTGGCTGAAGCCATCCATAAATATGCGCCAGATTATGGTTTTGATGTTGAGTTAAAAGGTTTTGACTTTCAAAAACTGGTACAGAGCCGCCAACAATACATCGAAAACATTCACCGCGCTTATGACAATAACCTGGCAAAAAACGGCGTAGAAGTGATCAAGGGCTTTGCCAAATTTGTCGATACCAATACCGTAGAAGTAAATGGCGAGCTGATTACCGCTGACCACATTTTGATTGCTACGGGCGGTCATCCTATTCAGCCAGATATCAAAGGCGCAGAATACGGCATCGATTCTGACGGATTTTTTGCGTTGAATCATTTGCCAAAACGCGTGGCGATTGTAGGTGCTGGCTATATCGCTGTCGAGATCGCAGGCGTGTTAAACAGTTTGGGTGCCGAAGTGCATTTGTATGTGCGCAAACACTCGCCACTACGTACGTTTGACCATACTATCGTAGAGACTTTGCTGATAGAAATGGAACAAGCTGGCATTAAATTACACACCAATACGGTGATCAGTGAAGTCAATAAAAATGACGATGACAGCCTGGATTTGACCACCAACGATGGCGGTGAAGACTGTATCGATACTGTCGATTGCTTGATTTGGGCGATTGGTCGCGCGCCATCGACAGACGGTATCAATCTGCAAGTGACAGGGGTTGAGACGACTGAGACGGGTAAAATCAAAGTCGATAAATTCCAAAACACCAATGTCGATGGTATTTATGCAGTCGGCGATATTATCGAAAATAGCGTAGATCTAACGCCTGTAGCGATTGCCGCTGGTCGCCGCTTATCTGAGCGTCTGTTTAATAATAAACCCAATGAGCACTTAGACTATACATTGATACCAACGGTGATTTTTACCCATCCGGCTATCGGTACGATTGGCCTGTCTGAAATCGACGCGGTAGAACGCTACGGCAAAGAAAACATCAAGTGTTATACCTCAAGCTTTACCGATATGTATAGCGCGGTCACTCAGCATCGTCAAAAATGCACCATGAAGCTAGTATGCTTGGGCGATGACGAAAAAGTCATTGGCATGCATGGCATTGGTTTTGGCGTTGATGAGATGATTCAAGGCTTTGCCGTCGCGATCAAAATGGGCGCGACTAAAGCTGACTTTGATAATACCGTTGCCATTCACCCAACTGGCTCAGAAGAGTTTGTGACGATGCGTTAAGCTCACTGTTTAACGTTTCTCTTATTCTTAACTATTATAAAAAAGGATGCTATTTGAGCGTCCTTTTTTATTGTCAGTCATGACGTAAGCATATAGCTTCGTAGGTCTAAAACTGACTCATTACTTTTATATCGCACTGATGACTACTGTATTTTTCTAATCATTATTTGCATTGGAAAATTTAAAGCAAGGCATACTGACAGCGCAATCCCGATGCTGTTATGATGCGATTAATACTGACCGTTGAGAGATGACTGTGTGGCAAGTGTACTTATTTATATTACCAATTGGGCTTGGCATTATGACATTAGCAGCAAGCCTATTGTTTTTGTTCGCTTATCTCATGTCAGATGACAATGCCACACGCTTGCCAGCATTTAACTGGTTTAAGCGCTTAATTATTGTGGCATTTGTGCTGCTGAGTATTGGTCTGTTTATGACCTTTGGTCATTTTTGGGGTTGAGCGAGATAGAATATTTTTTAGTGTTTTCTATTAACTCAACCTGATTAGCTAACGACCTTTTCTAGTTCTAATAGCTCTAAATCATCACGCTTTGGCTCGCCATTATTGCCATCATTTGGAAACGGCATTTTGTTACCGTTGAACTGATAACCACGGCGCTGATAGTAAGCCAAAAGCTCAGGACGATGACTTAAGATAGACATAGTCAGACGGCTAGGCTGATTCAGTGACTGTAAATGACGATCTGCAAAGGTCTCAGCCGCTTGCAGTATCACATTACCAACACCCTTCCCTTGTAGCACAGGATGTACCGCAAACATGCCGATATAGGCTTTTTTATTTGAGTCAGCATCAGTTTTAATATCGACAGCGATACAGCCAAGTATCTCACCCATCTCATCTCCCTCACGATTGCCTGTTGTGGTTTTCGGATAGACAAAATAATAGTGATTAGGATCATTGATTACGGCGGCGAGCTCCGCTGATGTAGTCCTGATACCACCGATCAAATCGGCCTCATTGGTCCAACCTGCCGTCTCGCGATAGCAGCAATTCAATAACTGCTCAAGTGCGCCAATATCATCCAATGTCGCTTCACGTAGAAATACCGACTCTTTATTAAAGTGGTCTGTTTTTACATTGCTGTTATTTATATTATTTTCGCTCATATTATAATTTTTCCTTTTCCGTCTATGTATAGTTGCATTCAAATAATTTCGATACAAGAAAACCGAGTGCAAGTTATACATTAGTATACTTAATGAGGGTGACGATGTAGCGGATTTATGTGGATTTAGCCATATAAAAAACTGACTTAGATCACTAAGCCAGTCTAGGGGTATGTCATTACTTAGATTGTGCGGCTTAAAATGAGAAAAATTGTAGATAAACGAGGAAAAAATTGCCGTTAATATGAACATATTTATTTGCAAGATTTCTGACGATGTTTAGCAAAATTTAGTCATTTTAAGACCACTAAATGTATTGATGTGCTAATTGATAACATACCCCAAATACTAATACGTATTGCTTAATAGTACTAGCGCGATAATACCTGCGCTTGCTCAATCATATCAAACCCTGCATTGAGCTGCGCGCGCGTTGGTGCATGACCACGGCGCAATAGCTCAGAGAAAGCGACCAATTCTTTGTCGCGTCCGAGCGTGCTCGCTGCGCTAGCTCTGGTATCTTCGCTGTCGTCATCGAAGTAGTATTCGATATAATCAAGCGTATCTGGCGTGCCAAATAGGATATTGTGCTCTGGAGTCTCGGCATGACCGCTATAGCGTAGGCTCTTACCATACTGCATGGTCCAAAAGAAAGGAATGCGCGCCTCTAATGAGTCGACATTGTCATCACCTAATATAGCAGCTGCCGTCACCATACCGTGCTGCAATGCCACACGCCAATGCTCGATACGCATGCGGCCCATCTGATTGGATGCTTTGGCGATATCGCCTAGCGCATAGACACCATCGCGCAGCTGTAGATGGTCATCAACCTGTACGCCATCTGGATCATTGACCTCGTTCAGTATCTCTGTGCACGGTGAGACGCCAGTACCTAAAACTACGATATCGGCATCAATGTGCTCGCCACTTGCCAGCGTGACACCGCCCACATGTGAAAATGCCTCGTCGTCTTCCTCATTATCAGCTTGACGGTCAATCTTGGTGATTTCATTGACGGTGGCATCAAATACAAAGTTAATGCCTTTTTCTTCATGCAACTTGATCAGTGCATTACTCACAGTCTCCGATACGATATTGCCCATCACGCGACTGTCTTGCCCAATTACCGTAATAGAAGCAGTCGTGCCTGCCTGCGCTAATGCAGAGGCAACCTCCATACCGATAAAACCGGTACCAATGATTACCACCCGCTGATCGTGACTGGCCGCTTTAATTAATTTGGCATCACTCATGCTACGTAGTGTATATACGCCATCCATCTCAGCACTTTTAATAGGTGGTAAGTTTGGTTTAGCGCCAGTGGCGACGACCAAGAAGTCTGCGGTATGTCGCTCGCTGTTGCCATCATTATCCTCTATGACGACGGTCGCTTCATTGGGTAGCACTTCGCTGACCGTTTGATTGAGGCGTAATTCGATATTGTTGTCTTTGGCCCACGCTGCGCCGCCTAATAGCAACTTGTCTTCGGCCATGTTGCCAGCTAAAAACGCTTTTGATAGTAAAGGACGGTTATAAGGTGCGGTATCTTCTTTGCTAATCAATGTAATCTTGCCGCCATAGCCGCCATGACGTAATTGATTAGCTGTCATAAATCCTGCACCGCCACCACCAACGATAATAGTATGGGTGTCAATTAATTTATCATTTTCGACCCGTCCCGTTACCTGAGCTGAGGTATCGACTGTCAGATTATCACCATCATGAGTCAGCTCATACTGGGTCAATCCTTTAGTCGCTATCGGCTCTAATAGTGAGCCGTCGCGACTATCAAAAGTCGCATGATGCCAAGGACAAACTACCCGATTGCCACAGCGTAATCCGTTACCCAAATCTGCACCCGCATGTGGACATTTACCATCGAATGCACGGAACTCATCGTCATCGCGAGTGATTAAAATGATACTATCGTCTTCTTGCTTATACGACTTCATACCACCGCTTGGGATATCCGCTTTACTGATGGTGACTGTGTTGATCGTTGCGTCGGTCATAATGCTTCCTTAACAGTTATAATGATGTCTAATGACAGCAGGTTGAAAATGACCGTAACCAACCAGACAAATTCAACTTATCCTATTATTTTTAATATGCTATGCATTGATAGTAGCAAGCGCACCGCGTACACGATGTTTTTTTGTATGTTTGCTGCGTTGCAAAACGTAATTATGCGACTTTGTTTTCCGCACTCTTTTTACTTCTAATCATTATTAATAAACAAAATAAAAGACGACCTTATGATTTCTCAAGACAACCAAAACGACATAACCACTACTGCTGGAGCCGGTTTAGATAGCCAAGCTGCTACTATTGATCCAACAGCTATTGATCAAAACGCTAATGAACGAACAGCCAGTGAGCAAATTGACCTAGCTCATATTGATATTGCCACTATTACAGATACTGCAAATTTGCCACAGCCAAGTTTACAGCCAATACAGCAAGCGACTTATAAAGCCAATACGACTGACTTTATCGTTAATGAGCTATTGCCGTTAGACTTCACTGGTGAAGGTGAGCATTTATGGTTGCATATCGAAAAATCAGGCATGAATACTGCTTATCTGGCGAAACTGCTGTCAGAGTGGGCAGACATTCCATTGCGTGATGTTGGCTACTCAGGCTTGAAAGACCGTCATGCGTTGACGACCCAATGGTTCAGTTTGCGTATACCAAAAAAACAATTACCGCCTACTGAGTTTGCACCAGTAGATATCGGTGAAAATGAGACTGTCACTATACTTGCGCAGCACTGGCACAATAAAAAACTCAATCGCGGTACGCACCGTGCCAATCAGTTTGTCATTACTTTACGCGATATTCAGTTTGCGAGCGCTAGTGACGAAAATGTTGATGACGGAAGTAACGCATCACCCGAGCAACTACTATCTGCAAAAGAGGCCGTCGAGCAGCACCTAACGCGCATTGGTAGAAACGGCGTACCCAATTATTTTGGTCCACAGCGTTTTGGTCGTCAGGGTAATAACGTTAGAGAGGCTTTATCACTGTTTGCTCGTCCACCGCGAGAGCCTCGCCTGCAACCAAAAAAGAGCAAACGTAAGCGTGCCCCGCGCGAGCAAAATACGATGGAATTGTCTGCTGCACGTAGCTTGATATTTAATGAGATATTGGCAGCGCGAGTGCGTAATGGCAGCTGGAACACTGGCCTAGCAGGCGAGGTTTTTAATTTAGATGGCTCAGGATCGATATTTACTAGTGAAACACTAGATGATACGTTGCATGCTCGTATTGACAGTGGCGATATTCATCCAACTGCTGTGCTATGGGGCACGGGTAACGATAAAGTCACTGGTAGCGCTGCAGATTTAGAGTCCGAGGTAGTACAACACAGCCCCCTACTTATGCAACTAGCAACTGGATTAGAGCAGCGTGACATTAAGGCGCAAAGACGAGCGCTACGCCTACCGATTGAGGCGTTAAGCTGGGAATGGTCGGACGATCAGACGCTGGTATTAAACTTTACTTTGACTACGGGTAGCTTTGCCACAAGTGTGCTCGCAAGCTTAGTGCAGGAATTAGCGTCTTGATTGGATGGATTAATGAAACTGGCATCTAAATTGGACTAAGCAATAGAATATCAGCCATGCCGATAATACTTATACAGTGTTAGCGGCATGGCTGATCGTTAATAAATTAATGGCTAACGGCTTTTGTAAAGCGATTGCTTACCGCCTTCTTTTTCGGCCCACATCTCATTTGCACTGACAACTTGATTGCGACCACGGTGCTTGGCTTCATATAAGGCTTTATCCGCTATGCTAATAAGTCGTTGGCAGATATCACTAGGCAGCTTTTGCATTGAGGCGATTTTGCTTTCCGCGCGCTGAGTAGCAATTGGCTTGATAAGAGGTGACGTTCGAGCGACAGTCTTTTGCTGTGTGATCGTTTTGTAGCCTTGCGCAATACAATCTCGCTCTTCATGAGTTAAGGTATACAATCCAAAACTTGCTGTCACATTAAAATCAGCCAGACCTTCAATCTTCATGACATGCTCAGCAATATTGAGGCGTAATTGCTCGGCAATCATCATAGCACTATCATGCTTCGTATCTGGCATTACAACCAAAAACTCTTCGCCGCCGTAGCGACTAACGATCGACTCATCTGTTAATGACTGCGATAGCGTCTGTGAGATTTCAATTAGAACCTGATCACCTACATCGTGACCATAGTTATCGTTAATCTGTTTGAACCAATCCAAATCTAACAGCATGACGCTTAAGTCTTGATATTCTCGCACAGTAGCCAAGGCATACTTCATCTTTTTCAGACCGTAGCGACGATTTTTAAGCTGGGTAAGCTCGTCCTGATTGGCATGTCGTAAGGTCTCAAACCGACTATCATCTAATACCAATAGCAAAGCACGGAACATATAAACGATAAAAATCGCTTTTGGCAGCGCTAAATATAAATGCGTCGACCGCCAAAAAAATGCGGATGAGCGCTGTAGCTCGTTGATACTATCCCAATTTAAGACGTTGTTCTCAAAAGCCAACGCAGCAACCGCATTTTCAGCGGCCATAATCTCGTTATAAGTTAGATAGTTATGACTCTCAAGCATGGGATGAATAACGGTAAACTGGCGTAAATTGGGCAAACTGATACCAAAGTAAGGTGACATGATCGCTAATAGCATCAAGATAATATGCAGCCAAAACATACGCCAAGCATAGCGGCGCCTGATCAACATCATACCTAGCATAGCAGCGCCGACGAGCGACACGCCTGCAAACAGACTGCTGTACCCTATCATCACAATAACAGTAGAAATGTAGGCGGTGTAAACCAAAACCAAAGCTATCTGCCATCGACTTAAAACAATTTCATTGTCATTGCTCGAATGAAATAAGCCTTTGACCATGCATAAAAAGAACAGTCCAACAAAGCTAATCCCAAGCCATAATGGATATAAATAATGTATGTTCACATAGGTGTTTAACGCATCTTGCTGCCACCAGACATACAAGCACCAGAACCAATGCAATGACACTTCTAACACGATAAATAAGGCCATCAGCGATGTTCGGTCAGCAGCCTGCCACTCAAAAATCATTTGAGAGATTTTGTTGTAACCTAGATGGGATATCGATACAGCCATAGAAGGGCTACCGCAGAGAGTATAAATGCATTAAAGGTGTAAATGCGTTGAATATATAAGCGCTAAAATCAGAGTGAAAGCATATTATCCGCTCTGAAATTTTCATATCAAGTGTTACAAGTTCTAGCCTTATTATCAATCTATTTTACGCATTTATTTCCCAATAATTTCTCTATGAATGTAATTATGTTTATGTAGCTATTTTTGGCCTTATTCATCATGATAAATAAGGCCCTATCGCTACTGAAAATAACCTTATTAGAAGCAACTGTAACAAGGCAAATCCTACTCACTAAGCAAGCGTTGTAAAAGACTCCCAAACCCCTTGCTGATCATCATTTAAAGTAGGAACATCGCCCAAACGTCGCCAAGGCATGTTACTACCATGAAAGTCACTACCAATAGATGCCGCAAGACCATGCTCAGCAATGCTACGGTCGACCATTCTGCGGGTACTAATTGGCTCACTAGTGGCTGGTAGTTCACAAGCATCGCCGCCAAGCTGCGCAAACTCTTCAATCAGTTTACGCACGCGTGTCGCTGATAGTTGATATCGCGTGGGATGTGCGAGCACCGCTTTGCCGCCGCAAGCGTGAATCAGCGCGATACCATGCTGCATCGTCAATGCCTCGATTGCTACATAAGCAGGTTTGTTATCTGCTAGGTACTTATCAAAGGCTTTTTGAACGGTTTTGACTTCACCGCGCTCAAACAATACCTGTCCAATATGGGCGCGCCCGACTGCTTGAGGGTTACCGCCTGCTTTATCGAGCACTGCTTGCCATAGCTCATCATAATTAATATCTAATAATTCACTCAATTTTTCAGCGATACGCTGACCACGAGTGGCTCGACTGTCTTGCAGTTGCTGCAGCGTTGCGTGCATTTTTTCGCGATCAGTAAAGTCCAGTCCAAGTACGTGAATAATTTTATTGGTAGACTTATTCTTTCCGTAACCACCGCTTAACGTATGCTCACAGCTGATTTCAACGCCATTAATAATCTGCATATCACAAGCACTGGCAGCGTCTCTCGCCTCGTCAATCCCCGCCAGCGTGTCATGGTCAGTCAATGCCAACACATTAATGCCCGCTGCATGGGCACGTTGTATGACCTCGGTCGGTGCATAGGTACCATCTGAACAAGTACTGTGGCAATGTAAGTCAATTTTCATAAGCTGAGCCTTAATGTGTTAAATAAAATAAGAGTAGAATAAAAGCTAGTGAGCAGACAGTCATTGTTACGATTATGAGTATTGTGATTTGTCTTGCTCATTCTGTAGATTTAGCAGTTATCGTTACTGTATTTGTGTTTATATTTGGCCAGTGGCATGGTCATCAGTCGCAATAAAAAGTATTACTCTGTAGGTCGCGTATATCGCATGATTATCGTGTTGATTGCTTTTTTTTGGTGCGGTAGACGTGTAAACTACCCCATACGTTTTTGTTGGACATACCCTTTGCTATGAAAGCATTATTAGACTTTATTCCCTTAATTGCCTTTTTTATCGCGGCGCGTTATAACGGTATTTTAGCAGCGGCAGGGGCTTTGCTCGTCGCCACTATTATCGTTTACGCCATTCATTTTATTCGTCAAAAAGGTAAGTTTGATAAGCAGCAATGGGTTGTCTTATTATTAACGATTTTATTCTGCGGCGGCACATTACTATTGCGTGATGATATCTATTTGCGCTGGAAGTCGCCCATTATCAATGGTATTTTTGCATTGACGCTATTCGTCAGTGCCGCTATTAATAAGCCATTGATGCAGCTTGCTATGAAAGAGGTATTTACCCTGACGCTTAGCGGCTGGAAAAAACTGACCGTTGCTTGGGCATTGTTTTTTGCCCTAATGGCTGTACTACATTATATCACAGCGTTCACAATGTCAGATGAAGCATGGATCAACTTTAAGACCTATGGCTGGATTCCAATTATGCTGGTGTTTGTCGTGGCTCAATTTGCCGTGTTGAAAAAGCATCTTAACCCTGCCCTAACAGACAAAGCCACTAAATAGTTTCTGTTGCCTTGTCATAGCAGCAATCACTTTGTCGCTATGACGTTTATACTAAGCCCACATAAGCTCATCATTACTTTTTTATTATTCACTAAGGAAGTCTCATGTCTTTATTTGCAATCATTGGTCATGACGTGGCTAATAGCAGTGCACAACGTCTGATCACTCGTACTGAACATATTGAACGCTTAAAAGCACTGCATCAACAAGGCCGTCTTGTTATCGCAGGGCCAACGCCTATCGAGCATGGCAAGAGTGATATGTCAGGCAGCTTAATCATTGCAGACTTTGACTCTATCGAAGCGGCTCAAGCATGGGCAAACGATGAGCCTTACTTACGTGATGGTGTGTATAGTCATGTCGATATCAAACCATTTGTTCAAGCATTGCCAGCACCAACTGATAGCAACAATCAAGTAGCTGCATCGTGATCCAGAGAGTCTCTTTTTCACCTACCTGCTTCTACAAAAGTGCCCTGATTGGCCTCATGTTAGTGACATCCGTTTCGGCGCAGGCTGCACCTACTGCGCTCGTAACACCTGCTGTCGAGGCAACCGATCCGACAGCAGTGCTGCCGCTGACTGGGCCAGTAGCGGCGCGCGCTTTGCCAACGAAAAACTCAGCTTTAGATATCAATGATACCTTGGCGGCACAGTTGCAACCATCTACTAAAGCATTGTCAGCTGCCAATCAAGAGCTGCTCAGCCGTAATGCGCAACTGCAGCGCCAAGTGAACGATTTACAGACTCAAGTAAATGTCTTGGTTTACGAAAGTAAAGGACAGTTGTTTCTATACGGTGCGTTTACCGTTCTGATCAGTCTATTAGTCGGTATTTTTGTCTCGTGGTTAGTATTTGTCCGTCGTGAGCGCTGGTAGCATATACTGTGCTCGCACTGACTTGCATTACTCTACTTGGCTGCGTCTGACCAAATGTCGATATCATTGATCCGTCACAGCTGATCGTTTAGCTACTGTTACTGATATTTCTAAGAAGTGCCTCATGTCTACCGCTAACCATCAAAACACTGAACACTTAAACGTTATCACACCTGCCAAGATTGACTGGCAAACGGATGATACTGGCAATATGGTGCCAGTATCAGGTGAGTTTGGGGATGTGTATTTTTCTCATGCGGATGGTTTGGCAGAGACCCGTCACGTGTTTCTAGAGCACAATCAGTTACCAGAGCGTTTGGCACACCTTGCACCAAAGCAATGCTTTACGATTGCTGAGCTAGGCTTCGGAACTGGGCTTAATCTACTAGCGACGTGGCAATTGTGGCGACAATTACGTGAAACCAATCCGCAATTAGCAACGGCTCGCCTGCACTTTATTACTACTGAAAAGTTCCCTATACCGCTAGCGGATTTGACGCAGATACTTGCTTTATGGGGTGAGCGCGCGCCTGAGCTAATGGCATTTATTAAGCCACTTTTGGCTGAATATCCGCCCCTGATTGCAGGCTGTCATCGTTTGAGTTTTTCTTATGATAACTTAACCGTCGATATGTGGCTTGGTGATGCAGCAGAAAGTCTAAGCAAACTGGTATTAGACCATTCTAACCAGCATACGCCTTGTATTGATGCTTGGTTTTTAGATGGTTTTGCGCCTTCTTGCAACAGTACGTTGTGGGCTGACAGTATCTTTGGACAAATGCAGCGTCTATCACGCCCTCATACGACTGCCGCTACTTATAGCTGTGCAGGTATCGTCAAGCGCGGACTAAGAGAGCATGGCTTTCAAATTAAAAAAGTCAGAGGTTTTGGTCGAAAGCGAGAAATGCTAACGGCCATCATGACCAATGTAGAAAATGGTGATACTGATAGTGTTAATGAAGGTCGCGATGCAAAGCAAGAAACGACTTATAGCACATTTGATCACACTGTCGTCGTTGGTGCAGGTGTCTCGGGTTTACTGACAGCTTGGTCGCTTGCCAATCGTGGCATTACCGTCACCTTATTAGATAAATCAGCGCCCTTGGCAGGTGCATCGGGCAATCCTAGAGCATTACTTGCGCCCAAAATGACGCCGATTCACCATGTTGACGAGCATCTGCATACCATAGGCTATCTCCATAGCAGCAGGCTATATCGAGACCTTAATCAAATAGCCGTGCAGCTTAATACAGCACCTGTACTTGAACTGACTGGCGCCCTTGATTTACTCATAAAAGCCAATATCGGTACGGAACAAATTGCCGACTATCCTGACGAGATGGCGACCACCATATCGCATGAGCAAGCACAAATTACTAGTGGCTTAAAAGAGCAGAACTTATCAGAGAACTTGTACTTACCTCAGTCTGGTCTGGTCAACCCGCAAGCATTAAAAGACATCATACTGACTCATCCGCTCATTCACTTCCAGCAGTTAGAAGTGACTAAAATCAACGAGACTGATCAGCAGGTTCGTATCGAAGGTATTGATGAAAACCTTAACACTGTCACTATGACTGCTGATAATATCGTCATTTGCGCGGCTTTTGAAAGTCATCAATTGGATCAGCGTATTTTTGATTGCCGTAAAATTCGTGGGCAGCTGTCTTGGTTTACGCCTACGGTTGAGCAACTTGCAAAACTGCCTAAAATACCACTTAAATATAGTGGTTACTGTGCGCGGTTCAACGCACAGACTGGAGATGATAAGTTAAATCCTGTAGTCGTTGACGAGCCATATTTATTGCTTGGCGCGAGTTTTATCCGCAATGACACAAGTACTGACATACGTGATGAGGAGCATCAAATTAGCCGAGACAAGCTCATCAATGCTATTCCTGAAATGGCATCTGTCATTCCGGCAGATACGAGTCTATGGCAGGGCCGAGCTGGCATTCGCACCCAAACACCTGATTACCACCCTATCGTTGGACAATTGGCAAACAGTCAGCGGATATGGACAATGAGTGCGATGGGCGCAAAAGGTTATGCATTGGCACCTATTTGTGCTGAAGCATTAGCAGATATGATGCTAGGGTCATTCGCACCACTGTCAGAGACGATGCTCGCACGCTTATCACCCAATCGTACACGTTTACAGACGCCGCTTGTTTAAGAATAAATGGCTCTTGTGTAAATAACAGCAACGATTTCCATAGTTCATACTGTCTTATGATATCTTAATTTGATGTCGACTCTAATAATGAGATATACCCCATGAGCTATTATCAAACCACCCTTACTCTACCCGCCTATGCGCGTGGCATTCATATCATTACTCCGAAGGTTGAAGAAGCTATTTCTCAGCTGCTACCTCACTCTGCCAAGGTAGGGTTGGTTCATCTGTTTTTGCTGCATACGTCAGCCAGTCTTGCAATCAATGAAAATGCTGATCCAGATGTCAGACTAGATACAGAAGATTGGCTCAATAAAATCGCACCAGAAGACCAGCCAGAGTATCGCCATACCTTAGAAGGCTCAGACGACCTGCCAGCGCATCTCAAAAGCATGATGCTTGGGGTAAGCTTGACTATACCGCTTGTCGATGGTGAGTTAGGACTGGGTATGTGGCAAGGGGTTTATTTATGTGAGCATAGAAACCTGCCAGAATATGGCGGACAGCGTAAGCTGGTGATTACGGTAAATACGTAATAATATACTGTCAATAAATAGCAGGTTGACCCTTGCAAATTACCATATATACGTAGAGCACCATTAACGGATAAAGCTGATTATGAATACTTCTCTCTCAAAAACACTAAACTTACGAAAATCTAAACTGCTTTATCGTACCGCTCCTGCTATTTTCTTCAGTCTGTTGCTACTGACTGCTTGTCAAAAAGATCCAGAACCTGAAGCAACTGATACAACTACAGCTGAAACCTCAACGCAAACCACGCCCGTAACGACCAATATCAACGTTGATGAAGCTAAAGACAGCAACGTTGATGATGCTCAAAATGTAGCGCAGACTGATTCAGAACGTGATATGAGCTTAACAGAGTTAAATAAAGATCTTACTGATACTACGTCTACGGCAAATGATAGCGCTGAAAAACCTAACCCAGAGCAAGCTATTAAAGGCGCACAAATCACTGATGTCCGTTATAAAAGTGAAGCAGGTGAGAGTTTGTCCGTAGTCTTTGAGACGTCGGCAGCTGGTATGCTTAACGCTATCATTACTCGTCCCAACCAGCCAAAAATGACATTGAGCGCACCCGAAGGCCAAGGCAATAATCCTACCTATCAATCAGCTGACGGCAGTATCCAACTCGTCAGTCATGCTGGTGGCGGTACTATCGACCTTATCCGAAACAATAAAGTGACTAGCTTTGATGCCGTCAGTGCTGAAGCAGAAGTCATCACTGAATAAAGTCTGAGGTCGCCTTTGTTTCAATACGCGATTTAAAACCATAAAAAAGGCGGCAAACGCTATTATCGTTGCCGCCTTTTTCGTTTCTGTGTATTATTCTCTACTGACTTGTCTCTACTGAGCTGTCTAATGAGTGATGAGTGATTGTATTCACCCAAACCCAGTCGATTGCCCAAAAAGTCCGACCAACCAACTTATCAATGTCCACAGCCCCCAGCCGACAAATACAATGACTAGCAGTCCAAGAAAATTAGGGATATGCAGATATAACCAAGCAACGATTGGATTGCGCCAAAAAAAACCAAAACGGCTTTGCTTCTGCTTGTCTTCTAATGATTGGTGCAGAAACGGTCGATCCATATGCATGGTTTCGGTAATACCATACTCATGATGTAGATGCTCGTGCACGATACCCAGTGTCTTACGGCTAGGACGAATGAAGATATCTAATAGCGTACCAATGCCAGGTACGATACCAACGACCATATCAATAAATGCCAATCTAACCGCTGGCGTCATTTTATGAGCGGGCACACCCAACTGACGTCCTAATATAAATGCATAACTGGTCAATGCCAATCCTGCCAAATCTCCTGCTAGTGGAATGGTCGAAAGCGCCGCATCCGCACCCATTCCTTGCTTGGTAAAAGGCACTCGTACTAGCGAATCCATAGTATTGGCAAACTTCGCCAGTTTACGCTCAGTTGCGATAACTTGCTCGCGAGTCAGCCCATGTTCGGCAAGTTTTGCTTGATAGTCCTTAACTGACGCATTCGTATCAGACAGTTTCTTTGATTTGAACCTCGGCAATTTATCGAACTTATCCATTTAGCGTCGTCCATATGCAAGTAACTGCGATGAGCGCAAAGACATAGCGCCCTACCCAGATATTGGCCAAGAACGCCTGAAAGCAAGCCAAAGGGTTACGACTGGCACAAGCGCTGTTTTGTTTGGTAAACATCATCGCAACTAGCGCCAATCCGAATACGGGTGTCACGCCTAGCGTTGTTGGGGCAAAGTAATGCCACATAGCTGCGCCCATTATGAGCAAAAATAGCATTTGTAGGATTGAGACAATAATCACATCATAACGACCGAATAGTATCGCCGTTGATTTCACGCCAATCTTTAAATCATCCTCACGGTCGGCCATCGCGTACTGCGTATCATAGGCCACCGTCCAGCACATATAAGCAAAGAATAGCAGCCAGCACCAAATATCGGGAGCGCCCTGCACCGCCACATAAGACATCGGTATCGCCCATCCAAAAGCAGCTGCTAAAAATACTTGCGGCAGATGGGTATAGCGTTTCATAAATGGATAAACAAACGCCAATACAACGGCACCAAGCGACCAGTAAAATACAGCTATAGGCAGGAAAAATAGCAGACTGGCACTTAACAGCACCAGTACTAAGAATGCAGCGACGGCTTCTTTGCCAGATAAGCGTCCATCTGCTAATGGGCGACCTTTAGTGCGAGTCACATGACCATCTACTTTTCGATCGGCAAAGTCATTGATAGCACAGCCAGCCGCTCGCATAAATATTGCACCAAGGGCAAATATCGCGAACACCTTGATACTTGGCAACGCTGCCGTCATTCCTTGCTGCTGCGCTTGCCCCATTGCAGCGAGTAGTACGCCCCAAAGCGTTGGCCATAAGAGCAGCTCAATGCCGACTGGTTTATCAAAACGGGTTAGCTGGATGTAGGCTTGTAGCTTGTCTTTAAATGTCATGGCTTTTTATTATCATTAATTGGATACTTTTTATGTGCGCTTATATATTTAGCTCAGAACAACTAAATTAATTTTTGAAAGGGCTGGTTGCTTAGTTTTAATGGACTAATTACTAAGTTTAATGGTCTGGCTACTAAATTTGTTGCCATAATTTATTCGCTTCGATCAGTGATAGCTCAGGATATTGCTTGCGCAAGGCTTTTAACGCTGGGACTTTGTCTTTTTGTGCTGCTTGTTGACGTAAAAATACTAGCTGCTCTTGTGGATTGCTCAGCTCTTTTAACCGTGCCTCAAGCCGAAGAATGCGAGTACGCAGCATGATATTAATCAACAGTAAAACTGCACCCATGACCCAAATGATTAACGCTGACATTCCTTGCTCCTAAATCTATTAATTCTGCATATATAAGCTGATTGATTGCGTACATTTATACTCGTACATTCATTATCGCAAACAGCAGCTGTCAGACAAAATACCCATCAAAGCGCACGGCTTCATTATGCCAGCTTTCACTAGCTGGCTCATCAGCAAGCAGCGGTGCAAACTGTGGACGCTTTACGATCACGCGACCTTGGCCTTGCATATTTCGTCTGACAACGGCCTGCGCCCTACTTAGCAGCTGTCGCTCTTCATCTGAAGTTGGTGGACGAGCCAATTGATGCAGTGCTTGCATATGCTTACCGACTTTTGCCCCTTTACCTGTCTTACTATCTTGATAGCTATCTTCCGGAAACATCGGATCCAAATAGACGACATCGATTGCAATAGCGTTATCGGCTACGGTACTAGCCTCTAAATTCGCAAAATAACTGAGCGCATCAGCATTGATAATTTGTAGACGGCTCATGAGCTTTTGCCAATTGGGTAGCGCACTCATACGTTGCTGCTCTACAAGTAACAGCAATGCCATCAAAGGCTGCTGCTCAAGCATAGTGACTTGGGCGCCAGTACTGGCCAATATTAAACTATCATGCCCAAAGCCAGCAGTTGCATCAATAACATGACTATCTGATGTGATTTTGGCCGCTTGTAATAGCAGCTCAGACTTACGGCCAGCACTCACTACACGGCGCTGCAACTTGTCCCACTCAGGCGCCACACTGAGCCCATCACTTAGCCATGATAGCTTGTCTTTATTATCTAATAATAAAATAGGCTGAGTAGATGCTTGGCTCAATTGCTGACGGCGCCTTTGAGTTAATTTCTCTGTAGCGACCTCTATATCTAAGATAATTGGTAATTTATGCTCAGCTATCAATGACTGTAGGCTCTCAACCTGTGCTTGCTGGCTGTTATCGACGTAGAATAACTGACAATGTACAACAGCACCTGTCTCGTCATACGTTTGGGGCACATCTGTCATAACCATCATCCTATTTGCTGCTTATTTTCACTATGAATTACTGGCGTGTTAAATCATAATGCAAATCTAGCCAGCCATTTGATAACCAAAGCCCCAAGCGGCGACCAACACGATAACACCCGTGATGATGCGCAACCAAGCAAAAATAGTAAAGTCACGGCGACTTACCCATGCCACAAGTAAGCGAATACAAAGTAGCGCTACTACAAATGACACGATGGTTCCGATACCTAGCACCAGCCAGTCTTCACTGCTCGTCAGTACGTCACCATGCTTGAGTAAGTCCAACAGTGCCGCGCCTACAATGACAGGAATACCCAAAAAGAAAGAAAACTCAGCAGAAGCCTTACGTGAAACACCTAACCACAACGCACCAATAATAGTGGCACCTGAGCGTGACGTCCCTGGTATAAGAGCTAAACATTGAAATAGTCCAATCATCAACGCAGTTTTTATGCTGACATCTTCTGCCTCTTCTGCAATGACCGTTTTAGGACGCTTTTCCACGTAAAATATCAGTAGACCGCCGATGATGAGCATAATGGCAACGACAATAGGATTAAACAGATAAGCTTTGATTTCATCGGCAAAGGTAAAACCAACAATCATCACAGGGATAGTAGAGACAATCAGACTCAGTCCCAGCTGTCTAGGATTGGTCATGCCTTCTGCTTTGCCAGTCAGCAAACCCATCAACGCTTGCCACAATCTACCCCAATAGTCATAAATCACTGCCAAAATAGCGCCAAGCTGTACCACCACGACAAATAAATCAACTTTTTCTTTAGTCCAGAAACCCATCACATCTGCTGATAAGATCAAATATCCCGTACTAGATATTGGTAAAAACTCAGTGATACCTTCAACGATACCCATGATGACAGCTTGAACGAATAAAACTATATCCACAGTGACTTTCCTAGAAATAGACTGGCCTAAAAAAACTGGCCTAAAAACAGACCGATTGGCTGTCCTATATTAACGTTGATTTTATATTGGTATGCGCTTGCTAAACACTAAAAAGCTAGCTGCTATTAATTGATTTAAACTGGTTATGGTTAAAGTATTTATCATAACCAGTGACAGCAAGCGACGCTACAAAAAGCATATTTATAAAGCTATGCTTTGCCTTGCTCTTTAAGTGTTTTCCAAGCTTGATTACGTAGATATTTTGGTAATGCCTGTGACGCTTCCGTACCACCATCGTTTGCAAACTGAGCAATACCAAGCTGCCCAATGACAACAGCATCTGGCCAAACATCTTCATGGCAGTCTTGCTGATCATGTCGTGCCAACAGCGTTGCGCCATTACCCGCGATAGGCAGGTTGAGCTCTGTTTGGCTATCATAATCTAATAGCTGCTCTGTACTATCGCCACCATCAGCCAAGACTGGCTGCATAATGCTATAACCTAATTGGTCGTCAGTTACCAATTCATACTGCCCAAAGTAAACTTGCTGCATACGAGCATCAAGGGCGCTGTATAGGTGTGTCAGCCCATACTTCTGATACGCGCATTGTGCGATTGCTTGCAGGCTTGAGACGCTAACACAAGGCAAGTCATGCGCTACAGATAGAGCCTGTACCACTGCCGTATTGATGCGGATACCACTAAACGCACCCGGCCCGCGATTGAATATTAAAGCCTGTATATCAGCGAGACGTAACTGCGCCTCAGACAATGCAGCATCAATCATCGGTAAAATCTGTTGAGTCTGCTGACGCTTACCTGTTTCGGTATGGCTCGACAATACCTGTCCACTCGAATCTAAAATCGCGATCGAACACTGGTCGAACACGGTATCCATTGCTAAAAACATCACAACCTCGGCTTTTACTTTTGGCGTTCTAAATTGATTTATCAGATTTTAATAATTTTTAATAACGATCTATCATTCATTCACTATAAGAATACTGACAGAATGAAGCAGCGCCTATCATAGCATTTAGGGTACACGAATTTTATTAATTTCTATATTTTTCACACTTTATCCATCAGTGTTTATCTGCAACTGATGACGATAAAAAGCCCCAAAGCTTCATTGGCTTCGGGGCTTTGATCAAACATTTTAAAAATAACTAATTGTTATCTAAAAACGGGTTTTGAACTTCTTTGGTGCTTGGTTTTGCATTTCTTGCATTTGCTTTTGCATCTCTTCAGTGCTTGGCATATTGTTTGGATCCAGTCCCATTTGCTTGGCCATTTGTTCTGGATTCACGTCTTTAGCGCCACCTTGCTGACCGCCGCCAAACAATGGACCGCCGCCACCTGCTCCACCGCCGCCACCCATGAGCCCTTGCATAGACTTCATCATTTTACTGATGCCTTCAGGCTTTGAGATCATTTTCATCATTTTTGCCATTTGCTTGTGTTGCTTGAGCAAACGGTTAACGTCTTGAATCTCACGCCCTGAACCTGCAGCGATACGGCGCTTACGACTTGGGTTAATCTTATCAGGGTTTTTGCGCTCAAACGGCGTCATTGAATTGATCAATGCTTCCATTTCACGTACTTTTTCTTCTGGTTTGGCATCTTCGACGGCCTTTTGCATATCTGAGCCGCCCATACCCGGCATCTTATCCAAGAAACCTGCCATGCCGCCCATGCTCTTCATCTGCTGGAACTGAGTCAATAGATCCTCAAGGTCAAAGTCGCCGCCCTTTTGCATCTTTTTCGCCATTTTTTCGGCTTTATCACGGTCAATTTTCTGCTCAACTTCTTCGACCAGACTCAGTACATCACCCATACCAAGGATACGCTGCGCGATACGTTCAGGGTGGAACAGCTCTAGCTCGTCTAGTTTTTCACCGCGGCCTAAGAATTTAATTGGCTTGCCAGTGATAGCACGTACAGAGAGCGCCGCACCGCCGCGAGCATCACCGTCGGTCTTGGTTAAGATAACACCTGTCAATGGCAATGCATCATTAAAGGCTTTTGCGGTATTGGCGGCATCTTGACCCGTCATTGCATCGACGACAAATAGCGTCTCAGATGGATTAACTGCAGCAGTTAGCGCCTTAATCTCATCCATCATGGTGTCGTCGATATGTAGACGACCCGCGGTATCAATGATCAGGATATCTTGATATTGGATTTTGGCTTCTTCAATCGCACGCTTTGCGATATCAATTGGATTCTCATCTGTGCTTGAGTTCACAAACTTAGCATTCACTTGACCGGCTACTTGCTCAAGCTGTTTGATAGCCGCTGGACGATAAATGTCGGCAGAAACTAGCATGACTTTTTTCTTTTGGCGCTCTTGTAAATACTTTGCCAACTTACCAGCTGTAGTCGTTTTACCCGCACCTTGTAGACCTGCTAGCAAATAAACAACAGGCGGCTTACCTGTCATCTCTAGCTGCTGATTGGCACTGCCCATCATTTCGGTCAGCTCGTCGTGTACGATTTTGACAAAGGCTTGACCTGGCGCTAACTCTTTTAGCACCTCTGCACCAAGCGCTTGTTCTTTGACGCGTTTTACAAAATCACGAGTGACAGGTAGTGCTACATCGGCCTCTAACAACGCCATACGCACTTCACGTAACGTGTCTTTGATATTGTCTTCGGTCAACTGTCCGGTACCGACGATGTTACGTAGGCTCGACGATAAGCGTTCTGTTAAGGTATCAAACATAAATAACTCTCAATTAAAATGGTTTTCAATTAAATAATACGCAATTAAAATAACTCTAAATCAAACCATTAAAATGGTTCGTAAATAATATTAGGATACGCTATAAGATATTAGGATATTGCATGACAAGGGACATGATAAAAGAATTATATTATCAATACTATAGCATTAACATGGCTCAAAACTTATAGTCGTTTCGCAAAGGACACAGCACTTATAATTGCAGTCAACTTTTTATAGATGATATATTTTACTTTTTGCGCTATGCAGCACTGCTGATCATTTATAAGTTATAAGCAAGATGGTGCTCAATTGGCACCCATTTTATGATAAATTGGACGATTATTCTAATCATTCTGATAATACCACTTTAGCGACACATTGAGCGGCAGTTTATGCTCAGTATAAGATGAGGCTTTTTATCTGTGCACCTTGCATTCTTACTTGCTAGCATGGCTTATATCTTAGTCAGCATCCATATTGGTTGGGCGCTGGTTCAGGACAAACCTATCCACAAAAGCCTCAGTCTGGGCTTATTGCTCATCGGCACGGCTGCACATGCGGCACTGCTATATCCATACGTTGTGACGCTGTATGGCTTGAATTTCAACTTATTCAATATAATCAGTCTGACCAGTTTATTTTTCTTATTCTTTTACCTGTTGTTCTGTTTATACCGCCCTATTCTTAGTCTTGGTATTTTGGCTGCACCCACTGCGCTAGTAGGTATGACTGTTGGCTATGTCGGCCGTGCACCCTATCAACCGCTCACTGATGTTAGTATTGGGCTTGAAATCCATATCATATTATCATTGGCTGCCTATTGTGTGCTGTTGATGGCTGCGGTACAAGCGCTATTTCTACGTCTACAAATACGTGAGCTCAAGCATCATACCATTCATCGCTTTTGGGTCAATAAACTACCCTCCTTGCAAAGTATGGAGAGTTTATTATTCGATATGCTGTTGGTAGGCTTTGTATTGCTCAGTATCGCACTGGGGATTGGGTTTATCTATGTGCAAGACTTGATGGCGCAGCATATCGTGCATAAGACTGTTTTTAGTCTACTGTCGTGGTTATTATTTGGTGTACTACTATTCGGTAACTGGCGTGCAGGCTGGCGAGGCAAACGTGCGGCCAACATCACTATTTATGCTTTTATCCTATTAGCCATTGGCTTTGTTGGTAGCAAGTTCGTCTTAGAAATGCTCCTATAAAATATATGTTCAAAAAAAGGCGGTCAACAACAATAGTTACGGACCGCCTTTTTTATATTTTTAGCCGACTCACTACTAATTTTTCTGGTGGTGTTCTAAAAAGTATGCTGGCATCAGACGTAGCCATAATTGATATAAAAGAACACCAGATCGAATACTTTAAAGTGATTATCAAGCTTTTTTGAGAAGCAACAAGTCTTTCTAACCGCCCG
>NZ_CAJGZN010000022.1 GCF_904846235.1 Psychrobacter immobilis
CTTTGCTGACGACAATAGCGCGATGGCCCCACCTGATCCCTTCCCGAACTCAGAAGTGAAACATCGTAGCGCCAATGGTAGTGTGGTTCGCCCATGTGAGAGTAGGTCATCGTCAGCTCTCTATTCTGAAATATCCCCCGACATTAGCTTGTCGGGGGTTTTTCTTTGTCGTAGGTTTGGTGACGGTGCTAGGTGCTGGATGCTTTGATCAAAAATTCAAATTTTCCTACGAACTAGCTTGGTGTGATATGATTTATTCACTTCTAAAATCTTCTATTTGTAATTTACTTTGGAGCATATTATGGGCGTTTCACTCTACTATACTGCTGAACGTTCTACTCTCTTGACTCAACAGGAGCAAGAGAAAGTTGCATCAATAGTCGATGAGTATAATGAAAACTTTGAGCATGCAGATGATGCAGAGACTTTCGATCTCTATGCATATGATGATAGTGAGTCAGAGGTCATATTAGCAGGAGCTACAAAGCTACCTGCTAGTATGGATGTAAAAGATCTTATGTATACCTTAGAGCATTGGCTACAATGTTTGACTGAGATTCGTCTTGCGGTAACTGATGCAGAATGGCATGTACATCTAGATGATAACGATGCTGTGTGGGTAGATGATAAGTGGCAAATGGAAAAGTAGCGCTTCATCGCTATTATTATTTATATAAATGCTTATATCAGTTTCTATATATTCATATGATATTTACAAAAAAAGCTCTCAACTGCGTAACAGGCTGAGAGCTTTTTTATGAGGAATTATTTTATTCTGCTTACTTTTTACTATTATCTATATAGACAATCCAAGTATTAAGATTATATCTATAATATGAATATATCCTTTAGAACATGCTAAAAATGATTTGACTTCTATCATTATAGCTGCTGATTTTGAACTGTACTTTTATTACAGGTATGTAAAAAATATATCTAAACCTTGTAGCCAATTTAATCTAGGATGAGTCAAATTGTCTGCTCGTAATACCTTACTCTTATTCTCATAATTATCAAAAGGAATTGATAATGAAGTTAGCTCCTCTTTTTTCAATTGGTGCTTTAGCCGCTATTAGCCTTCTTGGCTGTTCTAACCAGTCTGCTGATACGACTGATGGTTCATCAGCTACTTCTCAAGAAACTACCGTACTAAGGTTTTCACATTTTTGGCCAGCAACCTCATCTATCAGTAAAGAAGTCTTCGAGCCTTGGGCAAAACAGATAGAAACAGATTCTGACGGCCGTCTAGAAGTTGAGCTATATCCATCAGCGGGTCTTGCTAAAGCAGACGTTACTTATGAATCTGCTGCCAAAGGTACGATCGATATCGGTTCACAAGCGCATGGTTATACCAACGGTCGCTTTCCTTTGACTCAGATTACTGAACTTCCAGGTTTATCAAATTCAGCAACCCAAATGGGCTGTATGCTACAGACCTTATATGATGACGGTACTTTAGCAGGTGAATACGAAGACTCACATTTATTATTTATGTACGGGGCTGGACCTGGGGCGCTTCATACAACTGATAAGCTAATTCGAACACCTGAAGACATGAAAGGTATGCGTATTCGCCGTCCTTCAGCTGTTGCTGGCGATATTATTGAAAGCGCTGGTGCTTCGCCAGTAGGTTTACCTGCTAATGATATGTATACCTCGTTACAGCGCGGCGTTGTTGATGGTTTAAGCTTCCCGTGGGAGGCGGTAACAGCATTTAAGATTGATGAGATTACCAAATATCATACCAATATTCCTTTCTATAGTTCAGCGCTTATGGTCACGATGAACAAGGATAAATACGACAATTTACCTGATGATTTAAAACAAGTTTTGGATAAAAACTCAGGAATGGCGTTGGCCAGTAAAGTTGGTGAAGTATTTGATAAGCATGACCAGATGGCAATTCAAGCTGCTAAAGATAAAGGTGATGAAATTGTCGAGATTCCTGATCCGCTAAATGATCCAGATTGGAAAGGGCCACTTGAAAGAGGAACCCAAAAATATCTAAGTGATGTTAACGCTTTGGGTTTAGATGCTGATGGCGTCTATGATAAAGCAAAAGCTGCCAGTGCTGCCTGTAAGGTCTAACCTAATTGGAGGTGTCACATGGCATTTTTAGTCAAGCTCAGTGTTTTAATCTCTAGATTATGCCAGTTCATCGGTGGGGTGAGTCTCATTATCATCGTCCTAACCACCATGCTCGACGTCGTCGCACGCTACATATTCAAACTCACCGGCGGTGAGTTTGGCTTTACCGTCAAAGGCAGTGTAGAGATCGTCTCCTACTTCATGCTATTTGCATTACTAGCTGCCTTTGCCGCGTTTGTCGAACGCTCACAAATCATCGTCGATGTCTTCACCCAGAAAATGCCACAGTCTATCAAAGGCTACCTTATGGGTATCTTTATGATGGGCTTCTTTGTCATCGGCATCGTCTTCTCATGGGGACTCTACGAGAGCGCCATTGATGCCTTAGAGTATGGCAAAGTCACCCAAGACCTTCGAATATCTATGATGCCTATCTATATGGTTAGTGCATTCTTAAGCATCCTACTGGCCATTCGCTCATTGATCGAATCCATCAACATCTTTAAGACAGGCGAATTCTTTGACGCCGAGGAGACAGGCGCATGAGTCCAGAAATTATCGGTGCGATTGGCCTAGTTGTCATGATTCTGCTTGTCGTCTTACGAGTGCCTGTTGCACTTGCCATGTTAGGGGTGGGTCTAGTCGGTTTCGGTGCAGTGACAGCGCCTAGTGGTGCTCTGCAAATGCTCAAAGACATCCCAGTCGATGTCTTAGCAAAGTATGACTTTAGTGCCATTCCCTTATTTATTCTTATGGGCGTGTTTGCCACTCACTCAGGCATGGCAGGTAAACTCTTTGAAGCCACTCGGACCATATTTGGCGGAGTACGGGGTAGTCTTGGTATTGCTGGTATCGGTTCATCCGGTATCTTTGCCTCTATCTCAGGCTCATCACTCGCCACTGCCTCTACCATGACCAAAGTGGCCTTACCGCAAATGGAGAAGTACGGTTATCAGCCAGGCTTTGCCTGCGGTATCTTAGCCGCTGGTGGTACGCTTGGTATCATGATTCCGCCCAGTATCGCGCTACTGGTCTATGCCATCTTAACTCAGCAGTCAGTAGGTGACATGTTCATCGCTGGTTTCCTACCCGGTATGCTCGGTATGGTGATGTACTCACTTACCGTCATGGTGATGGTACGCTGGAAACCACATTTAGCAAAACGTGGTGAGAAAACCACGTGGAAAGCCAAGCTACTGTCACTTACGGGTTTGATACCATTTAGCTTTATCTTTATTGTGATTATTGCTGGTATCTTCTTTGGGCTATTTACCCCAACAGAAGGCGCCGCAGTAGGAGCGTTTGTCTCTTGGGCTTATGCCTTTGCTAAAGGTATGCGTTTAGATGGCCTTAAACAGTCACTGATCGAGACACTAGCGCTCTCTGCAGTGGTGTTCTTTATGCTACTGGGTGCAGAGGCATTGGGGTATTTTATCTCAGTCTCACGCTTGTCTTATACCTTGGCATCTTGGATTGGTGGGTTGGCAGTCAGTCCAATGATTGTCTTAATCTGTATTCTGTTCATGTACTTCCTATTAGGACTGTTTATGGATGCCTTAGCGATGCTAGTAATCACAATACCTGTGGTATATCCAATCATTCTAGCGTTAGGGTTTGATCCGGTCTGGTTTGGTATCATTGCGGTATTGACGG
Source organism: Psychrobacter immobilis (assembly GCF_904846235.1). Lineage (GTDB taxonomy): Bacteria > Pseudomonadota > Gammaproteobacteria > Pseudomonadales > Moraxellaceae > Psychrobacter > Psychrobacter immobilis_C. The sequence goes on from NZ_CAJGZN010000022.1 coordinate 3,742, forward strand.
TGGAGCTTGGTTTGATTACGCCGCCGATGGGGATGAATATCTTTGTGATTAAGGCGATGGCACCGCATATTAAGCTGAGTGATATGTTCCGCGGGGTGGCTCCATTCATTGTCTCTGATGTGATTCGTTTGGTTATTTTGGTGATGTTCCCTGCCATCTCGCTTGTACTGCTCGGGTAAGCTGAACCTAAATCCTCATGTATAACGTTATTGTATGAAGCCATATTGCTAATAAAGCAGTGTGGCTTTTTTATTGGCTGATATTTTGACTAAGAATTAAGAGAGGGCAGTTTTACAAAATCACAATATGCGGTGCTGCGTGTTGGTAACTTTTCTTAGTGTTATAAAGGCTTATGAATGTAGTAAACTGGTTTTCATTCGTTTTCCTATATAACTTTATAAGTAGAGATAGTCATGGCTGTCGATTTTAGTAATACGCTCATCGTCGCAATTTCTGCAACGGCACTTTTTGATTTGACTGAGTCAGAAAACTATTTGCTAGAGCTGCTAGAGCAACGACCTACAAGTGCTATAAAAGAATTTAGGGAGTACATGACCGAGCGTGAAAATGATCCCTTGAATATTGGTGCAGGTTATCCGCTAATTAAAGCGTTACTAAACCTAAATAAGTATTCTGATAATAGTGACGGACAAGATTCAGATATTGAAACACCATTGGTCGAAGTCGTTATCGTCTCAAAAAGTAGTCCAGACACTGGCATTCAGGTGCTTAATGCAATTCTAGAACATGATATTAATATCTCCCGTTCTGCTTTTGTTTCAGGTAGCCCTGTTGCGCCTTATATCAAAGACTTTAATGTTGATCTGTTCTTGACCACCAATCGCGACGATGCCCAGCAAGTTGCGGATGCCAATATCTGTGCCTGTGCCATACTAGACGCTACGCCTGTGAATACTTATGAGCTGGATACTGAGCAGCTGCGTATTGCCTTTGATGGGGATGCAGTGCTTTTTGATGATTCAGGTGAACTGCTATACAAACAAAAAGGGCTACGAGCCTTTCATGATCGTGAAGTACAAATGCGTGATTTACCGATTGAAAAAGGTCCTTACGCTGAATTATTGATTAAATTATCAAATCTGCAAGAGCGCCTACCTGCTGATCTAAAATACTCGCCAATAAAAATTGCGCTGGTGACCGCGCGTAATGCACCAGCTGACTTGCGTGCTATTAAGACATTGCGAGAGTGGGGCGTGAATGTTGATATGGCGTTTTTTTTGGGAGGACTAGAGAAAACAGCGGTACTCAGAACATTTGCGCCGCATATCTTCTTTGATGATTCAATCAAGCATATCGATGCGGCACGTCGCTTTATTCCTACGGCCTTGGTTCCTTATCATTCGACGTCATTATTGCATGGTGATAACTATCTCACTGCTGATGAGGATGCATCACTGTTGTCGTTCAAACCTGCTGTGCGTCCCTTGTTTGCTGTAAATCACTAAGTAGGCATAAAAAATCTAGGTAATAAGGATAGGATGGTATATGAATTGGCAGCAATTGCTTAATTTGATTGTAGTACGAATAAAGCAGGTCATTGGGCTGTATGCTTTTGTGCTTATACCGATGTGGGGCATGTTTTTTCTAAATGAAGTGGCCCTATTTGGTATGTGGAACATCTTTGGCATCGTACCGCGTGCTTTAGATGTGGGTAGTATTATAGGGGTGTTTGCTTCATGGACTATGCATGGCAATTTGTCGCATTTGACTGGCAATACGGTGACGCTATTACAGATTTTGTTTTTGTTTGGGCTGTTTGAGAAGAATGCTTATCGCACGGTAATTAAACTGGTGGTCGCCTCAGGACTGGTCACTTGGGTTATCGGGTCGCCATCTTCTATCCATATCGGCGCATCAGGGCTTTGTTTTGCAATGTTAGGTTATATGATAGGCGGAGCTATATTTGCGCGGCGTTGGGGTTATCTGATTGCTTGTATTGTTATGGGGACTGGTTACTGGCTGACCATTAAGCAAGGATTGATGCCGCAACAAGGTATCTCATTTGCGGCACATTTTGGTGGCTTGTGCGCTGGGCTATTGCTAGGAGCTAATTCAAAGCATACTTATTCAGCCGCTTCTCAACGCTATTAAAAGCAACTGGATATCAGCATTTAATGAACCAGCATAATCATAACCGTACTAAGCGTTATAGGATCAGACGATTTCATCAGTACAGATTTTGATAAATAAAGGATCGTCTGTAGTCAGCTCTCGCCACGCAGTGGTCTGTTTAACATGTTCATTCACCGTCAGTGTGTTACCTTTTTCTGGTATTACGTAGTCTGCACGCGCAGGAACACTGCAATCGATAACTTGTGGAACTTTCTCTACACTTCTTCGTCTTTCAAATAAATATAAATTGAATAAATATATATTTGGGTTGTCTACTTGCACACTAGCATTTCCAGTATCAGCAGCGATAAAACGTAATATTTGTGGTTTAGCATAAGACCATGGGCGGAACCATTCCTTGCTTTCTGCTGTTTTGACAACTTCTACGCCTTCTGGCAGATCTCGCACTTGTTGACCATACCAGCTGTATTCCTGGTTTATCTGGAATGCAAACATCCCAATAGCAGCAAATAAGGGAATCAGCCATTTAGGTGCACGTTTGCCTGCCAGTTTGCTGAGGTGAGTTATGATAAGTGCTAGTCCAGCCATACCAAATGCGGCAGCGATGGTAGCGATAAACTCAAAAAGCATAAAATATTCCTTAATGCGTTAGATGTGTCTAATTGAACCTCTTAGATAAAGTAAAAATCTAAAATTTAGTTATTATAGCTATAGGATAAAAAAATCACCCACAAGCAGCTACTGCCTGTGAGTGATATATAGTAACAGAAGATATATCCTCAGTTGTGAGCTTAGTGGTCGACCGCACCGCCAGCGCCACGTGGAGAACGTACGCTCTCAACCAGCTCTTGAATATGTGCTGGTGGTGGCGCAGTAGCATAAGATACAGCGAATGCTACGATGAAGTTAAGCAATGCACCAACTGCACCAAATGATAGTGGTGAGATACCAAATAACCAGTACTCTTCAGTATCAGGGAAGTTCGCTGTACCACTGATGAAGAACCAACCTTTGAACATAAAGATATAGACAAGAACGACTATTAAACCAGTCAACATACCTGCAATAGCGCCAAGATTGTTGATGCGTTTAGAGAAAATACCCATCATTAACACAGGGAACAATGAAGAGGCAGCAATACCGAAGGCCAGTGCTACGACCTGTGCGGCAAACCCTGGCGGATTCATACCTAAGTAAGTTGCTACTACAATCGCCACACCCATAGTGATACGAGCATATTTTAGCTCTTGTTTATCAGTGATATTTGGGTTTAAGTTACGTTTGATCAAGTCATGACTGATGGCTGATGAAATTGCGAGCAGTAGGCCTGCAGCGGTTGATAGTGCTGCTGCCAAACCACCTGCAGCAATCAGACCAATAACCCATGGTGGAAGCTGTGCAATTTCTGGATTCGCTAGAACTAAGATATCAGCGTTAACATCAAGCTCGTTACCTGCCCATCCAGCGTTAGCAAAACGACCATCAAGCTCTGCATCATGTGCAATACGAGCGGTTTCTACCGCTGCAGTTGCTGCAGCAACATCGCCACCGTCAGTTTGAGCAGTATTGAGGGCGATCTGAGCAGCACCTAACCCACTATCACTGTACAACTGAATACGACCATCATTGTTTAGATCGTTATACTTGATAAGACCTGTTTCTTCCCATGTCATCATCCAGTCTGGACGTTGATCATATTCTAGAGGCGCTTCTGCAACCCCTTGTGGGTAAACGGTGTCAATTAGGTTTAGACGAGCCATAGCACCTACTGCTGGAGCAGTAAAGTATAGTAGCGAGATAAATACCAGTGTCCAACCTGCTGTCCAACGTGCATCAGCCACTTTAGGTACAGTGAAAAAACGAATGATAACGTGTGGTAGACCTGCTGTACCGATCATTAGCGTCAAGGTAAATAGCACCATGTTTAGCTTGTTAGGAACATCAGCCGTATAAGAGGCAAATCCTAAGTCAGTCACAACTTGGTTAAGCTTAGTCAAAATAGGGACACCTGACTCGACATGGTTTGAAAACAAACCAAGGCCTGGAATCGGGTTACCGGTCAACTCAAGTGAAATAAAGACAGCAGGAATAGTATAGGCAATCATCAGAACCACATACTGTGCAACCTGCGTATAGGTAATCCCTTTCATACCACCAAGTACGGCATAGAAGAAGACAACAATAGCCGCAATGATAAGACCAGTACTACTCTCAACTTCTAAGAAGCGCGAGAATGCAACACCAGCACCGGTCATCTGACCGATAACGTAAGTGGTCGATGCGGTAATCAAACAGACCACAGCAATCATAGCAGCCGTTTTTGAGTAAAAACGATCGCCGATAAAATCAGGAACCGTGAACTTACCGAACTTACGTAAATAAGGCGCTAAAAGCATCGCTAGCAGAACGTAACCGCCAGTCCAACCCATCAAATAGGTAGAAGCGCCATAACCACTAGCAGCAATAAGACCTGCCATTGAGATAAATGACGCCGCACTCATCCAGTCAGCAGCTGTTGCCATACCGTTAACGACCGGATGGACACCACCACCAGCAACATAAAATTCACTGGTTGAACCAGCACGAGCCCAAATCGCGATACCGAAATAGAGAGCGAAGGATAGACCCACAAAAATAAGATTAATTACAAATTGACTCATGGGGCTATTCCTCGTCTACGCCATATTGTTTGTCTAACTTATTCATACGCCAAGCGTAAAAGAAAATTAGGATGATAAATATACCAATGGATCCTTGCTGAGCAAACCAAAAGCCCAGATCAGTACCACCGATTTTGATACCAGCTAACAATGGACGAAACAAGATACCAAAGCCATATGAGCATAGCGCCCAAACAACCAAGCTGCCGAGAATGAGACGAATATTGGCGCGCCAATATCCAGATGGATCGTTGTGGTTTTCCATAGGACAACTCCTTTTGTCTTACCTAAAAAATATCAACCATATAAAAAGAACTGCGATTATTTCTTACCACGAAAAGTATAAAAAATAGTCAGGTACTGCTTTATATAGTGAAAACGATGATGCGTGATAGTACGTTTAATGCTCGGTAATTCTCTACTTCAAATAAAAGTAGTTAACTATTTAAGCATCGTATTGACCTAAGCCATCGAATGGCAAAAATAACGTTTCTTGAGGAAGACAGAAGGGTGGACTATCCAGTGTCTTTTTAACAATCTCGTCTTCCTGACAAGAGTTTTAATCTTTTTAACACGCTAACCTGTTGTGCTTCTTGTACTGATTAATAGCTTCGATAACTATAAAACAGTCTAAACGGATATAGAATTTATATTAGCACGGTTTAATAAAGATAATTGCAAACTACTACGCATAAATAATAAGTAAATTACTAAAAATTAGTTTGCTAAATATTTATTAAAGAACCTAACGTTACGGCAACCGAGTAATTTATACGATTAAATTATCACTTAATCTATTCTATATAAGATGAAACATAAGCATTATTTATTTTAAAAATAACTATATAAAGTCGATAAGTAAACGTGATGGTCGCATGTCGCTCAATATCTATATCATGCACGTGTCTTTTTGGTATCAGGTATTTTGCACAGAGGCTTATATAGTCCATGGCAATCAAAATATGATATCGATATGAAATTTAAGTAACGCGTATAAAGAATGAATAAGGAGCCCATATGAACGAAGGGATAGTAGGTTGGTTTAATAACATCGTAAATTATGGTGTCGGTATTATCTGGGGTAACAACGATTGGCTGATTGCTAGTAACCCTTGGTATGGATTACTGATGTTCTTACTAATTGGTGCGGGTCTTTACTTCACCGTCGTGACACGTTTTATTCAGTTTCGTCATTTTGGTCATATGTGGAAGTTGCTACGCGTGTCCAACCAAGGACGCAAAGATGGTGGTATTAGCTCATTTGAAGCATTGATGACGTCGCTGGCCGCGCGTGTTGGTACTGGTAACTTGGCAGGTGTGGCAATTGCCATCTATTTGGGTGGACCAGGTGCTGTATTCTGGATGTGGATGACGGCACTGGTCGGTATGTCGACCAGCTTTATCGAGTCAACCTTAGCACAGGCATATAAAGTACCGCACAACGATAATGTGTACCGCGGTGGCCCTGCTTATTACATTGAAAAAGGTCTAGGCAAACGCTGGCTCGCCGTGTTTTTCTCATTATGTTTGTTAGTGGCCTTTGGCTTGGCATTCAATGGCGTACAGTCAAACACCATCGCTCAAGCGACAAATGAAGCCTTTGGTGTGCCAACGTGGATGACAGGTTTGGTACTGGTAGTACTGGTAGCGCCAGTGGTATTCGGTGGTTTGCGCTCAGTAGCTCGTATCGCGGGTAAAATCGTACCAGTGATGGCCATCTTGTACATCTTGCTAGCGCTATTCATTATCGTGACTAACTTCAGTCAATTCCCAGCAGCGATCGCGTTGATTGTAAAATCAGCATTTGGCTTTGAACAAGCGGCAGGCGGCGTCATCGGTTATGGTATTGCGCAGGCAATGATTAATGGTATCAAACGTGGCTTGTTTTCTAACGAAGCAGGTATGGGTTCAGCGCCGAATGCTGCAGCAACGGCAAAGAGTCATCCTGATCACCCAGCAGTACAAGGTTTCATGCAAATGCTTGGCGTATTTATGGATACCCTTATCATTTGTACCGCGACGGCGTCGATTATTATTTTGTCTGGTGTGGTCGACCCTAATGTCGAGCAAGAAGGTATTCAGTTAACTCAGTTGGCCTTATCACAGTATGTGGGTGACCTAGGTGTGGTGTTCGTGGCGATTGCGATTTTCTTCTTCTCATTTACGTCTATCATCGCCAACTATAGCTACGGTGAGTCAAATCTTGAGTTTATCTCTGGTGCCAAAAATGCCAAAGTGATGATTATGATTTTCCGCTTCCTAGTATTAGGTATGGTATTTATTGGCTCTGTTGCCAGTTTACCTGCTATATGGAACTTCGCTGACTTATCTATGGGTCTGATGGCCTTGGTCAACTTAGTGGCTATCTTGCTCTTGTCTCCTGTAGCGCTAAGAATACTACGTGACTATGAGCGTCAGGTAAAAGAGGGTAAAACAGGGGATCAGATTAAGTTTGATCCTGATAACTTTGTAAAACTCAGAGATGAAGCTAACCGTGATGCTTGGACAGACTAAGCAGCATTGATTGGTAAAAATAGCTTGTTCTAAGCATTAAAAAACCGCCCGACTCTTATGCAGAGAAGGGCGGTTTTTATTGGAGCGCAGTTTTAATGATATTAACTGTACCAGCTCAAATCAGAATTGTCCTGACTTACATGTTTGGATAGTTAGGACCACCACCACCTTCTGGGGTTACCCAAGTGATGTTCTGTGAAGGGTCTTTGATATCACAGGTCTTACAATGCACGCAGTTCTGTGCATTGATGACAAACTTAGCGCCTTCAGCATCTTTGACCACTTCATACACACCCGCTGGGCAGTATAGACGCGCAGGCTCAGCGTATAACGGTAAGTTGATCGAAACAGGTACCGTTGGATCAGTCAATTTTAGATGCGTTGGCTGATCTTCTGCATGGTTGGTATTAGAGATAAATACTGACGACAACTTATCAAATACCAGTTTACCATCAGGCTTGAGGTAAGTAGGTTGATAAGCGTGGTTAGCACGCTCTAACTGATCATAGTCTGGAGTGTTGTCATGTATGGTTAATGGCATCTTACCTTTTAGCAAATTGTGCTCGATAAAGATAAAAGCGCCGCCCATGAACTGCCCCATACGATGCATCGCTGGTGAGAAGTTACGTGACTCATAGTTGTCCTGATATAACCAAGACTCTTTGTACATCGTGCTATAAGCAACGACTTCATCATGCTGACGATCTGCTTGTAGCGCCTCAAAGATTGCTTCGGCTGCGAGCATACCTGACTTCATCGAAGTATGAGTACCTTTGATTTTTGCTGGATTTAAGAAACCTGCATCATCGCCTACCAATACGCCGCCTGGGAAGGTAAATTTCGGCAGTGAGTTAAGACCCCCTTTGGTCAATGCGCGGGCGCCATAAGAGATACGCTTGCCGCCTTCTAATACATTCTTGATAACAGGGTGTGTTTTCAAGCGCTGCATTTCATCAAAGGGAGACATATAGGGGTTGTGGTAAGACAAATCAGCCACAAGCCCGAAACTTACTTGATTGTTTTCATCAAAGTACAACCACCAGCCGCCAGTTGAGCCAGTTTCAGTCAATGGCCAGCCAAGACCATGCATGACAACGCCTTGCTCATGCTTCTCAGGATCGACGTCCCACAGCTCTTTTAGACCAATACCATAGTGCTGAGCATCAGAGTCTTTGTCTAGACCAAAACGGCTGATCAAACGCTTACCCAAGTGACCACGGCTACCTTCAGCAAAAATAGTGTATTTAGCAAGCAGCTCATAACCTGGCTCAAAGCTAGGCTTGGCTTCACCATTGGCGGCCACACCCATATCGCCCGTCAATACACCTCGTACCGAGCCATCGTCGTTGTACAAAATATCATCAGCAGGGAAGCCTGGGAACATCATGACTTCAAGCTCTTCTGCTTGTACGGCTAACCAGCGAACCACATTACCCAATGATACGATGTAGTTACCATCATTATGCATAGGCCCTGGGATCAACGAGTGAGGCACTTTGGTTGAGCGTGTGGCAGAGTTTAAGTAATAAAAACGATCTTCTGTCGCTGGCACATTAAGCGGTGCGCCTTTTTCTTTCCAGTCTGGAATCAGCTCATTGAGCGCACGTGGCTCAATGACTGCACCAGATAGTGTATGGGCACCAAACTCTGAGCCTTTTTCGACCACACAAACCATAAACTCATCATTACCAGCTTCAATAGCGAGCTGGCGCAAACGTATGGCAGCAGACAGACCTGCAGGTCCACCGCCAACAATGATGACATCGAACTCCATTGATTCGCGTTCGACTTCAGGTTCCGCGGCAACTGGCGCTACGACTGGTTCTACTTTATCTAGCGTTGCGGTCTCTGTCGCTACTGGTGCGTCAGCATTCACAGTATTACCATCAATAACTGGCGTTTGATTGTCTTGCTCTTGCATACCTACTCCTAAACTTTTAGTGGCTTATCTCAGGGCATCATTAGCTTAACAACTGAATAATAGACTTGCGGCGCTAACGTCACTCAGACATATGGCTGCCCGATAAAACTGTCTTTGCGGCATCAATTGACCTGTTATGGTTAATACCAATTTGTCTAAGGATATCAACGTATAACGTAAGATGTGTCATCAATACAACACCCACTTGACCATTTCAATAAAAAATCGTTACTCATTATAAAAGAAAAGTCCTACAAACACGATACGCATTTATGAGTATCGATGCTAAGGTAATGTTAAGAAAATGAGGTTGTTATAACGATAAAGTTTCATCATACCTGAAACAAAAATTTATAGTAATAATAGATAAGCCAAACTTTGAATACTAAATAAAGGAATTAATAATGAATAACGATAATAATAGTACTGAAGACAGCTATGAGAAAATAGCAGAAGCCCCGACCAGTAAGCCTTATAGCCTAGATAGCTTAGATAATTTGGATGCATTAAGCCAGTATATTAAGTCTACGAAAGGGACTCGCGAAGGGCGTGCGATACCACCGCTTGAAAAATGGCATCCTGAAGATATTGCTGATATGGATTTGATTATCAAAGCAAACGGAGAATGGTGGCATGAAGGCGGGCAAATGACCCGTGAGTCATTGGTCAGCTTGTTTGCCACGATACTATGGAAAGAAGAGAATAATGGCACTACTGAGTACTTCCTCAAGACCCCTGTACAGAAAATCCGTATCCAAGTTGAAGATGCACCACTTCTGATAAACGATGTTGGTATTGTCCATGAAGATGATATGAGTTGGTTAGAGTTTACAACGACGACAGGGGATGTGGTTCGCTTAGACGATGAGCATTCGATTGTATTAAAGGCGTATAATTCTAATAAGAGCGATTCTAATAAGAGCGACTTTAGTGAAAGCGACTTCAATAACAGTGACTTTAGTGAAAGCGATCAAGCGAATCAAATGAGTACAGCTGACGATGTTGCAGATTCTCAGGAATTAGCGTCTACAGAACAGGTACGCCCTTACATGATGGTCAGAAATGGCTTAACCGCACTTATCGGCCGCAATACTTTTTATCACCTGACTGAAATTGGAGCATTATCAGAAGAAAATGGTAAGACGATATTGACGCTACAGAGTGGTGGGCAGTCTTATTCATTATCGATGCCTACTGATTAAGTATTATGTTTATCTATTAATTGCTGTATGCCGATGAGTGCTATAATTTTATAATATAGCTTGATTCTATTAGTCTGAAAAATTCCTATCGTATAAAGGTAGTTGATAGATAGCTGACGTAGAGTAACGCCATACACGCAACATATATATAGCGCATTTAACTGGGTAATGAGATTGATGAAGAATATGATAATGGCATTAGCATAAAGATGGATATCAAAAACCAGACAGTCGAAAAACTCAGACCGTGTGTCGATATATCTGTTGATCAGAGTCTCAAAGCTATGAATCTAGTAGATGTCAATAAACATGCTGGTAATACAGTTGTAAGCGATAAAAACCGTAGCGCGCCCATTGGCGTGTTTGATTCTGGTGTTGGCGGCTTATCTGTTTACTTGCATTTAGCACAGCAGCTGCCTACTGAGCATTATATATATTATGCTGATACATTAAATGTACCTTATGGCAATCGTGACAGCGAAGATATTGAAATGCTAACGCTAAAAGCCGTAGAGTGGTTACATAAGCAAGGCTGTAAGCTAATAGTTATTGCGTGTAACAGCGCCTCAGCATATGCGCTAGATACTGCCCGACGCTGTTATCCACATATACCTATTGTGGGTCTTGTCCCTGCATTAAAGCCTGCGGTATTGGCGAGTAAGAGTGGTCATGTAGCGGTGCTAGCAACCAAAGCGACTTTGAATGGCACCTTATTAAATGATGTTATCATCAATTTTGCTCAACCTAATAACACAGTAGTCACTAAGTATTTTGATCCGCAACTGGTACCTTGGGTAGAAGCAGGTATGTCAGAACAAGACGAGACCGCTGAAAGATTACGTAAACTGGTACAGATATTTGCTAATGAAGGTGTCGATCAGTTAGTGCTGGGATGTACACATTATCCGTTTTTTAAGACATTCTTATTGGATGAGATTGTACAGCAGCAGCTATCAATACAAGTCATTGATTCTGGTCAAGCGATTGCTGAACGAGTTAGACAGCTATTGATTGTAAACAACTTATCTGCATCATTGATGAGTGAAAAACAAGAAAATCTGTCACAAAAAACCAGTAAGAAAAATACCATTACTAGACCGCCATTAACTTTTCATGCCACTAAATATAGTGATAGACTATGCGCTTTAGTTGAGCGCTTACTCGGTACAGAAATGGCATTGCAATACTACTCTCATTAGTTATTATCAAAGCTAGTGATATCAATATGCTGTATGCAACGCTGACTCAGTTAAAATAAATTGAGTGCATCTTTTCAAGCTAAGAGTATGCTAGGCTGAGCAAGACAAGATTTTTGTGTTCTATTTTACATCCTATCCTTTTTATGTCACGACCTACGCTTAGAGGTAATTGTGCCGAATCGTCGCTATCATATTCATATTATATGCGCTGACAATGACCAGTTGTTGGTTCTAGACAGCTTAGCGATATTTTTTCAGGCACGCGCATTTCTGACCTATGATGTTTCTAGTAAATTATCTAAAGCCTCTTTTTATGGGCGCCAGTGTATTGACTCTTGCGATTACGCAGTCATGATCGTTGGCGACAGCTACGGAACTGTGCAAAAAAACGGCGTCAGCCAGATGCATTTGAGTTATCTAAATGCCAAAGCGAAGCTTAAGCCGCTAATTGTGCTGGTTAAAAACCACTCTCCAGATGTCGTCATCAGCCGACAACTCCAAGAGTTCATTAAATTAGTGACCAAGCAAGATAACCAGCTACATTACTATGATACGGAAGAAGATATTGAGCCATTGCTAGTACAGGCTCATTATAATGCAATCACCAATAATAAAATGATAGGTGGCTGGGTCAGAGCGAACGACGAGGAGAGTACGACTAGTAAAAAGGTCGTGTATGAGAAGACCGTTGATGTATTACCTAGTACTACCGAGGTAGAGAAAAACAGTCCTAATGACGAAGACTTTATATCGGATAAGGTTAGTGAGCCAATTGAGTTAACAGAGTTTTTTGAGATTCAATATAGTGCTCAGGCTTATGAGGGTGGCAATCTAACGGACGTAACCCGATCGCTAACCATCTCGTGGCACGAGATACTCATGACACTCATGAGAATACCGTCTACTTTTTCGAGCTATGGCTTGCAAAATGCTATTAATCGTTTGATTACCGCTAAAGCGGAAGTAGATATCAAAAAAGAGATGCCAAACGTTCATGCTGTCTCACGCTGCCAAATCTCTCAAGCTGATATCAATAATTTGCAACGTAAGCTAGTCGGTGCAAATTGGATACAACTAATGACTTATGGTACGCGGGTATCACAAGAGCTATGGAAGCTTACCTTCTACGCAAAAAACCTACTGCAAAATCATACCTCAAATACGAACAAACAAGACTAGTAATTATTCGCTAGCGTGTTCAATAATAGCCATCTAAAACGTCCACTTTGGCATCACGACTACGTTTTGTAATACAAAGCATACGTGCAATGCTTGTGAATATTCCTCAGACCCGTAATAATAAAGTCAGTCAGTTAACAAGATTAACAACGTTAGCTGTTTGAGAATGACAACTATAATATTAATAATTAGGGAGAGCGTACGATGAGCAATGCTAAAAATGACGAGTTAAAAAGAGAGATTGATGGTCTAGAAAAGTCTATGCATGATGCTGATCAGTTTCATACGCTAGAAGAGCAAGTAGCAGATATGAAACGCCGCGGTATAGATCCTGGCAAGGCCTACAAAGATTTAGACAGTAAAGCGGAAGATGAAGATTGGGGTGATGCGACTTGGAAAGAAAATGGTAAATGGGAGCCAAAAACGGCAGCCGATTTAGATGATAAAGCTCGCGAAAACTGGAATGGCGACAATGGTCAACCTAAGCCACCACCTATTGTTTAGACAGGTATTTTAAGAAAATGAGATAAGTTCTATTAATAACTATATATAAATAAGAAAGCCACGCTATCGTTAGCGTGGCTTTTTTGATGCGTCTAAATAGCGTTATTTACATTGCTACTATGAACCTTGGTCTATACGAACAAGCTTGATAGTGCCATCGGCATCAGTAACGCGGCGATAACGTGTATTGCCAGAAGTTGAGGAGCTCACTGATGGTTGAGATGAGTAGCTACTAGGAGCAGTCGTTTGCTGCTGAATCAATTGCCCCATGCGATCGGCAGGTGCAGGATTTAGGGGTTGGCTGTTTGCAGGCTGGCCGTATTGAGTTTGACTCGGTGCTGCATTACCAACGATGGCGCGATAGAACTTCTGGCCTGCGCGACCGTCAGCTGGGAAAATACCGCGACTAGTCTGGTATTGTTGGATAGCGGTACGAGTATTGTCTCCGATGATGCCATCTACACCGCCGATATCATAACCTGCGTTTAACAACGCTTGCTGAATGTCTTTGGCCTGCTGGCGGCTGATACCAGGATCATCTGTCGGCCAAGCAGTGATAAAGTCTGTTTTGCTGCTGTCTTCGCGAGTGATTAGATCTGATAAGTGTGCGATAGCCAGTGCGTAGTTCTCGGAGGCGTTATAAGAGTAGAAAGTGTCAAAATTTTTGCCCACCAAGAAAGCAGGGCCTTCCATACCAGCGGGTAATAATAAGCCTGCACTGCTCAAATCATATGGTAGCGGACGGCCATTAGCCAACGTTAGACCTTGGTCGCGCCAGTGGCTTATTGACTTTTTGTCTTTACGATTAGATGCGGCCCAAAATCCATCAGGTAGTTTGACTTCATAGCCCCAAGGCTCACCAGTACGATAGCCGCGATTGTCCAAGAAGTTTGCGGTAGAAGCGAGTGCATCAGGTACGCTATTGACCAAATCACGGCGACCGTCACCGTCGAAGTCTACTGCCAACTCTAAGAAAGTACTCGGCATAAACTGCGTCTGTCCAAAAGCACCTGCCCATGATCCTGTCATATCATTAGGTGCGATATCACCGTTTTGCACGATTTTTAGCGCATTGGCGTACTCACCTTGAAAGTAGCTTTGACGACGATCAAAACAAGATAAGGTCGCTAAAGACTCAAATAATGGTTTTTTACCTAGCGTTTGACCAAAGTTAGATTCTACGCCCCAGACACCGAGCACGTGTTCAGCTTTTACGCCATAACGCGACTCGATTTGACGTAGAGTCGAGCCCCATTGACGCTTGGCTCGGATACCGTCCTCGACACGCTCTTTGTCTACCAATGCTGATAAGTAGTCCCAGACGTCTTTTTGAAACTCTGGCTGGTAGTTGAGTGACTGAATGACACTAGGATCAGGCTGGCTTGGGCGATAGTTACTAAAAGTATAGCTATCAACACCGCTAAATTTGCTAGAGTTTTTTAGATTGTCTAAGCACTGTTGAAACTCGCTATTGGATAAATCAGGTGCTGGCGGCTGCGCGGCTTGAGCAGTGGTAGCAAGGCTGATGCCGACAGCAACACTAAGCAGCGACAAAGTAGAAAAAGGAGTCAAACGCATGAAAATATCCTATAAACGTTAAAATAGTTATCGAAAGGCAAAAAATGATATTAACGTAGAGTAACCAATCTAAACAGTAAAGAAAAGCTGTCGCAGTACCAAGGTTATAAATGGTTACGATAAATTGACGCTGCCGTGAGATTAGAAGAGGATTCTTAGCTAAAAAGATTTTTTCAACCAGAAATGCTAGATCAACATGTCAGACTATTTTTATCAGCATTGCTATACTGTTATCAGTTCTATATTGCTTACCTTATGAATATGAATAGATTAATCTTAAATTTCACTATTAGAAATAGTTGAGCGCACGCTTCGATTCTTTGAGGAAAAAGTATGACCATGAATTTTAATACCACAAATAGTACTTTCCGTCAGTTGTTAGGTAACGGCTTACGTTATAGTGTACCTCCCTTTCAGCGTGATTATTCATGGGCCGATTTAGAATGGGAAGAGCTGTGGCAAGATATAGAAGCACTGTTTATTGAAGATGCGGAATCTGCACATTATATGGGTTATCTGGTACTTCAAACTACAAATAATAAACAGTTTGATATTATTGATGGTCAACAGCGTCTAACCACATTAAGTATTCTAATACTAGCAGGACTAAGCTTTTTAAAAGATATGATAAGTAATGATGTTGATGCTGATCGTAATAGCCAACGCTTACATCAATTGAAAAACGACTATATTGGTTATACTGATCCAGTTACTCTTATTGAGACACCAATATTAAAATTGAATAGACACAATGATAAGTATTATCGTAATCACTTAATTACGCTGGATAAGTTACCACAGCGTGGACTCCATGCATCTGAGCACAGAATTCGCAAAGCTTTTGATTGGTTCAAAAGTAAGATGAAGCAGAGGTTTGGGATGGAGGAATCTAGTGGTCAGGACTTTGCTCAATTCCTCGATGACTTAGTAGATAAATTGTTTTTTACGGTTATTACTGTAAATGATGAACTTAATGCCTTCAAAGTATTTGAAACGTTGAATGCGCGAGGCGTGCGTCTTTCTTCTACTGATTTATTAAAAAATTATCTATTCTCATTAGCTAGTGTTGATGATTTACATGATAGTCAAATCAAACACTTAGAAGAACGATGGGAAAGCATTATTACATCATTAGGAAACGAAAGTTTTCCTGAGTTTTTACGAGTGTATTGGAATAGCCGGCATAAACTTATACGTAAAACTGACTTATTTAAAACGATTCGTAAGCATATTAGGAATAAAGAAGATGCATTTAGGCTGGTTAAAGAAATTGAGCTATCAGCCGATGCGTATACTGCACTGAAAGATATACAAGATTCTCGATGGTCTGAAGAGTCAAAGCATCTCAAACAATTGACTATGTATAGAGTGAAACAGCCTTTTTCAGTATTGCTTGCAAGTTATGAGAAATTTTTTGAAATTGATAGAAAAGGATTTCTATCAATTGTACGTGCGATAAGCATACTTTCATTCCGTTATAATGTAATTTGTAATAACCCACCTAATGAACAAGAGCGATTTTACAACAAGATAGCGGTTAAGATTGAGTCCAATGAACTGAAATCAGCGCAGTCAGTAATCAAATCTTTAAATGAAATCTATCCTGAAGATGATGTTTTCAGAAATGCGTTTATCGCTAAACAACTAAAAACTACTGATAATCGTAATAAAAAAATTGTTCGTCACATCTTATGTGAAATTGAAAAAGTAGTTAGTGGTGTGGCTGTCGATGAAAATAATGAGCAATTTAATATTGAGCATATCTTACCTGAAAACCCCGACGACTCTTGGAATAATATTGAAGATACTAAAGTTGACTCAATGACTTATCGACTGGGTAATATGACTTTGCTAGAAACTAGCAGTAATCGTGATGCAGGCAACAAGTCCTATCAAGAAAAACTGATAATTTATTCTACAAGCAGTCTGACAATGACTAAAAATTTGCCAGAAAATTATACTAAATGGAATCTGAACAGTATAGATAGCCGTCAAAAACAGCTAGCAAATCGTGCAACTAGTATTTGGAAGATATCAGAATTATCCTAAGCTATAGTAATTTTTAGGTATTTGTATTAGCACTTTTTAGAGTTTGTAGAATACTCTATAAACTCTGAGCACGCTTGGGTTCCAAACTGCCTTACAGTTATTTACTTCCCAAAACCCCATCCAACTCTTCAATCAACGCATGAATACGCGCTGCATTTTTGCCCAAATCGCTTTGTCCAACTCGTGACTTACTGCGAATATCAACCCAGCGCTCGCTATCGTTATCAGCCACACGAATGATCACATCATCTTTGAAGCCAAACCAAGCAGTCGTCTCTGTTGCTTCGATGATGCCTTTGTCTACATCAATATTGACTAGCTCCCACCCTAAATTTTCTATGGCTTGTTTGGCTGCTTTGATCAGTTCAGGCTTCGATTGAGTATAGGTCATTGTCTGCAAATCAGGATAGGCTGTACGTTGTTGTTCAGCCACTTCTGCACCTGCGTACGCTACGGGATTCGGTGCATCTGCACGCAGTGGCGCAATCGCGACAAACTCAGGCGGATTCACCAAATCGGTAGAAATATCGTGAATAGGTGGTACATTTTTGGCCGTATTCATCATGCCAAGCGGGACAGCGATTGCAGCGACAGCAAGTACGGCTGAGGCTAGTGCGCTCCCAATACTGGCTGTATTGCGTTTAAACAATAACTGTATAGCCAACAATACTAGTGCTGCGATACCAGCAAATAACCCAAATTTAAACCCTGTAAACGCAGTGCCTAATTCTACAACGCCAAACTTGTATAATGGGCCTGCCAGAGCGACTAGTAGAAAAGCAATTAAACTCATTAGACTGACTATCATTTTCATTCAGTTTCTCCGTTGCGACTTAGCAGTTTATTAAAGGTTATATGAGTTTTTTATTTACTGCTCAATAGCCAAACCTGTTCTGTGACGGTGATATCAGGTGCAGAGCCTATAGAGGAAGGCACGCTTGCTAGCTCATGGATTTGGTAGTGAGCGCTATAATACTGCTCTAGTTGGTTGGCATTAATAGAGAAGGGTGGTCCATTCTTTTTACGCTGATCGTAATTTAGCGTGAGTAAAAGCTGCGGTGTTATTTCATTGTTAGCAACATCGACTTTACTGGTATCGCTACTAAGTTTCCGCACTTGCTCACTATATTTCACACGCATATCGGCTGGCAGAGCGATTAATGCCGCTTTATCATATACTGCATCAATAGAGCCAATATCTTCAAAAGTCAGTGCAAAGATATCGGCAACCCATAAAGTAATGGTCTGTCCCGACAACTGGCCTTGATAGTATCTAATCGTTGGGTTGTCTGCCTGTTGATAGACAGTAGGTTCGATGTTTTGCTCAGCAAAAAATGCTTGTACGGCTGTTTCGACCAACTCAACGCCCACCACGTCATAGCCTTGCGTCGCTAGCCAAACCATATCAATAGATTTACCACAAAGCGGCACAAAAATGCGGCTACCAGTAGATAGATTTAGGCGGTTGAAATACTCAGTCAGCAATGGATTAACCATAGATTGATTGAATCCAATGCGACCTTCTTGCCAACGTTTGTGCCAAAACTCAGGGTTCATGCTGTCATCCTCTATTTGCAAGTTTCTATATATAAGGTTCTAATCTTTATCTGATATATCTAAGGAATAAATAATAAAAAGCCAAACACCTATAGTATAAGTGTTTGGCTGGTATCTAACATTAAGCTAAGAAATCTTTTGAATAAATAATATCTTATTTAATTTAGCGAACCCTCATTTAACTAACCATATACTTGCTAAATTCTTTACGCAGTTTGGCAAGCTTTGGCGGTATTGCAAAGTTGCAATAAGCTTGTCCTGGGTTTCTGTTGAAGAAATCTTGATGTGAGTCTTCTGCTTGATAGAACTCAACGGCAGGATGTACTTCCGTCACCACATTGACACCCATATCGCGTAACTTGTTAATGGTACGGTCAACGGTCGGTTTTTGACTGTCTTCGGTATAAAAGACCACGCTGCGATACTGACTACCGACGTCATTGCCTTGACGATCCATCGTGGTGGGATCATGCGTGGCAAAAAAGACATCGAGTATTACTTCTAACGGGACAATAGACTCATCAAATTCGACTTTGATGACTTCGACATGGCCAGTTGTACCACTACAGACAGCTTCATAATTGGCAGAGACAGCATCGCCGCCCATGTAGCCTGAGACGACAGATTGCACACCTTTTACCGATAAAAATACAGACTCGGTGCACCAGAAGCAGCCGCCACCTAATACGATCGTTTGCATAATTTTTTCCTATTATTATAAATATGGGTTAAGCGCTATATTTGGTAGTGATGCTCTCGTTTTTCAATGCTTCTTTCAAACGTCTCATTACCCTTGGCACTATTTATTCAGCTTAGCAGGCAAGCCAAAGGCGGTAAGTAACAAACAGTAATGTTATAATGGGCTTTTGCTATCTTACTTAGTTTTTAACTGATAATGACAAGCAAAACTACCAAGCAAAATTCACCAAGTAATTCTTAATTTCAGTTCTATTCTAAAAAATGAGTCGTCCCATGAGCCAATCCCAGCCTGCTATCAAACATGACACCCTATTTGATAAACCGTTTACTACGCCACTGGATAAGGCCGCACGCTTTTCATTTGATGAGCAAGTGGTGGCTTGTTTTCCTGACATGATTCGCCGCAGTGTACCCGGTTATGGGCAGGTACTGGCGATGCTGCCTATATTCGCCCGTCGTCATTGCAAGTATCGTCAGCAGAGCGATAGCGGTCAACGTGTTAGTCGTGTTTATGACTTGGGCTGCTCACTGGGTGCAGCCAGCATGACGCTAGCTGGTGAGTTCGACTCACAAGACTTACAGATTAAAGCAATTGATATTTCGCCTGCGATGACGACCGAGGCGACCACGCTACTGAGTGAGAATTATCCTAAGCATGACATCGAAGTGATCACAGCAGATATCCGCGATATTGAGCTTGAGCCGTGCGATATGGTAATTTTGAACTTGACATTACAATTTTTGCCAGCTGCTGATAGGGTAGCAGTATTAGAGAAAATTTATGCGGCATTGAGCGAAGGTGGCATATTGGTACTGACTGAAAAAACCCATGCATTTGATGAGCAGTATGATGCGTGGTTGGTTGAGCGTTATTATGACTTTAAGCGTGCCAATGGTTATACCGAAATGGAGATTAGCGGCAAGCGCAATGCACTAGAAAATGTGCTGATTACTGACACATTAGATGAGCATCATGCACGGTTAGATCAAGTTGGCTTTAAACGTCATCTGACATGGTTTCAGTTTTTAAATTTTGTCTCCATTGTAGCGTTTAAATAGGATTTACTTTGGGAGCGAACAAGGTGTTCATATGATTCCGTCTATAGTTGAACAAAATATTCATCAAGTGTTAATAAAAAAAATGAGCGTACAATCATTTGAGCAATGGTTATATGAAGATGATGTATTAGAGTCTAGCAACCCTGATTTGTATCTTGAACTGATTTCATTTAATTATAGTTCTGAAGATAATTTTTATTACCGTTTTTATGATAGTTTTGCGAAATACGTCCATTTTTATAAATTTGAAGCTGACCGAATAAAAGAATATCTAAACTCAATTATTGATAGAGATGGAAATTGTAGTAATGCGATTTGGGTGATGTATGAGTTATATTGTAAGGGTTATGGTTTTCTCGGCAAGCTAGGAATTATATACGGGTTCTGCCTAGTAGACTACGAAACTTCGGAATCTAACCATAATATAGATACTATCTTAGATAAGTTGTATCCCGAGATTATTGATGATGCTAAAAATGTACGGAACTGGTTAGAAGAAGGCAAAGTTGTTTTCAAAAGTCAGGACAATGGTTATGGTGTTTTTGAATACGACGATCTTCGTAGTGAAACGGAAATTCTGCAAGGAAATGCGTAGTTCACGAATTTCAAAGAGTTTACATATTAAAACTTATCTTTCTTTATTTTAACCCTTTTAATTTTATTCATTTGAATATTAATCAATACGGTAACCTGCTTTTATGCTCAACGACACTATCATCAACGCAGAACGCGAATTATATTTAACCCTGCTAGAGCTGGCACAGCAGCAGCCGAGCGCTTATGAATGGCTCAAGCAATTACCAACATGGCTAGGTGACATAAAAGACAAAGCCAACTATGCGCACGCGCCTGCCTACCAAGCGTCAGTCGCTCGTTTGCCAAACTTAGCTGTCAATAACGTCGATCTAAACAGCGATACATTGACGATTGAGGCATATCTAAATGAGTCTCAGCGCAAACAAACAACAGCACTATTAAAGCAGTTGATGCCGTGGCGTAAAGGCCCATTTCAGATTGGCGGTCAAATCGGCGATGATGAGTCAGGTATTCAGATCGATACCGAGTGGCATAGTGATTGGAAATGGAAACGCGTTGCGCCGCATTTAAGTAGATTAGATGGTCGCCGCGTATTGGATGTGGGTGGTGGCTCTGGTTATCATGGCTGGCGCATGGCAGGGGCTGGCGCGGATACGGTTATTATTATTGATCCGTCATGTTTGTTTTATCATCAATTTATGGCGATTCGTCATTTCGTTGGTGCCGCAGACGCTAGTGATACAGGTAGCTATCGGACGCATTATATTCCTGTACCGCTTGAAGCATTACCTGAGCACAGTCAGCTGTTTGATACTGTATTTAGCATGGGAGTGCTGTACCACCGCCAGTCACCGTTTGAGCATTTACAACAGCTTAAAGGGCAGTTAGTCAAAGGTGGTGAGTTGGTACTTGAGACGTTGGTCATTGAAGGTGATGCCAATACTGTACTGGTGCCGCATGACCGCTACGCGCAGATGAATAATGTCTATTTCTTGCCATCGGTGGCGGCATTAATTGGCTGGTTAGAGAAAGCAGGGTTTTCAGATGTGCGCTGCGTCGATGTGGCAGTCACCTCGACTAAAGAACAACGACAAACCGAATGGATGACTTATCATTCGTTAGCAGACTTCTTAGATCCTAATGATTCTACTAAGACCGTCGAAGGATATCCTGCTCCCATGCGCGCGACTTTGATTGCCAAAAAGTAGCATTGATGGTGGTAGCTAATATAAGGAAAGCATTATGAAGACATTAAAGACTTTGATTGTAGCTACCATCAGCTTGCTATCGCTACCTGCTATGGCAGGTTATGGGGATGTATCCGAAGGCTGGGGCTTTGTACAAGACGACTGGCAAGTGGTCTGTGATAATACGCGCACTTGTCGAGCTGCTGGATACGCCAGTGAAGCACTCATAGATGAGCCTGCCTCAATATTGCTCACAGCATTGCCAAAAGTAGCTCTACCAAAAGCGCAAATTCAGTTTGTCTCAGAAGTGCCGCTAGATGATCTTAAGCCTGCTGAGCTTTGGCTGAACAACAAAAACTATGGTGTATTGCAACCCAATAAAGAAGACAGTCTACTATACGACTTATCAGCCAAGCAGACCCAAGCACTGCTTGATCATGCTCGTATCGCGACTAAGATAGAAATTAGAGCAGGCGACAACCACTGGCAGATCAGCGATAAAGGCATGTCAGCAGTATTGCTCAAACTGGACGATGTACAAGGTCGAGTAGGGACGCCGATAGCATTGGTCAGTAAGAACCACCCAAATCGTCAACGTCCTAAAGTAGCCTTGCCAAAACCAATTATTCAAAAAGCATTTGCGTATTCAGCAAAAGACAACAAAACACTCACTCCATCAAAGCTGGCGTATTTTCAGAAAAATATTGATAACTGGGTCGATATTAATGCCGAGCAGCTTATAGGGTCCAAGGACGCGATGGGCGACTGTGAGCTGATTAACCCAAAAACTGAAACATATCAGCGGATGTCAGAGTATGGCTCTACGATGCTTGATTGGGACTTTATACCAGTTAATGATAGCTATACATTAGCCGCTCATAGTTGCTGGCTAGGTGCTTACAATTTTAGTAACGGCTATTGGCTCATTGATAATGCAAAGCCTAGTAAACCTACGCTTATCACGACAGCAGGGAATGATTATTTTGATGGTGAGATTTCGGCCACTCATAAAGATCGAGGCATTGGTGATTGCTGGAGCCGTACTGCATGGATATGGAATGGTGAGACATTTGCTAAGAGCGAAGAGTCTAGTACGGGAATGTGCCGAGGTTTTGCTGGTGGAGCGTGGGACCTACCAACGTATGTGAGTCAGGTTATAGAGAATAATGCTAAGGCTCAATAGCTTCTTTTATTTAAAAGGCCTTGATTTAAATGACTGACACCTTATCAAGCGCAGCAGTCATAGGCTGTATATTACGTTTTTAGTTTTGCTACTTATGTCCTAAGCAATATCAAAGGATAGTGATAAAAATGGCCAATTAGATTAACCATTTTTTGAAAGCGACTTCCATGACTATCTTAAGGATAAAACCAACAGAACCTGCGCCTAGGGCTAAGAATATCCAAAAAGTACCAGCGCGCCCCGCTTCAGACGTTTTAGAGATATCCCACATAATAAAAAACAAGAAAGCGATGAATATCGGCAACAAGACGTACAGTCCCCAACTGGTGACAGTACTGGCGGCAATGGCAAACATGGCGTAATCCTATAATAGAGTAGTAACGCGTCTTCTATATTTTAGAAGAGCCGTACAAACCAATATTATAACGTGGAAGTAGTCAGGTATAAACGACTGCCCAGTATTGAGCAACAGTAACGCTACAATTCACGTTATGAGTTATTTATCAGTTTTGCATCATTGATATTAGTGAGCCCAAATCCTGATAACGGTAAGATTTTAGTGCTAATTTTGGCGCAAATGGTGCAATAAAGCGCAAAGATTGTTATATTTACAGGTTACTTATCTTTTTACATTATTCTATCCCTGCAATGTCGGTCGCTATTATAATAAGCCGTTATCGATTGCTCGCATTCGCACCGTTTTTGTTGTTTATTTAATTGAGTTCAAATTCTTATGTCACAAGCCCAAATTGATACGCTTGCATCCCTATTTAACGATGCAATTCAAACCCTACAAGCAGATGGTACGCTACCAAGCGATTGGCAAAACAACAGTCAAATTACCCGTACGAAAGATTTAAGTCACGGTGATTTTGCCAGTAATATCGCACTAACGGCAGCGAAAGCAGCCAAGGCCAATCCGCGTCAACTTGCTGAAAAAATTGTCAGCGCGTTGCCTGACAATCAAGATATTCGCCAAGTAGAAATCGCAGGACCAGGATTTATCAACGTATTCTTAAACTCGGAAGCTAAGTTTTCTGTATTAGACGATATCTTTACGCTGCAAGATCGCTTTGGCTTGAGTAACCAGTTTGACGGACAAAAAGTCCAAGTTGAATTCGTCTCTGCCAATCCAACGTCAAGTCTGCACGTCGGTCACGGTCGCGGTGCTGCATTTGGCATGAGCGTTGCTAACCTGCTAGAAGCTATTGGCTATGACGTTACGCGTGAATATTATGTCAATGACGCTGGTCGTCAAATGGACATCTTAGCCACCAGTACATATTTGCGTTATCTACAGCTAAATGGTGAAGAGATAACTTTCCCAGTTAACGCCTATCAAGGTGACTATGTCAGTGACATCGCCCAGACGCTAAAAACACAGCATGGCGATAGCTACGTACATAGCTTTGCAGACGTTGCCAAAAATGTGCCAGAAGACGCTCAGTTTGAGATTAATGCTGATGGCGAAAAAACTATCATCTCAGGTGATAAAGAAGCGCACATTGATGGTTTGATTGCCAATAGTAAGTCTTTGCTAGGTGACAGCTACGCGTTATTTTTAAACGCAGCATTGAGCAGCATTTTGGCGGATATCAAAGACGACTTAAATGACTTTGGTGTGAGCTACGAGTGCTGGTTTAGCGAAAGATCTATCGATAGCGAGATTGAGCCTGTCCTACAGATACTAGATGACAAAGGCTACCTATACGAAAAAGATGGCAACATCTGGTTTAAGTCGACTGATTTCGGCGATGAGAAAGACCGTGTGGTACGCCGTGCCAATGGTCAATCAACGTATTTTGCTTCTGATATCGCTTATCATAAAAACAAGTTTGATCGCGGCTTTGATAAAGTCATTAACGTTTGGGGCGCAGACCACCATGGCTATGTCCCACGCGTAAAAGCCGCTCTACTAGCCCTTGGTATCGATGCCGAACGCCTTGATGTGGTGCTTGTACAGTTTGTCGCGTTATGGCGTGGTAGTGAAAAGGTACAAATGTCTTCGCGTTCTGGTCAGTTTGTGACTTTGCGTGAGCTACGTGCAGAAGTCGGTAACGATGCTGCACGATTCTACTATGTAGCGCGTAAGCCTGAAGTGCATGTTGATTTTGACTTAGAACTTGCCAAATCACAAAGCAAAGACAATCAAGTGTATTATATTCAGTATGCTCATGCGCGCGTTTGCCGTGTTTTGGAAAAACTGGCAACCTACGATTTGACCGTAGATGATGCCGTTGGTTTGGCACATCAAGATTTGCTAAGTGCGCCAAATGAAGACGAGCTGATTAAACTGTTAGCAGGATATCCAGCAACGTTACTTCGCGCAGCGACTGGTTACGAGCCACATGTCTTGACCAACTACCTAAAAGAGCTAGCGGCATTGTTCCATGGTTGGTATGACACCAATCGTATCTTGCCTATGAGCCTGACATCAGGTGAAACGCCAAGTCAGGATGAGCTAGACTTAATGCAAGCACGTTTGCGTCTGTCAAAAGCCGTTAGACAGGTATTGGCAAATGGGCTTAGTCTGCTAGGCTTGTCTGCACCGTCTAGCATGTAATACTTTTCTAATATGTGAAATAAGTATAGACAGCTGATAGCATTAATTCGATGATGATAGTTAAATCCAGTAGGGAGAACGAGATCCATGCTAGCCAAAAAACCTAAAGGCGCGACAGAAAAGCGCAAATCAAGTAGCGTATCAGGCTTATTGTGGATGTTTGTTGGGGCCGTATTGACCCTTATGATCGGGGTGTTTATCTACCTCTCACCATTATTCAATTTCAGCCCCGCTGAAGGTAGTGCTGAGAACGATCCTGATCGCCAAGTACAGCCACGTGTGGATACTGATACCGACAATGGCGATTATGAGTTCTACGATATTTTACCTAATCAAGAGATGGCAACCATCCCTGATGAAGATATCGCTGACATTGATAATGATCAAATAGGTGATATCGGTGCGTTTGAACCAGACGTCGTTGTGACTCAACCAGAGAGCGATACAGGCAGTACAGAAAGTACGGGTAGCTTTGGTGGTTCGGAAAATGCGACTGTCGAACCTGCTGGTAGTAATAATGCTGGGTCGAGTGAGGATATAGTTGTCGTTGAAGAAGATGCAACCTATGATGGTACGCCGCCTGCTACTAGCAACGCTACAACCCGCAACAACAATGCAGCAGCAGGTACGGCCAGCATCCAAGCTGCCAAACCTGCGGCGACCTACATCTTGCAGATCAATAGCTTTAGTGATGCAGATGAAGCGGATCGTCGCCGTGCGCAAGTACTGATGGCGGGTGTCGATGCTCGCGTGGTCAAAAACACGACGGGTAATGGCTTGCCAATTTATCAAGTCATCTCGCGTCCTTTGAATAACCGTCAAGCAGTGACGACGGCACAGCAGCGCCTACAGAACAACGGTATAGACTCTATTATTGTTGAACAGCGTCGCTAGATTCAGTCGTTTACAGTTATTGTATCTATTAAAAAAGCGTCGTAATGACGCTTTTTTTATCTCTTTATTTTATCAAAAGCTTTCTAGCTGTTTTATCCTATTAAACGTCCATTAAGAGTATGGTTATGACCGTATCTAACTCAGTAACACCGCAAGCAGGCATCATTAAGGCGTTCTTTCAAAAATACTTTATCGATGCTTTTACTGGTATGGCTTTAGGGCTATTTGTCACGTTGATCGCAGGTCTAATCATCTCGCAAATCGGTGGTTGGTTAGATTTTCCAGCATTGGTCGCGGTCGGAAAGCTTGCCTCGATATTGATGGGTGCTGGTATCGGCGTAGGTATCGCTTACTATCTCAAAGCGCCAACGCTAGTGATGCTTAGCTGCCTCGTAGCAGGTATGCTTGGTGCCCATTCTGAAGCGCTAATGGCAGGAACACTCTTTACGCCGCAAGTGGGTGGACCTGCAACTTTTGTAGCACTGCCGGGTAATCCAATCGGTGCTTATCTGACCTCTGTGTTTGCTTATCGTGCTGGCACTTGGATCGCTGGTAAGACGAAGCTTGATATTTTATTGGTGCCCTTAGTGGTGTGCGGCGTCGCGCTATTAGTTTGCGCACTGCTCAATCCGCCTATCGTAGCAGGGGTCGCAGCTATCGGTCAGGGTATTCATGCCGCTACTGAATTACAGCCACTGTTAATGGGTATCGTCATCGCTGTAGTGGTTGGTATTTTATTGACCCTACCAACGTCGAGTGCAGCTATTTGTATTGCTATTGGATTGGGTGGATTGGCGGGCGGGGCAGCAGTGGTGGGTTGTGCAGCGCATATGATTGGTTTTGCTGTTGCAAGTTTTAAAGACAATGGCGTTAGTGGCGTTATCTCTCAAGGCTTGGGTACCAGTATGCTGCAAATCCCTAATGTGCTCAGAAAACCTATCGTTCTGCTACCTGCTGTCATTGCTAGCGCTATC
Source organism: Psychrobacter immobilis (assembly GCF_904846235.1). Taxonomy (GTDB): domain Bacteria; phylum Pseudomonadota; class Gammaproteobacteria; order Pseudomonadales; family Moraxellaceae; genus Psychrobacter; species Psychrobacter immobilis_C. The sequence goes on from NZ_CAJGZN010000022.1 coordinate 31,295, forward strand.
GTTGGGCCGATCGCGACCGTTGGTTTTGGATTAGCTTGTACCGCGACAGGTGCGGGTATGGGTACTGCTGGTTTGGTCGGTGTGTTTGGGGTTATTGAAGCGTCAAAAGAGATTATGAGCACTGGACAATTATGGACAGCGATTATTCTATTGATGTTTGTATTGCCTGCGGTGATTGCAGGGTTAGTGGCTTATATCATGCGCCGTATGGGTTGGTTAGTCGCTGGTGATATGAAGCTTCCTTAATCTTTTAAGTATTGAGTTAAAATATCCTCAACAGTCTCCAAACTCAGTCTTATCCTCAATCGATAATGGCAACTTTCAAAAAGCCCAGCTACGACTATAGCTGGGCTTTTTATATATAAACTCATTAATTTCTCATGATGCAAAATATGCTTAGAAAATATTATTCAACCGTCTTTAGCTTCTTATGACGACATGGTTTTAGTTTGCGGGACAGTTGATGGAAGTCGTTCAGCACTTGACTATAATGTGAGGGAAATACACGTTGGATGGCATCAATCATCTTGGCATCGTTACCAATCAGGCAGCGCTGTTGGTTGGTCGCTGCTGCCTGTAGGATAATCCAAGCCGCTTCATTGGCATCGAATTTTAAGAATTTATTAAAACTTCTGATGGCTTTGGGCCCAGTACTCATGCCAATATCATGGATACTCTCATTACCGCGCGCGCTGTTGGCAATATTGGTTTTGATGCCGCCCGGATGGATACAAGTTGCTGATACCCCGCAGTTCTGAATGTTTAGCTCTTGGCGTAAACTCTCTGTGAAGCCGCGTACGGCAAATTTGCTAGAGTTGTAGGCAGACTGTGATGGCTGAGCGGTCAAACCAAACAGACTTGAGATATTGATAATATGTCCATGCTCGCCAAACTGGCTCTGTTTAACGCTATTTTTGATTAACGGTAAAAATGCCTTAGTGCCGTAAACCACACCCCAAAAATTAATGTTCATTACCCATTCAAGCTCACTAATACTACTGCCTTCGACGGTAGAGTAGAGTGCGACACCTGCATTGTTAAAGATGAAATTTACTTTGCCATGATCGCTCATCACACTATCAGCCCATGCTTCCACGGCTTTATTGTCTGACACATCGAGTATGGTCATAGTAACGTTGACATCATAATTGGCAAGTAACTGTTTGGTCGCTGCCAGCTGTTCAGGATTGATATCTGATAGTGCAACATGACAGCCCATTTTTGCTAAATGAATGGCCAGCTCACGTCCCATACCAGATCCTGCGCCTGTGATAGCAGCGACATGGTTTCGGTAGTAGGATGCAACGTCCGAGTCATCCAATGAAGCATGGTTAGAAGAAAACGGTAGGTTTTGGCGCAATGAAGTCGCCATAGCGGTCACATGGTTGAGCATAATAAACAATCCTTTGTCTTATTAATCATACGGGTTGTACAGGCTATATATGACGGTATATAGAAATAAAGTATAAAGGTTAAAACAGTCTATCTACATTAGCATGGTTTGTGCTGACGTTTACTCGCGATTGATAAACGCTGCTGTCATTTCGGAGCAGGTGTAATGAATGTCGCCAATTTTCAGTAGGCAAGTTATCTAGTATCAAGTTATCTAACAGGCAAGCTATCTAACAAACAAATTGGTTAAATAATAGGCATAAAAAAAGCGTCTTAGCTTATTTAGCCAGACGCTTTTTAGTAGTCCGCTAATGATAACGGACTATTTATAACAATTATAACTTAAGCAATTTTAGGCACTTTACCTTCATTGATAACGTCCGCATCAACCATTACAGTTTTAGCATTTTCCATAGAAGGTAGCTCATACATGGTCTCAAGCAGCGCATTTTCTACGATAGAACGTAGACCACGAGCACCAGTCTTACGCTCCATTGCTTTTTTGGCGATGGCATCTAGTGCTTCTTGAGTAAAGCTAATTTCAGCACCTTCCATATCGAACAAGTACTTGTACTGTTTTACCAGTGCGTTCTTAGGTTCGGTTGTAGTGGTCAACTAATTTAGGACACCTGATAAGAGGTTTTTGTTAAAGTAGCGTTTCTCTTTTTCTAGCGGTGTTAAATAGTCATTAAAACGGTGTGGTCTCACTGACTGATAATAGCCCCAAATA
>NZ_CAJGZN010000023.1 GCF_904846235.1 Psychrobacter immobilis
TGATTTAAACCCTATTGAAAAAAAATGGGCACAGGCTAAGTTTCTACGACAAGGGTGGATGGAGAATAATTTACCTAAGCTGTTTCATGATATGGGTTGTACCAATTTTATTCTGGATTGACTATATGATGGCAGTTAGTCTGATGTTAAGTGCGTGTCAAAAAGAAGCGGCGTATAGCGAAAATGATACATCGCAGGGTGCTGAATCTGGAGAGATGACAGACTTAGCCGTAAGTGAAGGTCTGGTATCTAGTATGAAGCCTACATCAGACGAATCTGAGCCTGTTGAATTAACCGCTCAAGAAAAGCTGACGACCACCTTATCTCATCATCGTTGGACGTTAGTAAATGCAGTCGACGCCAATGAACAACCTATGGCTGAATTTGCGAACATCAATAGTCAGGTAACGCTTGCATTCAACCAATATCAAGGGCAAGACACGCTAAGCTATAGCGTAGGCTGTAATACGATTAGTGCTGGCTATCAGTTAAAGGGCCATACCTTAACTACTGAAGAGGGTATGAGTACCAAGATGTCTTGTGGCGATTTAGACGTGGCTGAAAACACCTTGAATACGTTGATGCAGGGCAGTAGTGAGTTCAAAATTGATCAAGGCGATAATCCAGTATTGACCCAGTTTACTGATGATGATGTGACTCTGGTATGGAATGGTAGGCTTACTGCACAAGCGAAATATAACAGTAAGGGTGAAACAGTATTTTGGGCAGTAAACTCCGAAACAGTACCTTGCGAAGCAGGTAACTCTGAGCAGTGTCTACAAGTTAAGCCTATTACTTATAATGATCAGGGCATTAAAACTCACGAAGGACAGTGGCGAGTATTCGTTGGTGAGATCGATGGCTATCAGCATGACAGCAAACACGAAGAAGTATTACGCTTACAACGCTATCCGCTAAACATCGATGAATTATCAGAGACTAATGAGCCAACTAAAGATGATACTGCTGATGAAAAGTATGCTTATATACTAGATGCTATCATTGAAAGTGCAGTTGTAGAGTAGCCTATTATAGTTTGAGCTTTGAAATGCCCATAGTTATAAAAAACACGCGTCTAGTAGTGCGTGTTTTTTATGGGGTGTCTAATTTGCTGTTTATCTATTTTGACGATTGTTTGCTCTAATACCTAGCTATTTTAACGCTGATTTTTAACGTAAGTTACCTAAATCTTCTTCAGTCAAACGCCAACGACCTTTCTTCTTGGAAGCACCGCGACCACGCATGGCGCTATTCAATATCAGTTTGTTCATTGAATGGCTTGAGTGAGCATGACAGATGGCGCAGGCAAGTCCATCGGCAGCATCTTGTTGCGGCACGACTTCTAACGCTAATATCCGGCACACCATCTCCTGTACTTGTTCTTTGGCTGCCGCTCCATAGCCACAGACGGCTTGTTTGATCTGCCGAGCCGTATATTCTGATACTTCTAAATCTAAAGCCACCATCGCTGCAATCGCTGCACCTCGTGCTTGCCCAAGCTTAAGTGCGGAGTCAGGGTTTTCTGCCATAAATACTTGCTCAATCGCCGTATAGATAGGCTCGTCTGCGTATTTTAAATGATGCTGTGTGATGCGGGTTAGTCCATTAAAGATACGCTTGAGGCGTTCAGGCATCTCTTTGGTATCTGTACGAATCGTCCCTGCATCGATATAGGTCAGCTTGTCACCTGTCTGCTGTACTATCCCATAACCGGTCATGCGTGACCCTGGGTCAATGCCTATAATAATTGCCATAATATTCCGTCTTGCTTACCTGTCATTTTATATTCAGTCCTATAGAAATCGGATATGGAGTCAGACTCGCTTAGCCTACTGCTAGTAGCACTGACGTTTGTCTTCCTTGTATCCAAATTATATTGTACCGACTATATGGCTTAAAAATTAGCCTTAAGTTTGATAGTATAGCAACCAATCCCCATATACATCATATGTTAGCCATTTTAATTTTTATGGCGCTCAATTTATTGGTTTTTATTTTATAGGACGACACTTTATGGGTCAGATAGTTGGTATAGCCATCGTTTGGTTTATTATCGAGATGCTACTGTGGTATTTGCTTGCTCAGTTTATGAGCGGCTGGTGGGTGTTTATGTGGTTTATTATCGCCGCGGTTATCGGTATCTCTTTGATGCGCAAAGGTATGGCTGCTCTTAATCCAATGGCACAGCAAATGAAAGCTGGTGGCATGATGAACCCTGCGATGCGTCCGCCAGAGACCACGATGATTAAGAGTATCGCGATGGCAGCTGCAGGTATTTTATTGCTTATTCCTGGGGTACTTAGTGATTTGATGGCGCTGTTGGTGGTATTGCCACCTGTGCAGAAAAAGCTAAAAGACTTGGCCAATAATTATGTCATGAATAATCAGCAAAAAATGATGGAAATGATGGCGAAGCAGATGGGTGGTCAAATGGGTGGTGGTCAAAATCCATTTGGCGGTGCTGGTGGTATGGGCGGTCAAAACCCGTTCGGTGGCGCAGGTGGCATGAATGGTCAGAATCCATTTGGTCAACAGCAGCAAAACCCATTTGGTGACGTGTTTAAACAGCATACTACGGTTGATGGTACTGCCAAAAACATCCCTAAAGATGTAAAGAAAATTACCAAGTCTGCTAATGACGAATAACCATTCAGTTAAATCGTAAGCATAAAAAAAGCCCCTCTCGTCGATGACGAAAGGGGCTTTTTAGTGGTAGTGAATAAATTATAAGAAATATATTTACTAACCGAATGAAACAACCGAAGTGCCGCTGTAAGATGGTGACCCATGAACCGTGAAGTTCAGGGCGGATGCGTCATCATCTCTGCAGGTTTCCTGATACACCGCAAGCGGTGCAGGCATACACAATGAGACAATAGGTACCACATCCTGGTAAAGCATTATCGGCTCAGGGAATAAACATCTACTAGCCAACACTTCAGAATAGTTTTATCTTAACCAATGAAAAGAGTGATTGCAAGTCTGAATTACAGATTGATACGTAGCTTGGTTAATTGGCCGCATTTATATTGTCTTGTATAGAAAAGTCATCGCAAGATAACCCTATAAAATTATTCATAAACTCACGAAAAATGCTCAGTTTTTCAGCTATTTCAAGATGTGTGTTAATATAGAGGGCTTTATATTCCCTTACACAGCATTATAGGCGTTCATTCACTCGAGGAGCGGTAATATATGACCAGTACCCAACAAGCATCAGACTCTATTGATAATAATAAAACACAGCTTAGCAATAACCAAGACGGTGCACAGAATAAAAAAATACCGCATGTCTTGATGATATTGGACGGCTTTGGTCATCGTGAAGAAGATAAAGATAACGCCATCGCTGCTGCCAATATGCCAAATTTAGACAAGATTTATCAGCAATATCCTCATGGGCTTATTTCAGCTTCAGGGGAAGATGTTGGTTTGCCAGATGGTCAGTTTGGTAATTCAGAAGTCGGTCACATGAACTTAGGGGCGGGTCGCGTTCTGTATCAGGACTCAACACGTATCTCAAGTGAACTTGCCAATCGTGAATTCTATAAAAATGAAGCATTGGTCAATGCCGTAAAAGCGGCTAATGAGCGTGGCGGTAACGTCCATATTATGGGCTTGCTCTCTGATGGCGGCGTCCACTCACATCAAGATCATATCGAAGGTATGTGTCACTCAGCATTGGTGCATGGTGCCAAGAATGTCTTTATTCATTGTTTCTTAGATGGCCGTGATACCCCGCCTAAATCTGCTGATAAGTACATCAATCGTCTGCGTGACTATATTGATAAGTTGAATGCTCATTACGAAGGTGGCCGCGTACAGATTGCAAGTATCATCGGACGCTACTATGCAATGGATCGTGACAATCGTTGGGATCGCGTGCAAAAAGCCTATGAGCTGATTACTGAGGGCAAAGCTGATCGTCTATCGACACGAGCGGATGGCGCTGTTCAAGCTGCTTATAAAGCGCGTGAAACCGATGAGTTTGTCAGTCCAACGACCGTAATCGGACGTGATGAAGTGCCATATACTGTTAATGATAACGACGCACTTATTTTTATGAATTTCCGTGCTGACCGCGCTCGTGAGCTTGCCCAAGCATTTGTTCTACCAGATCATGAGTTTTCTGGATTTGCGCGTCAAAAACAGCCAAAACTGGCGGCGTTTGTGATGCTAACTAAGTATTCAGATGTCCTAGCTGACAATCCAAAAACAAGCATTGCTTACTACCCAACGTCTTTGGCCAATACATTGGGAGAGTACTTGCAGGACCAAGGAAAAACTCAACTACGTATCGCTGAAACTGAAAAATATGCGCATGTGACGTTTTTCTTTAGTGGTGGCCGCGAAGAAGAATATCAGGGTGAGACCCGCATTTTAGTGCCATCTCCAGACGTTGCAACTTATGATTTACAGCCTGAGATGAGCGCGCCTGAAGTCACTGATAAATTAGTAGAAGCAATTGAGTCTGGTAAGTATGATGTATTGGTGGTCAATTATGCCAATGGTGATATGGTTGGACACACAGGTATCTTTGATGCAGCGGTAAAAGCGGTAGAAGCTTTGGATGTATGTATTGGCCGTATCGAGTCAGCGGTGCGTGCTGCTGGTGGTGACATGCTTATCACAGCCGATCATGGTAACTGCGAGCAGATGCAAGACTATGAAAGTGGTCAAGTACATACACAGCATACGACAGAACATGTACCATTAATTTACGTAGGTGAGCAAAAGCTGCAAGTACGCCGTGGCGGTAAACTTAGTGATGTGGCGCCGACTATTTTATCATTGATGAACATTGACGCCCCTGCCGAAATGACAGGTGAGAGCTTATTGGTTCCAGCAGTCTAGACCAGTCGAACTAAAACACAGTACTTGAATGACTGTGGTTTATACTGATTTGACAGCTGTATTAGAAGATATTGAAAAGGAAAGGATAACCTATTATCCTTTCCTTTTTTTGTGATACATTTTACTTAATTTACTTGCAATACTATGCTAGTTCGAAATATGCGTTTGGTGCTATCTTATAAATCGCTATATAACGATAAATTCGCATTCTCTATTATTCAAATGAGTTCTTTTATGCAGCCTATTTCTTTTGCACGTTCTTTTTTATCCAAAGGGTTAAGTAAATCAGTAGGGAAGGCATCAGTCGCGTCTGCGGTTTTGCAGCCTGCAATTTTAATAGGTGTGCTTGGTTGTGCGATTAGCGTAAATGCACAAGCAGCAGTGGGAGCTTCTACAAATAATAATCCTACAAACGGTCTACAGCTCATCAGTTTGAATGCAGATGAGATAGCGGATGAAAACGACGCTGATAATTTATCTAACATTGCTGATATGTTAGACGTCGCCGATGAGCCAGATGACTCGATAGATAGTGTGCCAGATGAAAGCGCGCTGACGGATGATGCTGATAATGTTGATACGGAGATTCCAGCAGAAGTTGCACAAGTATCGTTAAATGCTATCTCTCCTGAGACGCTAAAAACATTTGTGGCCGTGGTGGATTTAGTACGCCGTCAATACGTTGATGCGGTCAATGACGAAGAATTATTTAGCAATGCGATGAGCGGTATGCTGACCAAGCTTGATAGCCATGCTGAGTTTTTGGACGCAGAAGCCTATGAGAACCTGCGTGCTTTTACTGAGGGCGACGTTGGTGATATTGGTATTAAGGTTAATTACCAGCCAGAGGCGGGGTATTGGGTCGTGACAGAAGTTATCGACGACTCACCTGCAGACAAAAAAGGCATCGCAGTTGGTGATTATTTGCATCAGGTTGATGAGTTCAAGCTAGACGAAGGACGACAGGTCAATGATGTTGAGCAGCTTTTGACAGGTATTGCCGGTACGCAGGTAGATATTATCACTTCCAAAGCTGGTCGCCGTAAGCACACAACGACGTTGCAGCGTAATAATAGTCATCCGCAGATTATCGAGACCAAACTGGTCGATGGCATTGCTATTGTTAAATTACCGGCGTTTCAAAACAACAGCCGTGAAAAATTACTAGAAGGTTTAATTAACTTAAACGCTCCGATATCAGGCATTTTACTAGATATGCGTGATAATCCAGGTGGCGTACTGACATCGGCAGTGAGCGTGGCCAGTTTATTTATGGATGATACCGATGTGGTGCAGGTGCAAGCACGTCAAAATAAATCACGGGTACTATCGACCCAAGGTGATGCGATACTTAAACCTTTGCCATTAGTGGTATTGCAAAACCGCTATTCAGCATCAGCGGCAGAGGTGCTTGCCAGTAGTTTACAAGCACAAAAGCGCGCTACTATTATCGGTGAAGTTAGCTATGGTAAGGGCTCAGTACAATCGGTCATACCGTTAAACGATGAGCAAGCCGTCAAATTAACGGTGGCCAACTATATGACAGCAGCAGGCAAACAAATAGATGAGATCGGTGTAGAGCCTGATGTGACCTTATCTGGCAGCGAGAACACGTGGGAGCAGCAAGCTTTAGAATTAGTAAAGGCGCGCGCACTTGATTCTGGCATTCGCTTTGTTAGAAAAAATGCTACGAAAGAATAGAATTTCGTAGCATTCAATTAACAGTACATACCATTCAACGCTTAAAAATATTTGATGATGACGTTCAAAAGAAACTAGTCGAACGCATCTTCAGAAATTTCGAGCTTTTTCATACGGTAGCGTAAAGAACGAAAGGTGGTTCCTAATAATTCAGCTGCTTGGGTTTTGTTCCAGCCAGTTTGTTTGAGTGCCGTGATAATCAGCTGCTTTTCTTGTTCCTGTAAATAATGCTCTAACCCTTGAGGCGGTAATTGACCGTCGAACAATTCTTGTAAACCTGATATGTCTTTAGATGTTTCTTGTTGGGCGGTGGAGTCAAGGAGCGACTCTTTGTCATGAGTACTTTCTACGCTAGTTGACGGACTGTCATTACTAGCTGACGAATGCTGCACCATTGACGGGTAGTGGTTGTTGTTAGTACGATAGGGATGCAAATTGATAGCTCTTTGCTCAACCTGCGCCGTTGTATTATTGCTAGATTGAATGGCTTGCTCACCGCTCTTTGTTGATTGGCCTGTAGATTGAACGTTTATTTGATTTTCTACGTTACGGGCAGGTAGCTCAGAGCTATCGATAGTTGAACTATGATTTTGCTCTTGTGTATTTATAAGCTCAGGTTCAATGTCAGAAAGACCTAAATGACTAACGTCTATATATGAAGTTTCAGCTAACGTAACTGCACGCTCCAATAAGTTGCGTAGTTCACGGACATTACCTGCAAAATCGTGGCGTTGTAAGCGTTCGCAGGCTTCCATCGTCAATGACAGCGGCGACTCTAATTGCCAGTCATCAGCAATCATCGCCAAAAAGTGTTCTGCTAACACAGGGATATCATCACGGCGTGCATTAAGTGTTGGAAGCTTTAGCTCAATGACATTGATGCGATAATATAAGTCTTGTCGAAATGCACCATCTTGTACCAATTGGCTCAGGTCTTTGTGAGTGGCAGACAAAATGCGGATGTCTACTGGAACTTCTTTTGTATCACCGATTGCCCTTACTGTTTTTTCTTGAATGGCACGTAACAATTTAACCTGCATGGCTAAAGGTAAATCCGCTACTTCATCTAAAAATAACGTGCCGCCATTGGCTTGCTGGAATAACCCTTGTTTATCAGCGACAGCCCCTGTAAAGCTGCCTTTTTTATGACCAAAAAACTCCGACTCCATTAACTCCGATGGTATCGCACCGCAGTTCACTGGTACAAAGCTGCCATCACGCCGTGGACTTAAATCATGGATCAATCTGGCGACCACTTCTTTACCTGTGCCAGAAGCGCCCGATAAAAACACAGGTGCCTGTGAGCGTGCTAGCTTTAAAATGGTATTTTTGAGGGGATGCATGACAGCAGAATTACCAATCAATCTACTATCTAGCATTTTTTGTTCAGGAGAGCATTCCGGTGCGGCCTGTACTTCGTTATCTTGATGAATAACTTTTATGGCATTCTCTACTAGTTGGCGCAGACGTGGTAGTTCTAGCGGTTTATTGACAAAATCAAAGGCACCAAGCTTTAATGCCTCAATGGCTAAATCCATGCTGCCATGAGCCGTAATCACCGCTATTGGAATATTAGAGCTATTGCTAATTTCTTTTACCAGCTCAAGTCCCGAGCCATCTGGCAGTTTTAAATCCGTCAGACAAAAATCGTAGTCATTGTCTTGCCAAAATGTTCTTGCTTGCGACAATGTATAAGCCACATCACTTTTGATACCCATTTTAGTTAGGGTAATTTGCATCAATCGACATAAATCTACTTCATCATCGACGACTAGCGCGGTTGTTGTCATACATCATCTCATCGTATTCAATGGCTATAAAATCAATAGCTGGGTCTAAATGGGTGTAATAGCTTTCAAAGGGTAAGTTTAGGTAAGATTTTCTTCGATAGTTTGAAATTTATTATCAGATTTAATAGAAGGTACAATCAATCGAAAGCATGTTTTCTCATGTTCAGGAATGTAGAGTAAACGTGCTTGATTGGCTTCACAAAATGCTTGTGATAAATAGAGCCCCAGTCCTGTACCAGCTTTATCTGTTGTAAAAAACGGATCGAACAAAAGTTCTAAATTTCCAGCACTAACACCATTACCATTATCTAATATATCGATTATAACATCGTTGTCTGCGCAGTAAATGTCGATTTCCACATAAGCGTGGGGATGAGCATAGCTGCTATAACGCAGACCATTGTTGATTAAGTTGATCAATATCTGCTCTAACTGATGAGTATCAAATGATATGATGGGTTTGGTTTTTATTCGTAGAAAAATGTCGTGTCCTTGAAAGTAATTCTCCAAAAACGATGGCATCCATTCAACCAATTCGAGCACCTGCTGGGTAGCCGTCTGCTGACGAGACAGCTTTAAAATATCCTCAATGATACGGTTTACACGTTTTGTTTGTGAAAATATCATTTCATAAAGCTCATGGTTGCCAGTCATGGCAGCATTCGATTCATTTGTTAATGCACTGTCATCTTCCATTTGTTCTGCAACATCTTCCATTAATAGCTGGCTGGCTTGCGATATCGCTGCTAATGGGTTTCTGATTTCATGGGCAATACTGGCAGTTAATTGCCCTAAAGAAGCCAGTTTTAGTTGTTGAGCACTGGCTTGCTCACGGCGTAAATCTTCTAATATGACAAGCTTACTATCGTCTTTTAGTGGAATAATTTGTACACGTAATTTGCCAAATATTGAGGCATTTGCCACAGCTGGCACGTCGTAGGTAAAAGCGCGTGACTGCCCAGATGCTACCGACAAGCAGGCATTAAACAACTGTGAATGCTGCTTATTGAGTTGCTGCTCGAAATTAGAGAGAAGCGCTTTGTTTTGAGTCTCTTTTGTATCGTCAAGGGTATTTTGTGCTGTATTAGGCGTGACGAGCGAAAGGCTCAGCAACTGATGTGCGGCAAGATTTGCTAAGACAATATGTTGCTTATCGATAACGATGACACCATTCACCATCTGCGTGATAACCTCTTGATTAATCACATTTAGTCGCTCGACTTCCTTAGCATGGTTTGCCGCGACCTTTTCAAGCTGTACCAATCGTTGAGAGATAGACCAACTCAAACCGCCCACTGCCAAAAAACTCGCTGACATCAGTAGCGCATCACCTAGATTAGCTAGACTCATGCTATTAGCAATAGCGTAAAAAAATTGCTGATAAATAACGAGAATGATGGCAAGTAAAGTAATAACCAGCGCTTGTGAGCCATGTAGTAGCATAAAGCTGGCCGCGACGACCACCATGTATAGCATGGTTAACTGCAAATCAGGATTGCCTGTCGTGTAGAGCAGCAGACTTAATATAATAACGTCTAACGCCAGTCCGAATGCGAGCTGCCGGCGCATATGTTTTCTAACGACATAAAACAATCCAAGCAGTATCAAGCTTAAAAGTACATAGAAGCTTAGAGACGTTTGTTGTAAAAAACTCGGTAAAGAAGCGCCATCACCAGTACGAGCAGAGATGTATAGCATGAGCATAGAGAACAGGCTAACGACGAAGCGATAACTGCTATAAATCAGTCCCAACTTACGCAACTGCGGCAGAGGAAGCGTAACGTCATGATGTACATAACGAGTAATGGCAGAGCTAAGATTGGTAGCAGGGTTCATAAACTGGCCGTAATAAAATAAACGCTAAATGGTTTATGGTTGAATCAGACCATGACGAATGGCCAAGTGAGTTAATTTAACATCACTATCAACCCCAACTTTTTCATAAATACGGTAGCGATACGTATTAATGGTTTTGACGCTAACAAACAATTGATCGGCTATTTGCTGAGGGCTCTGACAGTTGACAACCATCATCGCCACCTGCTTTTCTCTGTCACTTAATAAGTCAAAAGGTGAGTTTGCATTATCAGATAATAAAACGTCTGCTAACTGTTCAGCCACATCCTGACTGAAGTAACGACCTCCCTGATAAATCTTTTTGACCGCACGTATCATTTCATCAAGCGGCGTGCCTTTAGTAATGTAACCATTGACACCTGCTTTAATCAGCATTGAGGGATAAGGCTGTGCAGACATACTACTGACCGCCAAAATCTTGATACCCATGTCGAGTTGTATCAGACGTTTGGTTGCTTCAAGCCCGCCAATATTCGGCATGTTGACGTCTAGTAAAATCACATCAGGATGTAGTTGTTTGGCTTGTTTGATAGCCATATCACCGCTGTCTGCTTCACCTACCACTTCAATATCGGGGCTGTCTGACAACATACGGCTAATACCCATCCGTACCAAATCATGATCATCTACCACTAATACTTTAATCATAACCATACTCTTTATTGATTGTCAGAATGAACGCTTTATTAGGTTCAAATAGTATAAAAAACGAATATATTTCAACCATTATTGTTATCTTTGTATATTCAAAATACCGCTGATCAATATAACAAAATACGAGTAATCATAACATTCGAAGTTAAATTATATTGCTGCAGTGTGAATTGATGTTTCTATAATATAAATTGGTTGTAGCAAAGTTTGAATGAAGCCAAAAAAAACTACTAAATCAGTTTGATAGATTAAACTTAAATGTAAACCATGATACACTAAAAATACAAAAGCTCTATGTGAGTACTTACAAACACATCTATAAACGCTACGTACGTTTTTGGCGTCAGACAATATGTAACTGGCGTAATAGCGACAGCAGGAGGCATAATGAAGCAACTACCATTAACCAAACAGCAATTGATCGCTGCTATGATTTCATTGAGTTTGGGCAGTGTTGCACAAGCCGCGCTTACAATTAATGGTAGCACTGACACTGCCTCTAGTGCACGCCTGAGTTGGGGCGGCGCTGATAGTTTGTCTGAAGCCCGCAACATAATGTACAAGTCTAATGGCTCTGCTATTAAGAAAGTCGATAATGGCTATGGTACTACCAATATTACGAATACTAATAGTTTTGCTAGTAGTAATAACACCAATACTACTCGCTATAACACAACCTATCGTGGGGCTTTCGGTAGCAGTGATATGATTCCGATTAGCACCGATTCACGTAGTGTTGCGGTGATCGATGCTGAAACTGGCGAATCTATCTACGAAAAAGATGCTGATATCGCGCGCCCAATGGCTAGTATCACCAAGGTTATGACGGCTATGGTCGTATTGGATGCAGGCCTTGATATGCGTGAAGAAATCACGCTTGATCCAGAGGATTTCGTTGGTCCAAAGCGTGCAAGCTCGCGTTTGAAATCAGGTGATCGTTTAAACCGCGCTGAGATGCTATTAATGGCATTGATGAAGTCTGAAAATCCAGCAGCGAAGAGTCTAGCGCGTAATTACCCAGGTGGCTATGATGCCTTTATGCGTGCGATGAATCGTAAAGCGCAAGACTTAGGTATGAATACGGCGTTTTTCGGTGATCCAACTGGACTTGATAAGCGCAACGTAGCTTCTTCAAAAGATTTGGTCAAGATGGTACGTGCTGCTGGTAACTATGATGTGATTCGTCGTTTTTCTACCACTAAGAGCTATGACTTTTTTGTCTCAAATTACTCAAGTGGTAACCGAACCTATAAAGCCAGTAATACCAGTACGTTGGTCCGTGACGGTAGCTATCCAATCGGGATTTCTAAGACAGGCTTTATCAATGAAGCCGGACGTTGTGTTGTAATGGAAACTCGGGTCAATAACCGTCCTGCGATTATCGTTATCTTAGGGGCAAACAGCTCAGCAACACGTTGGGGCGATGCTAAAAATATCTTAAATAGTTTGGCTACACGCCGTACAGTGTAAGCTATCGGTTCTAAATGTATAAAAAAGCTGTTATATCATATAACAGCTTTTTTATTGTGTTGAATTTAAGAATTAAGGATACACGCTATGGGTTATTCACCATTCTCCTCAGTTATGCCTAAGCTATATTTGTTGACCAACGATGATGAATTTAAGCTGTTGTATCAAAAGCTAGAAGCAGCCTTATCGACAGGATTGATTGCACTATTACAAATTCGTCGTAAGCAAATTCTTAATCTGCCTGATGGAGCTTTGAAGCTTTTTAATGAGGCGCAAAAAATCGTCGAGTTAGCTAAAACGTATAGCGTGCCAGTTGTTATTAATGATGACGTGAAGTTAGCTGAAAGACTTGGCGTAGGAGTACATCTTGGACAAACAGACGGCAGTATCGGAGATGCTCTACAGTCTCTATCACCGCATCAAATAATTGGTCGTACCTGTCATGGTGATATAGCGCTGATTAGAGAGGCAAAAAATGACGGCGCAAGTTATGCTGCGATGGGTGCGGTATTTACCTCTACGACTAAGCCAAATGCTAATATCATTTCACGTCAGCAGCTTGTGGAAGGGTGTCAGCAAGGTATACCGATTTGTGTGATAGGTGGGTTAACCGCAGAAAATGTATCAGAGCTAATAAATTTGCCCATTGCACTTGTGGCAGTAGTTGGAGATATTATGGACTTGCCAGTAGCAAACATAGCTCAGCGTTGTCATGAGTGGCAGCAGGCATTTTCTAAATGGAAAATACCTACTTGAAGTACTCTTATTAGAGAGGTTTTAGAGTAGCAATAGTCTTATAATATAGTATTAATATGATAGCGCTACTCAGCGTGTTCCATACATAAGGTAGCATAGGGTAGCGCTTCTAAGCGTTGCTCTTCGATCTGTTCACCGCAGACTTCGCACTCGCCATAAGTGCTATTTTCAATTCGGCTCAATGCATTTTCTACATAGATTAAGCTTTGACGTGCCTCGCTCATCAAATTTTTGCGCATGTCGTTTTGACGATAAGATATGGCCTGATCTTCCCAATGTTCATTGAGATCATCTTGCGGATTCTGAATATGATCTTCTATCTTATCAATTCGAGATTCGTACTCATCTTTTAATTTTAATAGGTTTTGTTTAGCAGTGTCTAAGTTGATGCTCATTATTTTCTCCTAATGGATTATTTTTATTGTCAATGTTTCTATCATAAAGAGCTTGACTGCTGAGTACCACCACGAAATGTTACGGTTTATTGACTATGCTTAAAGCTAGGAACTGCAATTGTTGCCATCGAATAATGCTCTGAGAATATAGACTGAATATCTTAAATGTGCTGAAATTTGTGTCAGGTTGCTTGTGAGACTGTGGTAGAAAACTGGTAGAATACACCGCCGCTGAATTCTGCTTATTTGATCGACCTATTAGAGTGGTTTGATAAATGTAAGAGCCAAGCGTTAAAAAACATTAAAAAGCAATAAAGCTGATAGTGACTATATAGCTTGGATATAAAATAGCGTATTTATAAAGCCGGTTAGTGAGAGTGCTACGAAATAGTAGATCGATCGAGCTTAGCAATGGGTCTGATTTATATAGAGCTGATTATAATAGTCATATCAGTAACGATAGTAATCGCAAATTAACAGATATATTGATGCATAGGAGCAGGTGATGAATTTTTTGCGTATGAGTGAGTTGAACTTAACGGATAAAGTGGTGTTGATCCGAGAAGATTTAAATGTGCCTATTAAAGATGGTAAGGTCACGAGCGATGCGCGCTTGCAAGCCAGTCTTCCTACCATCAAGATGGCGCTCGAAAAGGGCGCTGCGGTAATTGTTTGCTCACATTTAGGCCGCCCAACAGAAGGCAATCCTGAAGCTGTATATTCATTGGCACCGGTTGCTGATTATCTGACGGAAAAATTAAGCTCGCAACTATCGACACCTGTACGTCTTAATACTGATTACCTCACCCAAGGTGCCAATGTAAAATCTGGCGAAGTGGTTCTATTAGAAAATGTACGCTTCAATGACGGTGAAAAGAAAAATGATGCCACGCTAGCGAAAAAGTACGCTAATTTGTGCGATGTGTTTGTGATGGATGCTTTTGGTACAGCGCACCGTGCACAGGCATCAACAGAAGGTGTTACGCAAGCAATGCGTCAAGCAGACAAAACTGTGTGTGCAGGGCCATTGTTAGCTGCTGAGCTTGATGCTTTGAGCCTAGCACTTGAAACACCAGCACAGCCAATGCTTGCTATCGTTGGTGGATCAAAAGTATCAACCAAATTAGAAGTGCTACATAGCTTGGCTGAAGTTTGCACACAGATTATCGTTGGTGGCGGTATTGCCAATACTTTCTTGGCAGCACAAGGTCACGGTGTTGGTGCCTCATTGTACGAAGCAGACTTGCTAGATACTGCACGTGACATTATGACTAAGACTGAAATTCTACTGCCTGAATACGTCGTCGTCGCTGATAAAAACGACATCGATTTCGCTGACTTTACTGGCTCATTGCAAAAAGCCACCGCAACGATCAAATCAGTTGATGCGATTGGTGACAATGACATGATATTGGACATCGCACCAGAAAGCGCGAAACAGCTTGCCGATGCCATTATTAATGCAAAAACTATCTTATGGAATGGTCCAGTGGGTGTCTTTGAAGTTGATGCTTTCGGGCAAGGCACACAAATATTAGCTACTGCTGTAAAAGACAGTGATGGTTTCTCTATCGCGGGCGGCGGTGATACGTTAGCGGCTATCGATAAATATCGAGTTGCTGACGGTGTGAGCTATATGTCAACGGGCGGCGGTGCGTTTTTAGAGTTTGTTGAAGGTAAAGTACTTCCAGCAGTTGCTGCGCTGCAAATAGATGCCTAACTAATTAACGATACTCTGTAGCTTAGTAACATTAGACGTACAACTAACTTTAAATAACTAAGGTAGTCTGTAAAAATAATATTTTGGCTGTTTATTTGCTTGTTTTTATTAGCATAAGTAGGTGCAATAGCCATCGATTATTATTAAGCAGTAATTATTTATTTATATACTGAAAATTATTATTGCATGTCTGATTCGCACTCTATAAAATAGCGCGACCATGTATTTTGACATGCATTATTTACGAGAGGTTTATTATGTTAAAACGTCATTTATTACTTGCTAGCGTACTTGCTGGTACCTTTGCAATCACTGCATGTAGCCAACAAACAGAAGAAAACACTGAAGCTGCTGTTGAATCTGCTGGCGATGATGCTGCTGCAAACGCTGATGCTGCTGCCGCTGAAACAGACGCTGCTGCTGCTGAAGCTGAAGCTGCTGCTCAAGACGCTGGTACAGAAGTCGCTGAAGGCGCTGAAACTGCCGGTGCAGCTGCGACAGACGCTCTAGAAAACACTGGCGATGCTATTGCTGAAAGCACTAACACAGCGGTTGAAAATACTGCTGAAGCTGTTGCTGATGGCGCTAACGCTGTCGCTGATGGCGCAAATGATGTTGCAGTTGATGCAGAGCAACAGTACTAAGCTACGCGATAACTAAGCACTATAATGACTGATTTACTGGGAAGCTATCGATTGATATGTAACCTTTAAAAATGGTCATTGCTTTATAAGCCTCAAAATACTAGAAAAGCCTTGGTGATTGCCAAGGCTTTTTGCGTTGTATGTCATTGTGGCAGTTTATAAAAGTTAAACTGATATTAAGAGACGGTATAGACTGACAAATAGTCGGTCAACCGCTACGAAGACAGAACAATTTTTGCTATAATCACCGCGTGGTAATCATATCCAATATCATTCAGACTTTCACTAGCCTATATACGGTCAGTATGGTCGAATATACAGTGAAATGATTGTTATCAAGCTATTTTTTAAAATACTATTCAAAATCCAATCAGAGAGCGTCTTATGGCCCTAATATCCTTACGTCAACTTCTAGATCATGCCGCTGAACACAGCTATGGTGTTCCTGCCTTTAACGTCAATAACTTAGAGCAAATGCGTGCAATCATGATGGCTGCGGATGCTTGTGATTCACCTGTTATTGTTCAAGCCAGTGCAGGCGCACGTAACTATGCAGGGTCAGCATTTTTGCGTCATTTGATTATCGCTGCGATTGAAGAATGGCCACATATCCCAGTGGTAATGCATCAAGATCATGGTATGTCGCCAGCTATCTGCCAACGCTCAATCCAATTAGGTTTCTCATCAGTGATGATGGACGGCTCACTTGGTGAAGATGGCAAAACGCCAATGGACTACGATTACAATGCTAGCGTCACGCGCGAAGTTGTTAAGATGGCTCATGCTTGCGGCGTCTCTGTAGAGGGCGAAATCGGTTGCCTAGGTAGTCTTGAAACTGGTATGGCTGGCGAAGAAGATGGCTCTGGCGCTGAAGGCGTATTGGATCATGAGCAGCTTTTGACCAGTGCTGATGAAGCTGAGCAGTTTGTAAAAGATACCAATGTCGATGCGTTAGCGATTGCTATCGGTACTAGTCATGGTGCCTATAAGTTCACACGTCCACCGACAGGCGATATTTTATCTATTGAGCGCGTAAAAGAGATTCATGCCCGTATTCCTAATACTCATCTTGTCATGCATGGTTCTTCATCAGTGCCACAAGAATGGCTAAAAGTTATTAATGAAAATGGCGGTGATATCGGCGAAACTTATGGCGTGCCAGTTGAGCAAATCGTTGAAGCGATTAAGCATGGTGTGCGTAAAGTAAACATCGATACGGATTTACGTCTGGCATCAACTGGCGCTATCCGCGAATTCCTTGCAAAAAATCCAAGTGAATTTGATCCACGCAAATACTTCAAAGCGTCTATGGTAGCGATGTCAGATATCTGTACCAATCGTTTTGAAGCGTTCGGCTCTGCAGGTCAAGCACATAAAATTCGTCCAACCAGTCTTGAAGGTATGGTGAACTTTTACCAATAAGACTGTGTTGTAGAACGTAGTAGTTGATCATGAAGTAGCAGCTGATTTTATAATATGCCACATAAGAGGTCGTAAATAATGATTGGATTGATGACCGGACAGGTGCAGTACTTGATGGCACCGACGGCTTGTATCATGACGACCTCTGGTGTGGGTTATGATATCGAACTGCCATTGCCTTCATTTTGTCAGTTACAGCTGAATGAGCAGGCTAGCATCTGGACACATTTCCATGTTCGCGAAGATGCTCAGTTGCTATACGGCTTTATCGATCGAAAAGAGCGTGATGTCTTTCGCCAGTTAATTAAAATTAATGGTGTTGGAGCAAAAATGGCCTTGGCTATGCTGTCTGCAATGTCAGCAGCTGAGCTGAAAATGCACGTCGAGCAAGAGTCGGAAACGGCATTAACTCGTATTCCTGGCATCGGTAAAAAGACGGCGCAACGTTTATTAATTGAGCTAAAAGACAAGCTAAAGAATATCGACGTTGATAGTGGTGCGTTTGAATTGACGCCTCAGGAAACTACGATTTCTCACGAAGGTAGTATCATCGCTGAAGTAGAAGGCGCGTTGATTAGCTTGGGTTACAAAGAAAAAGAAGCTCAGCTAGCGATTAAAGCTGCTAAGAGTAAAGGAGATACTTTTGCTGATACTCAAGGCTTGTTAAAAGCTACTTTGCAACAGCTATCTGGCTTTTAATTCATAGTAACTAGCCGTCTATCGATGACAACTACATAATGTATCAAATTAATAAGCGACATTGAATGTCGCTTATTTTCGTTTTAGTGCTCGCTTAATAAGGTTTTACATGACTTATGCGCAGCGTTTGGTTATGCTATTTGTTAACTAATTTTTTAATATAATGATAAATTCTATGACGCAAGATCGTTTAATTAATCCGCTAGAAGGTGCAAGTGATGCTCCTGATGCCAATATCCGACCAGCATTATTGGCCGAGTATATTGGTCAGCCGGTGGTGCGTGAGCAGATGGAAGTGTTCATCGGTGCTGCTCGTGGCCGTGACGAAGCGCTAGATCACACACTTATATTTGGTCCACCGGGTCTGGGCAAGACGACCCTCGCCAATATTATCGCTCGTGAAATGGGTGGCAATTTGCGTTCTACTTCAGGGCCTGTACTTGAGCGCCCAGGAGATTTGGCAGCCATGCTGACCAACCTAGAAGCGGGTGATGTGTTGTTTATTGATGAAATTCACCGTCTAAGCTCGGTTATTGAAGAGATTCTTTATCCAGCAATGGAAGATTTCCAATTAGACATTATGATTGGTGAAGGGCCTGCTGCGCGTTCTATCAAGCTTGACTTGCCACCGTTTACCTTGGTAGCAGCGACGACTAGAGCAGGGCTACTGACGTCACCACTACGTGACCGTTTTGGAATTGTACAGCGCCTCGAATTTTATAATATCGCTGATCTAACGACGATTGTCAGTCGCGCAGCACGTCTAATGCGTGTACCAATGAGTGAAGATGGCGCTGTAGAGATTGCGCGCCGTGCACGTGGTACACCAAGGATTGCTAACCGCCTATTACGCCGCGTACGTGACTATGCCGAGGTAAGAGGCGATGGTAGTATTAATGGTGCGATTGCTGGTAGCGCGTTAGATATGTTGGCAGTGGATAGACGCGGTCTTGATCATCTAGACAGACGCTATATCGAAATATTGCACGAGCGCTTCGATGGTGGTCCTGCTGGTGTTGAAGCGGTGGCAGCAGCGATGGCTGAAGATCGTGGAACCCTTGAAGATGTGATTGAGCCGTATCTGATTCAACAAGGTTATGTGCTGCGTACTGCTCGTGGCCGCGTACTGACACAGATGGCAATCGATCAGATGCTATAGTATTCAGCATAAAAAATGCGCCTACTTTTAATGAGAAGCAGGCGCATTTTTTTGTTTAAGTCTAAAATTGTGAAAAATTTTCTGAACTGATTGATTAAAAATAAATCTGATTTCTAAGCTAAAATTCGCCAAACAACCACTAGAACAGCCAGTATATAAAATATAGGTGATAGCCAGCCGATGACTTGCGTAGCGATAGCGATAAAAATAGCAAACCCTGCGAGTGCCAACCAGTCACGACGACGGTCGTTTAGCATGTCAGCGCGAATCTGTTGTATCTCGCGTAGTTGACTGTCCTGGCGAGAGCCCTGTGAGGCAAGGCTTTGTAGTCCTTGATCTAATAGTTTAGGGATATCAGTAGTAGACAGGAGTATTTCAGGAAGTTGTTGGCGCAGCTGTTGTAGATTACGCATAGGATCTAATTGCTCTTTAATCCAACTGCTTAGAATTGGCTTGGCAAGTGACCAAATGTCTAGATCAGGATATAAATCACGACCGAGTCCTTCCACATGGACCAAGGTTTTTAGCAAAAGCATCAGCTGCGGCGGGATACTCATATGATGTCTACGCGCAATGTCCAAAATCTGCATCAGTACGCCAGCGAAGTCGATATCATCGATTGACTTCTGTAGCATAGGGCCGACGGTACGTTTCATATCACGCATCAAGGCATGCTTATCAGCATTTGGCGGTATCCAACCTGCACGGCTAACAATATCAACTACAGCGGTGAAGTTATTGTTCATTACGGCAAGTAACATCCGCGCCACGATGAGCTGATCGTCTTTTGATAAAGTGCCCATGATGGCGCAATCAAGCCCGATATAACGTGGCTCATGACCCAAATCAACTGCTGCCATACCTGCATGTAAGGTTTGCACAGGTGGCGTCTCTACGAACACATTGCCTGGATGCATATCAGCATGAAAGAAGTTATCACGGAAGACCTGAGTAAAAAATATCGTTAAGCCTTTTTCTGCCAGTGCTGCACGGTCATAACCTAGCTGATCAAACATCTCAACTTGTGAGATAGGCACACCTTGGATACGCTCCATGACCATGACGTGTTTTGCCGCATCATAGACTTCAGGCACATACATCAATGCCGAACCCAAGAAGTTGTTGCGCATCTGCGTCGTGTTGTCAGCTTCAAGGGTCAAATCCAGCTCATTAAGCATGACTTGGCGATAGTCCTCGACGATATCGATAATGTGCACAGCACGCGCCGCTTCGATACGCGCGGATGCCCAGCTTGCCAATTCGCGTAGCAGCTCAAAATCAGCCACAATCACAGTGCGAATATCAGGGCGCACCACTTTTACCACGACTTCACGCCCATCATGTAGGGCAGCTGTGTGAACTTGAGCGATAGAAGCGGCCGCTAACGGTTTGATATCGAATCGTGCAAACAAGGTTTCAATAGACTGGCCAAGACCATGTTTAGGATGTTGAATTTGGGCGACAGCAATATCAGCGTCAAAAGGCTTAACTTTGTCCTGCAACTGAATCAATTGAGCGATAATCTCAGGCGGTACCAAGTCGCGACGTGTTGAGAGTAACTGGCCAAGTTTCAAAAACAGCGTACCCATGTCCTCAAGCGCATACTTAATCGCATTTGGTTGGTGCTTCTTGCCCCATGCTGCTGGATGCATGCGAATTAATCGCGCCAAAGGCTGCAGCTGCGGTGCTTCTTCGATAGAAAAATGGGTATCAAGGCGATACATTGCGGCGATACGCCAAAGCTCAAGTAGACGAGCGCGGTGCGATAATAGCATGGGATTAGGTACTCTAAACAAAGACGAAAATGGGGTAGGCGCTTAATCATAAATAGTGCCATTGGTAATAGCGTTTACTTATGGGTAATAGCGTTCATTTATGACTGATGCAATTGGCTATTGATGAAACGAGTTATTCAGAAAGCGCGCTTGCTCTTCTTTAATAGCAGCAAGTTTGACTTCTTCACGTTCGACATCAGCACGCAATTTTAACAGCTGCTGTTTAAGATCATTTACTTCAGCTGCCTCAATAGGGTCAGGTGTGCTATTGCCAGCTACCTCATTGGCCCAATCACTAACGTCGTCAAAAGTACGTTTGGCACTATGACGCCAACTACCTTTGAGCTGAGAGATAAGGAGGTGTAACTGACTAGCTATTGGTTTACCGATAAATGGCTCAAGCTGTCCAGCCACGTCAGGATCAAATCCTGCAACCAGTTGTTTGAGCTGCATTAGCACCTTGTAATCACCAGTGATTGGTAAGTTGCCTTCAGCGCCGCGCATCAGATTGAGCAATTGAGCGGCATTGTCTACGGTGATGGTACAGTCTGGACGACTATGACCAAAACGTGCGCGCTCCATGCTGGCTTTTTGGCGCTCATTCATCTGACCGCTTGGCTCAAACACGCTCTCCGTCGTGACTGGCTCAAAGCGTAAACGCTCTTGAGTGAACAATATGTCTAAATGGAGCTCAGGCAATTCCATATTAAGGCGCAACACTTTACCTGCAAGTGGCGCTAAACCTGCTTTGGTAATCTCATCACTAGCAATGGCAATGTTAATTAGCTTTTCGGCACCAGCTAATAGAAGTACAGTTAGCATAAGGCTCTCACATCGTTGAATGAGCGCCTTTGCATTTTCTGCATCAGCGCATATGAGTTCGTATTAGGTTCAGTATGGTCTTGCTAATCGTGCTTTATCGTTACGCTTTAAAGCCACGATGGACAGCCACGATACCAGCAGTCAAGTTATGATAATCACAGCTCTCAAACCCAGCTTGTTGCATCATTTGTTTAAGTGTCTGCTGATCAGGGTGCATACGAATCGATTCGGCCAAATATTGGTAACTTTCAGAATCGTTTGCAATCAGCTTACCCATCACTGGCAATGCGGTAAATGAATACAAATCATAGGCTTTAGATAGCGGCTCAAATATTGGCTTTGAGAATTCCAAAATCAATAGACGCCCACCTGGCTTCAGGACACGATACATAGATTTTAGAGCGGCATCTTTGTCAGTAACATTACGCAGACCAAAGCTAATGGTTATTAAATCAAAGCTTTCGTCATCAAAAGGGGCTAACGTTTCAGCGTTAGCTAATACAAAATCGACGTTATTACAGCCTGCATTGATTAGGCGCTCACGGCCGACTTCTAGCATCGCAGCATTGATATCAGATAGTACCACGTGGCCATTTCTACCAACTTCACGGCTAAATACTTTTGCCAAATCGCCTGTACCACCAGCGATATCAAGGACATGCTGACCAGCACGCACGCCTGATAGACTAATCGCATAGCGCTTCCATAGACGATGAATACCAAATGACATCAAATCATTCATGATGTCGTATTTTTTGGCAACAGAAGTGAATACGTCAGCCACACGTGCTTGTTTTTCTGCTTTATTGACGGTTTTATAGCCAAAATGCGTCTGTTCGTTGCCGTCTGTTTCAGGCGTGTGCGGATTATTGATATCATCACGCTGATTGAACAGGGTTTGTTTTATTGTTTGCTCTGAAGTATTTGTGCGAGTCGTTTTGTCGTTGTTTGGCATAGTGGTTTGTTGGCCTTGCGGCGTCCCAGTTGGTAAATCTTGAACTTTAGTAAAATCGCTATTGTCATCACTAGCAACGCTATTATTCTTGCTCGGCACGACATTGGTTGTTTGATTACGTAATATCTGCGCGCTAATCTGCTGATTATGAGCAATACTGTCTTTTACCAGTTTGTCTTGCAAATGAGCGTTGTTATTACTTGAAGTGTCGGTCATTACATTATCCTAAGGTTTGTTTTTATTAGGCTATGTACAGCCTGAGATATGCCAATAATTATTAGCTATTTAGCGTATTAATTCTATGATACACCAAACCCTACTGGCTTACCGCCATTATGTACTTCATCAACAATTAGCAGTTCACGTTCACAAAATGGTTCAATAAAACTGCTTACGCTACTTAAAGGTTTCATAGCTTTGAAGCCTGCGTCGATAAAATCATAAAGTGGCTGGTAATTGCTGCGATAAGCAGCACCTTTTGCCAATGCAAAGGCTTTTTTGAGCATAAAGGTATTTAAGTGTTTATCAGTGCGGTAACAAACGTCTTTTAGGTTGGCAATCTGTACTCGGCGTTCAGCTTCCTCATTAACCGCACGGTAGGCAGCTAGCATATTGTCTGCGTCCACTGGTAAATTTTGATCGAGTAGCCATTCAGCCAAATGTAGATCTAGCTCAATGGCCAAAATTGCTGCTTGAATCCCCATGCTACCAGCCTCTAATGCAGACTCTTTGGCAAGGCGTTCTAGCTTTTTGGCTTTTGGAAGGATACGTGCTAGTTGTTTTGCTAGTATCTCGAACTCATCACCACCATATAGCTTCGTTAAAAAATAATCTGCCATTAGCTGGTTTTTGGGTTGTTCAAATAGTGCACGATGGGTGTGACGGATACGTACTTGTTGCCATGTTTGTACTTCGTTGAGCTTGGCTCTCAATACAACGTTTTCATGGTGAGGCAGAGCCCAAAAACGTGTCAAATGCTGTTGCAAGTCGGCTAAAGCGGTCATGGTAGTGAATCCTGTAGAAGTAAATAGGGTGATCAAATTTGAGTATGGTTTTTTTAAGTGTTGTCATTCAGGTTTATGAGCTTTTCAACAACTATTCTATCCTATACCCAAAATTGTGTTCACCTTAAAAGAAAATAATTAAGAATACAAATACCAATCTGTTACACAGCAATATTATTTACTCGATTGGCGCAGTGCTATGATTAAATGAGATAAAAATGAGCGATGAGATAGGGATATTAAGAGTTGTCCTATTAATATCTATTCCATAAGTCACTTAACGGTAAAGCAGCCCAATAACGATAATAGCGAGTGTAATCATGTCTAAAAAAAATAATACTACTGAACCAAAAGCACCACAAGCACCACAAGCGGTAAGTACACAATTTAGTGAGCAAGTTGTGGAGCAGCGTCTAAAGCCCAATCCTTTAAGTCAGTTTTCACTGGATGAGGATTCGCTTAGACTGGCATTGGTGACGGCTCAGTATGCTTTAAAAGCTACTCGCCAGCAAACGCCGCCGACCCTCAATAAGCCAACAGGTCTGTTAGTACTAGTTAATGGGATGGAGCAGGCAGGTAAAGGTACAGCCGTTAAGCAGTTACGGCAATGGGTAGATCCAAGGCTGCTTAAAGTTGAGGCCACTATTGGTCATTCGCCATTGAACTATCAACCTATTTGGCAAGCACATACTAGCGCCATGCCGCGTCATGGTGACGTCATGGTATATTTCGGCAATTGGTATGCTGATTTATTATACAACGTCATGCGACTGGCGACATCAGATAGTGAGAACCTTGAAGCATTATCAAATGATAAAGGTCAAACAGATAAAAATTCGCTTCCTATTGCTCAGTGGCAAGACTATCTACAGCAGCAGTTAGACACGCTAAAAGCATTTGAAAACGATCTCATTGCCAATCAAACCAAATTATTAAAATGTTGGTTTCATGTTGATATCGAAACGTTGCACAGTCGCTTAAAGGATGATGAAGCAGATCCGCAGTTTTTGTATCAAATTGACTGGAACAACAAGCAAGTCATCGAGAAGTTTAATGAGGTGGCTGCGACCTTGCTGCGTCAACAGGATGATTGGGTCATCATTGATGGTGATGATAAGTTAGAGGCCGCTGATAACTTTTGTCACTTGGTGCTACACGCTATGCAAACCGCGCTGGCGAGTAGTCAGACAGATACCAATGATAATGGCAACGACAATGACAAGGAAACGTCAGAAAACGATTCCCAGTCCAAGACACTGAAACTTAACTCAGATACTAAACAAAAACAGTTTGAACCTGCACCGATACCTAAGCAACTGACGTCTATTAAAGATAAAAAAATCAGTAAGTCCGACTATCGTGAGGCGTTGGCGGAGAAGCAAGCAAGGCTCGCTGAATTGTTACGCGCACGCCAAGGTCGGCATGTTGTGTTTGCCTTTGAAGGGATGGACGCTGCGGGAAAGGGCGGTGCGATCAAAAGGTTGGTCGCACCGCTAGATCCCCGCGAGTATCAAATCTATAATATTGGCGCGCCGATGCTGTATGAGACTCAGCATCCTTACTTGTGGCGATTCTGGACGAGATTGCCTGACGAGCAAACCAATCGTATTAGCCGTATCGCTATTTTCGATCGTACTTGGTATGGGCGCGTGTTGGTTGAACGTATCGAAGGATTTGCGTCTCCTAATGAATGGCAACGAGCATATGATGAAATTAATCGTTTCGAGGCAGATTTGGCAGCAGCAGGAACGTTGGTTATCAAATATTGGTTAGCGATTGATAAAAAAGAGCAGCTTAAACGGTTTGAAGATCGTCAAGAAACACCGCATAAGCAATTTAAACTGACAGATGATGACTGGCGTAACCGTGATAAATGGTCAGACTATGTGCAGTCTGCAGCAGATATGTTGGCACGCACGGATACAACGACAGCGCCATGGTGTGTTATTGCGACCAATGAAAAACGTCAAGCGCGTTTAGATGTGTTAGATCATGCTGTTGAGCAGTTGTCGGCAATCACCAAAAGCAAGTAGTTGTTAGAAATGCCTAAAGTTTAAGGGCTCTTATAGGTTTATATAGCTGTATTTTTCAAGTATTTCCTAAGTAGGATGGCTCGAAACATATTCGAGTTATCCTGTCTTTTACAGAGTGTGGTCTTGTCCGTATACACTAGCAGTTACAAATCTCGCAATATCATCATGCATTATGTGCTCATATTTAATATAATAGAGCGCAAAACAGCTTCTGCTAAATAATAGTTTTAATTTAGCAATCAACGTGTTTTAGTTATTTAGCATAGATAACTTAATAATTACGACAAAAATTGTTACAATAGCTGTTAGTAGTACCACAAATATCGCTAAGAAATATATAAGCCGCAAGATGCTGTAATCAGACGATTTGGCAATATCACTTGCGGCTTTGTGACATGTTGAAGGATATATTATTTACTTTCGCTCTAGTCAGTTTAAGACCTTCTAATCGCATGTTGTATATTTTATATATGCTACTTCATTAGATGCTGCAATAAGCACTGTGAGTAGCAGCGCAATATTATCAACCTCATATAATTTTAATCAGCTTACGCAGGACGTACTAACGTATGGGTATTAGCAGCAGTTCTACAGAGTCAGTCAAGCCAGTTGGCTCTATGAGAATCAATCTATTTTTTGCCATTTTACTGATTGCGATGACTTCCTACTTTTTGTGGTGGGGTTTAGATTACACCATGCGTCAGCAAACGACGCTATTCATCGTGGCGACCGCTTTTGGTGTCTTTATGGCATTCAATATCGGTGGTAACGATGTCGCCAACTCCTTTGGTACTTCGGTGGGTGCAGGGACGTTGACTATCCCGCAAGCATTGGGTATTGCCGCGATATTTGAAGTATCGGGGGCAGTCCTTGCAGGCGGGGAGGTGACTGATACGATTCGAAGCGGTATCGTCGATCTGGATGGTCTATCAGTGACGCCCAATCAGTTCATTTATGTCATGCTCTCCGCATTGGTTGCAGCAGCATTTTGGCTGTTATTTGCGACCAAAAAAGGTCTGCCTGTTTCGACCACGCACTCCATTATTGGCGGTGTGATTGGTAGCTCCATTGTTTTAGGTATCACGTTAGGTGGTACGGACATGGCACTATCAACGGTAGACTGGGGAACGGTTGGAACTATCGCTATTTCTTGGGTGCTGTCACCGCTACTAGGTGGCGTGTTGTCTTATCTTTTATATGGACAAATCAAGAAAAATATCATTGAATATAATGATAAAACCGAAGCCTATATTGCGACGCTAAAAGGCAATAAAAAAGTCTTAAAGCAAAATCATAAAGAGTTTTTGGATGGTTTGACAGAGTCTGAGCAATTGGCCTATACGTCAGCGATGTTACGCGATCAGGAAATCTATAAAGATGATGATTGTATCGTTGAAGATTTAGAAACTGATTACTACAAAAAGCTTTATGATATTGAGAATGAGCGCAGTAGCCTTGATACTCTAAAAGCACTTAAGCAATGGGTACCTATCATTGCTGCCGCAGGTGGTGCGGTGATGACTTCTCTAGTCGTCTTTAAAGGTCTTAAAAATGTTAATAGCGGCCTGACCACACTACAGGGCTTCTTGATTATGGGTATGATAGCGGCGCTAGTATGGTTAGCGACCTATATCTATACCAAGAGTATCCGCGGTAAGCACAAAGAAGATTTGACCAAAGCGACGTTCATTATGTTTAGCTGGATGCAAGTCTTTACCGCGTCAGCTTTTGCCTTTAGTCATGGTTCAAACGATATCGCCAATGCGGTTGGTCCTTTTGCTGCCATTATGGATGTGATTCGTACTAATAGTATCGCTACGGAAGCTGCTGTGCCACCTGCTGTCATGCTGACTTTTGGTGTGGCACTAATCGTTGGTCTTTGGTTCATTGGTAAAGAAGTAATTCAAACCGTTGGTACCAATCTAGCGAAAATGCATCCAGCTTCAGGCTTCTCAGCTGAGCTGGCTGCGGCGGCGGTTGTGATGGGCGCATCGACGATGGGTCTGCCTGTATCAAGTACTCATACGCTAGTAGGCGCGGTACTGGGTATCGGTATCGTCAACAGAGATACTAACTGGAAGCTTATGAAGCCGATTGGTTTGGCTTGGATTGTGACGCTACCTGCAGCGGCTACTATGTCTGCCATCAGTTATCTTGTATTGAGCAACATTTTTTAATGCGCTGTTTTCATCAGTGAATTATCATAATTGAGTTTTAATAACTAAGTTCAACGCAATAAAAAACGCTTATCAGCATCATGCCGATAAGCGTTTTTTTAATGATATATGACGATTTACTCGGTACCAAACTGCTTACGTTTTTTGGCAAAAAATCTGTCCAATCTATCCATCGCATTTTCTAGGTCAAGCAAGTTAGGCAAGAACACCAGACGGAAATGGTCGGGTCTATCCCAGTTAAACCCAGTACCTTGAACCATCAATACATTTTCTTCAACGAGCAAGTCCATCATAAAATCCATATCATCGGTGATAGGATAGACCTCTGGATCCATTTTTGGGAAACAGTAAAACGCGCCTTGAGGCATGGTA
This sequence comes from Psychrobacter immobilis, assembly GCF_904846235.1. GTDB lineage: Bacteria > Pseudomonadota > Gammaproteobacteria > Pseudomonadales > Moraxellaceae > Psychrobacter > Psychrobacter immobilis_C. The sequence goes on from NZ_CAJGZN010000023.1 coordinate 28,260, forward strand.
CAAGAAATACCTTTGATAGCATTAAGACGTGAGACTGCCATTTCACGTTGCTTATATAGGCGACCCTTTTCAGAAGTCAGGTCTTGCATGCTCTGATGCCCACCCATCGCTGTTTGAATAGCATACTGTCCCTGCACGTTAGAACAAAGGCGCATGGATGCTAGCATATCTAAGCCTTCAATAAAGTCAGCTGCGTGCTGTTTGCGGCCTGATACCATCATCCAACCTGAGCGAAAACCTGCAATACGATGTGACTTCGACAAGCCATTGTAAGAGAGTACTAGCACGTCGTCAGTTAAGGTGCTCATCGGCGTATGTACATTATCGTCATAGAGAATACGGTCGTAAATTTCATCAGCCATGATGATTAAATCATGCTCTTTAGCAACTTCGATGATTTGCTTTAATAGCTCATCACTATAAAGTGAACCTGTTGGGTTATTCGGGTTAATAACCACGATACCTTTCGTTTTGCTCGTAATTTTAGACTTAATATCTTCAATATCAGGGTGCCAGTTGTCTTCTTCATTGCAGCGATAGTGCACAGCAGTACCGCCAGCGAGATTAGCAGCAGCAGTCCAAAGCGGGTAGTCTGGCATCGGAATTAGGACTTCATCACCATCGTTCATCAACGCCTGCATGGTCATGACGATAAGCTCAGAAACCCCATTGCCCAAATACACATCACGTACGTCAACGGCCGACAGCAACCCCTTTGATTGGTAGTATTGCAAAATGGCTTTGCGCGCTGAGAAAATTCCCTGCGAGTCTGAATAGCCAGTTGCCTCAGATAAGTTCATAGCGACATCACGCAAAATCTCATGCGGGGCTTCTAAACCAAAAGGTGCTGGATTGCCTACGTTTAGTTTTAATATGCGTTTGCCTTCTGCTTCCATCTTATTCGCAGTCTGCAATAGAGGACCACGAATGTCATAGCAAACGTTTTGTAATTTATCAGATTTTTTTATGGTGTTCATAGCATGACCGTTTTTCGGGTTGGTTGTCGAATTGGTTTTTGATTTTTTACTAGCGGAATAAGGTGTCGTCGATTGAGCATCAGTTATTTTAATATCTGACTGGGTGTGGGAAATCGTATCTATCTTTTGATGTTCACTGCGCTCTACAGATGATGTCGACTCGTCTGCATCAATAGCTTCATTGTTGAGGTCGCCGCGCAACAGATATCCTTCACTACAGCCCAAAATACGCGCAAGTGTAGGCAGCTTGGATGAGACAATACCATTGGTACCGCGCTCCCAGTTTGAGATAGCACCACGACTCACTTTTGCACCAGCGGCAGTCATGGCTTGCGCTAGCTGCTCAGCAGTAAATCCTTTGTCACGGCGTAACTGTACCAGTCGTTCCGCTTGCGTACCTTTGCCATTGTCGTCAGACATTTTCGTTCGAGCCTTTATTAATCAGTAATTATTCAGAGTAGAAATATATTAAACATTTTGGTGGTGTATCAAAAAGTATGCTGAAGAAATAAAGGAGGGTGACAGTCAAAGCAAGATGATATATTTGAGGTTATGAAGACACAAATAGATATCAGCTGCCCCGACTGTCACAGTCCCAGTTT
>NZ_CAJGZN010000024.1 GCF_904846235.1 Psychrobacter immobilis
ACTGGGACTGTGACAGTCGGGGCAGCTGATATCTATTTGTGTCTTCATAACCTCAAATATATCATCTTGCTTTGACTGTCACCCTCCTTTATTTCTTCAGCATACTTTTTGATACACCACCATTTTTCTTAGTTAAATACGACTGTCTTATTACCCGCCACAATCACACGGTTTTGCACATGCCAGTTTACAGCACGTGCTAATACGTTGCGTTCGATATCACGGCCGATAGCACGCAATTCTGTCACTCCTTGGCGATGCGTCACACGGTGTACATCCTGCTCGATGATAGGCCCTTGATCAAGCTCAGCTGTGACATAGTGCGCAGTTGCGCCGATAAGCTTAACGCCTTTATCGTAAGCTTGACGATAAGGATCTGCACCCACAAACGCCGGCAAGAAAGAATGATGAATATTGATAATCTGCATCGGCCAACGTTTGACGAAACCTGATGACAATATCTGCATATAGCGCGCCAATACTAACAAGTCGTTACCTGCCATTAACTTATGGATCTGCTCTTCTGCATCGAACTTATTGTCTTTGGTCACTGGCACATGATGAAAGGTAATACCAAAATTTTGTACTGCTTGCTTTAAATCAGGATGATTGCTGACCACACACGTAATCTCGCAATCCAGCAAACCACGCTGATGTCGCCATAATAAATCTAACAACGCATGATCAAATTTAGATACCAAAATACCGACTTTGGTCTTCGTTGCATTATTATGTAGACGCCAATCCATATCGTGACGCTTGGCAACCGTATGCGCAAAGCTGGCTTCAAAATTCTCGATAATATCGCTCAATCCTGCCAAGGCAAACTCTAAACGCATAAAATATTGACCGCCTTCATGCGCCGTTGAATACTGATCGAGCGTAATGATATTAGCACCATAACGATGAATGAACTCAGAGACTGCCTGTACGATACCCGCCTGATCTTTGCATTTGATGAGCAGCGTGGCTGTATCAATAGCGCTAGGATTCTGTTTGCTCTGAGAAGCTATGGTCGATAATGAAACCGTTTTAGTGTTGTCTGACATAATTCGCCCAATATAAAAAAATGATGACTTATCGCTGAAAAATTGCTGACAGCATAGTAAACCGGTTATTTTAATCTTTTTTGCAATACTTTGCTGAGCGAGTTGGTTGTTTTTGGTTATTTAAGGTGATTTGGTTATTTAGAAAGATTAAGCAAAAACCCCCAACGTAGGGTTGGGGGTTTTTAAATATCACTTTTAAGTATTTGGCAATGTTATTCGACTTTTATAGTTCTGGTAAAACCTGCTCCATTACTCACGACGCCTAACGTAGCGCCTAATTCAAACGCTTGATTAAAGTCTACAATAAAGCTGTTATAACCTTGCGATTGTGTATTTGGACTGACACCATTGATTGATACTGCATAGCTTTGCTGATACGGTGACAGTATCACTTTCGTAGTATCTTTTTCAGCATCGATATTAACACTCAAGCTATTCACACAAGTTGCGTTACCTGCACCAAACGGGCTAGCGTCTGCGATCCAAGGGCTAAATAAGGTATCACCAGAGATATCCAAGTCACCCTCTAAGTATGGTAGCGAGTAATTCAAGCTTTGAGTATTTTCACTCCCGTTCAGGAAAGTTGATGCATCGAACCTTACTTTGACCCAGTTTGAATAACGGATAGGATAGCGAACTTGGAAATCAGCACGTCCTTCTACATCAGTGACAAACGAATAACCATCATCAGCGAGTGTGCCACCAATGATAGCAACTGGGTTAATGGTATCCAGTGCACCATTGTTATTTACATCGTCATCATTATCTAAGATATAGTTATATTCTGGACTATCTTCACTCGTAATCCAATTAGATTGTAATAATACGATAGATTTTTCAGAGAACGTTTTAGGTTCTGGCGTATTGATATTGCCTTCTCCATCTACCGTATTAGCTCCTTGATACGAAGTACTACTATCTAGTAGACACACGCGACCTTGTGCATACTCTACTGCGTAAGACTTGATAGATACCTCTTTGTTGGCCACGGCCTGTCCTGAGCCATCCATAACCGATATCGAGCCATTAACTGTGTAGTAGATGTTGTCAGAAGATATTTTATTAGCAAACGTCAATGTTGTATAAACAGCATCCTTTGATACAGTAATATTAGTAGACTTGCTACCAATATTATTAGGGTCGTTCAATAGTCGAGCATTGAGAGTCACCCCATTAATCGGTGAGCTGGCGTTTGCCAAATACACTACACGTGCCTGACCTTTACTATCAGTGATAGCAGTTGCAGCAGACAGTCTTCCTGCTGAAGAATCGGAAGCACGGCTAAAGACGACTGTCTGACCTTCTACAGGTACGTCATTTTCATCTTTGACAGTTGCTACAAGCTCAGTACTGCTGCCTGGTGTAATAACTGATCTTACTGCTTGGAACAGTATATTAGCTGGCGTAGTTGCTCTAAAACGCGTGTCTACGGTTGTTTGATATTTGAGCTGACCGTTGCTCACCTCACCAAGTACTGTCGCCTGTAATACTGCTGTACCAGCAAGTGGAGAGTTCAGTACGACTGGAACTGTAATAATATTACCTTGAATATTGGCAGCTGTTATCGCTTGAGTCGAGATGACATCATTGTTCGCAAACGTTCCAATCGTTGTTTGTACTTCTAAAAGCTTACCAATAAGTGCATTCGCTTCAGCTGCAGAGTTAGTGCGAACCTGTATATTAATGTTCTGAGCCACATTAACATCGTAAACGTCTTCAATATCGATGAAACTAATACCCGCTTGCGATACCTTAACCAAATCAATGCTACTGGTACTACGTTGCGTGGTCAGTTCTCGCTCACCCACTGCTCTCACAAAGACACGTAAGTTACCATTGCTATCAAAGCTCAAATCACTTTCGTTAACTACAAAGCTAGCTTTACCTTCTGAATCGGTGGTCGCGGTTGCATCACTAGCGATAAGGTTGCCGTCAGTATCAATGAGTTCTACATTGGCATTTGCTATCGCAAGTCCCATCCCATCAGTTAAAGTAGAAGACAGGGTGGTTGTACTGTTATCTTTGAGATTTTTTTCAGATGCTGTAAGGGTGAGTGTTGTGCCAATTGCAGATAAACTCAAAGACTTCTCTTCACGCACTTGCATACTGACATTACCATCTACGTCATATTGTGGCGTGACGATTTTGGCATTGATTACAACACTATGATTGAGGCGTGCATTGATACTGTTAGCTGCTAACAATACACCCACGTCAACCCGACCACTACTATCACTCAAAACTGTACTAGATGTAGTTAACGCGGCACCGCTTGACTCTAAATTTTCGATACTTAACTGTATCGGTACACCAGTAAGAATACCACCCTGACTGTCTGTGACAATAAATGAGGCTTGAGTTTGATCGCCGCCCGTGGTCAAGGTTGGCTTATCAGAAGACGCTATTAACTGATAGCTATCGATCGTAGCGGTATCTACTGCAACGATATAGTTTTGTACTAATGAAGTGTTTTCGGCAGTTGTTGTGGTCGCTGTTAATCGAATACCAGCTTCTAACGTTGCTTGGTTAACGTTAGCACCATCTTCAAGAGTTAAGTTAAAGGTAGCTACGCCATCACTATTGGTAGTAGCAGTACCGTTCGAGATACTGACACCCGTTTTTATAGGGTCATCAACGTTTAAAGTAACTTGACGATTGGCAATAGCACCGTCTGTATTTTCTAAACGAACAAACACTTTGAACGTATCACCTTTGGTATTGACGACTTTATTTGCACCAATAGTAAGACTTTCAGTCGTACCGCTTGGATCAGGAGTTAGTGTCTTAACAGTACTGATTTTTGTAGCAATATTATCATTCTCATCAGTAGCTGAAAATACGACTTTGAAGCTACTACCAATGGCTGATTTTTGCGCATTCGTTAGTCCAGCTGGTACAGCAAGTGTGAAGCTCGCTTTACCTGAGTCATTCGTGGTTTGCGTACCACTGGTTACCAATCTAACCCCTTGAGCTGCAACAGCAGCAGGAAGCGCTAAATAAACCTGCTTATCCGCAATGACATTGTCCTTGCTGTCTTGGGCTATTACCTCAACCTGAGTCTCACCACCATTTAGATTTAGTGAATTTGGTGTGATAGCTATTAAATCAATAGCCGCTTTGGTTGACTGTATATTGAACTGAATATCTTGTTTTTTACCCGTCAATGTCTCAGTTAAGGTAGCCGTTAACTTTTGGTTTTTGAGTGTCGCTTTTTGCTCTGCAGTTAAGTTGCTTGGCACAATAACCGTAAAACTCGCTGCACCCGTAGCGCTGGTTTCGACAATATTATTATTTACACCCGGCTTACCGTTTACAGTTAATAATGCTGCTAACTCTTTATTCGCAAATTCTAATTGGATAGGCTGACCACTGATGCTTATATTGGTATTCCGAGTACTTAATCCAGCGTTCACCACAGCCGTATCACCTTCCCCATTCAATGTATAAAAAGGACGATTATTAATAAGGTTTGGTGAATTTAGTACTGTCAGATCAACTGCTGGCGTTAGTACATCTACTTTTGTGATAGTAGATGTATAAGTTTCCTCTTTTTCGACATACGACAGCTGGTAGTTAATACCTACACGCTTCAGTTCGGTACGCTCTGCTGCGGTTAGCCCTTTTGGAATAGTAACAATAAATGTCGTCTCACCACTAAAATCAGTAGTCGCTGTCGTTTGATTGACTGTAACGCCATAATCGAGTGCGGCTTTACCCAATTGAATAGCAACTGCTTGCCCTTTAACTGCTGTTTGATTGGCTTTATTTGATAGCTTAATGCTAATAGTGCCTTGACCACCAAGCTCACTAATAGAAGGCGTGATGATCTCGCTAAATTCTAAGCTAGTAACCGGCTGTACGACATCAATTTTGTTTTCAATTTTTGCTTCTGTACCATCGCTATCCGTCAAGGTAGCGGTATAAGCAATATCCGACGCCACCAACGACGCACGCTCGTCCTCATTGAGATCTTGGCTTAGATTTACGGTGAATACAGCATTGCCAGCTTCATTGGTTGTTTGTTCATTACCTTGGATACTAACGCCTGCCACATCCTTAATCACAAGCTTGACGTTTTTGCCAGCTGCAACACTACCGTTAGTCAGTTTCGCAGATACTTGAATCGTAAACTGCTTGTCTGTGACAGTGACCACTTTAGGTGAACTGATAGACGTCAATTTAATATCGCTCTTTTCTACAGCCGAGGTAATTTTTACAAGTGAGCTGCTAATACTGCTGCTCGCACCTGAATCTTCGATTGCCTTAGCAGTTAGTACAAAATCTTCGATCACTTCTAGCGCGTCTTTTTGTTTCTGCGTCAAGCCTGCTGGAACCCGAACGGTATAGCTCACCATACCTTTACTATCAGTCACTTGCTCAGAGCTGCCTTCGATACTCAGTAGACCTTGTTGGGTTAAAGCACTAGGTAAGCTTGCTGTTACTTTTTGACCTGTAATAGCACCACCGTTTTTGTCATTGACACGGAAGCTAATGATAGCGCTGCCACCTGAGCTTGATAACTGAACTTTATCACTAGTACCAAAGTTGATCTGATACTGTGCTGCCGGAATAATGACAGAGGCATTGTATCCACTGGTCACTACACCATCAGTATCAGTCAAGCTTACTGTATAATTGATACCTGACTTCACTAGTGCTTCACGTTGAGCTTGAGTCAAATCTTGACTTATCTCTACAGTGAATGTCACATTGCCCGACGCATCTGTTTTTTGCTCGTTATCTTTAATAGTCATGCCTGATACGTTATTAAGCGCTAGCTTAACGACTTTATCAGCTGCAGCGCTGCCATCTTTACGCTTACCTGATACGCTGATCGTGAACTGGTCTTTTAGAACATTCACTACCTTAGGGTTAGTCTCTGAAGTTAATACTGTCAAACTTGACTGAACTTTATTGCTTATGCTGATAGGCGTACTAAGAGCGCTGGTACTAGCGCCTGAAGTCTCGACTAAGTTGGCTGTCAGGAAAAATCCACTGGCCTTTTCTAAAGCTGCTTTTTGTGTAGCCTCTAATCCAGTAGGGATACGAATAGTATAACTTACGATACCTTTGTCATCTGTTGTCTGCGCAGCCGCACTATCTAAAGTCAATAACCCAGAGTCAACTAAAGATTTTGGTAGACTGACTGTGACTTTTTGATTACTTATAACGCCGCCGTCCTTATCATTCACTCGGAAGCTCACAATAGTACTACCACCTGAGCTTGATAGTTGTGCATTACTATTACTGCCAAAGTTGATTTGGTACTCGGAACTCGGGACAGAGGCTTTTACACTGTAGTTTTCAGTGGCAATACCATCGTCATCAGTCAATGTAGCTGTATAAGCAATACCTGTTTTTGCAAGTGCTTTGCGCTGTTCTAAGGTCAATGCTTGGTCTATATTCACGGTAAAGACTGCATTACCAGCACTGTTCGTGGTTTGTTCACCACCTTCAATACTAATGCCTTTTATACTATTAATGGCAAGCTTCACGGTTTTACTGGCGGCCGCACTACCGTCTGGACGCTTGGCAGATACCTGAATCGTAAACTGGTCTTTTAAAACGTTTACGACGCTAGGTGTGGTTTTTGCTGTCAGGACAGTTTTGCTCTTACTAGGGTCAGCAGTCAATAAGACGCGATTACTGCTAGTATTGATACTGGCACCTGAGGACTCAACCAGACGAGCAGTTAATACAAACTCACCTGCTTTTTCGAGTTCTGCTCTTTGTGTAGCAGACAGCCCTGCAGGAATGCGTACCATGTAACTTACGTTACCCTGAGCATCAGTTACTTGACTTGCAGCACTCTCAAGCGTTATTAAACCTTTCTGCGTCAAGCTGCTAGGTAGACTCGCTGTTACAGTTTGGTTGGCAATGACGCCACCATTTTTATCATTAACGCGGAAGCTTAAAGTCGTAACACCACCAGTGCTTAACAGTTTTTCACTACTGCTGCTTCCAAAGTTTAACTTATATTCAGCTACTGGAATAATAACTGGTGCTTTGTATTGCTCGGTGGCTATGCCATCTTCATCTGTTAATGTGATCGTATAAGTAATACCAGACTTCACTAACGCTTCACGCTGGGCTGTTGTTAAATCTTGGCTTACATTGATGGTGAATACTGCATTGCCTGATACATCCGTAGTCTGCTGGTTACCTTGAATACTCACACCTGCTACATTGGTGATCGTCAATTTCACTTCTTTCTCAGATGCCGCACTACCATCTGGACGCTTACCTGCAACTTGTATTTGGAATTGATCCTTCAATATATTGACCGCACTAGGAATGTTTTTCACAGTTAGGATCGTTTCACTTTCAGCCGTTACTTGGATACGCTCACTGTTGATGCTGCTACTGGCTCCTGATGTCTCAGTAACTTTAGCTGTCAAGATAAAGTTACCAATACCTTCTAGCTTGGTTCTTTGTGCAGCACTCAAATTGGCTGGCACACTAACATTATAACTAACCATACCCTTACTATCAGTTATTTGGGCAGCGGCACTGTCTAAAGTTAAAAGGCCAGTATTTACAAGCTCTTGAGGTAGGCTGGCAGTTACTTTTTGATTGGCAACTGCTCCACCATTTTTGTCATTGACACGAAAGCTAATAACAGCTTCGCTACCAAAACTAGAGATTCTACTTTTATTTTTTGTCGCAAACTTTATTTGATACTGAGAATCAGGGATATACGCTTCATTACCATAGGTGTCTGCGGTTACTGCACGATTAGGCTCTGATAAAACCACAGTGTAATTCACACCTTTCTCTACAATTTCTTTACGCTGCTCTGTAGTCAATGTAGAAGCTATGATTAGACTGACCACTGCTTTACCAGTAGCATCAAAGGTAAGAGCCTCTGTACTAAGCCTGACTCCAGCTATCGAATTGTTAAGTTTGATAGTTGCTTTCGCGCCATCGATATTCGTCGGTACTTTAGAGTTTTTGGCAGTAGCTGTAACAGTTAGAGGTTGCTCATCTCCATAAGCATTGAGCAATTCATCTCTACCTTCCACATCCAACACATAATCAGAGGTAGGCAGTCCTATAGATAAATTACCAGTTTCTTGCTTAGTCGCCCCACTTTGCTCTTGGATGCTAATAGCATATGCAATACCTTCTCCTATTAATAAAGCATCGCGCTCAGCTTTTGGAAGATTTTCATCTACCTTTACTTTGAAAACCGCAATACCATCTGTATTTGTGGATTTGCTATTACCGCCTATGATAGAAATACCTTTGATGCTATCAATACCCAAACCAACCGCTACGTCTTTGACGCGAGCACCCTTACTATTTTTGGCAACCACACTAAGGGTTGCTGTATCACCATATACATTTAAGACGTTATTGGAGACCGAACTAGTAGTCAATGAAGTACTTATATCAAGCTCGCTTTCAATGACTTGAGTACCATCTCCACTACCTTGTCTACTAACGGAGACTTTCAGCTCCTGCGGTGCAACAGCTGTCCCATCTGCTTTATTGGCAGTAGCCATTAAGGTAAAGCCGTTTGCGATTAACGCCTCTTTGTCTGCGACTGCCTGTGGGTTAAGTTTTAGCGTGTATACTGCATTACCATCGCTGTCAGTCACTTGAGTGCTTTGACCTTCGATAGTGATACCGTTGGTTTCGGAGCTCACCACCTTTAATGTAACCGCTTTGCCAACCATCGCACCACCTGAGCCTACTTCGGCAGCTTTAACTGTAACATTAAAGATAGCCTGCTCATCAGATAACTCAATGATAGTAGGTGATGTACTGAGTTTCTGTAAGAAAAAATCAGGTTCAATATCTGGTACTTGTTCACCGCCGTCACTACCACTACCGTCCGTTCCAGGCTGCGTAACTCCCCCATTAAACTCAGGTGCAATAGAATCTACGGTGTCACCATCACCGCCTCCACCACAACCCGCTAATGCTAATGCGCAAGTCAAAGAAGTGAGCTGAAACAACTTAGAAGTAAGGGGTAGAGAGCTATATGACATTTTTTGACTCCGCATGAGCAGTAATTTATCTGAGCAAATAAGCAAAAAATCATTACACAGAATCAGAAGAGATTGGTAATGATACATAGATTTACAGTAATACCAGTGTATTAACAGATTGTATTAAATATATAACAGCAACTTTACTGACTTTTGTTATAACTTACAACTAAAAATTAATCTTTACTATTAAACAATCAACAACATAGAGCGCTCATTTCAGGGTATAATAGCCCTCCTTTAATTCGACAGTTATTGTAAAAATATTTGAGTATTCATCTGTTTTATGGTATAAATGTCGGCTTTAAAATTTTCTGAATTGGTCAGCCTGTTATTTGCCTTTAGATAGCAGCAAAACCAGCTCAACCTTCATATAGTTTTGTTTGGTGCAAAGCTGCCGCTTGCTGTGTCCATGCCGCAAAAACGTGCAACTTGCCCAGACTGGTATGAGAAAAACTCATACCTCATAGATTAGGAGTTCGCCATGTCTCGAGTTTGCCAAGTGACTGGAAAGCGCCCTATGGTGGGTAATAATGTTTCGCATGCAAACAACAAAACCCGTCGTCGCTTTCTACCAAACCTTCACAACCATCGTTTTTGGGTAGAGTCTGAAAACCGCTTTGTACGTCTACGTGTGTCTACCAAAGGTATGCGCATCATTGACAAACTTGGTATCGATAAAGTGTTAGCGGATCTACGCGCACAAGGTCAAAAAGTTTAAGTTAAAAATAGCAGCTGAGTGATGACTCTCATCATTTAGGCTGCTGTTTTGCTACATTAATTGTGGCAACTCATTCTTTGAGACACGTACCTATCGTTTGAAGACCCCTCATTTACAGGAAAGCTATCATGAGAGATAAAATTAAATTAGTATCAACAGCTGGTACTGGGTATTACTACACCACTACTAAAAACAAGCGCACTATGCCTGGCAAAATGGAAATCAAAAAGTTTGATCCAAAAGTACGCCAGCATGTGATCTTTAAAGAAGCTAAAATCAAATAATCTCCATTTTATAAATGGTACTATTTGAACAAAAAAAGGGTTTATCAATTGATAAACCCTTTTTTTATGGCTGTAGTTTGATGTTGCTAAGCTATATCTTCAATCATTCGCCTTGACCAGTATTTACTTTAACTGGTGCTCAAAAATAACCAAAGATTAGCTGTAGTGTGTTGGTTCCTTGTCATATACATGCGCATGCCACTTACTCATCTGCTTTTGCATAATAACCTGAATCGCAGCATGAATCATGTGTTGACCAATGGCTTGAGTGTCACTACCAAGTAGCTCTTTTAGCTTGTCAGAAAAATCAATAGTCATCAGCGGCGCTTCATCTTGTTCAGCATCACGCAACAACAATCTACCATCATCTGCTTCCACCAACTCTAACGTGGTTTCTTTGGCAAACCCTGCAAATTGATCGCTACTTTCGTTGTCTACTTCTATATCGTTATCGATATCATATGGCATTAATATGTTCCTTATTATCCCGTTTAGTACTGGTAGAGAAACTAGTCATTGCAAAGCAGTTATTTATTGAAAACAAACTCATTCGGCAAATCTATCATCTTACAGTAACGCGGGTAAATCTGTCTTACTCATACAATGGACGCTTTAACACTAGAATTCAAGGGCTATCACATAAGTCTTCACTATAAAAACAAACCTAGATACCTTGCAATAAGGACACATTAGCGCCAATAGCGCAGTTTCGCTAACGTAAATAAGAAAGCAACGAACATCCCAAGGTAATAGACCAGCTTTAGCTCAAGGGTGGGATCACGGTATTTAAAAGGCAGGGCAACAGTCGCCGTGGCAGTCGGAAGTATCAGTAACATCAGCAGCCAGTTTTCAATGACGTTTAGCCAACCCTGTAAATCTGTCCCGTTACGCAGTGAAGCGAGCCCCATCAGAAGACAAGCTATGATTAAGCTAGTAAACAGGCCATTTGGTAAGTCTTTAGGATAGATAATTTTAGCAATACTGGCTGGTACGATTCTCATATAAAATTCCAGTCATGCTTGTAGAACATGGCTTAATGATTAAAAAATATAAAATATTACGACGTTATATAAGCGTGAATAAACAATATAAGCGTGAATAAACAATATAGGCGCGAATAAACAATACAGGCGCGAATAAACAATACAGGCGCGAAGAAGCATTATATTTATAGCGACATAACTTAACTGTAAGTACCCATCAGCCATAGCATTGATATACAAGAGGTCAAATAGCCCAAACTAATCGCATTCCAACTCTCGATATGCAGGTCTTTAACTTTATTAAGTATGCGAGAGCCTACCCAAAAAAACAGCGGAATACCTAACATAAATGCAGGCACAATGACTGCAGCGTGACGCAGCACGGTTTCGACGTCATCACCTACCATCAGGCGAAAGCCATAACCTGCCAAACTAAGTACAAGTGCAAACATAGCTAAGCCAATAGTGATACCTCTAGGCACCAAACTGCGCTGCGGTGTTTCACTTTCAAGTGACTGCCTTGCCTGCTGATTCAACGTTTCATGAGAGTTTACTTGCTCAGAAGGTTCTGTTGAACGGCTAGAATTGTTTGTGTCCATATTTCACCTTTACGTGACTGACCGTTATATAGAGTTGATTCAATTTAAAAGAGATACAAGGCAACTGAGTGCAGATGTATACGTGATACTTCAAGCGAGGTTAACGCTGTAGCTCTTTTATGGAGTATTAACTATATAGTCATAAGTTATACAGCACATTCTAATATTATTATTGTATGGCTAATAGCGTTTATTAACCATACAAAACTCGCTAGCTGTTGTTGGCTAATAACAACTCTGCGCGCATCTCATCGATAGCCGCTTTATAATCTTCTTTATTGAAAATTGCAGAACCAGCAACGAACATATCAGCACCCGCTTCAGCAATCGCACGTATATTACTGGCTTTGATACCGCCATCAACTTCCAATCGAATATCTCGACCACTAGTAATAATACGCTGACGTACCTGACGAACTTTATCTAAAGTACTATCGATAAACGACTGCCCACCGTAGCCCGGGTTCACACTCATTAATAAAATCTGATCTACTTTATCCATGACATAATCAAGATAATGTAATGGTGTCGCTGGATTCAATACCAAGCCACACTCTGCACCGCCATCTTTGATCAGTTGAAGTGAGCGATCGATATGAGCGCTGGCTTCTGGATGGAAGGTAATGATACTAGCACCCGCTTCCAAAAACTGCTCAATCATACTATCGACAGGTGAAACCATCAGATGGACATCAATTGGCGCTTTAACACCATAGTCACGCAACGCCTTACAAATCATGCTACCAAACGTCAAATTGGGTACGTAATGATTATCCATCACATCAAAATGAATCACATCGGCACCCGACTCTAGTACCTTCTCCACTTCTTCGCCCAACCGCGCGAAATCAGCTGAGAGTATCGACGGTGCAATAAGATAAGGTTTAGCAGGACTGTTCATAATTGAGCTACCTAATTCATGTTTATATAAGATATTGATAAATTACAAAGGAAATTTCAAGCGGCTCACCTATACTGCAAGCCTTTCATATACTGATGTTAAATACTTAATTATCTAACGCTGCTTATATTGAGTTTTGCAATAAGCACGACCAACTTCAAAAGAGCGCTTTGCCTCATGCTTGGTAGCGCGATTGCTCACTCTCTGACGCCATAAGCGAAAAGATGACGGCTTTAACTCTTGGCGCATGAGTTTGATAACCCCAGTCTCATCGAGACCGTAGCTATGCTCTATAGCGCCAAATGGCGTTCTATCTTCCCACGCCATCTCTATCACACGAGATATTTGAACATCATCAAGTACTCTATCGCCAGCGTCGTTGACGGTTTTTGCAATCAGCTCGTCTGACTTAACTTGAGACACTTCATCACTACAATCAATGTTACGTTGTTTGTTTTGTAGAGCAGCATCCATATCAGCTTGCATAGTCGCTTTTGTAGAGCTCGTATCTGCTGACTTATTCTTTGAATTAGAAGCTGTCAAATCTTGATAACTTGCCATAAAAATCACCTGTTGAGCATGAATGGAATAGCGAAAAATGTATCACGGTCATCTGCAGGACATCTTAGCTCATTTGAGCCATATGCCAATGATGTTCGATATGATCATTAATCACCGTTTGGATAAAATAATAGCTGTGGTCATGCCCCGCTTGATAGCGTAATGTTAAGGGCTGTTTGGCTTTTGCACAAGCGTCTTGTAGTTTAGAGGTCTGTAGCTGACCTTCTGCTAAGAAGTTATCAGCTGCGCCTTGATCAACCAAAATGCTCGAATACTGCTGACCGACCTTTTCAATCATCTGTGAGGCATCCGCTTGCGTCCATAGAGCCTTATCATCGCCGAAGTACTCTGTATAAGCGGCTTGCCCCCATGCAGACTCACTAGCCGCACATACTGGCGATAAAGCCGATACGCTGACAAACTTACTTGGGAACTTAAACCCTAGCAACAGCGCACCATGACCACCCATTGAATGTCCTGTGACACCGATGCTGTGAATGGGAAACTCTGAACGTAGTAAGTCATATAGCTCATCAACGATGTAGCTTTGCATGTTGAAGTTGTCTGACCAAGGCGCTTGGGTCGCGTCAACATAATAACCTGCACCTTGACCGACAAAATAGCGATCGTCGTTTGGTACATCGCTGTCTTCACTACTTCTAGGTGAGGTATCAGGTGCGATAAGTATCATACCAAGCTCGCTACATTTTTGCTGAAAATGCGCCTTATGAGTGACATTATCAGCATTACATGTCAAACCTGATAAATACAATATCGCAGGACAACGTCGTCCAGCCAGAGCTTCGTCAGGTAGATAAATACTAAACGTCATAGAGGTTTTGGTAGACGTCGACTCGTGACTATAATAATGCTGCTCACCGTTGAAACAGCGATTCACACTTTTTTGGGTAAGCTGTTTATTGTTAGATAAACTATGACTATAGGAATTTTGCATGAGTGATATCCTTTTATTCAAAATAGAACCAATGGTGATGTTTAATAAATGCTCATCATCTAATAGTAAATCTAATATTAGAATTTATTAAATGCCAAATCTTACTTTGTGCTTATTCAACGGCTATTTCTACTTCGTCTACCGATAGATTAGTAGCACTGTCAGGTAAAATATTAACCGTTGTAGAAGTAGCATTATTTGTAATACTAGCAACGGATGGACGCGCCTTATCAAACAATACTTGCTCAAACGCAGGCAATGCTGTCTCCATTAAGCTACCAATCACCATTTGCGGCTCTGATGGCTCGAAGCCCATGGCGCTCTCACGCTCATTGACCCGTATACTGGCATCTTTAAAAGCCGACTCGAAACTGGTATTTCCTCGTAGACTTTCAGCAAAAAACGCTTGTCCAAAATAGGTCATCTCAGCTGTGTTGGTGCAGCCAAACGATGCTTTGTCAGCGGCTGATGCAGTAATCACTACCGTGGTTGGCGATGCCAACTCGTCAATAAACGAACCTGAGTAGCAGGCAGACACCACAATCACACGCCAGCGAATACCCGATGCGTCTAGCGCGTCACGCAACCATGTAGCATCTAAATTATCCATCGCAAGCGGTGGATTTGCCAATTGAACGATATCTTGGTTACCATGTGAAGACAACGTCAGAAACAACACGTCTTCATCAGCATTCATCTGCTGACCGATTTTCTTTAGACCGCGCAAAATGCTGGTCTTAGTAGCGATTGGTTCATCTAGCCAACTATAAGTATTATTAATCAGCGATAGTGAATGCCCGCTGGTACCAAAGCGTACATCAAACAACTCGCGCACCTTGTTAATCTCAGAGCGAAAGACGTTTTGATCAGAAAATCCTGCCACTCCCATGAAGTACCAGTCGGTTTTGCCATCGATACTTGGGTCTATACTATCCAATGCTTGCTGTAATAGACGTGGCTGCTGATACAGTGCCGCCTCTTCTAATACAGGCTCTACAGGTATTTGCTTAAAGATTGGCTGGTCAGCGACATTACGCTGCCAGATGGTCAGCAACGCTACCGCGCCAACCAATACAATGATTCGCTCCCACCATGGTATACGCAGACGACGGGAGAAAATCCACAATAGAGCTAGCGTTTGCCATAAGAATAATACTAAAAAAAGTACTGGTAAGAACGAATAACTCCAATTTGGCAACCAACCATAGCTACCAAAAAACTGCACCAAGCTCTGTAATAAGGCTGACAATGTATCGGCGACCAACCACAGCACTACTGGTACAAATACCAATGCTTGATTGCTCGCTCGCCGAGCCAAAATGATACCACCAAGCAAAATAATCATCGGCCAGATCAAATAACTGACCAATCCTTGCTCATTAAATATGCTGCCACTTTCAGCAGCTAACCATGAAAATAAGACATTACTACCAAGCGCCAATAGTGCAAATACGGCAAACTGTACAAAAGTGGGTTTAACCCAAGAAAAAGCCCGTGTTGAGCCCACTAGCATCCACAAAGTTGCAATAATATTGGCAGCGAAATTGAGCGAAAAACGCTGAAGCGAGACGGTTTTTAACGACGTAAGTGACAAAGACTTAGACCTCTAGCCAGTCGAGAAAAATAAAATGACTCAATGATAATTATCTTAATGTAACAGCCACGCGGTGCAATCAATTGACGATTTTTTGTACAGCATGCAGACATCGATTTATATTGAATTCACGATGGAGTGATTATAGAAGATGACCAGCACTGCTTAATATTTTAGCTCGCTAATCTATCGCGATTGTAACGGATTGTCGGTTAAGAGGATAAGGCTGATTTGTAAAATTCACTTAAATTTGGCCAAAAATTCAAATAAAAAAGGAGGCCTCTTATATAAAGCCTCCCTTTTTTACTCATTACTAAACATTATCTCATCAATAGCTCATTGACGCGTTTTAGGTAAGCGGCTGGATCGTCTAGCTGACCGCCATCTGCCAATAATGCTTGATCAAAAATGACTTGCGCCAGATCATCAAACTGCTCACTGCTCTCAAGCTTCTTGATGAGTGGATGATCAGGGTTTACTTCTAGCGTTGGCTTACTTGCTGGTACGTCCTGACCCATTTGCTGTAGCATCTGAATCATTTGTGGTGATAGCTCACCTTCACCAACGACCAAACAAGCTGGACTATCGACTAAACGAGTAGACACTTTGACGTCTTTAGCACGCTCACCCAATGCAGCCTTTAATTTATCAACAACAGGCTTAAGTGTTTCTTGAGCTTTCTCTGCTTCCGCTTTTTCTGCTTCATCTTGCAAGTCGCCTAAATCTACTGCGCCTTTGGCGATGTTTTGCAGCGGTGTCTCATCGAATGAGGTCAAGAAGTTCATTGCCCATTCATCAACACGGCTGGTCATCAAAATAACTTCGATGCCTTTTTTCTTGAATAGCTCAAGTTGCGGGCTGTTTTTCGCAGCGGCTAGATTATCAGCTGTGAGGTAGTAGATGGCTTTTTGACCATCTTTCATACGACCTTTATAGTCTTCAAAGCTTGTCACCAGACCGTCTTGCGTGCTGGTGGCATAACGCAATAGCTTAGCAATACGTTCTTGATTGCCTGCGTCTTCGCCTAGACCTTCTTTGATGACATCACCAAACTCTGCATAGAACTGGGCAAATTTCTCTTGCTTGTCACTGTCTTCGCTATTAGCAAGGCTTGCGAGTAAGGTCAAGATACGGCGAGCGTTACCATCACGAATAGATTTTACATCACGTGACTCTTGTAGTAGCTCACGGCTCACGTTCAATGGCAAGTCTGCTGAATCGATCACACCTTTCACGAAACGCAAATACATCGGTAGCAATTGCTCAGCTTCGTCCATGATAAAGACGCGCTTTACATACAGCTTTAGACCATGCTGCTGCTCACGAGTGTATAGATCAACTGGCGCTTTTTTAGGAATATATAGTAGTTGCGTATACTGTACGCGACCCTCTACACGGTTATGTGTCCAAGTAAGCGGCGCATCCATGTCATAAGAGATATTCTTGTAAAAATCGACATACTCATCATCTTCAATTTCAGAGCTTGAGCGAGTCCATAGTGCACTGGCTTTATTGATTGTTTCCCACTCATCAGTGAGTACCATCTGGCCACCAGCAGGTGTGTCGTCGTTTTCGTCTTCTTTTACATCTTCTTGCCAGATCTCTTTACGCATTTGAATCGGCAAACTGATATGGTCAGAGTACTTATTAACCAAGCGCTTAATTTTACTGCGATCTAAGTAGTTATCTTCACCCTCGCTATATTCTTCTTTTAGATGCAAAGTAATCGCCGTACCGCGCGTGTCTTTGGTAATAGGTTCAACAGTAAAACTACCAGTACCATCTGATACCCAGCGCACGCCTTTATCCGCAGGCTCGCCCGCTTTACGTGATTCGACACTGATGGTATCAGCCACAATAAAACCTGAGTAAAAACCAACACCGAACTGACCAATCAATTGACCGTCTTGCTTTTGTGATTCAGACAATTTATCCAAAAATGCTTTGGTGCCTGATTTAGCAATCGTACCTAAGTTTTCGATGGCATCGGCTTCGTTCATACCAATACCATTGTCGGTAAAGGTAATAGTTTTGGCAGCTTCATCGACGGCGATGCGGATTTTTAATTCGCCATCATCTTCATAAAGGCTATCGTCATTTGTGCCTTCAAAGCGCAACTTATCACAAGCATCCGACGCATTAGATACCAATTCGCGGACAAAAATATCAGCGTTAGAATATAGTGAATGCGTTACCAAATGCAGTAACTGCGCCACTTCCGCTTCAAACGTATGTTTTTTTAATTCTGGATTCAGACCTTCAGCTTGAGTTGCTTCACTCATAAAAACTCCTTTAAATTCTATGAAAGACCTATTATCAGATAACGATATACTCACTAGAGCCGTTCTCATAATGTTGGAGAACTTGCCGTATGCAATACCGTTAAACTGTCTATACTAATAGGGGCATTGAGAAAAAATTCAAGCTCAAAAGCCCTATTCAATAAAAAACACCGCGCTTGCTTACCAAGGCGGTGTTCTGGTGTCTGGAATTTACTTGCTTCGTCATTTAATTGCTCAGTCATTTTCTGATATAGCAATCAAAGCGCAAACAACAGCAACTATTCTGAATATGCTTCTATCAATATATCCCAGAGAGTCGTCAGCTTTTTTGAAAATTGAGTATGGGTTTTCATAGTAACCTCTATGTCGATTAACATTGATTTGTTAGTAATATTATCTTTTTAGCAATATTGTCTTGTTAGCTACTATTAAAACTATTTCCCTATCATTTGTATAATTAATTGATTACAACGTATCGTTTTATTTTTCAAAACTATAGCCTGACTGACTCTTAGCCTTTTAACGTGGCATCGGACGAATAGTAAGGATTTGCTCACTACGACCAAAAGGGCCGTATATATCATGCAATACCGCGCTTGTCAGTCCGATACCATCATCGCCATATTGTTGTACAGCCTCGATACCGAGCCAGCGACCTTTTGGTGAGCGATGCATATGGATTTGCAAATCCGTATTGGGAAACATCCATTCTAACTTAGACAAACCAAGACCCAATCTTGGTACAACACCGTTGGCAGTATCGACCATACCTAACAGATGCACCAAGTCATCAGTCGCCTCGCCTTCTACCATGTCTAGATCATTGGTAATCCATACCATACCGCGACCAGCACGACGGTCTTCTGTCGCTACTAGACGTACGCTTTCAATAAAACCGCCCGGCCAGCCTTTCATACCTTCCCAAACTGGCAACTCTTCAGGTTTGTATTCTGCTGGTTGATCTTCAAGTCCAGCAATCTCGCTGGTATCTTGGGTAATCAGTCGCCACGCTCTTGCAATGATAGCATCGCGACCACGGCTACTCATGATTGCTTCGACCAGCTCAATAGTCTTACCCGGTCGGATACAGCGAGTAGTGATAGTAAAATCGTCAAGCGGTATTAGCCCCAAGATATCGAGGCTCACACGTGCGATACGGGTATTAGGTTGTGGCGCGAAGCTGTTGATCTCGGCTGTTAATAGGCCTGTTGCTGGCGCCATGTGCTGCTCATGCTCATTCCAAGCACCTTGAGCATGCTTGGTTGGCTGATAATGCGCCACACTGACACCGTCTTCTTGTAACTCTCTTTTAACAAATTTGTAATAAGCAGTCATAGCTATCCTATATTTGGCACTTTCATCTGTATTTTTTATTTATGCTTGTACTTTCTACTTATGGATAAGCTCTTGTTTTCTAAGCGTGAGAATACGGCGAGCCTTTTGTATGAAAAATAATAAACAGATCATAACTACTGCGAGCATCGCGTAGAAAAAGCTTTTTTCTGCCATAAACTTCATGATATTCATAAACAATACAAAAACCACTGCTGCCATCACTAGCATATTGAGCTTTAGTTGCTTGTTGACTTCAGCGAGCGTGGCCTCTGCCAATACAAATCTGGCTTTTGGTTCTTTCATGCGACCTTATCCATATCAATGATGGTTCATACAAATATAAATACAAACACGAATATTAGTTACTTACCGACCTGAGTAACAGGTATCCGCAACGCTTTCGGCAGACTAAACATTACATTTTCTTCAATACCAGATAGCTCACTAGGCAGATCGCCACCCCAGTCTTGCAGCTGTTGCAATACTTCTTGGATTAATACTTCGGGCGCGGATGCACCAGCGGTCACGCCTATACTCTGCACTCCATCTAACCAACGCTTGTCCATCTCACTAGCATTATCGATTAAATACGCACGGCAATTCATACGCTCAGCCAGCTCACGTAAGCGATTAGAGTTTGATGAGTTTGGCGAACCAACTACCAAGACCACTTCACAGCGACTGGCCAAATCTTTTACCGCATCTTGACGGTTTTGAGTGGCATAACAAATGTCGTCTTTGCGAGGGCCTTGTATACTAGGGAATTTTTCTCGCAGCGCATCGATGACGCGCGCAGTATCATCCATCGACAAAGTTGTCTGAGTCACAAATGCCAAGCGTTCGACATCTTGTACAGTTAATGCAGCCACATCACCTTCATCTTCGACCAGATGAATCTGTCCGCCATGGTGACGATTGAAACGCCCCATCGTGCCTTCGACTTCTGGATGTCCTGCATGTCCTATCAACACGGCATCCATCCCATCTTGGGCAAACTTGGCCACTTCGATATGTACTTTAGTCACTAACGGGCATGTTGCATCAAACACAATAATATCACGGCGACCAGCCTCATCTTCAACTGCTTTAGACACGCCGTGAGCAGAAAAGATAACAACAGATCCATCTGGTACTTCGTGAAGCTCTTCAACGAACACCGCACCACGATTGGCCAAGTCTGATACCACAAACTTATTATGCACAACTTCATGACGGACATAAATGGGCGGCTCGAAACGTGTCAATGCTTCATTAACAATCGCAATTGCACGGTCCACACCAGCACAAAATCCACGGGGATTGGCAAGATAAATTTGCATAAAAAGACCTATCATTAGATAATTTATAGTTAAAACGTATTTTGAATGTTTTCATTCAAAAGTTAGGGCGAAATCAATGCTCTACTTTAGCATAATTTGCTTTTATTGCTCTCTAAAATAGCTGTCTATTCATAGCAATATTTTATAGGCAAATCTCAAGATACTCACGACATATTGCAAAACCAGCTTTAACTTGTATAAAAGCAGTTTATAATAATGCATCTATTATAATTTCTATCGCCATACATGATGGCGTTTTTTATTTTTTCCAGTCTTTGTTTTTGACTGAGGCACTGCTTAACTTTTTATCAACACGCATTTATTACGATACATTTTACGAGTTACTCAGATACTTTCTATTAGGATAAATTGTATGACAGGTTCATTATTCATTGTTACCGCCGCTTCAGGTACTGGCAAGACCTCATTGGTCAAGCAGTTGCTTGCTACCACCAATGACTTGACCGTCAGCGTCTCTCATACCACTCGCTCACCGCGCCCGGGCGAGATTGATGGTCAGCACTATCATTTCACGGATACCGATAGTTTTACCAATGGTATCAATGCGGGTCTATTTCTAGAGCATGCTGAAGTATTTGGTAACTATTATGGCACGTCAGAGGAAAGTGTCCGTACTCAGCTAGCGGCGGGTATTGACGTTATTTTGGAGATTGACTGGCAAGGCGCGACGCAAATCAGAAATATCTTCCCCGATGCCATTATGGTTTTTATTCTACCACCTAGCATTGCGACATTACGTCAACGTCTCTCAACCCGCGCGCAGGATTCTGTAGAAGTAATAGAGCGCCGTCTAGCTGGCGCGGTCACCGAAATGGCACAATATGTGAATGCTGACTATGTAGTGATCAATGATAATTTTGATGTAGCCTTAGCTGAGCTAAAAGCCATTATCGTGGCCGACAGGCAGACACTTGGTCGTCAGCAGCAGCGCTATCATCGTACGATTAGCAACTTGCTAAACGCTCAGGTAGAAGAGTAAACTAAGCACAAGCAGCTAATCTCGTAAGTAGATATAAAAAGCAACTACGCGACTTGGCAAAAAATGCTATAATATTTAGCTATCCCCCTTTATATTTTTGATATTATTTTTATTGAGTGGCGGGCAAGGTCCGTTACTAATAAAAACAACCGAGGTAGCTATTTATGGCACGAGTGACGATTGAAGATTGTTTGGATAATGTTGATAATCGCTTTGAGCTAATTTTGGTCGCAAGCAAACGCGCCCGTCAATTGGCCAAAGGTATTGCCGAACCGTTGGTTGACGTTGATAACGACAAGCCTACAGTATTGGCACTACGTGAAATTGCCGCTGGCAAAATCACACGCGATATCCTAAATCAGCCAGAGCATAATTTTGCTACTAGCTCATTAGATTTAGCATTGTCAGGCGACCACAGCTTCTAGTAGGCTGTTTTGATAAGATATATTTTATAAAGCCAATCGTGTTTTTATAAAATAAATACACATCTTGATCAACTATAGAGACCACAGCATAGGCTGTGGTTTTTTGGTTGTAATAATAATGCATTGGCTATTTTGGTCACCATTTATCTCCAAAATAGACCACTGAGTGAAATTTTTTCATCGCCCACACGCTTATCAGTTGACATTGAAAGCGATTTGCGATTAATTAGAGAATGGCGTACTCATCCTTAAGTTTTGTATGGTAGGTCATTATTTAGCCTCCATTTACTTCGGTAAGTGGCCCAACAAGTAGGTCATGGAAAATAGGATCATTATTTTATGAGTCAAACCCTACCCAAACTCAGTCATCACCTCGTCGATGATGCTCAATATAATTTACTACGTTCGGTAGGTTACCTCACTGCTGCTGAGCGCCGTGATATTGTTGATGCTTGTGAGTTCGGAGATATTGCGCACATTAAAGACAAGCGCAAATCAGGGGAACCTTATATCACGCATCCAATCGCTGTCGCTGAGATACTAGCGGGCTTTCGCTTAGATCGAGATACCATCATTGCAGCAATCCTGCATGATACGGTCGAAGACACCGAAGTTAGTGATGAGCAAATCAAGCAGCGTTATGGTGAAACTGTATCAAGATTGGTCGATGGTGTGACCAAGCTAAAGTCCTCTTCACATAACAAGCAGCAGAATAAAGCGGCCACCTTTCATAAAATTTTAACCGCCACTCTCGCTGATCCGCGTGTACTCATTATCAAGCTTGCTGACCGTCTACATAATATGTCTACGCTAGACGCGGTACGTCCTGAGAAGCAACGCACCACAGCTCAAGAAACCTTGGATTTTTATGTGCCATTTGCACGATTAATGGGTCTGAATGATATTGCTGACTATATCGAAGTATTGTGTTATCGCAATTTAGACTCTGACATGTACAACAAGCTGTCTGATAAACTGTTACAACATGGGCTTGGACGAAACTTTCAAAGAGAGTCGATTCATCGTTATTTGAGTATCGTGCTAAACAACTTGGATCTCAATGGTCTGGTCAAAGTCTTAGACAATCGCGTGGTCATATATCGTCAATTTTTCCGCAATCGCGGTGAGATTAATGCGCTACTGCGTCACTACGCGTTTGAAATCGTCCTTGATAATATCGAAGCCTGTGACAAACTGGCCTATTATCTAATCAAAAAATATCAGATTGATGATACCCATATTGCGGATAATATTCGTCGTCCGCTACCAGGCGGTAACCAGTCCCTCACCCTCATCTATGAGCGTGACAATGATGTGGTAAAAGTCACTATATTGACTAAGCAAATGCAAAGCGCTGCGAGACTTGGTGTCATCGGGGCAGAGCACGCATCTGATGTGAGTCAATCGGTCATCCAAGCATCTTTGCGTAACATGAAAGATTTGGTCGACGAAGACAATCTGAATGAAAACAGTCCTGATTTCTCAGCGGCAGTCTCTACCATTAATGAGCTGATGGATTATCTGCACTCTAGTAAAATCATTTGTTATAGCCCTCAAGGGCGTGCTTACGAGCTTCCACAGGGTGCAACGGCGCTAGATTTTGCCTACGCGGTCGGGCCTATGATTGGTAACGTTGCCGTTGGTGCAAATATCGATGGTAAAGCTGCAAAGCTCGGTACCGTGGTAAAAAATGGACAGTCCGTTGAGATAGAAGTGAACAGTCACTCAGAACCAAAAGCGGAGTGGTTGGGATTTGTAGTGACTAACAAAGCCCGTGAAGAAATTTTACGTTGGTTCAAAGATTTATCTGTCGCTGACAAACAACACCATGGTAGACAGGCATTGGATCGTGCGCTCCGAACGCATCAGAAAAGTTTTGATGACTTGACAGATGCTGATTGGAAAGACCTGACTGAATGGCGCGGTCTGACAGAAAAAGATGCGTTATTTGAACAAATAAGCTCAGGTACGCTACTTCCTCAGCTAGTCGTGACACGTTTGTTTAGCGATGAACTGAGCGATCTACAGGCAAAAGTACATAGCGATGATATGACCCAACCGCAACAGCTGATTGCAAATGCTGCTGGCGTCGAGCTTGATTTTGCCAACTGTTGTCATCCGATATATGGCGACCCTATCGTAGGGCATTTATCACGTCATGGTTTGGTCGTTCATCGTCATAAATGCTTCTCACTGGATGATATCCGCAAAGACAATCCTTATCAGGTGATCCAGTTACGTTGGCGCAATGACAATGCAGTCAAACAAGGCGACATCGGTGAGCACGATCTAAAAAATAGCGGCAAGATTCGTTTTCCTGCTTACTTAAAGCTTTCTATTGCGCTTAGTGACGAGCAAATCAGTGAAGTTATCTATCACTTACGCCAGCTCAATATGGGTGTTGAAACCGTTGATGTTCGCAATACTGATACCATCATTCATATCGTGGTACGTAGTCGCAACCACTTAGCACAGGGTATTCGTGAACTGCGCTCCCTGCTAGGTTTCCCTAACATTATACGGTTATATCAATTATAATAAGCGCATTTGCTGATTTGCATCACTGATATAGTCGTGATGCAAATAGCTAAAATAGAACTGCTATTCTAGTAGAAATGAATCACTCACATAAAATATAAAAGGGACACCCCATGACTCGTCAAACTATCCAAACTGATAAAGCACCTGCAGCAGTCGGCACCTATTCTCAAGCTGTAAAAGTCGGTAATACTGTTTATATCTCAGGTCAGCTTGGTTTTGATCCTGACACGATGGAACTAAGAGAAGGTTTTAAAGCACAGGCTGAGCAAGTATTTGAAAACATCAAAGCTATCTGTGAAGCAGCTGGTGGCAGTCTAAATGACGTGGTCAAATTCAATGTATCTTTGACTGATTTAAGTGATTTTGCTGTCTTGAACGAAGTGTTTGTCGCCAATCTAAGCGAGCCATACCCTGCCCGTGCTGCCGTTCAAGTAGCTGCTCTACCTAAAGGTGGCGTGGTAGAAATTGAGTCTATTCTTTATATCGAATAAGATGATATTTGATGCTTAATATTAGGTGCTAGTTGTTAAGCGCTCATTATTAAGTGCTAATTTTAGCAACATCCTATAAGTCATATCACCATAAGCTTAGCATCATGCTAAGCTTATTGGTCTCCGTTCTATTATTCTGATCTCATATTCACCTAATAAGACTGCGAAGCCGTTTATGTTGGTACAAGTTGCTCTGCCCGTTCCCCTTTATCGGGTGTTTGACTATAGCTTACCAGCTGATATGCTTGCGTTGCCAAACAGTGCGATACCGCAAATCGGCAGCCGTGTTGAGGTTTCGTTTGGTCGTCAGACTCTGATTGGTATTGTGATTGCTCATATTTCACAAGACGATAGCAGCGTACCTGTCAATAAAATCAAACCCATTAATAAATGTCTAGATGCTGAGCCTATTTTGAACTCGGACATGCTCAAGCTTGCCTATTGGTTAGCCCGCTATTACCACTATCCGCTTGGCGACGTGTTAGCAGTTATCCTGCCAAGCCTTGTCCGTCAAGGCAAACCATTAGACTTGCTGATTACCCATTGGCGCATTTTGCCTCATATCACTGGTGATGATTTTCGAGCCAATGCCAAGAAACAAAAGCAGCAGTTCGATATGCTAAAGCTACATGGTCAGCACGGCGCCAGTGAAGATGTATTGCTACTAGAAGGTATGCAACGAGCCTTTTTAAAGACGCTAGAAGATAAAGGGTTAGTCGAACGCTATATTCAGCAAAAACAAGCACCTGCTCCAGTCAAACTGGCAAAAATGCCACTTGATCTCAATGATGAGCAGAAACTTGCTGTCGACGCTATTATTGCTGCCCATGAATCAGATACTTATACTGGTTTTCTGCTCAATGGTATTACTGGTAGTGGTAAAACCGAAGTCTATCTGCAAGCGATGCAAGCTGTACTAGAAGCTGGTAAACAGGTTCTTATTTTAGTACCAGAGATTGGTCTCACACCGCAAACGCGGGCAAGATTTGCCAGTCGGTTCGCAGCCCATATTGTGCTATTACACTCTGGCATGACTAACACTCATCGCTTACAAGGTTGGCAAGACTGCCGTACGGGTCATGCACAAATCGTGATCGGTACACGTTCGGCTGTGCTATATCCTTTCGCAGACTTAGGCCTGATTGTCGTTGATGAGGCGCATGATGGCTCGTACAAGCAGCAAGACACATTACGTTATCATGCCGCTGATGTCGCTCTCTATCGAGGTTTGCAATACAAAATCCCAGTGATACTTGGTACTGCCACACCTTCTCTTGAGCATTTAAAACTGGTCGATGATGGCAAGCTATCAGAATACCAACTGCTTACTCGTCCGGGTAATGCCAAACCTGCAACCATGCAGCTGATCGATGCTCGCTTGCAAAATACCCATCAACAGGCTCAAGATGACGGTGCGCGCTATGATACAGGGCTGACGGATGCCATGATCGGGG
The DNA here is from genome assembly GCF_904846235.1 of Psychrobacter immobilis. Taxonomy (GTDB): domain Bacteria; phylum Pseudomonadota; class Gammaproteobacteria; order Pseudomonadales; family Moraxellaceae; genus Psychrobacter; species Psychrobacter immobilis_C. The sequence continues at coordinate 26,489 of NZ_CAJGZN010000024.1, forward strand.
CGATACGGCAAACGCTAGAAGCCGGTGATCAGGTATTGATATTTTTGAATCGTCGTGGCTATGCGCCTGTTCTATTGTGTGAGGCTTGTGGCTGGCAAGCTGATTGTCCGCGCTGTGACGCTCATCTGACCGTTCACTATAATAGCCAATCCCAGCGAAACAGTTACTCAAGCAACTCTTATTTGAAATGCCACCATTGCGATTGGCAAGCCTATATCCCTACCGTATGCCCTGATTGTAGTAGTCAAAATCTAGATGCTAAAGGTATGGGAACGACAAGGCTCAGCGAGAATCTACACGCAATCTTCGCCAATCCTCAAACCAGCAAAGAGCTCTATCCGATTATTCAAATAGACCGTGATACCACAAGACGCAAAGACAGCTGGGAAAATATTTACGAGCAAATCAATAAAGGCAACCCTGCCATATTGGTCGGTACACAGATGGTTGCCAAAGGTCATCACTTCCCCAATGTCACGTTGGTTTGCTTACCCAATGCCGATCGCAGATTTTTATCAGCAGACTTTCGCTCACCAGAGCATACCGCACAGCTCATGATTCAAGTAGCTGGCCGTGCTGGCCGAGGTGACAAAGCTGGCCGCGTATTGATTCAAACGTTGCAACCTGATAACGAGTTACTATTGAAACTGGTCAAAGACGGCTACTTGTCATTTGCACGCGAGCTACTGCAAGAACGTCAAATGATGGGCTTACCTCCTCATCGACATGCTGCATTGATACGCTGTGAAGGCAAAACATTGGCAGCTACCACTCAAGCGCTCAAGGATGCTATTGCGCATTTGCCGAATGCTCATAACCTCGCTGTTCTCGGTCCTATTGATGCGCCCATGAGTAAAAAGAACAGCCGCTACCATGCACAGCTTTTGCTATTGGCTAAAGATCGTCGTCAATTGCACCACGTGTTGGGACAGTGGTGGCAGCCAGTGCTTGCCCTACCAAGCGCTAAATACCTTAAGCTTACTTTGGACATTGATCCTGTCGGTTGGTAGTTCTCACTTAGTTCTCAACAAATAGGTGCGTATCTTTCTGCTCCTCCTCTCATCATGTTTACTTCGTCGTTACAGCTTCTCATGCTTGGCTATGTTAAATTTATAACTATCAAATGATATGCGGTAAAGGCTCTACGCCTACTCTACCTATAGCAAACATCACTTATTAGTAAACGTCATATCAGTAAATATCATCTATCGAACGCAATTATCAGCGAATTTGAGTATTATTATGAATCCAAATAATCCAAACTCTGACGAGCACAATCATAGCCAACCGCATGATAGTACGAATGTGCCTAAGTACGTTCGCGAAGATGAAGAAAATAACTACACTCAGGAAAACCAAGGCCATCACGATCATGATGAGCATCTAGAACAGACAACCACAGCACGAGATACCAAAGGCTATCAGCGTACCTTGCTGTTCAGCTTTATTATCATTACTGGTTATATGTTTATCGAAGCCATTGGCGGCTGGCTCACCGGTAGTTTGGCCTTGCTATCTGATGCAGGGCATATGCTAAGCGATGCGATAGCACTTGGTGCTACTTTGGTCGCGTTTAAAATCGGCGAAAAAGCAGCTACCCATCAGAAAACTTTCGGTTACAAGCGTTTCGAGATATTAGTCGCTACGGTAAATGGCGCGACACTTGTCATAATTGCTTTGATGATTTTCTATGAAGCGATCAAACGCTTTAACTCACCGCCAGAAATTGCGACCCAAGGCATGCTTATCGTGGCGACTATCGGTATGTTAATCAATATTCTGGTCGCTTGGCTAATGCACCGAGGTAGTCAAGGTGGCGAGTCACATAGCCATAATCATAGTCATAATCATGGTACGGATGATGCCAAGGTCGCAGAGCAGAAACCTAATAATGAAGAACCCGTTAACCTTAATATGCAAAGCGCCTATTTGCACGTATTGAGCGATTTGTTAGGGTCAGTAGCTGCGATTATCGCTGCACTACTTATGATGGGTTTTGGTTGGGTATGGGCAGATGCAGTGGCATCAGTAATCGTTGCTGTGCTTATTTTAATCAGTGGCTACCGCGTTGTACGTGATTCTGTGCATATATTGATGGAAGGAACGCCTGCCAATATATCGCTCGTCGATGTAGAGCAAAAATTACTCGAAGACTCTCAAGTACAAAAAGTACATGACCTACATGTTTGGAGTATTACTAGCGGACTTAATGCCCTCTCTTGTCACGTAGTAGTAGATGGTGAGATGAGTATCCATGAATCAAATATTCTGATTGCCAGTCTCGAGCAAAGACTGCTAGAGCTTAGTATTCACCATGCTACTATTCAGGTCGAAAGCTCGTCTCATCCGCAGAATATCTCACATAGCGATGCATTAGTCTGTGATATTTCGGGACAGCTACCTGATGACAATAATCATATTGGTCATAACCATTAACGTTAAATTATCAGCTAAGTGACTGAATAAAGAAGTCAGTAACTTGAAACACGACCTAGAAAATACAAGTATAGGCATCTGATACTGGCTCATAATAAAAGTTACGTAGAATTAGAACTAGAATCTAGATCACATTAAAGCAGTCTTGATTTACGACAATCTTTTGTTTTATTCAACTTAAAAAAATTGGTGGTGTTCTAAAAAGTATGCTGGCATCAGACGTAGCCATAATTGATATAAAAGAACACCAGATCGAATACTTTAAAGTGATTATCAAGCTTTTTTGAGAAGCAACAAGTCTTTCTAACCGCCC
>NZ_CAJGZN010000025.1 GCF_904846235.1 Psychrobacter immobilis
GGATAGTCGCCCAACGCTTCTATCAGCATGCGAACGGCGCGTTCTTTAATCTCAGGAGTGTAGGTTTGTTTTTTCATTGTCGTATTCTCTCAGAATGTTGAGTCTCCGACAATCCCGGGGCGGTTCATATTTCTAAAATGACGCTTGATGATGTTTGGGAAGATTATGACCCTGGAGAGTTCCTTTCCAAGTACTTATTTAAACACTCAGAATTTAATAAAATACATAATTTATCAGAGATAGTAGATAAAGATATTGGATTGGTCTTTGAGAATATTGATCCTTATATTACATTACGTATTTTAGCTGAAAATCAGGCTAATAATGATCTTGACGTTTTTTGGAGTTATGCTGATATAGTCAATAACGGATGGGTTCATAAAGATGAAATTTTTGAAAAAGTAGGTGTAGGTCAGGAAATTTTATTTGTTACAGAAGGTTCGTCAGATACTCACATACTAAAGAAAGCCATACAGTTACTATGTTCAGATATCTCTGATTTTTTCACATTTATCGACATGGAGGATAATTATCCATTTACTGGAGATGGGAATCTCTATAACTTCTGTAAAGGGCTTATAAGTATTGGTATTGAAAAAAATGTTTTAGTTATATTTGATAATGACGTAGCAGGTGTGGCTAAATACAATCAGCTGAGTGAAATGGATGTTCCATCTAATATGCATATTATCAAGCTACCAAATCACGCATCTTTTGAATCCTATAAGACAATAGGTCCACAAAGTGAAAGCTTCGAAAATATTAACGGTACAGCTGTAGCCATTGAATGTTTCTTGGATCATTCAGTCATTGACAGTACGGAATCTTGTATTAGATGGACTTCATATAACAAATCATTGAATGCTTATCAAGGTGAATTGATTGATAAAGATAGATATACAAGAAAGTTCCTAAAGTTCAATCATAATAATGGTAATTATGATTACGAGAAGTTGAAGTTTTTGATTGATTTTATATATAACGAGTGGATTGGGAGGGTTTCTCAATAAGCGAATTGAACTAGAACTTAATTCTGGGGAGTTTCCTAAAAACTGTGTAACTGCTTATAATCCACTAACAGGAGAATAAGCAATGACTAACCAAACTGACATCAAGAAACTGGCTGAGCAAATGGCTGGTAGCATGAAAAGCTTCGATGACATCAAAGACTTTCAAAAGCAGCTCATGCAATCTTTTATCGATACTGCCTTGGAAGCTGAGATGGAAGACCATCTTGGCTACCCTAAGCATGAGAAAGCAGATAAGCCAAATAAACGCAATGGGCATACTAAAAAGACCGTCCGCAGTGACACAGGCGATCTTGAGATCTCCACCCCAAGAGACCGTCATGGTGACTTTGAACCTGAGCGAGGAAATAGCGAAGCACTGCTTCGCCCGAGCGCAAGACAAGAGCTGTGCTCGCGTGGGTGCGCAAGCATCAAACCCGTATTAGTGGCCTTGATGACAAGATCATATTCCTTTACGCCAAGGGTCAAACCACCACTGAGATCGTAGAGAGCATTAAAGAGCTCTACGATGTCGACATCTCAAGCTCTCTTGTCTCAAGAGTCACTGACAACATATTAGAGGACATCACCGCTTGGCAGAACCGGCCGTTAAGCAGTGTTTATCCTATCGTCTATTTGGACTGCATCGTCGTCAAAGTACGTCAAGACAAGCAGATCATCAACAAGGCTATCTATCTGGCGCTAGGCGTGGGGCTTGACGGTAAAAAAGAGCTGCTTGGTATGTGGCTCTCAGAGAATGAAGGCGCTAAGTTCTGGCTGGGTGTTCTCACTGAACTACAAAACCGCGGCGTACAAGATATCCTCATTGCCTGTGTCGATGGTCTAAAGGGCTTCCCCGATACTATCAACACCGTTTATCCCAACGCTCAGGTTCAGCTGTGTATCGTGCATATGGTGCGCTATTCCATGAAGTTCGTGCCATGGACGGATAAAAAGGCCGTAGCGGCTGATTTAAAAGCCATCTACGGCGCTGATACGCTTGAGATGGCAGAGGCCAACCTTGAGCACTTTGATGAGACTTGGGGCAAGGAGTATCCGCATGTCATCAAGTCTTGGCGCAATAACTGGGAGGGCTTAACGGTGTTCTTTGAGTATCCGAAAGACATCAGAAAAGTGATTTATACCACCAATGCGATAGAGTCGCTAAACAGTGTGATTCGGACGGCAGTGAATAAGCGTAAGGTGTTCCCCTCTGATCAGGCAGCATTCAAGGTAGTATATCTGGCAACCCAGCAGGCGTCTAAAAAGTGGTCGATGCCCATTCGTAACTGGACGTCTGCTTTGAATCGCTTTATGATTATGTTTGATGATCGTATAAGCAGGCATTTAATCTAAATGGCAGTTACACAGAATCTGGGATGGTCTCTAATTCTGAGCTATATTTATTTGCTATCATTTGGCTACGCTACACTTTTTGATAAAAGTTCGCTGCGTACTGTTAGCACTTTAAGAAATGTTATAAGCGAATTTTTACTTTGAAAGCACTTAAACCTAGTATTTTAGCTAACACACCTAAATTACTGAATACAGTTGAGCTAGCCAAGATAACTACTAAGTTATTAGTATATTATTTAAGTCTACATATCTAAAACAACTCACCCATCTCAATATCTTCCTCAAAATCAAAACCTAACTGCTCATCTTTACGCTGCCTCATTTGTTCTATACGCAGCTTACGTCCTGCGATAAGCCTTAGCACCTCGCGTTGCTGCTCTGTCGTCATCTCATGCCATAACTGGCGCTCCGTTCGACTACGCAGGCAACCAAAGCAATAACCCTTCTTATTGCTTTGACAAAGACCAATACATGGGTTGGCAATCTCGAACAGCTCAAACTGTTGATTCATGACTCCTCCATAATGACTATCGTCATTCCTTTGACCTGCATAAAATCACTGTACAACATTATTATGTCGCAAATACCGACTAATAGTGTGCCATTTTATTATTATTATTTCCGTCTAGCGGGTGCTATGCTTAGCTTTGATAGCCTTTATAAGATAATCATAACAAAATTAATAAGTGAGATGATACGTGAACTTGATTTATATCCATGGATTAGACAGTGATGCCAACTCGACCAAAGGGATGTTGTTAGAAAAATATTGCCAGCTTCATTATCCTGATATTGATGTGCTGCGTCCTGATTTAAATAAAACCCCTGCGCAAGTGTGTGAGCAACTACTGTCTTTAATCAAAGCGCTAAATGATACTGAAGATGGAAAATCAGCAGATAAACAGACTGAGTTATCAAATACGGTATTAATCGGCAGCTCGCTAGGTGGGTATTTTTCTACTGTGATAAGCAATCAGATAGGTTGCCCAGTTTTATTGCTCAATCCTAGTATCCAGCCCCATATCACCTTACAGCGTTTCTCCAAACAATCAGTATCAAGTCAAGATGATTTAAATGAGTCATCTATTAGCAAAGTCCTGCATACGACAGCGGGTGGCTGGAGTATTACGCCTACAGATTTACAGTGGTTTGCAGATCATCAGCTTTTATCAGTAAATTATCCCGATAAAATTGCTGTGCTTTTAAAAGAAGGCGACGAGCTGTTAAATTCTGAATTGTCTAAATGTTTTTATCAAAGTCATGGCGCATCGGTAACGGTGCAAGTAGGTGGCGATCATCGCTTCAGTGACTTTGATGAGCAGTTGCCCATGGTGATGAATATCTTACAGAATTTAGTTCAATCTTAAATAGACGACATTATATGACGTAAGCGATGGAGTATTAACGTTAACGTCGCCATTTTTCGTTATAATGGTTTAATAGAATTAAACGCACGCGAACAGTTAAGGATGCATTTGTGAGTCAATATAATGCGCAATCATTAGAAGTTTTAGAAGGTCTTGAGCCAGTCCGTCGTCGTCCAGGTATGTATACCGATACCACCCGCCCGAACCATTTGGCGCAAGAGGTTATTGATAACTCAGTTGATGAGGCGTTGGCTGGTTATGCTAAAACCATCAAGGTGCAATTGCATAGTGATGGATCGTTGTCTGTCGAAGATGACGGGCGCGGTATGCCAACTGATATTCACCCTGAGTTTGGTCAATCTGGTATTGAGCTGATTTTGACCCGCTTGCATGCAGGTGGAAAGTTTTCGACCTCTAATTACGAAGTGTCAGGTGGTCTGCATGGTGTAGGTATCTCTGTCGTCAATGCGCTATCAACCCGCGTTGAAGTTACGGTATGGCGTGATAGCACACAGTTTGATATGGCATTTGAAAATGGCGCACCAGTTACGCCATTAACGCAAGCAGTCAGCTCAAACAAACGCAAACGTGGCACAAGAGTACACTTTTGGGCGGATGGTAGTTTCTTTGATACACCCAAATTTAATGTAAAACAGCTTAAGCATAATTTAAAAGCAAAGGCTGTTTTGGCCGCTGGACTGACGATTGAATTCACTGACGATATTAATGATGAAAAGGTCGTTTGGCAGTTTACGGATGGGGTAGTCGAGTATCTAAGCGAACAATTAGATGGTTTGGAAACATTACCTGAAGCACCGTTTTATTATAATTATGATGCGAAAGCAGGTGAACGAGCGGCTATTACCTTTGCCTTGTCTTGGTTACCTGATGGTGGCACGCCGATTCAAGAAAGCTATGTGAACCTGATTCCCACAGCTCAGGGCGGTACGCACGTCAACGGACTACGCACGGGTATCTTAGAAGCTCTGCGTGAGTTCTGTGATATTCATAATTTGCTACCACGTAGTGTGAAACTAACCGCGGAAGACGTCTGGGATGGGGTGAACTATATCTTGTCTCTGAAGTTCTCTGAGCCGCAGTTTTCTGGACAGACCAAAGAGCGCTTATCTAGTCGCGAAGCGGCGGGCGCTGTACAGACGTTGGCAAAAGATGCCTTTAGCCTATGGTTAAACCAGCATGCGGACATGGGCACGCAAATCGCTGAATTGGCGATTAATAAAGCAGGTCGTCGTCTAAAATCGGCCAAAAAAGTTGCTCGTAAGAAAATTACTCAGGGACCCGCATTGCCTGGTAAATTGGCAGACTGTCGTGGTGACTTGCGTGATGGTGCTGAGTTGTTCTTAGTAGAGGGTGACTCTGCGGGTGGTAGTGCTAAGCAAGCAAGAGATCGTCATTATCAGGCGATATTACCTCTGCGTGGCAAAATCCTAAATACATGGGAAGTATCATCAGACACGGTACTATCAAGTCAAGAGATTCATGATATTGCCATTGCTATCGGTGTCGATCCTGCCTCTGATGATTTGTCCGAGCTACGTTACGACAAAATATGTATTTTAGCGGATGCTGACTCTGATGGACTGCATATCGCGACATTGATTTGCGCACTGTTTGTGAAGCATTTCCCTGCGTTAGTAGATGCGGGTCATTTATTTGTGGCCATGCCGCCATTATATCGAGTAGATGTAGGTAAAGAAGTTCATTATGCATTGGATGAGCCAGAGCTTGCACATATCTTGGCTAATGTACCGGGTAATAAAAAAGCTCAGATTACACGTTTTAAAGGACTTGGTGAAATGAGTGCTGAGCAACTACGTGAGACGACGATGAGCCGTGATACACGCCGCTTAGTACAGTTAGATATGGATGATATGGTACTGACCAATAGCGTGATGGATATGCTACTGGCTAAGAAACGTGCCTCTGATCGCAAGTCGTGGCTTGAGAGTAAAGGTGATTTGGCCGATATTTCTTAACACTTAGCAATGAATCTAAAGAAATATGGGTGCAGAATATCGAAATAGGTCATTACTTATATTTATGGCTAAACGATCTATCACATAATAAAAGCACGCAAAATTCAGCCTAGCCACAAAGGCTTAATGGTATTATGTCAGTACCTTTCATTATATTGTGCTGTCATGATACCGAAGATTTTTAACCGTTCTAAGTCTGTTGCTTCTAAACCTGCGCGCTCCAAAGTGCTCCCAAAACTTAGCAAAAAGCATTTGGGAGACAAGGTTCCAAAGCGTGGCAACAAGTTTGCGCCTGTTATTGCATCCGCACTGTTAAAGGCGTCAGGTTGGCGTACGGTAGGCGAGATTCCAAATATCTCACAAGCTGTAGTGCTTGCGCTGCCACATACTTCTAATGTGGATGGTATTTATGCGATTCCAAGTCTTTTTGCATTAGACATTAAAATCAGCATTATGGGCAAGCACACGCTATTTAAAGTACCTGTATTTGCGCAATTATTAAATTGGATAGGGGTTATTCCTATCGATCGTGGCAACAAAGGCTCTGTACTTCAAGCCAGTATTGATAAGTTCAAAACTGGTGAACCATTATTTTTGGGATTATCGCCAGAGGGTACACGGCAATATACTGAGTCGTGGAAGACAGGTTTTTATTATTTAGCGGTGGGTGCTGGTGTACCGATTTTGCCAGTAGCGATGGACTACAATACTAAAGAAATACGGTTTATGTCGCTGGTTTATCCTACAGGTGATATCGAAGCAGATTTACCAAAAATATATTCTCAGTATAAAGGGGTGTTGCCAAGACACCTTGCGCGCTTGTCGCAGCCACTACAAGACATCAATAATGCAGCTGAATAAGCCAAATGGTATAAATAATAGTTCAATTAGTTAAGTCAACAGAACTGGTTGTATTGCGGGTACGCAGGGTAACAGCTACCTACAACTAAGTTCTGATAATTGATGTTGAAAAAGCCCTTGATATGATGATATCGGGGGCTTTTTTTTTGAGTAATATGTTTGAATATTTGTCAGTGTGAAAAACTAAAACTAAAACTGTGGCTGTCCGTTAGAGGCACTAACACCGCCGTCGACAGGTAGGTTAACACCAGTAATCATGGAGGCGTCATCACTTGCTAAGAAGGTAATGGCAGCAGCGATGTCCTCTGGGGTTGCTAGACGTCCAAGCGGACAGCGAGCTAAGAACTTATCCGTTTTAGACTCATTATCTTGGATAGCCGTAGTCATATCAGTTTTGGTGATGCTTGGATTAACCGCGTTGACGCGAACACCATCTGAACCATGATCTAATGCCAATGTACGGGTTAAATTGGTTACACCCGCTTTAGCGGCATTGTAAGCAGCCATGTTCCAGTCTCCACCCACACCTGAGAGCGATGAAATATTGACGATGTTGCCCTTTGATGTAATCAGGTGAGGCATAGCAGCTTGAGAGACGTAAAAAGTCCCGTTTAGATTCACATCGATAGCAGAGCGCCAGTCATCGGCAGACAATTCCGTGATTTTACCTTGGGTTGCTTTGCCAGCATTATTTACCAAGATATCAATCTTACCGAATTTGTCGATAGCACGTTCAACCATCTCTTGTACTTGGCTTTGGACACTGATATCGCATGTAATAATGAGGTAATTATCGGTGTGAATCCAAGTACGATCTTGCGGCAACTCTTTGGCAGTCTCTTCTAGTGTTGCTGCCGTACGTCCTACTAAAACCACACTAGCGCCTTCCTCGGCAAAGCGAATGGCAGTTGCACGGCCAATACCAGAGCCTGCACCCGTTACAACGACGGTCTTTTCTTTAAAACGCTTCATAATGTTTAATCCTTATTATTATATAATAGTCATTAAAAATTCAACGACTATGGTTTCGATAAATACAACTCAGTACAGTTTGTCATCCATAAACTTGCACACAAGCAATATTGCTTTGATATCATCATAACAAGTGATCGCTTTGAAAGCGACTGTCTCTGATAGTGCTTATGTAGCATAATTTTGCATCATTCAGATATTTGTAATACGCGATAATGATGTTGTTATTAGGAGCTGGCATGTGCGATATTCACCATACGATAATAGAAGGTTGGAACTTGTGTCCCATTCGATTACTACCATGCCCGACTGGGGCTATCTGACGACTGAACTAGTCAGTTATTTACAAGCAGATGCTATGGCAGTGACTTTAGCAGGCATGCATACGATTGAGCATGAATACAATGCTCAGTATATCGCTCGTCACTACCAATATCAGTTACCACTTGGCAAGCTGCAGCTGTTGGAGCTGACACTGTATCTACCCTATGATACAGAATCAGCCGATATTGAGGCTGTACGTATGACTGCGGTAAAGTCAGCACTTACGTGGTACAAGTCATTATCGTCTCAAAATGAAGAAAATGCCTTAGCTGGTTATGAAGCTATGATTTTTGACATTCAGCTTGTTGGAGGAAGTAGCAATTTTAATCAAGATGATAACGGTGACAGTGGGAACCATTCAAACAGTGCTCTACAACGGCTTAAACATAATTTTGGGGTTCGTTACTTTTTAGAAGACTTAGTTGTCGACATGAGCGAAAGCATGCAGCAGCTGCAAGTCTTTAGCTGGGATGACTGGTACTCGATAGCAGCAGTACGCACCCCATGTGAATTATGGCGTTTCTTAGCTTATCATTTAGAACAGCTGCAGCAGTCGGCCGTAAATCATATTCCAAGTTTCGAGTCAGAAGACGCTTTGGTTGAGCGTTTTTTGCAAAGTCCAGACCTGTTTGCTCCTGCCATTGTAGTCGACAATGCGCTCATCAAAAATGAAGTACAAGACGAACCTAACTCAGCACTGGTCGCCATCACACTTGCCTACAAAAACCAAAGTTCAACTGCTCAAATGTACCATCAGCATATGATACAAGCAGCCACGATATGGTCTCAGCTAAGTATGCAGATGATAGATACGTATGGTAAAAAGCACGCAGCTAATAATGACGACCAAACAGGAATACCGCTCGCTCACTGGCAACAACAACTGCTAGATGAGTCTTTGTTTTCACGTCACGAGCTTATCCGTACGCTATATAGACACCCTAAACAAAGCGCAGCGCTGCAAAAAGATGGCTATGTGGTACATCAACATTCTTATGAAAGTTTGGGCCGTCATTATGTGCTGGTGTTTTATGGTCAGGAGTCAAAGGGTCCTAATAGCAAAGCCGCTGTCCAACCAAGGCTAGCAAAGATCGCACAGGACGTTGCCACACGTTTGCCAATTATTGAGCTACATCATATAGTCGTGCTTGGTATCGATTTTATCACTGAGAATAATGAGAATTTTTTCGATATTGATTTGTGGATTCAGCCAGTTGATGCGATGACTCAAAGGGAGCGCCAACTCACTAAGCAAATGCAAAAGCTAAAACAACAAGAATTAGATAAGCAAAATACGCCACCTGCTAGTAGCGTGGAAGGTGGTAAACCTGCGAAGGCGCAAAAAGAAAACTTACCTCAAGTACAGATGAGCTTAACGATTCCAACGCGAAAAGATAAGCAGTAGATTGTAGCGTGAAATTGTTTGAATGAACTTTTATACTAAGAGCTTCGATAACAATAACTACAGATTTATTAATATATTTACTGACATAAAAAAAGACAGCCTAGGCTGTCTTTTTCGTATCTAAACTAAACAATCAAAAATACTTATTTATTGAGGTCTTCATTAAGACCGCTACCAGGAAGTATGTCATCACTGTTGTAGATGTCATTAGTATCAACACGTGGTGTATCAATTATATCGGTACGTAAATCAGTGGTAGGAGTGCTAGCAGCAGATGGCGTGTTTTCACGAACTGAATCAGCAACCTTTTCTTGAGTTGATGAACTTGGCTGTAGCGCAGATTTTGCTTTCGCTTCAGTGCGTTCATGATCCATCTTGTCCTGCATTTTACGTAGGAAGCGAGCTGCAGCTTCTTGACCACCAAGACCAAATGATAGGGCAAAGGCAACGGCTACCGCGCCTAATGTTAGGCCAAATGCTAAGTTAACGATTGAATCGGCAATACCCATCGCTTTTAGACCCATTGCTAATACTAGGCCCATGATTAATACGCGTACGATGTTTGCTAGGAATTGTGAACCTTGCTCAGAACGTTCAACCACACCTGCAATAATATTGGCAAGCCAGAATCCGATAAATAGGATAATTGCGCCTAGGATGATGTTCGCACCGAATGCGATAAACATTGTGATAATAGCTGAGATAGGCTCGAAACCTAACAAATCAGCAGCTGCAATAGCGGCAAATAGCATAGCGAAGAAGATAATCGCATAACCAACTAGGTCAGAGATTTTCTTATCGCCCATGGTTTCTTGTAGACCAACTTTCGCAGGTAATTGATTGATTTGAGTGTTCTCAATCAGACCTTTGATGATGTTGGCAACCATGCGTACAACATAGAAAGTTACTACTAGGATAGCGACTGCCATAAAGATGTTTGGCAAGGCTTCCATGATTTTGTTAAGCATATTGGTCGCAGGGCGAGCAATTACTTCGATTTTTAGTGCATTTAGAGCAGCGATAATGGTTGGAATGATAACTACAAGAAATGCTAATGAACCTGCAATGTTAGGTAAGCTATTTTGCTCACTTAAACCTGCTTTTGAAGCCAATTCTTGTACATTAAAAGTAGAAACAAGGTTGGTTACGATGCCGCGTACGACTTTGGCAATGATATAACCAACGACGAAGACCACACCAGCAATCAAGATATTAGGGATAAAGCTAAAGATTTTGTCGACCATATTAGTCAGTGGTGCAAACAAACCATCAAGCTCTAATTGACCAAGTACCATGGTCAACACAACCAATAAGATGAACCAGTAAACCATATCAGCAATCGTGCTGCTCATTGGTTTTACACCAGCTTGTGCACTTAAACGCTCATCCATAGAGGTTTTCGCGAGTGCAGCGTTGATCGCTGTGCGTGCAACAGTAGCCACGACCCAACCGATCACACCAAGTGCGATAGCGCCGATAAGATTAGGGATAAATGCCAATACTTGATTAACCATATTTGCGAATGGTGCTGAGATAGAGTTTAAGTTTAATTGGCTAAGTGCGCCTGAGATAGCAATGATGAAAATAAACCAGAAAACAATTTTGGAGATGATACCTTCAAGGTCGTAGGTCTTACCAGTTGAAGAGTTCATACGCTGATTGAGATTAACTTTAGAGAGTACGCCGCGTACCAGTGCTGCGATACCAAGGGCTACTAGCCAACCAATAACGAATATCAAAATAGCACCAATGATGGAACCGATAGGTCCACCGAGATAGCCGTTAAAAGATGTGTACATTGGGTTCATCTTATCCTCCTTGAAGCATCTTATATAACTCGCCAAATACAAAAATATTATTACCAGTATTACTCAGCCAAACAAATATAAGATAGTGTTATAAACAGTATTTTTAGTTTAAGTTATATAGGGATATCATAATTTATAATCATTAACCTCTATCAGAAGTACTGGCTTTAACATTTATGGCATCAATTACTTGCCATGTCGATTATTACATCGCTATAAATGCCAAAACACTGATGATAGAAGCTTACGATTGGTTACGTATCCCCTTAACTAATTTAGCTTAGCTGATGTATAGGTAGATTTAAAGACAGAAAGCTTAACCTGTTACTATATTTGTGTGATAACTTGTTATTATGATAGAAGATATTAACATAGACTATACATTGACCCGATAATTTCGTGCAAAGCGTGGTTCCCAAAACTAAGATTTGTTATTATAGAGGAATGTGACATCTCGCCACTATTCTTACAATTAGAGAGTACTTTATGAAAAAAATCACTACTTTAGGCGTTAGTGCACTTGCTAGCGCTATGTTGTTAGTAACAGGCTGTAGCACCAACAATGGCAATCAAGAAACAGCCGCTCAAAGCGTTTCCATTACTGAACAAAGCTCAGCTAGTGAAAAAGTAGGTTATAGCTTAGGTTTCATGATGGCAGAAGGCAATAAAGACGCTGTCAAAGATCTAGACCTAAATACTTTTGAAAAAGGCTTCCGTGATGGCTACGAAGGCAATGAATCAGCATTGACCCAAGAGCAAATGCAACAAGTATTGATGGACTATCAAAAAGAGCAAGAAGAGCAATTCGTTAAAGACATGGAAACCAAAGCGACAGAAAATAAAGCCGCTGGTACTGCATTCTTAGCAGAAAACGCCAAAAAAGAAGGCGTTAAGCAAACAGAGTCTGGTTTACAGTATAAAGTTATTAAAGCAGGTACTGGTAAATCACCAAAAGCAACTGACGTGGTTGAAGTAAACTACGAAGGTAAATTGCTTGATGGTACAGTATTTGACAGCTCTTATGAGCGCGGTGAGCCAATCGAGTTCCCACTAAACCAAGTAATCGCTGGCTGGACTGAAGGCCTACAGTTGATGAAAGAAGGCGGAAAATACGAGTTCTATATCCCATCAGACATCGCTTATGGCGAAGCGGGTAACGCTGGTATTGAGCCTAACAGTACGCTTATCTTTACTGTTGAGCTATTAAAAGTAAAATAAGTATCTAAAGCAAAAATTATTAGTTTAGGTACTTAACCTAAAGAAGCCTTCATAATTATATGAAGGCTTTTTTATGGGTAAATATTTATGTCAACTTGATACCGAGCTTATAAAGCCGATATCAAGTTGGTGATAAACTATAGATTCTTTTGAAAGACTTTAGAGTTACGGCCATTATGGTATTTCTCTAAACGTGCTTCAGGTAAAGCGCTGGCTTCAACTTCAGCAAAGCCTTGCTCGACGAACCAATGCGCAGTACGAGTGGTTAAAACAAATAACTTATACAAACCATGGCTACGCGCTTGCTGTTCTAGAAACGCTAACAAATCTGCGCCGCGGCTACCACTGCGGTACTCAGGACGTACGGCAACACAGGCGACTTCCGCTGACTCTGAATCTAGCGTATGCAATGCTGCACAGCCCAAAATCATACCATCGCGCTCAATCACACTATAGTTATCAATCTCTTGTTCCAAGCGCTCGCGTGAGCGGCTGACCAAGATACCTTGCTCTTCTAGAGGTGACAGTAGCTCAATAAGACCAACCACGTCATCGATATTGGCACGGCGAATTTCTTCATAAGGGTCGTGGCTAATCAGCGTACCAGAACCATCACGTGTGAATAGCTCTTCTAGTAATGCGCCGTTTTTGGCATACGAGATAATATGCGTACGATGCACACCTTGACGACAGGCCAAACTTGCACAATTCAAGAAATAATTGATTTCACAATTTAGATCACGATCACGTAAGAAGCGATCAACTTCGTTTGGAATCATTTCACGTAATAAACGATCATCGTCGTTGATACCCGCTTCTTCGCCTAAGAAGATAAGCTTGTCAGCACCCAGTGCTACGGCAGCGCTTAGGGCAACATCTTCAGCCAATAAGTTAAATACTTCGCCAGTCGCAGAGTAGCCCATCGAGCCTAGTACAACGATATGGTCATGAAGTAGATTATTTTTGATGGCTTCCACATCGATAGAACGCACTTCACCCGTCATTTGGTAATCAATACCTTCACGGATACCATATGGGCGCGCTGTCACGAAGTTACCCGATATCGCATCGATACGTGAACCATACATCGGAGAATTGGCCAGTCCCATGGATAGCTGAGCTTCAATCTGTAAACGAATAGCACCAACGGCTTGTAAGATAGATGGCATCGCCGCACGTGGCGTAATACGGATATCTTGATGTAGCGGCGATTCAATATTAGCGTCTTTTAAATTCTTTTCGATTTGCGGTCGTGCCCCGTGTACCAGTACCAGCTTGATACCCAAGCTATGCAACAAGGCAAAATCATGAATAAGTGTGCTGAAGTTCGCATGATTGACCGCTTCACCACCAAACATGATCACGAAAGTTTTGCCGCGATGGGTATTAATGTAGGGTGCAGAGTTACGGAACCAATGGACGTATTCAGGGTTGATCTGGGGCATGGAGCTAGTAGTCATAATGGGAGCAGTAGTCGTTAGAATAAGAAAAGGGGCGCAGCAAAAAAATGCCTAACGCTAAAGATTTACCATAGCAAAAAACGCGGTTATGAGCTATCTTTTATTTCAGCTGTATTCAAGCATTCTTATTGCCAATCGCTGATATACACAACCTCAACACTGGGTTAATGTACGCACAAATGCTTTTTGTTATGCTAAGCGCTATTGCTTTACAGATGCTGAGCGAAGATAATCAGGTTAGATAAGTGAGTTCATGTTTTTCATAGATTGTATGAACTATTTCACAGCAATATCTTATATACATCGTAATGCTTTTTATCTGTTGAACAAATTATAAAAATAACTTAAGTTGCACCATCTGTGTTTTACCGATATATCAACCAGGGATAATGAAAATCATGAAAAAAAGTAACCAGTTTGCTAGCCCGTTCAGTGCTTGGAGCGGCCACCGCTTATTTCACGTTGTTGCCGGTACGCTTATCGGTGCAATGGTCGTTACACAAGCCTCAGCGATGCTGCCAACACCAGAGCAAGCGGTTGATAGCTCAATGGCTATTCAGACAAATGCTAACAAGACCAGCAATTCAAGTGCTCAGGCCGTTAATAGTAGAATCACAGCGTCGTTGGTCAGCGTTGATGCCAACGGTCAAGAAGTGCTTGTCCCTGTAGATACCAATACTCGTTTGCAGCCAGGTAATGTATTGGAGTATCAAGGGTACTTTACCAATACCAATGCAGATCGCGTACGTAAAATGACCGTTACGATGAGCATCCCAGAGCAGGTAGAGCTGTTAAAGACAGTTGCTCCTGAATTCCCGTACGGCAGTGTAGATGGCAATAACTTTGCTCGTATGCCATTACGTACCAAAGTAGATAATCAACTACAAGATGTCGCGCTTAAATACTATAAAGCGGTACGTTGGGACCTAGAGGGCGTAGGTCTAAATGATACGGTCGCTGTAAAATATCGCGCGCGCGTTAAATAGTCCTGAATTTTTGGATTAGAATTTAGCTAGTATTGATGTAGCTAGCACTGAAAACTATCCGTTTAGTACAGAAAGCTATCAATAAAAAAGCACCACAGTTTATAACTGCGGTGCTTTTTTATTGATGTGATAGGACGTTTGATAATTTTACTGATAAATAATTAATAATACTCAATTACAGCGTGGCATATTTGCTACTAGATTTCTCTTGGATAAGTTGTTTAATAGCATTGATTTGCGGCGTTGTAGCTTGAGCGCCTGCTTGTATTAAATTGCGTCGCTGCCTAGTATCTATTGAACTGTTATGACCGACATGGGGAGTAATAACAATATCTGCTCGATCCCGCTCGCTCTGATTTGACGCGGAGCGATTAGCAGTCAGGTTAGTAGCTAGAATATTGGTTTCGAGAAATCCCCAAAAGTCACTCAACGAGTTCATAGTCGGTATTTGATTATTAGTATTATCACTGCCTTGAGCTCCCGTTACATCTACAGCAATGACAATATCAGCACCCAAGTCATAGGCGCTATCTACGGGTACTAAGCTGACCACACCGCCATCGATATATTTTTTACCGACCTTTTCAGGAATGCGTGGGGCAATAAAAATATTGGGTACGCTACAGGATGCTTGTACGGCAAGCCCAGCATCACCAGTGGTAAAGACTGTTTTGTTTAGAGTGTGTTTCTCTGCTGCGATTGCCGCAAAAGGAATGGGGAAATCCTCTATGACTTGCGCATTCACTTTGCTATTAATAAAGTTTTTTAACTTAATACCTTCGATAAAACCTTGATTGGACAAGGTAAAGTCTGTGAGCTGGCTATCTGTAGTGGTCAGTGCCAATTGCTCAAGCTGTGCCGGCGTGTAACCACTGGCGTATAAGCTACCAATCAAGCTACCCACACTCGTCCCGACCACCAATGTCGGTTTGATACCGTTTTCTTCTAGCGCCTTAATGACGCCCACATGGGCAAACCCTTTTGCGCCACCACCACCCAATACCAGTGCGACAGTAGGGACCTTAATAACAGGCTCTGGCGTTGCAGGAATAGTCGATGGCAGTGTGCTACACGCACTAATATAAAAACCGAGTATAGGTATTAAGCTCAACCTCAGTAGTTTTAGATTATGACGAATTAGGTTGTGACGAAACTGATGAGGCAAAATAGAAACAAGCATAGAAAAACACCTTATGAAATTGCCATCATTCAAAAAATCAGACATCAGTTATTGGTATGATGAGGAGAAGCGGTTTATCTATAGTAGATGGACTGTATAGATGCTATTTTACTAAATAGCCTAGCATAAGCAATTGTATTGTCAGCTATAATGAAATGAGTCGATGTTTTTATACGTACTATCGTTATCGCTATTTTATGGCATAAGCCATTATATGCGGTCTATTAAAAATGCTCGATTTAGCATACGAAAATTAAAAATAATATTGTTAGGACCTTTAATGCCAATATCGGAGAGTCATGCCTCAGCCAACTCATTAGATCACTTTAGATCTGACATGCCGCTGTCAGCACTAGATATGCCAGTGTCTGCGCTAGCAGGTGTGGGGGTAAAAGTCGCAGAGCAGTTGGCGCAATTGAATATCAAGCGGATATTCGATTTGCTATTACATTTGCCTCGTGACTATGAGGATCGTAGTCGACTAGTATCAATCTCAGATGTAGAGCATGGACAGTCAGCGCTAATTACTGGTCATATCGTCCATGTCGATACCAAGCGCAGTGGGATGACTGTGACGGTGGACGATGATACGGGTACAATATCGTTACGGTTTTTTAAGGTCTATCGTGGTCTGGTACAGACTATGAATTTGGGAACACGTTTACAGCTGTTTGGTGAGGTCAAAGTCAGCCGTTACGGCAAGCAGGTACATCATCCTGAATATCAAGTTATCACTGATAATACAGTCATGACTGATACGGGATTGCAGCCTATTTACCCTACTGTCAAAGGCTTACATCAAAACAAGCTGCGTACTTTAATTAAACTGGCATTGCAAACGGTTCGAAGCCAAGGTCTGCCGATGACATTGTTTACGGCTGAAGATTTTGCAGTTGTATCCGATTTGCCATTAGTACCTTTTGAGCCATCCAAATCAGCGGTGTCAGAGGCCGAATATACCGAAGATATTTTCTCAACGTTAGCACGCAGCGTGCCTGACAATGTGACTAGCAATGCGATTGGCAATAGCGTGTATAAGCCCAATCCTTCTACCTATCAGGCAGATAATGACATACATAACGTCGCTGCCAGTATTGCTCAGCATAATGTCTATAATTTAACGATATTTGAAGCATTGGTACTGCTGCATACGCCGCCTACTTATACTAGCGCGTCTCAGCAATACAAACTATTCACTCAACTCAGTGCTCGTACGCATGCTGCTTGCCAGCGCTTAATTATTGAAGAGTTGACTGCGCATCAGCTCAGTCTGCTATATCGTCGCCAACAGCTACATCAGCATAAAGCGCCCAAATGTACTACCAATAGTCCTCTTGCTGACAAGCTGTTTTCTGCATTGCCTTTTGATTTAACGGGTGCGCAAAAAAGAGTGATGAAAGACATCACTGCGGATATGGCAACCTCAATTCCGATGCTAAGACTGGTACAGGGAGATGTGGGTGCTGGCAAGACATTGGTTGCAGCAGGAGCAGCGGGTTATGCGCTCGATAGTGGCTGGCAGGTCGCGGTAATGGCACCGACTGAGATTTTGGCAGAACAGCATCTACTGAATTTTAAGCAATGGTTTGAGCCATTAGGTATTGGTGTCGGTTGGCTTGCCGGTAAGCAAACGGCCAAACAGCGCCGCGAAGCATTGGAAGCAGTCGCAGAAAATACAGTGCAAGTGGTGGTCGGTACTCATGCACTGTTTCAGGAGCAAGTTCAGTTCGCTAAATTAGGCTTGGTTATCATTGATGAGCAGCATCGATTCGGTGTTGAGCAGCGTATGGCATTGACCAATAAAGGCGTGGCTAATAGCACACCTCACCAGCTAATCATGACTGCAACACCGATTCCAAGAACCTTAGCGATGAGCGTCTATGGCGATATGGATACTTCAATCATTGATGAGTTGCCACCGGGGCGCACGCCAATTACGACGGTAACCATCGATCGCAATCGACGCGATGAAGTCATAGAACGTATCGCGATCAATTGCGAAGCGGGCAGGCAAGCGTACTGGGTATGCTCACTGGTAGAAGCGTCTAGTGTCTTGGATGCGCAGGCAGCCGAAGCCACTTATGAGGATTTAAATGAACGACTAGATATTCGTATTGGACTGGTGCATGGCAAGATGAAGTCTGCTGATAAGCAAGCCATTATGCAGGAGTTCAAAGCAGGTAATTTAGACTTGTTGATTGCGACAACTGTCATCGAGGTAGGGGTCGATGTGCCCAATGCATCATTGATGGTTATCGAAAATGCGGAGCGTTTGGGGTTATCGCAATTGCATCAGCTGCGCGGGCGAGTCGGACGTGGTTCGACCAAAAGCTTCTGTGTACTGTTATATCAAAAGCCGCTATCGGAGACAGGTACTGAGCGACTAAATGTCCTACGCGATAGTACTGATGGATTTGTCATTGCTCAAAAAGACTTAGAGCTACGTGGGCCAGGAGAGCTGTTAGGCAAACGTCAAACGGGTAATGTTGGCTACTATTTGGCTGATCTGATCCGTGATGAGCAATTATTTGCCATTGCTCAGCGGTTAGCGAAGCATTTGATAGCAGACCCTGCGCGAAAAGCAGATGTCAGTCAATTGATTCATCGCTGGATGCCTGAGGCAAGTCGTTATACCAATGCTTAGTTTTTAGTGCTTAGTATCGGCAAATGGGTTTGATATGTCATTGAATATAGCTCTGGATATAATCAAACAGCATGGCCACAACGTTAACATTCTTTATAAACGATACTCCATCCATAGTCAGTCGTTGAATACATCAAAGATTCAACGACTGACTATACGCGCTCTTATTTCTTTAAATCGGTCGATATGCCTTGAACGTTGCACAGATATTCGGTCTAAGTTTCAATTAAATTTATGAACGCTAGACACTATATATAAAAATAAGGTGGTGTATCAAAAAGTATGCTGATTAAAATTCGAACAATTTTTGAAGCCTTTAAAGCCCTATAGAATCAGGGAACTTAGCATGGATTTCTTATTGACTTTTATCGCTAGCATACTTTTTGATACACCACCAAAAATAAGATGATGACTAAATATATGCTATTCTCGATAATTTGATGAATTATTATAATAATAAACAGTGCTTTAGAGAACATCGTAATACTCTCTGTAAGTAACGCTCATAGCCCTATATCAGACTATCCAAACATTGCTTCGATTGCGTGCCACTTTTTATTATTTCTATGACTGATTGATATTTTTAGTCATTCTATATCGAGTATTTCAATATTGACTGTACCTACAGAGAGTTATCATGAGCGATTTTGAAGAAACCCATTCTAAGCCGTCAGCTGAAGCTGAGTTGCCGCCATATCGTCAAACTGACACTGTATCTCAAAGACCATCTGCAAAACCACCAATATGGTTGTGGCCCGTGTTGGCAGCCGTGCTAGTGATAGGGGTGCTGCTTGGCAAATATTGGGGCAATGATAGTAATGCAGCTACAGATGAGTCAGCAACTGCTAATTCTGTCGCAAACGATCAGGCAACTGGTAGCGATGCTAGTATTGAGCAATCAGTACTCTCAGTAGAAACAGTCAGTCCAAGCCAAGATGATATCGGCAGCACGCTCAGTGCCGATGGAACCATTAATGCTAAGGATATTGCGAACGTCAGTGCAAAAGTCAATGGTGTGGCTATCGAGCGTATCTTGGTTGAAGAAGGCGACCGCGTTAGAGCAGGTCAAGTTTTAGCCGTGTTCGATACTGATGCTATGGAGCAGCAAGTGCTACAGGCGCAAGCAGATGTCGCAGAAGCGGAAGCTACCCTTGCCAATGCCAGCGCTGATGCTGCACGTGTGCTGCCATTGATCGATATCGATGCCATCAGCAAACAAGAAGCCGACCGCTACCGTACCTCGGAAGTACGTGCCAGAGCTTCTTTGCAAGCATCCAAAGCTCGTTTGAGTAATCAGCGTTTGACATTAGAGAACGCAAAAGTCGTCGCTCCTGTCAGCGGTATTATCAGTGAAAAAATGGTAGAAGTCGGGCAGGTGGCAGGCGGGGATCCACTATTTACAATTATCAAAGGCGGGGTTTTGGAATGGCGAGCAGATATAGATCCTAAGCTTATCGGTGATATAAACGTCGGTACGCCTGTACAAGTCAGTCTTCCGGGTGGTGATACAGTGATGGGGCAAGTAAACCGCATCGCACCCACCGCAGACAACAACCGCCAAATTACGATTTATGCCAGCCTAGCTGCCAACTCAAAGATACGTGCAGGCATGTATCAAACAGGCGAATTCCTATTAGGAAGTACCAGTACGCAAACGATTCCTAATAGCGCCGTGGTCAGTAATGATGGTTATGATTATGTGATGCTCGTTACCGAATCGACTACTCGAGACGATCGATCGATGGGACGTATCAAGCAGCAGCGAGTGACATTGGGTGAGCGGTTGAGCGAGAGCGTAGCAGTGTTAGAGCCTTTGCCAAGTGACAGTCGTATCGTAAAACAGGGCGGTAGCTTCTTAAATGATGGTGACCTAGTGCGCGTTGTTAATGGTGTGTCTCAAACCAGTAAGCCAGTGCAGGCACAGCCATGAGCTTAAACGTCTCCGCTTATTCGATTAAAAACCCGCTCGTTGCTATCTTGCTGTTTGTACTGCTGACGTTGGGCGGCATTTACGGTTTCATGAAAATGAAAGTCCAGCAGTTTCCGGACATAGACTTGCCAGCAGTGGTGGTGACGGTGACGCTACCAGGTGCTGCGCCTTCACAGCTCGAAAACGATATCGCCAAAAAGATTGAAAATAAACTGACCAGTATCGAAGGCGTGAGTCATATTCGTACCACGTTACAGACGGGTGCGGCGACCATTGCTACCGAATTTACCTTAGAAAAAGACATTCAAGAAGCGGTAGACGATGTGCGCTCAGCAGTCGGTGAAGTACGTGGTGATCTACCAGCTGCGGCCAACGATCCTATCATTACCAAAGTATCTACCGCTGGGTTTCCAGTGGTTACGTACTCTGTTGCTGCTGAAAATATGAGCGTGGAGGATCTATCGTGGTTTGTTGATGATACCGTTACCAAGCGGCTATCTGACATACCAGGCGTTAGTACCGTAAGCCGTGTTGGTGGGTTGCAGCGTGAGATCACGGTTGCTGCTGACCCAATTGCGTTAAGTGGTCTGAAGTTTTCTATTTCGCAATTATCGCAGCAAATCGCTGGTATCCAGCAAGACAGCTCTGGCGGGGAGGCAGAAGTTGGCAAGACGACTCAGACCATCCGTGTTCTCGGTGCCGTTGAGCGAGCAAATGAGCTAAACGATTTGCAAGTGGCTGTCCCTACAGGAGGCACACAAGCTTTAGGTCGGATGGCAGAAATCACTGACGGCGCAGCAGATCCAAGCTCGATTGCTAAGCTAGATGGTCAAACCGTGGTGGCATTTAATATCACTCGCTCGCGTGGGGCTAGTGAAGTCGATGTGATGGAGCTGGTTGATGAGGAGCTTGCCAAGCTGACCGCTGATGTGGGTAATATCAGTATTGAAAAAGTCTATGACCGAGCGACACCCATTGCAGAAGATTATGAAGCCTCATTAAGAATGCTCATCGAAGGTGGTTTGTTGGCTGTAGTGGTAGTCTTCCTGTTTTTGCGCAATATTCGAGCGACTATCGTTGCCGCGGTCGCTTTGCCGCTATCAGTCATTCCAACTTTTTTAGGTATGTATTTATTTGACTTTAGTCTGAATATCATCTCACTACTGGCATTATCATTGGTTATTGGGGTGCTAGTTGATGATGCAATCGTTGAGGTCGAAAACATCATACGTCATCTACGTATGGGTAAAACGCCTTATGAAGCAGCGATGGAAGCCGCTGATGAAATCGGTCTGGCCGTTGTCGCGACTACTTTTACTTTGATTGCGGTATTTTTACCAACGGCCTTTATGGGCGGTATCGTTGGACAGTTTTTCCGTCAGTTTGGTTGGACGGCTGCCTTATCAATTTTTGCCTCGCTGATGGTAGCTCGCCTGATTACCCCTATGATGGCAGCTTATATCTTGCGACCTGAGAAAAAGCACGTCGAAAAACAAAGCGCGATGATGAAGTACTATCTTAAGATTGTGTCTTGGACCCTACATCATCGCTGGCTAACCATGGGTGCAACGCTTGTTTTATTTGTGGCATCGCTAGCTTTGGTTAAGCTGTTACCCACGTCATTTATCCCTGATAATGATATCGATCAAACTCGAGTGGCTATTGAGCTGACACCTGACGTCTCTTTGGAAGATACTGAGCGCGTGGCGGCGCTAGCGAGTGCTCGCATTTTGGCCATGCCTGAGGTGACTAATATTTTTACTTCAGTGGGAGAGGCGCAGGCGTCGATGGGTGCGTCAGATGGTGGCGGCGGTAAGGCTGAAAACATTGCCGGTTTGGATATTGTGCTTGCACCGCGTGCAGAACGAGGCACCAAGCAAGAGATAGAGCGCAAAATTAGCAAACTGAT
Organism: Psychrobacter immobilis; assembly: GCF_904846235.1. Lineage (GTDB taxonomy): Bacteria > Pseudomonadota > Gammaproteobacteria > Pseudomonadales > Moraxellaceae > Psychrobacter > Psychrobacter immobilis_C. Next base: position 22,425 of record NZ_CAJGZN010000025.1, read on the forward strand.
GACAGAAGTGCCAGGAGCACGGTTCACAGTCGGGCTATCGAGTGGTGGTGAGAGCGGTTATAACTTTTCATTAACCAGTACCAATCCGCAATTGCTTGAACAAACTGCACAAAAAATCATGTCTGAGATTCGGGGGCTACCAAGTGCAGGCGCTGTAACCAGTGATCGCAGTCTACCACGCCAAGAGCTAACGGTAACGCCAGATAGATTGGCAATGGCTGACAAAGGGGTGACCACGCAAGATATCGCTACGACTCTACGTGTGGCGACTGTAGGCGACTACGAGCAGCAATTGTCCAAGCTTAATCTTGATACGCGCCAAGTACCAATCGTTGTACGTCTGCCGGATGTGGCTAAGCAAAATGTTAGCCAACTAGAAGGTTTGTACGTGCCGAGCACTATGCCTGCCGGTCAAGGCGTGCGCGTCGGTGAGGTTGCTACGCTAGACTTTGGCACTGGGCCTGCGCAGATTAGTAGATTGGATCGAGAGCGTGCTATTAGTATCACGGTACAACCTGCGAGTGGCGAGCTTGGCGATTTGGTACAAGCGGTCAAAGCAGTGCCGACCATGCAGCAACTGCCGCCTTCGATTACCATTATCGACCAAGGTCAAGCCGAAAACATGGCAGACCTCTTTAGTGGCTTTATCATTGCGATGTCCGTCGGTGTGGTCTGTATTTTAGGCGTGCTGATTCTACTTTTTGGTCGTTTGTTGCAGCCTTTTACCATTCTGATGGCGTTACCTCTGTCGATTGGTGGGGCGTTTGTCGGCTTGGTTATTACCAATAGCAGCTTATCGATGCCTTCGATGATTGGCTTTATTATGCTCATGGGTATTGCGACTAAAAACTCAATCCTGCTGGTCGATTACGCGTTGATTGCCCAGCGCCGAGGGCTGGCGCGTTTTGAGGCTATCGTAGATGCATGTCGTAAGCGTGCACGGCCTATTATCATGACGACCATCGCGATGGGTGCAGGCATGCTGCCATTGGTATTTGGTTGGGGTGATGCAGATCCTACCTTTAGGCGACCGATGGCAGCAGCGGTACTGGGTGGTCTGGTAACCTCTACGCTATTGAGCTTGGTTGTTATTCCTGTCGTCTATACCTTGATGGATGATTTATCTGGATGGTTTGCTAAGTGGCTAGCTCCACATGGTAAACCTAGTGACTTCTAATAGTCACTTTTCATAGAGAGCCAAATAGTGAGCCAAATAGTGAGGCAAATAGCTAACCAAATAGTTAGCTAAGACACGACACAATAATAGCAATCTGGAAAACGATGTATGATTAACATGCTCTCAATTAGGTCATACACTCGTCAGACTAGAGGACATTCTCATGACTTTCATCAGATTGTTTTGCCCTTGCGAGGGGCAATAAATATCGAAGTTGGGAGCTATACTGGAAAAGTTATCCCAAGCGAATGTGTTGTGGTCAAGACAAATGAAAAGCACTACTTTAGCGCTGAAGAGAATGCAAAGTTTATCGTTGTAGATACAGATCTGTTGCCAGAAAATGTGTTTCATTCATCACAAATTGTCTTTTCTATAAGTTCGCCATTGTTGGCATTTTTGGAGTTTTCAGAAAGTCAGTTAAGGTATCAAATCAATCCTGAAGTTGAGAGACTGATGTTTGATACCTTTTATAAGCTTCTAGAACAACAAAATCTATTTGTGCAATACGACGCTCGAATTAGAGAAGTCGTCGCATATATTCACCACAATTTTTCTAACAACCTTTCTGTTGAAGTATTGGCGGATATCTCTTGTCTCAGTGCCACACAGTTTAAAAAGAACTTCAAATCGCAAACAAACCAGACCGTCACTGAGTACATCACAAAGATCAGAATGCAAAAGGCGCAAGCTTTGTTACTGCATACTGATTCACCTATCGCTATCATAGCCGAACTGGTTGGTTATACGGATGTTAGCGCTTTTAGCCGCCGCTTTTCTAAATATTTTGGTATTGCCCCTTCCAAATTAAAACACGTCTAACCAGACATACAAACCGTCTAATCTGCACAAATAGTAGTCTATAACTCTCTATAATAATGTTATTCATTATAACGTTAGAGGTAGCTACTATGCTGCAGAATAAATCTAGTCTAAGTGCTATTTTATGTGTGATAGCTGCCAGTGTCCTTTGGGGAACGACAGGTACAGCCTCTGCTTTTATACCTGATATTAGTCCATTAGCCGTTGGTGCGTTTTCGATGGGGGTAGGCGGTGTATTGCTAGTATTGAATGCTAAGAATAATTTACTAAGCGATAGACAGAAACTACTTTCTAAACCCAGTCTCTTATTCATCGGTAGCCTATGCGTTGCTATCTATCCTTTAGCTTTTTATTCCTCTATGAGATTGGCAGGTGTCGCTATTGGTACAGTGATCTCAATTGCCAGCGCGCCATTTTTCACTGTCGTCATGGAGCGTCTGATTAGCAATAAAAGAGTCACTAGTCGATGGGTGGTAAGTTTTATATTTGGTGTGGTTGGCGTTATTTTACTGACTTTAGGGAAAACCCAATATTTAGATATAAACGCACAAGCGAATAATCGAATATTAGGCATTTTATTAGGATTAGTCGCAGGATTGACCTATGCCACATATTCATGGACAGCACGTCAGATGATAGAGAACGGGGTAAATTCTAAATCAGCGATGGCCAGTATGTTTGGTCTGTCGGCAATCTTATTGTTGCCATCATTATTATTAACAGGGGAGAACCTGTTTTTGGATGCAAAACATATAAGCGTTGCCCTATATCTGGCAATTGCGCCGATGTTCTTTGGTTATTTACTTTTTGGTCAAGCGTTGAGAGCGATTGAGGCGAGCAAAGCGACACTTATCACGTTATTAGAACCTATCGTGGCCACTATATTGGCTATCATTATAATCGGTGAAACATTCTCTCCTATCGGCTGGCTAGGAATGTCACTCATGATAATCTGTCTCTTGCTGCAAGTAATAAAGACGCCAAAACTGACAGGTTATCGAGGAAGGCGTGCACTGTACAAGTAACAAAGCAATATAAGTAACAAAGCAATATTTCTGACGATAAGCAGTCTTTTGATGAGTGACTGCCTGCTAAGTATGACTCTTTGTATGACGTTAGTCTAAAACTGGTAAGTTGAATGGATTAGTTGGGTTAGTCTTTGCTATAGTCTGTCCAATCAAATTAATTGAAGAAATTGTTTATCTCTTATAGCACTATTTTAATTTTACTAATAGGTGAGTAGCTGCTAGAACGATAAACCAATCGCTATAAACTAATCTTTAAAAAACTAGAAAATAAGGAATAATTATGATTAACGCATATGCAGCAAAAGAGAAAGGTGGCAAATTTTAGCCTTATGAATATGACCCAGGTGCTCTAGGCGATCACGAAGTAGAAATCGAAGTATAGTCAAGTCTATATAAATCCGCTACAGCGTCATCCTCGCTAAGCATACTAATGTATAACTTGCACTCGGTTTCCTTGTATCGAAATTATATTGAACTGACAATACATAGCTGCGGCATTTGCCATAGTGACTTATGAATGTGGCAAAACGAATGGGGTATGACTCAATATCCGTTTGTCGGTGGGCATGAGGTTGCAGGTAAAGTCCTTAATAAGGGCAAGCATGTACAGCATTTAGAGTTGGGTGATAAAGTCGGACTTGGCTGGCATAAAGAGTACTGCAATGTCTGCGATCTATGCATCGATGGAGACCACAACCTATGCCCTGAGCAAGAAGGTACGATCATTGGTAACCACGGCGGCTTTGCAGATAAAGTACGCGCAAAAGATACTAGCGTCATCAAGATACCTGAAGGGCTTGATTTTAACGCGGTAGGACCACTGTTATGTGGTGGTGTCACAGTGTTTAACCCGCTCATTCAGTACGATATCAAACCAACTTCTAGAGTGGCTGTAATTGGTATTGGTGGTTTGGGTCATTTGGCATTGCAGTTTGCCAATGCGTGGGGCTGTGAAGTGACAGCATTTACCAGTGAATCAAAAATGGAAGAAGCAAAAGAGATGGGCGCTCACCATTCACTCAACTCAAGAGACGATAGCGAAATTGAAAAAGCCGCAGGTTCTTTTGATTTAATTATCTCAACAGTGAACGTCGATATGAACTGGGATGTCGTGATCAAAACGCTAAGACCAAAAGGTAAGTTGCATTTTGTTGGGTTATTAGAAGCGCCACTAGAGATATCGGCTGCACCAATGATTATGGCTCAGAACAGTCTATCAGGCTCGCCAGTTGGCTCACCAGCGACGCTACGTAAAATGCTAGATTTTGCTGCGCGCCATGATATTCAGCCAGTCACTGAAACATACAAAATGTCTGAGATTAATGAAGCGTTTGAGCGACTAGAGAGTGGTAATGCTCGCTATAGAGTGGTACTAGAAAGAGACTAAACGTTGTTATAGTCAATCCAAGATAAAAGAAGTACAACCCATATCATGAAATAGTTTAGGTAAATTATTCTCCATCCAACCTTGGCGTAGAAACTTAGCTTGCGCCCATTTCTTTTCAATAGGATTTAAGTCAG
>NZ_CAJGZN010000026.1 GCF_904846235.1 Psychrobacter immobilis
ATTGCATAGCACGATTGGATATGTGTCACCCTTTGAGTTTGAAAAGCGGTATTATGATAATTTAACCCTGTCAGGCATCGCTGCCTGACTCAAGTAAATCACTCTCCGATAAAGTCGGGGCGGTTCATTGGTCAAAGGTGTAATGACACCAAGCCAGCAAAAAGAGTTTGAAGATACCAACGAGTGTCAATTTGCGATCTCTGACGAGGCGCAACAAGCTCGCTTTCGAGTCAGTGCATTTGTACAACGCGATATGGCAGGAATGATTTTACGGAAAATTGAAAACAACATTCCAACGGTCGAAGAGTTACGTTTACCGCCTGCGCTAAAAGAATTGGCCATGAAAAAACGCGGTATTGTTCTATTAGTTGGCGCAACGGGTACAGGTAAATCTACTACCCTTGCTGCAATGATAGGACATCGCAATCAAAATTCTCATGGTCATATCATTACGATAGAGGACCCAATTGAGTTTGTTCATAAACATCGTGGCTGTATTATTACCCAACGTGAAGTTGGTATCGATACCCATTCATTTGAAGCAGGCCTAAAAAACACGCTACGCCAAGCACCCGATGTCATCTTAATCGGCGAGATTCGTAACCGTGAAGTCATGAACTACGCTATCCAGTATGCTGAGACAGGTCATTTAGTATTTGCAACGTTGCACGCAAACAATGCTAACCAAGCAATCGATCGTATCATTCACTTCTTTGAAACCAATCGCCATAATCAGTTGTTTATGGATTTGTCGTTGAACCTGCAAGCTATTATCGCACAGCAGCTTATCCCCACACCTGACGGTAAAGGGCGACGCGCTGCTATTGAGATTTTGCTAAATTCGCAGCTGATCAGTGACTATATCCGTAAAGGAGAAGTCCATGAAATCAAAGATGTGATGACACGCTCACGAGACAGTGGTATGCAAACCTTTGATCAGGCACTTTTTGATTTGTATGAACAAGGAGAGATAACTTATAAAGAAGCGATTCTACATGCGGACTCTCCTAACGATCTGCGCCTCAAAATTAAGCTCAGTAGTAAAAACGGTAAGGCTAATTTAGATGAAGGGGCTGATAGTTTATCGTTAGATGTAAGCTAAATTATTGCGCTTTCTACGCATAATAGACATATAAAAAGAAACCCTCGTTATAAATAACAAGGGTTTCTTTTTACTGTTTAATACAGTAGTACTAACAGAAATAAGCGTTTCTACTTATACGCTAGACAATTACTTCGCGCTGTCTCTACAGGCTTGATCCGCGCAGATACCATATAGAACAAGAGAATGCCCAGACAATTTAAAGCCATGTTTTTCTGCTACTTTCAGCTGCTCTTCTTCGATGACTTCATTATGAAACTCTATAATCTTGCCACACACATCACAAACTAGGTGATCGTGATGCTCTTCTTGGGTAATCTCAAATACAGATAGATTGTTTTCGAAGTTATGACGCTCAACAATACCTGCTTGTTCAAACTGTGTCAGTACACGATAGACAGTGGCAAGACCTACATCTTCACCTTGCTCGATAAGCGCCTTATACACTTCTTCTGCACTCATATGATGCAGCTCTGCGCTTTCTAATAGCTCTAAAATTTTGATACGAGGTAACGTGACCTTGAGTCCTGCTCTACGTAAATCTTGATTGGTAAAAGAAGCCATAATATCCCTTTTGACTGTGACAGCCTTAACAAATAGAAAATATGAGATAAATAATCAACAAAGATTATTTTTATTTAATATAAAGTAAATAATTAATAATAAACTGATGAAACTTACGCAGACATCTCTCTTATTATTTTCTAAATATCGAGATGCAAGCCTATGAATTTTAAATATAATTAATCTAACTACTCAGATTGTGTTTGGTAAATAATGTCGTAAGTGGTAGGCAATTGCAAGTAAATGACGTATCATTTGTCCAAGATTGTCGGTCAGACTGGTACGACCTAATGCTGGCCACACCTAATTCATTTCTTATGAGTCATCTTACCATGATAAAGACATTAAATTTCCGTCCGTTGAGCCACACAAGCGCATTACGTAAGATCGTTATCACCAGTATGCTTAGCGCTACTGTTGCTATGTCTGGCTGCTCATTATTGAGTGTTTATAAGATTGATTTGCCACAAGGCACAGCGATTACTCAAACCCAAGCTCAAAAGCTAAAAGTGGGTATGAATCAAAACCAAGTTCTTTATACTCTTGGTAGCCCTGCGATTCGAGATACGCTTGAGCCTAAACGCTGGGATTATATCTATGACTACAAAGCAGGCACTGAAGGTAGCCGCAAAGGCATCGCAGATGTCAAAAATGCTAGCCAGCATTTAGTTGTTTACTTTGATGATAATGATTTGGTCACGCGCATCGAAGGTATTGAGAGTCTGCCAGCATCATAGTTAGCGAAACTATTAGCTTAGATGGTTAACGGTTTAGCTACGAGATTTATTTTTGCGCTGAGACATAGGATCAGCGCTTAAACTGCGATATACCTCAATACGGTCGAAAGGCTGTAGCAAATAGCTTAATGGCTGTTTCTGTGCATAAATACCTACATGCCAACGTTTCACAGTTGGCGTGGTGATATCTATTACTTGCTCACACCACTTTGCCAGTTCTACAAATTTCTCAAGCCATCCTGCTTGCGCCAATGCTTCATGCAAACTAGTATCTTGTCTAACCTGCAAAGCTAGATAATGCTGGCGCTGCTCATTTTCAGCATACGCCAGATATACGGTCATTAAATTGGCTTGCGTAGACTGTGGCACACTGTTGTCACGACCTTCGACTGTTAGCTCAACCACTGCATCACCCAACCTATCAGTGCTAGCAGTAATGCTAATGGTACGACTAAACGTATCGCCACTCGCCACAAGTTATAAACTGCTTCATTACTAAAATTTAGTGACTTGCGTAGATGGCTAATCTTCATCTGCCAACCCGCAAATACTGATAATAATAGTACAGCAATGCTACTAATAATGACCAAGATGCCAACTAACCATGCTGTCGGAATCGCAATCACTAATAGTAACGCTATAGCAAAAGTGATTATCAAACTAACCAATAATCCAAACTTATGCGTTAACTGTTGAGTACTGTAATGGAGCAAGTAACTGGCTACAAATAACACCCCGCCCCAATATAAAAGCTGTCCAATCGGCGGTAGCGACATACCACTAGTAAATAAAGCCACTACTCCTATCAGCAGTTGCAATACCCAAATCGGTAACACTAGCTTGGTTGCACGGTACTCACGAGTAGCCGCTCTGTTTTTTGCTTGCTGATTGTTTGCTTCTACCGCTGTGACGGTCTGCTTACTCACCAAGTTCTGACCGAACCAGTATAATCCTGTACCTGCACCAACACTGACTAATGCTAACGCGACTGCGCGAGCCCATTCCGTCAAACTGATATCAGTCATGGCAAAACCAGCATTTGGCACACCGTTTGCGAATCCTAGCAGCAACCCTATTACCATCAGTCCTAAACCAATAGGTAAAGGTGCAATACCCAGCAAGCTTAAGAGTACTGCAATGACCATTAGACCTGCAGCAACTGCGAAATCAGGTACATCGGGTACGCTATTTAGCTCAGTTAATGCAGACAATATACCTGTACTTGCACCAGATATAACCAATGCTGCAATCACTATAGAAACCAACGCTGCTAACCAACCAAAGCTACGCCAGATCGGACTGACATCTGCTTCACGAGTGAGCTTTTGCATACCCGCTAGAGGTCCTTCGACACTGCGATAGGCCAACGCTATCTCAGCGTAAATGACTGGCAGCGCGACCAATACCATGGCTAATAGCCATAGTAACCAAAAGTCAATCTCACCAATTGACGCAGGTGCAAACCAACGAAATAGCAATAACGGTAGTAGCGCCGCGATAAAATAAGAAGCATAACGGATCATCATAATTTCAATCCAAACGATCTAATACCATTCACAAAAACTGGATTGGCAAACAAAACAAGTGCAAGTACCACGCATAATAGACTGAACATGTTTGAGATGGCTAATCGTATTTTGAAAATTGGTATAAAGTGAATAACGATAATTTATAATTATACAGAGCAACGACTGGCTTCTGTAAATGAATTCATCTAAATACTGTCTTAATATAAGGGACAAACAGTTATAAAAAAACCCCGAAATCGGGGTTTAGTCATTCAGATATAATCAATATGCGATTCAGTACTCAGTGGCTTTACTCAATGGTCTTCTATGCAAAGCAAAGCATGTATCAGATATCGCATCAGTGCGACTCAATTAGTGAATAGCACTTACATAATCTGACAAGATACGAATGTCACGATCTGATAGTTTCGATGCAACCGTTTGCATCATACCCATCTCGCCTTCTTTGGCTGCATCATTGACTCGTTTTTGATCATCGCTATCGATATCATCAACACGTCCAGCGGCACGGAATAGTTTTAGCTGAGTAGCAATATACTGAGCATGCTGTCCGCCTAGCTTTGGAAATGCAGCCCAAGTATTACCTGCAGCATCTGGACCATGACAGCCGGCACAGCCAATGACACCGCGCGACTTATCACCGCCCAAGAATAGCTTAGTCGCTTCTTGGTTGGTTGCAGGATTGCCGTAGCCAACGCCCCAAGGCGCTTGACTGGCATAGTAACCTGCTACGTTGGCTAAGTCTTGCTGAGATAGATTAGCAACTTGTGACTGCATGATACCGTTTTTGCGATAACCTGCTTTAAAGTTGACTAGCTGTTTATATAGGTACTTTACGTTTTGGCCGCCAAGGTTTGGCTGTGCAGGAACAATGCTGACGCCATTAAGACCATGACAAGCGGCACAAACGGTTTCTGCAACTTTTTGACCTGCATTGACGTCATATTCAGGAACAATAATAGCAGCTTGTACGCTGAAACTTGCAACGCATAAGCTGGCAGCAGCGATTAACTTTTTCATTGATACAAATCCTACTAGCTCGGCGTAAGCATTATTTAGAGTGATTGCACTGGTAAGATACCTGATATAGCCGTCTCTTTAATCATGAGAATGGCGTATATTTTGAGGTCTTGGACACAAGCAGTCTGAAAGTACTTACTAACATCAGGGTTTATTTTCGATTATTATAGCAAGACTTTGTATCATTTGCCTACTTAATCATAGTATCCATCAGTTTTCTGGCAACACAATATACAATATGACGCAAAAACAAAAAGCGCAGATAGGTTATTAGCCCAGCGCTTTATTTTATATGTTCAAATTATATTTATAAGTCGATTATTTGCTCATATATTCGATAAGTTTACGATAGTCGTCATCACTACATTTGTCGCAAAGACCACCTGCTGGCATTTGCGGCATCCCACCTTTGACAGACTTAATGAGTGTCGGCATACTTTTTTGTTTGATCAGCTGTTGCCATTTGACACTATCACCTTTTTTGATGGCATTCAATGCCCCACTATCGTGACAGGCTGCACATGAGTTATTATAGGTAGTGGCGATATCCGCCGCACCTGCGCTGCTAATCATAATGCCACTTAATAATAGTGCAGCACTGCTAGCCGTTATGGCGCGATAACTCGTGCTAAGAAGTTTACTGATTGAAAACATAGAGCACCTCCTCGTGATATTTCACGTGTCTCATCAATCGTTCTATTAAACATCCTTCGTTAAACATTGTAACAATATATGTCATATAAACATAGAGAATTTGGATATGGCTTTGTTAAAGCTGAGAACTTGTCTCAATGACTGACCAACTTTAATGTTATCCTACTATTTATATGATGCTAATCGCAGTTATTTCAATAAGTAAGACGCGGAATAGTATAGAATAGCCAGTAATATTAAATAGCTACTTTTATGATTTGCACATAACTGTATTGATAAAGAACAGCCTTTTAACTTGATTTACCTATTGCTTTACCAACTACTTGACCGCACCGATGACTTGAATCATCAGCTAACTAAAATTTTATAATCGCATCCAATTTTTTAAGATTAATGAGCCATTTATGAGTACCCCGTTTAACGATGTCGCCGCTGAACATGCCTTGTTCAATACCAAATCTCGTCAGAAAATTCAGCAAACTGAGTTTATGATGTCAGCACCTACCTTTCGTCTCTGTCCGCCTGACATGGGATTGGAAGTCGCTTTTGCAGGTCGCTCAAACGCTGGCAAATCATCAGCCATCAACGCCTTAACCAATCAGCGTCAATTGGCTCGCTCGTCTAAGACACCTGGACGCACGCAGATGATTAACTTTTTTAGTATCGGTGATACTGACAGACGTTTGGTCGATTTGCCCGGTTACGGCTATGCAGCTGTTCCGCTAGAGATGAAAAAAGAATGGCAAGTTGAGCTAGAAGAATACTTGGTATCACGCTCAAGCCTTGCAGGTCTGGTATTGATGACAGATATTCGTCATCCGCTTAAGTTTTTTGATGAGCAAATGCTGCACTGGGCAAACGATGGTGAGCTACCAGTACATATTCTGCTGACTAAAGCAGATAAGCTGAAGTACGGTGCTTCTAAAAACGCCCTCCTTGAGACTCGTAAACGCCTGAAAAAACTGGGCTTAAACTGTACCATTCAGTTGTTTTCGGCTCTCAGAAAAGAAGGTCTCGATGAGTTGGCTGGAATAATGGGCAACTGGTATGAGTATCAGCTTGATGCAGACAAAATCATTGAGTCTTCTTTTGCGTTACTAGAAGGGGCTGAGTTAGAAGACGCTATTGAAAAGGAAAGCGGTGAAAAAGAAAGCGTTAATAAAGAAAACAAATAGATATCGTTGTCTTTAGCAAAAAAGGGTTTATCGCTATTACGATAAACCCTTTTTTATTGCCTGTTTATTCACTCATTATTATTATCGTTATGTTATAAAAACAATAAGAATTATAAAAGTAGCTCTACCCGCATAGCAAATCCACTAGCGTTTGTGGAGTATCAACCTGATAGGTTGGATTTTGCGCAGCAAGCTCTGCACTCGTTGCCGTACCATAGTTCACCGCTATACTGGTCATGCCCAATGCTGTTGCCATTTGAATGTCATAGATACTGTCACCGATAAACACAGCATCAGAAACCTGCTGCTGCGTATCATCCAAGATATCGGTCAACATCTGCGGATCAGGTTTTGAGCCTGACTCATCAGCACAACGCGTAATCGCAAAGTAATCATGGCTATCGGAGGCATCTAATACACGATCTAGCCCTTTTCTTTTTTTGCCAGTTGCTACGGCGAGCGTTTTTCCCTGCTGCTGCAAAGTTTGCAACATATGCTCTATCGGCTCAAATAGCGGCGTACTGTGACTATTGGCAATATAGTACTCTGCATAGGTTTGCTGAATCTCAAGCAACTGCGCATCGTTTGCCTGCGGATATAAAATCTTAATCCCATTCATTAAGCTCAGACCAATGATATCTTTTACGGCTTTATCAGTCGTCTCAAACCCATGTGCTTCCCCAGCTACATGCATAGAATCAACAATCAGGCCGATTGAATCCATTAGGGTGCCGTCCCAATCAAAAATAATCAACGTTTTGTCAGACAGATTGTGTTCTGCTGATGGTTGAGTATTTATAACACGCTCTGAAGTTACAGCTGGTTTGGTCATGGACTTACCTTAATGAATAACAATAATAAATAGCAGATACTAAAACGTCACGGTGGCTTATTCGTAAAAATAAGATATCGTGACGTTTAGGAAAATACAAAAATAGTTTGGCTTAAGAATTTATTTTAAAAAACTATTCAGGCAATTTCGTTGTTTCTGGTAGCCAATCTGCCATATCGTCTGGCAACGGCGCAGTAATAGTCTTGTAGCCTGGGATGTCTAAGCGCCATGCATGTAGACACAGACGATGGACGCCTGATTTGTCATGAACGTTGTATTTGTCATCACCCAAAATGGCATGACCGATATGTGCTAAATGCACACGGATTTGATGAGTGCGACCCGTCAATGGCTTAGCTTCAATTAAGCTGACTGGCTGACTATTAATCGTAAAGCGATCATGGATAATGATATCAGTCTGGCTTTCTTTCGCTTGTAGATCTTGGCTATCTACTTTCACTCGGCGCTCACCACTGGCAAGCGTGTAACGTAGCAATGGCGCATTAATACGCTGCTCATTAAGTGCAGGTTGACCTTTGGCAAGACACAGATAGTGCTTTTGAATAGTCTTGTCTACCAAATGCTGCTGCAATACTTTGAGCGTTGAGCGTTTTTTGGAAATCATCAGTAGCCCTGATGTGTCTTTGTCAATGCGATGGATCAGCTCTAGGTATTTTTTACCCGTCACTTCACGCATGGCTTCGATAACCCCAAAGTCCAAGCCGCTACCGCCATGCACAGCGATACCAGAAGGTTTATTTAGCACTAGCAAACCGTCATCTTCATAGACCACGCGAGCCAGTAAGCTTTTGGCGAACTCGGTACTAATAATTGGTTTTTCGCGCGTTGCTAGCTCTACAGGAGCAATACGTACCACATCTTCACGCTGCACTCTATCATGTGCTTTACAGCGCTTATTATTGACGCGTATCTCATCTGAGCGAATCATTTTGTAGATATGTGATTTTGGCAAACCTTTTAAACGGTTTAACAAAAAGTTATCCAAACGCTGGTCGTGTTGATGGCGCGTTACTTCGAGGTAGTTCACCTTACCGAAGTTGCTAATCTCATCGTCAGCGCTTTGTGGGCGTGTTTTGCTATTAAAAATAGCAGGGGCTTCATGGGTAGTAGCGTCGTCAGTCATTTTTGAGTTTGTCATTTTTAGTTAGGTATTTACACAAAGATTTGCTATAGTTTAGCATGTTGAGCGACAATTAAGCAGAGGCGACAGCAATAATCATTGTTGTTACAAATAGTTGACCACCCTTTTATTGCTTGTCAGTTTTCTACTACTTGCCAGTAAAGCGGTTGACACTATTTATCCTGCTGACCTGACACGTTTCATCTGATTTTAGGGCGCGTTATTTATTTAGAGGTATTACTTACCAAATATAGCCCTACAAATTAAAAATACTGTACTGAATGTTATTCGGTACCATAAAATAAATAGTGACACTAAATACCTTCGCGTTAATAACGCTGATAATAAATCAGCTTATTAACCGATTACAACACAACACTGACTCACTAATTGCATGACAACGACCGTACTCGATAACCAATCATTATTGAATGACTATTTATCTGATGGTTCTTTATGCCAGCATAGTTGAGCAAGTATGGGTAGTTTAGCGTTAGGATCGAAAAGTATATCGATAGCTGCCTAAGTATTGGTGGTCAAACAGATGACGATAACAATGTAAATACGATACCACGCTGACAAGCTGGTCCATTACTCTGTTTGCCAAGTACGCCCCGCTGATAACAAAAGCTGCGACACCTAACCTTGAGACACCCAAGATATTATTGACGTTATACAAAGAACGATAAACAAAGAGTAACCAATTGCTTCGCCTGAACAAACAACCGCTGAATGACGCCACTATATAGTAGCAATCATGACCGCGATATTATTGTTAGACTTTGATGGATGAATGGCAACAGCACCACGCCTTTTTAATATCAGTATTTTTTAGAACTGTAACTGACCCTCGCCCACGCTTACAACGTGCGCTGAAATCACTACCAATAGAACGTACTGAGAATAAGAGCGCTTTAACTCGCTGACACATTCATATATGTACCAAGTTTACTGATGATAAAATATAAGTACCGTAGCTTTACACCCTATATTACTGATATTAATGTGAGCGCTGCTCATTATTTCAGGTAAAAAAGAAGCCATTGAAAAAGCCCATGTGCTTTATAAACCCACGATTTACGTTCTACCGTTAATGAACATCTACACACGCTAATCACAATATTAGCCACACTTGCCACTATGTCCTAAAGACTGTCTTATCGTTGTCATGCGTACTCATAGGATACAAATATGAAACGCATTTTAATCAACGCTACTCAAAACGAAGAGATTCGTGTCGCCTTATGTAAAGGCAACCATCTGTACGATTTCGACCTAGAAAACCGTACTCGCGAGCAAAAAAAATCTAACATCTATAAAGGTCATGTGACCCGTGTTGAGCCATCGCTCGAAGCAGTATTCGTTGAATACGGTTCTCAGCGCCAAGGCTTTTTGCCAATTCGTGAAATCTCTGCTGAATACCTAAGCGGCAACCCACGTGACGAAAATATCAAAAAACTGATCAAAGAAGGCGACGAGCTAATCGTCCAAGTCGAAAAAGAAGAGCGCGGCAATAAAGGCGCTGCCCTATCAACGTATGTGTCATTAGCCGGTCGTTATCTGGTATTGATGCCAAACAACCCTCGCGGTGGTGGTATCTCACGTCAAATCTCGGGCAAACTGCGCGAAGACATGAAACGCATGCTAAGCAATCTTGATTTACCAAAAGGCATGAGTGTCATCATTCGTACTGCTGGTATTGGTAAAACTCAGGAAGACTTACAGCACGATTTAAATCACTTGCTCAACATTTGGCAAGCCATTCAAGAACAAAACCAAAAATACCCTTCACCGCGCTTGGTTCACCAAGAAGCGGGCGTTGTCACACGTGCTGTTCGTGATTATCTACGTGATGATATCGCTGAAATTTGGATTGATAACGAAAACGCTTACATTGAAGCGGCTGGGTTTATCGATGCGGTAATGCCAAAACAAGCCGAAAAGCTACGCAAATATACCGATTATGAGCCGATGTTTTCGCGCTTCAATATCGAAAAACAAATCGAAACCGCTTATCAGCGCGAAGTTCGTCTGCCATCAGGTGGTTCAATCGTTATTGACCAAACAGAAGCACTAGTCTCTATCGACATTAACTCAGCTAAGTCAACCAAAGGTTCAGATGTTGCTGAGACCGCTTACCATACCAACTTAGAAGCAGCCGATGAGATTGCTCGTCAGCTTCGTTTGCGTGATATGGGTGGTTTGATCGTTATTGATTTCATTGACATGAATGACAATAAGCACCAAAAAGAAGTAGAAAAACGTCTGATTGACGCGACCAAATACGATCGTGCGCGCGTTCAGTTTGGTGATATCTCTAAGTTTGGTTTGATGGAAATGAGCCGTCAGCGTCTACGTCCTTCACTAGAAGAGTCAACTGGCTATATTTGCCCACGTTGTCACGGCAACGGTATGATTCGTGACTTGCGTTCACTGTCGCTATCTATCATGCGTCAAATTGAGCAAATCGCTCTTAAAGAACGTCAAGGTGAAGTACAAGCTGAAGTCCCGACAGACATCGCTGCATTCTTATTAAACGAAAAGCGCGATAGCTTGGTTTACCTTGAGCAAGACAGTGGCACGCGTATCACTATTTTGCCACACGCGCATTTAGAATCACCAAATTTCAAGCTTCATTTCAACCGTGATGGCTTTGCACCATCGAGCTATGAACGTATCACTGATACTCAGCAACAAGAGCACAGTGACCTTGGCTACAACGTTGACTGGCAAACTGCTGAAAAAGAGCGTCCTGAACAGCAGCCTACTCGCCAGCCTCGTAAAACTGCAGATGATAAGCAGAGTCGCTCAAACACACAGCAGGCCGCAGCTACGCAAGCACAGAACGATACGGTAAATCATAGCAATGATCGTCGTAATCATAAAAACACCAACGATGTGTCGCCTGCACATGCACCGCAAGCTAATAAAACCGCTAGTGTTGCCGCTCCAGTAGCGCCGCAGACACAGAGTGTCGAAGCTACTGCTCAACCAAAAGCCGTCGCATGGTTATCAAACCTATTTGCTCAAGCACCGCAAGCCACTACGACGCCTAGTGTCAGTAGCCGAGATGCCGCTGAAGCAATCGAAGCACTAGTAAACACGGGCGCGCAAAGCTTAGGCTCGTTTGGTCAAGTTGATAGCAATGCATTGAATAGTGCAGCTGCAACTAGTGAGCAGCCAACTCAGCAAAGCAACAGTCAGAAAAACGAAAGCCAACAGTCAGATAACAATGCTAATCGTCAACAGGCGCGTCGTAATGACAGCGATGCTGACGACAGCAGCAATGAAGACAGAAGAAGACGTAAGCCGCGTAAGTCTAGATCTTCTAAACCGCGTCAAAGAAAAGAGACAACTGACGAGAATACTGGCAACGTAAACAGTAGCTCAGAAAATACTGGCTCAAACAATGCTGATGACAAATCGTCTGATACTCAAGACCAAAGGCAGCAAGACAAGCGTCAGCATGATAATAGACGCACGAACGATCGCAATCGTAATAACCGCCAAGATAGCAATCAACAGAGCAGCAATCGTAACGCAAGCGAGCGCAGTGATGCTGATAACGAAAACAGCTCTAAAGCAGATGAGCAAACCCGTACTAAGCGTAAATCGCATAGCCAACGCGGCTCACGCGGTAAGCTAGAGCGCGGTGAGACACTAACGGCTGACAACGTTAAGCAGAGCAAACAGCAGAACGTTAGAAACAACGATGCTGCCAATAGCAAGAATCAACATAGCGCACGTCGTAATCAAGACCCTAACGAGGTCGTGCTACAGGTCAATGAAGCGCCAACTGAGCTAAAAGCGCCTGAAGTGGTGCATCTATCTTTAGATGATAGTAAATCCACACAGGCCAAAACTCAGCCTAGTGAGAAACAAAGCGCGACAAATAACGTAGCAAAAGATGAGCGTTCAAACGAAACAGCTGCTCAAAAACCTACTGACAAACACAGTAGCAATGAGCAGAGCACTAACAAGCAAAACACCAGTGCTCCAAACGCTGATAAGAAAAGCAATAGCGAAAAAAGTACGGTGGAAGCAAATGCTAATCAGGTAAATGATGATAAGCGTGCATCTACCGAACAAGCTAAGGTGCAAAACGATGTACCTAAGCATGAGCAGGCTGCTGAAGAGAAAAAAGCACCTGTAGCTGTGGAGGCACCATCGACTTCTACGAGTGACACCGAAAGTAAAGAGGAAGCTTCAACGTCAGTAACTGCTGATGCTGAAAAAGCTACAGAGACTCCAAAACAGCAGGAAACCAAGACTGCTGAAAATGTGAGTAAAAGTGATGAAGCTCAAAGTACTCAGGCTGATAGTAATAGTGCAAGCACAAGTAATATGAGTAACTCAGCACTTGAGCTAACCCATGAGGCACTATTTGGCACACGTTACGTGACTGCTGAGAAATTTGGTCAAGCGAGTAACGATCCACGTGTAGTACTCGCTCAGCAAGCTGCTCAAGCGAACAAGCCAGCTGCCACTAATGTGCCAGCAATACGTGGCACGGTTGGTGAGTTTATTCGTGCCACGCTACCAGAGGCGCAAACGCGCTTAGCAGAAGAAGGCATTATCAACTGCTTTATCGCGACTATTGCGTTGCATAATGAGCAATCTCAGGGTGCTAATAATAGCTCTAATGCTGCTAGCCAGAGCTTTGTCTTTAGTAACTATGGCTATCAACCATTGGCTGCCGACTACCTCGCACGCTTTGAAGCGATGACTCAAGCTGTCAGTCAATTCGCAGCAGCACAAGGTAAGACAGACGTTGAGCCACGTGCTATCACTAAGCGTGCTAGCAACGATCCGCGCGGACAGCACCCTGATTATCAGGAACCCACTGTATTGAGCGTACCTGCTGAACAAGCTACCGTCGAGCAAACCGATAACGAAGTCGATGCGCATGACGTTGAAGCGACTGCCCTCGCCAATCAGACACAGACAGAAAATGTCAGTGCTGATAGTGAGCAATTGCTAGAAGTCGAGCGTGCTCAGTCAGAAGCTAAGGAAGCGGAGGTCGAAATCCCTGCAGAGCAAACTGGCAATGAAGTAGAAAATGCTGCAGAAAACGTGTTAGAGACTGAGCAGACGACTGAATCGGTAGTAGTAGAAGCTACTAAAGAGGCTAGCAAAGATGACAGTCAGGCAGCTAAGTCTAAGACGACCATAGCCAGCTATAAAAACATGATCGAAAATGTGGCTGAGCAATTGCTTCCACAGACTGGTATGTTTAATCTGACTACGCCAAAAGTACCAAAGGCGCGCAGTCGTAAGCCTAAGATGGATCATAAGAAGCCGACGCAGGCTGAAAAGCTCGCATCTGATGATGTAGACAGCGACAGCTAGTCATATAAGCTCAAATGTAAAAGCCCCAAAGCTATTTGTAGCTTTGGGGCTTTTTATCTTAATACAGTCAAACTTACTTGCTAATTCAAACGAGAGACAATAGAAAGCAGATAAGCTTAATGTGCAGAAGACGCTGTGTCATCTTTACCACGCATTTTGCCAATAGTAGTAACAATAGCTACCACAATAGCGCCAACAATCAGTCCGACCAATCCATTTAACAATGACGCGGTTAACCCTTCAAATACCCCAGTAAGATGGGCAATGTCTTCTACACTGTGATGCAAAAAGCCGATACCGTGAACGATAATACCGCCGCCCACCAAGAACATCGCAATCGTGCCCGCTATGGATAAAAACTTCATAAGCTTTGGCGCAGCTGCAAGCATAAACTCGCCAAACTTGCGCTTACTATCACCTGCTTGTGAGTTTTCAATCAAATGCAGACCCGCATCATCAATCTTTACGATGCCTGCAACTAAGCCGTAAATACCGACAGTCACGACAGCAGCCACTATCGAAAGTACGATGCCTTTTTGGACAATATCGCCACCAGCTGCTGTAATTGCGCCTAAAGAGATAACAATAATCTCAGCTGATAAGATAAAGTCTGTACGTATCGCACCTTTGATTTTGTCCTTTTCAAACGCGACCAAATCTACCGACTCATCTGCGTTGGCTTTTAAACGGGCATTTTGTTCTTCATCATGGGGCAACAACTTCGGCCAAAACTTGTGAATGACCTTCTCAGCCCCTTCATAACTCAGGTATAGCCCTCCGATCATCAATAGCGGAGTAATCAACCACGGTATAAAATAACTGATTAATAGCGCCGCTGGTACTAAAATCACTTTGTTCACGGCAGAGCCTTTGGCTACTGCCCAAATGACGGGGAGCTCACGATTTGGCTTAACCCCTGTGACCTGCTCGGCATTGAGTGCTAAATCATCACCAACTAAGCCCGCGGTTTTTTTGGCGGCAACTTTGGTCATGACGCTCACATCATCCATTAAGACGCTGATGTCATCGAGTAAGGTTAATAAACTGGCACCTGCCATGTGTGCTCCTTAAAGCAAATTTGTTAAAGTAAGTCGTTCTCAAATAGTTTATACAACGCATTTTATATAGATTTTTATAGAAACAATGCGATTAGCCTTAGACTACAAGTTCAAGCAACTATGTTAAATAGCACAAATGTATCTTGTTTTTTGAATTTATGTTGATAGCTATTCTTTAAAGTTGGCTTTACTGATACTTCTTGGCTGCCTTCCGTTCGCTATTATTTGGCGTAAATATGGTAATATGAAGGCTATTACTACCTATCTTTTATTATCAATAAGTTATAAGAACTTCTTCAATGTTAGACCTTTAAAACACTGCCAAGACACATTACTATATAGAAAAGTTTATAGCGTTTTTATAACGAACTCATGATTAGGCACGACACCTATAGGAAACCCGTATGCCGTTCCCCACTATCAAAAATACCACCTTACGTAATCCTCTTTCTCGTACCGTTTTATCTCGTTTTATGATGAGTGCGCTGTTAGTTGGTATCGCTGCTGGCTGCTCAAACAATGCCGCTGATGCAACTAGCAATACCAGTGTTGTAAACGCTGCACAGACAAATGCCACTGCTGCTAAGCCTTCAGCTGGTAATGATGCAACCGTGGTGAAAGCGTTACAGGCGAACCTAAAAAGCTCTGGTATCGAGGAAACTATCGTTTCAGCTGTACCGACAGATATGGATGGTATTTATTGGGTGACCGCTGAAGGTCTACCTTCTTTCTTTACTGATAAAGCTGGCAAGCATATTATTCAAGGTCAGATCATCGCTGTGGGTGATGCCGCTCCGGTTGATATCAGTGCCGCCCTAGTTGCTACGACAGCACAAGAAGCGCTAAAAGCCGTCGATAAAAAAGACATGGTGATTTATCCAGCAAAAGGCGAAACCAAAGCCGTTATTTATGCCTTCACTGATGCAGACTGTGGCTACTGTCGCAAACTACATTCAGAAATGGATGATATCAATGCGCGCGGTATCGAGGTTCGTTATCTGGCATGGCCTCGCAGTCAAGAGTCTGTACCAAAGATGGAAGCGATCTGGTGTAGTCAGGATCGTAAAGCTGCGATGGATCAAGCAAAAATCGGTGCCAATGTACAAGCCCCTAGCTGTGCCACTCCTGTACAAGAACATATGGCTTTAGGTTCAAGACTTGGTGTGCGCGGTACGCCTGCGGTATTTACCGAAACAGGACAACAAGTAGGTGGCTACTTACCTGCAGCAGAATTGGCACAAGCAGTAGGCGCTAACTAATAATGTGAGTTATCAATATTAGTGACTCATATTAACAACTAATATTGGCAATCAAGCATAAATGACATATACATATGCCAAACAAGATTGAAGCTACTGCTTTTTTATAATCGTCAGCTGATATAACCTTGATGATGTTGTCTTTCTAAACTTGGCTTTTATGACATTAGCCTTCAGGACATTGTTTTTTATGATATTAGCCTTTAGAACATTGGCTTTTATGAGATTGTATAGACGTCACAATGCCTTGTCGGTATGATACGATAAAGCACGATGCAAAATGAGCAACACCCTTTTTATTTGAGCTTTTTTTATTCAACTATAATGAAGTAGATAGGCAGGCAGTACTAGACGATGCGCACAGACGTTATGTTTGATGTCGCAGACTCATTTGACACTGTCACCGCTTATAATGACTTCATTGTATTTAACCTCTTGAGGATACTGTGAGTAATTCCATCAAACTAGCGATACTTGGTCTGGGCACCGTCGGAACGGGCGTGATCAATCTGATCAATGATAATTTAAATGAGCTAAAACGCCGTAGCGGACGCGACATTATTATTACCGAAGTCGGTACGCGTCGTCAGCGTGATGATATTGATACCAATATCATGCAAAACAGCGATCTGATGGCAATTGCCGCAAGCGATAATGTCGATATTGTTATCGAAGTGATTGGTGGTACCACCTTAGCCAAAGACGTCATTATGCAGGCCATCAAAAACGGCAAACATGTGGTTACGGCAAACAAGGCTCTACTCGCTGAACATGGTAATGAGATTTTTGCCTTCGCTGAAGAAAACAATGTACATGTTGCTTATGAAGCAGCGGTAGCAGGCGGTATTCCTATTATCAAGGTAATGCGTGAAGCACTTGCCGCCAACAAAATTGACTGGCTCGCGGGTATCATCAACGGTACTGGTAACTTTATCATGACCGAAATGCGTGATAAGGGTCGCCCATTTGCCGACGTATTAAGCGAAGCGCAAGAGTTGGGTTATGCAGAAGCAGATCCTACTTTTGATGTTGAAGGTATTGATGCCGCTCACAAATTAGCGCTACTCGCCTCTATCGCTTTTGGTATCCCGCTACAGTTTGATAAAGTCTACTGTGAAGGTATCACTGGTATTACCCTGCAAGACGTGAACTATGCCGAAGAGCTTGGCTACCGTATCAAGCATTTAGGGTTTGCCGTACGCCGCGATAGCGAAAACGATGGTGATGCAGGGGTTGAATTACGCGTACACCCGACACTTATTCCACAAGATGCGCTACTGGCGAACGTCAATGGTGTGAAGAACGCAGTATTAGTCAACTCACATCCACTTGGCCAGACACTCTATTGCGGCGATGGCGCTGGTGCTGGTGCAACTGCTTCTGCAGTGATGGCCGATGTCATGGATTTGGTTCGTGTACTGGGTAGCAAAGACCGCGACGATCAAAGCAACACTGGACATCATGTCCCGCATTTAGCATTTATCCCTGACCAGCTATCAGACACGCCTATATTGCGTGCTGATCAGATGGTAACTGGATATTATTTGCGTGTACATGCTTATGATAGCCCAGGCGTATTGGCAGATATCACGCGCATCCTAAGTGATGCTGGTATCAATATCGATGCAATCTTGCAAAAGCCTGCGCATAAAGTAGGTCAAGTGCCGGTGATTATTCTGACGCTACCTGTGGTCGAGAGTCAGATGAATCTCGCTATCGAAAAAATTGAAAAGTTAGAGACCATTACTGATAAAGTGGTACGCATACGATTAGATGAGCTAGCATAAACCACATACTGAAGAAGACAGATGCTTATAATATAAGCAAAAGCTAGCCAATCGGCATCTGATTTCTTGGTAGATACTTAATCAAAACGCACAACAAGGAATAATAACGATGTCAAATGATGCAATTGTAATCCTAAACGGCGCACGTACACCAATGGGTGGCTTTCAAGGCGCACTAAAAGACATGAGTGCTACCGAGCTGGGCGCCGCCGCTATCAAAGCTGCTGTTGAACGCTCAGGTGTTAGCGCTGACAGTGTTGATGAAGTCATTATGGGTTGTATCTTGACCGCAGGTCTGGGTCAAGGCCCTGCTCGTCAAGCCATGCGTAAAGCAGGTCTACCGGATGCGACTGGTGCTGTCACCATCAATAAGCTTTGTGGTTCAGGCCTAAAAGCAGTCATGCAAGCGCATGATGGTATCAAAGCGGGCAGCTTCAACGTTGCTGTTGCAGGTGGCATGGAGTCAATGACCAATGCACCGTATATCATGCCAGGTTCACGTGGCGGCTATCGTATGGGTCACAAAGAAGTCAAAGACCATATGTTCTTAGATGGCCTAGAAGATGCTGATACTGGTAAGCTAATGGGTATGTTTGCTCAAGAAATGGCTGATGAAAAAGGCTATACACGTGAGCAGATGGATGAGTTTGCTATTGAGTCATTGAACCGTGCGCTGACTGCTATCAAAGACAACCATTTTAAAGATGAGATCGAGCCTGTTACGTTTGCAACGCGCAAAGGCGAGCAAACTGTTGATACCGATGAGCAACCTGCCCTTGCTAATGCTGATCGCATTCCTACTTTGCGTCCAGCATTTGCTAAAGACGGTACGATTACTGCTGCAAACGCTAGCTCAATCTCAGACGGTGCTGCAGCCGTCGTAGTAATGAAAGAGTCACAAGCGAAAGCTGAAGGCCTTGATTATCAAGCTCGCATTGTTGCTACTGCCTCAAACTCACGTCACCCAAGCGAATTTACCATCGCGCCAATCGGTGCCATTGAAAAAGTACTATCAAGTGCTGGCTGGTCAGTAGATGATGTAGATCTGTGGGAAATCAATGAAGCCTTTGCAATGGTTACTATGGCTGCGATGGACGAGTTAAAACTTGACCATGCCAAAGTAAATATCGAAGGCGGTGCATGTGCTCTTGGTCATCCAGTAGGCTGTTCAGGTGCTCGTATTCTGATTACGCTTATCAACTCTCTAAAACGTACTGGCGGCAAAAAAGGCGTTGCAACACTCTGTATCGGTGGTGGTGAAGCGGTAGCTGTTGCTATTGAACTTGCTTAAATAAAGCAGGTCTAACTGACTTAAAGTAAGTTAGCTAAATAATACTTAGATAATTATTGTTTATTGAGAAACCGCATTGCTAATGGTAATGCGGTTTTTTTGTGTCTGCTTTCTTTCGATGAATGTTGAATATTACTCTGTGTAAAGTCTCGTTAACTTCTACCCCCTCCTATGTTATGCCACTTACAGCCTATTACACGCAATTACTGCAAGTGCACACTTTGCTACCTTGCTTATATATCTCATCAAAAATCACGGTGTTAGGATAGCTACAAGTTGATGGGGAAGCTATTCATTTGGCTTACCATTAACTGTAATAAATACGGTTCTACTAAAAATTAATAACAACATCAACCATTACATTATAAAAAATAAACTCGCAAAAAAGGAATATAACAATGAGTCAACTAATCCGTTTAAAAGATATTCAAGCTACTCATCAAGACTTAATTGGTGATGACTATTATGACCCAACGCACAAAACTGCTTACGGTATCAATGAAGAAAAAATCGGTAAAATCGAAGGTGCCTTAGTAGAAGACACTACTGGTCGTATTCGTTACTTAATCGTAGATGCAGGCGGCTGGTTTAGTTCAAAAGAAGTACTGGTACCAGCAGGTTTAGCCCGTATCGTTGGTGATGATGTCTTCTTTGATAGCTTGACCAAAACACAAGTAGAAGCCATGGAAGTATACGATCACGATTATCAATACAGCTATAAAGAGCAGTACGAAAGAGATCGTCAAGCATTTACTGCTGATACACTCCCTGTAGAAGATCGCGTCGATATTGCAGACCACTCTTATGATGCACCAAATACATTAGAGTTATTAGAAGAGCGTTTGACAGTGAATAAAGATCGTATCGTTGCTGGTCTAGTAAAAGTAGGTAAGCATGTCGTCACTGAAGAACGTAATGTCGATGTAGACTTAGAAGAAGAACATGCCAATATTCAGCGTACTAGCGTAGATCGTCCAACAGACCGTCGTATTGGTGACCTCGACGCTACTGAAACAGTTGAAGTTGAACTGCAGGCCGAACGTGCGCGCGTCAGCAAAGAGACCTATGTTTCTGAAGAAGTAAACGTGGGCAAGACGACCGATCATCACACTGAAACCTTGATTGAGACCATTCAACGCGAAGAGCTAGATGTTGATGGCGACGGCAACGTGGTTGACCGTGAAGGTAACTTAGTAGACCGTGATGGTATTACAGCAGAAGATGTACGCCATGCTCGTGGCATGTAAGATGCTAATACGTCATAGTTTAACGACGTAAGTTTCCTATATCGTTAGTTATATATGATAGTAATAAGTAGCTAAGCTCATATGTTTAGCCATTAAGATCAGAGCATGTCTCTGGTCTTTTTTGTATTCATAACATGAGTGAATGGTTTATAGTATTCAATGTAGCTAGTTAATATATGTGGTTAATTAACATATAACGTTTGAAATTATTAGAAATTCATCATTTTATAATTATAAAGGAATAATAATGACTACTGAAAATGGAAACAGCCTTTACCAAGATAACTTGGATAAAGAACAAAATATCTCAACGAAACAGACGAATAATACCGTCAATGTTGGCCACTTAGAACTATTAGAAGAACGTCCTGTGATTAACAAAGAACGCTTGGACGTGGGTAAAGTGACCGTCACCAAGCATTCACGTACTAAAACTGTCGAAGTGCCAATTGAGTTGGTAGAAGAATATATCACCATTCGTACTGAGTACCATGACGCGGAGAGCCAAGATTTACTCTCTGGTAACTACGATGACAAAGACATATTGCGCCACGTCGAGCCTTCTTTGGATAGCAAAGCTGTAGTGACCATTAATGGTAAACAAATAGAGATTGGCGATGAACCGATTGATATTATGCTATCTCGCCAAGTGGCTACTATTACCAAAGACACCTACGCTATTCAAGATATTGAAATTAACAAAAGCACCCATGTGCATACTGATAGCATTCAAGTAGAGCTCAAGCATGAAGAGTTAGATGTGACTGAAGAAGGTCTGGTAACCCTCCCAAACTTAAGACACCTAATAAATAGAATTAAGCTGCCTGATTGAGTTTCTGTATCGGTGTAAAACCGCCATTGCCCATGTTTGGGCGCTTATGATTATAATGGTATAACCAGTTTT
>NZ_CAJGZN010000027.1 GCF_904846235.1 Psychrobacter immobilis
ATGTCATCAAAGCTATTCATGCTACCAGCCATTTGCTCGGCCAGTTTTTTAATGTCAGATTGGTTAGTCATTGCTTATTCTCCTGTTAGTGGATTATAAGCAGTTACACAAAGTTTGGGAAAGGCTCATTAAGCTTAGTAAAGACGCTATATCAAAAGTCTAAAACCCGCAATTGCCCTACTTAAGCAACGGTATAAATTTAATTTCAGGGTTTTATCTTAACGCTTTCTTAACGATACCAATCTTATAATGATACCTAAGTGCTAACCAGTGCCCTCCTACACTGGGATCATTACAACAAGAATTATATCGGTGATTGCACTTTTTATTTTATTCCCAAAGCTTGCCATACCCTCTAACTTTAATGACTATTAAGCAATCAACATGAGTACTCGCAAACCTACTATTCTCGATAATGAAGCCGCAGATTTTGATTATAAACTTAAAGAAACAACTGGCTCTCTACTGGTAGCTGATAGCTTTGCGAGTGAAGTTAAAGGTAAAAAGGGGCTGTCTCGTATTTTAAAAGCGACGGGCTACTCGATAGATGGTTTTAAAGCGGCTTATAAATATGAAGCGGCCTTTAGGCAAGTTATTTGGCTTAACTTTTTACTACTTATCGTTTTAATATTTATGCCTTTTGCTATCTATATAAAAATGCTGCTGTTAATAGTTTCGTTTCTATCGCTTATCGTCGAGCTATTCAATACAGGTATCGAAGCCTGCGTTGACCATACTTCTACAGAACAACATCCGCTCGCTAAAATAGCTAAAGATGTCGGTTCTGCTGCCCAGTTTTTGGCGTTATTGCTATTGTTTGTTTTATGGCTGATGGCATTATTTAACGTCTTATAGCGAATAGCACTTGAGGTTTTGCAAATTAATATATTGAAAGGTATTTCAATGGCATTGGAAAATAACTCATCTGATTGGATGTGGCTTAAGCTGCTTTGCTTAACGATCATTACAGCGTTAATCTTTGAACATAGCCAGTTTGATATTCACATCAGCGAGCTTTTTTATACTAATGGGCAATGGCTTATACAAAAGGGCGCACAGCCTTATGCTTTCATCTTTTATGATGCTCCTAAAGCATTATTGATTTTGCTAGCCCTCTACTTAATCACTGTGTTAATTATTAAATACAGACAGCCTTCGAATAATGTTTCTATCATCAAGAATAGAAGTATCAATCAATTTATGGTTCCCTTTTCAGTACGTGAAATAAGCTACCTACTGATTATTCTTATCGTCGTACCTTCTACTGTTGCCCTATTAAAGAGTGTCACTCATGTCAGTTGCCCCAATCATTTAACGCTGTTTGGTGGGGACTTACCTTATCTGAATATTTGGCAAAACATAACCGCTAAAACCGATTCCAAATGCTTCCCAGCCGCCCATGCCAGTGCAGGGTTCTCTTTATATGGCCTGGCTTTTTTACCTAGTCTACACAAATATCGCTATAGGATATTTACAGTAGTGACTGTTTTAGGCTGGACGATGGGGCTGTATAAAATGAGTTTTGGCGATCACTTTTTTAGCCATACGCTGGTATCAATGCTGCTGTCACTGACAACAACTTGTACATTTGCCAGCTTCTTATTCAAAAAAGCAACCATTTATGAAGGCAGAAACATTGAGTCTAATACTTTGATAAGTTGATAACTACATTTATTATTAACACCTATAATCACACGTCATAATACTTAAGCTATGCATAAAATATTAGATGGTTCTATTTAGGGTATACCCATAAGGAACCAATTAGGTACTTTCACTGATTCGGTTCCCTAGTGAGGACTTGAACCTTTGGCTGTAGATTAAGGGTATCAACACTTTAACTTCCTGAAATAGTTCGCAGTGTACTTGACAGTGTTCTTTTTGGTCAGTTACGTAAAATGCGGGATACTCTCGAGGTCTGCGTACGAATTTATGAAGAATCTAGTCATCATCACTTTCATGAGTTCTAAAAAAGTCTGACATACGAATGCCTAGCACATTGCATATCATCTCCAACTTCTCAATAGTTGGACTGCACTCATCTCTTTCTATCTGCCCATAGTACTTATCATTTATCTCAGCCGAATACGCTAGTTCAGACTGCGTAAAGTTGTTGCGATTTCTATAAATTCTTAACGTTTTTCCAATTTTCATATAAATACCGTATATATGCGGTTTGCAATTTCTCATTAAAATATAGAATAGGCAATGTTGTCAATTGAAAAGAATGACATTCAGTTGGTGCATAAGGTGATTTATATGAAAGCTAAATATTGAAAAATGAGGATTAAAATTATGGATACTACCCCCTTAAATGAGCAAGAACCTACTAAGTATGAGTTTGCTGCTAAATCGTTCAGAACTTTACCAAACCCATTTGGTGAATATAGTGAAAGTTCAAGGAACCCTGTAGTCTATGAGTGTTATGTAGAAATTCAGGACCTTCCAAGCAACTTCCCTATGGAAACTAATCCAAGAGAGCAAAGCTTAACTACCCAAGTAGCAAAGAGTATAAAAGAGAGCTTAGAAACAGACTTGGGTAACTTCCAAATAAAGAATAGAGGTATTGTTGTTTCTGCTGAGAGCGTAGCTTTCAACACTAGAAACTCAACCATAACTATCAACATGACAGACACTGATGTTCATGGGAACATTGATGGTGGTCACACATATCGTATTATCTTAGACAATAGAAGTGATATTGTTGATCCTCGCTATGTTCGACTTGAGATTATTATCGGAGCTGAAGAATTTTTTCAGGATTTGGCAAAAGCTAGAAATACTTCTGTCCAAGTAAAAGACAATTCTATTGCAGAGCTTGAAAAAAAATTCGAACTAATAAAAGAGCCTTTAAAAGATGTCCAAGGCATAGATCTGAACGATCATATTGCTTTTAAAGAAAATGAAGCTAATAAACGCATATCAGTTGAGAATATTATTTCGATTTTATATAACTTCAACATCGATGATTTTTCTGATGCTGAACGTCAGCCTGTATCTACTTATAGTCAAAAAAGCTACTGTCTCAAACAGTACGTCAAATATCATAATGAAATGGGAGAGTCTGAAGACTCAAAAAAATCTAACCCGTTTTATAAAATGAAGAAAATTATTCCTGAAATCCTCACTTTATACGATCATATAGAACTTACTCTTAACGAAAAGTATAGAGAGTCGGACGGGAAAGGACGTTATGGAGCATTGAAAGGCGTTCAATCAAAGAAAGAGGGTAGCCATGCAACCTTTAAAACAGAGGTCTTAGACAAAGACCTTGAATTTAAAAGCCCGCGCTCCTTTGTCTTGCCAATATTGTCCTCCTTCAGAGCATTAGTTGCTAAAGATGAAAACGGATTGTATAAGTTTGAGGCCAACCCATTTGAATACTATGACCATCTTGGCGCTCAGATGATAAAGAACACTGTAGAGCGCTCAAGAACATTGGGGAATAACCCCAACGCATTAGGTAAAGATACAGGACATTGGCGAGATTTATATAACTTGGTAGATTTAGAATACAAAAAACATCTCATTAATAGGCTTATGGAAGAGTCTAAGAGCAATAACCTCCAGTAATATCGCTACATTAACCTTGATACTCTTAATCGAACGCCTCCGGAACCGTGAGGCGTTTTTTCAGACGATTAACGTACCCCTGCCTTCAAACCATATTTGCCCTAGATGTTAATATCCTCTCTTATCTAGTTGAAGGTCCTGGAGACACAATGCCAAGTTTATCAAGTCTGATAGGTTTAACACTCTAACACCACTCTAATCCTATTTTTCTATGTTTGGTATTACTTATTCTCTGGTAGGTCAAACATACCAAGTAGGTACGGAGCAGAGTCTCCTCCTGCGAACGTTGCATATCCAGCAGTATCTCCAGTTACTACACCACAGAAATCTACCTGTGAGCTAGGCAAAATATCACCAGAAGACCGTACTGCTATTACGTTTACATAGCCACGATATGCAGCATACATAAATGCATTGGTTATTGGAGGGTTTACAGTACGATCAACTTTAATCTCATGTATTGTTCCCGTAAAACAAAAGCGTTTACCCGTTTCAGCAAAAATATCTTTCTTTATCATTTCATAGCTAGTTTCAGGGATGCTATTCAGCCCATCCCAAGTCATACCAACTACTCCATCCCAAATGATCAAATAACTCAGCAACTCGGAAATATCACCATCGTTTGGTAGTGAGTTTACTGGCATTTTGTTGTTATAGAGAGCAATAGCGGAAGCTAATGTAGGAGCCTTCTGTTTTAACTCCTGTATTTGATTTTTACTTAGAATTTCTTCAGCTGTTGTTTTCGGCTCAGTTACCATTATTGACTCAGCGGGTATTGCTACGCTGGACTCAGTAGAAGTACTGTTTAGATCATCTTCCACTGTATTGTCGCTTGAGCATGCAAACAGAAAAAGTGTGGTAGCAACTACAATTAGATGTTTATACAAAACAATATTTCTCTTAGTTAAAAAGATTATTTACCTATTTTATATCATATTTAAGAAGTAAGAAGGCTATCGACTAACTGATCACTATCTTGAGAAGTCGTAATCTGTTTCATTTTCATCTAAATCACCTTCCGATATACTCGGAGCGGCTCAATATAGATATAGTACGACTATACCTTAGCGGAACCAGCTATCTCACCCTTCAAACATATTAACAGACTACTTAAAGCAGACTGTTAGCATGGAACCATCTATAACAGACTTTTGAATTATAAGACTGGCTGCTGTGCTTTTTTCCTATCATTAGCCTATACCTAAAACATAAAACTTCTAAACGATAACTTAGCTATCATTAGACTTGTTTCTAAAATTAAATGATAGTAATATCTTGCTATTATCAATGAACATTAATTATTAAGTCTAAGTAATAGAGGTCGCGTTATGACCGTTCGTATTTATGTGAGAGCCAGCACTAAGGATCAAGACGCTAAGAGAGCCTTGTCTGACTTGATTACCTTTAGCCAAAGCTATAACGTTAAACATGTTGAGTACGTTGAGCATTTCAGTGGTACAAAGCTCGATAGGCCAGTATTAGCTAAGCTATTAAAAGACGCTGATCAAGGCGATATTCTGCTGGTTGAAAGCGTGGACAGATTAAGCAGGCTATCTCAAGATGATTTTGCAATTCTAAAGCAGCGCATCAAAGACAAGGGCTTGCGATTGGTGGTGGCTGATCTACCAACTACGCATACGGTAAGTAAAGGCATGACAGGTGAGATCCTAACAGTGATTAACCATATGCTGATCGACTTATTAGCAACGATGGCAAAGCTTGATAACGACAAGCGTAGAGAGCGTATCAAGCAGGGATTGGCTAACAGTGGCTATAAGCCCTCCGGTAAGAAGCCTAATACAACGAAACACAATCGTATTAGAGAATTAGACAGTCAAGGCAATATGACAAAAGAGGAGATCGCTAAGGCGGTTGGTGTTGGGGTAGCTACGGTTTATCGGGTGTTAAAGCAGGGCTAGACGACACTATGTCGGAGGGTCTCCAAACCCGGTACGGTTCACCTAGCAAACATTCGTTATTTTTTGGCCTTAACTAAACTTTGTGCGTAATGGTATTTTCTGGCTGACTTCTACTTTGAACGCATGTTACCGCGCACTCAAGGTCATGCTGAAGAATGGTCAATCCTTCAAAAACCATGACGTCATTGGCCGCTGAACACTTTAGCTTTGACTACTAATTAATAGTGTCAAAACGATAAAAAGAGCGCCGATGCACTCTTTTTATTCCTAGTCCGACCTTACAATTCAACTTCCCCCAGCAACTTAGCTGTCGCTCCAATTTTCTGGCCTCATCCTTAGACTTTGGCAAAAGCGTCCCCTACAGTTAAAAAGAGTTCACTACGCTCACTGATAGTTTCTTTAGAGTAAGTGCATTAAAAATTCCGTCATGTCTCTGTCTTTCTACAACTTAAATTTAAGTAAGAAAATCGCGCTAATATTTAAAAAACTCTTTAACAAAAAAAATAATATAAATATTTAAATACATCAGCAAAACAAATATTATCAACATTCACATATCAATAAAGGGAATAAAAATGTCAAAAAATTATAAGCTCAGCCACTATATCTTTCCGCTCATGCTGGGCTTTTTATCAATGAATGCTATAGCGGCAATTAATGTCTATGGTCCAGGTGGACCAGCACCAGCGATGCACGAAGCAGCGAAACAATTTAAAAATAAAACAGGGATTGATGTCCATGTAACCGCGGGCCCTACTTCACAATGGAGCGACAAAGCCAAGCTTGATGCCGACGTCATCTATAGTGGTTCGGAAGCCATGATGTCTGATTTCGAAAGCTTATTTGCCGACAAAATCGTAAAGGACTCGATTGAGCCTATTTACCTACGCCCTGCTGCCATTTTAGTCAGAAAAGGCAATCCCAAACATATTCAAGGATTTAAAGATCTAAGCAGGCCAAACACTAAAGTTTTGGTCACCCATGGCGCAGGCCAAGTCGGCATGTGGGAAGATATTGCAGGTAGAACGGGCAACATTCAGCTCACAAAATCCTTCCGTAAAAATATCGCCATGTATGCACCCAATACAGGCACAGCGAAAAAAGCATGGGAAACTGACAGCAGCTATGATGCATGGTTGGTGTTTAATATTTGGGGAGTCAGTAATCCAGACATTGGGCAAATTATCCCGATCGAACCTGAACTGGTGATTTACCGTGATGCAGGTGTTGCACTAACTCAACACAGTCTAAAAAATCCTGAAGCAAAAAGTTTTATTACGTTTTTAAGCTCTGCACAAGGCCATGCGATTTTTAAACAGTTTGGTTGGAACAAATGAGTGCTTAATTTTAATCTTTGATCCACATTCAAGATCAGTTTCCAAGCTTAAAAAATCGAACTTTTAACAAGCAAATTGGACATAAAAAAGAGCGCCACGGCGCTCTTGATTGAAGAAAATATAACTACTGAACCTCGGCCAAAAGCGTTTGTGCTGCCATTTTACCCAAGGTATTCGATGCCAAAGGACTATCTCCTGTAATTAACTTACGGTCTTGAATACACTGTCTCGACATCTCTTTATTAACCACTTCCACACCCAACTTTTCTAAGCGATCTGCCAGCAACCATAGTCAACATGAAAAAAACGAAAATCTCATGCAAGCCTTTGAAGCGATCCAAGCCAAATACGGCAAATCTAAAATTGCATTGAGTGGTTGTTATTTGCCAAATCGTGCTTGGAGTATGAGCTGAGATCGTTTGACGCAGAATTATTTTAGTTGGGATGGGTTACTTCGGGTGTAGCACCGCCCAGTTCAACATCAGTAAATTCATAAAGTTAGCAACACAATCCAAGAAATAAGAAATTTATCTCTGCACACGACAAAAAAACAAAAAAGTCTGTTAAAGCAAAGGCATAATAGTAATTTTTAAGACGAATAGACCATGCCAAACTTTAACAGACTTAGTGAGACTTTAACCCAAAACCTGAGCATGAACAAGGCAAGAATCAATTGTTTGAGCCTAATGATAATAGCCCTGATTACTGCTCAAAGCAGTAATCTTAAAAAAACAGCAAGACACCTTCCTAAGGGTGGCAAGACCGACAGTCACTATCGCAGACTACAGCGATTTTTTGCCGAAGCGAGGATAGACTACGATCAACTGGCTTTAATGATATATCGACTATTTGGGCTAGGCGAAGTCACCTTAACCATTGACCGCACCAACTGGAAATGGGGTAAAAGTAACCTCAACATCTTTATGTTAGGGGTGGTATATAAAGGGATAGCCATCCCCTTATACTGGCAAATGCTAGATAAGCGAGGTAATACAAACCATCTTGAACGCTGTGAACTTATTGAGCGGTTTATCAAACAATTTGGCAAAGATAACCTTGAGATGATAGTAGCGGACAGAGAGTTTGTTGGCGAAAAATGGTTTAACTGGCTCACCAATAATCACATACCCTTTGCCATACGGATTAAGAAGAACAGTAAAGTTAAGAATCATCATGGCAAGTTGGTACAGATTAAAGAGTTATTGCGCCATGTTAGCCATCAAGAAACATATCGACATGGGCGAATACTGACTGTCGATGGTTGTTTGGTTCGAGTATTTGCCAAGCGTGATAAAGACTATGGTTTAGTGATTGTGGCCACCAATCAACTAGAAACAGTGGATGCGATGACAAGCTATGCTAAGCGTTGGGAGATTGAGACTTTATTTGCTTGTCTAAAGGGCCGTGGCTTTAATCTTGAAGATACCCACTTAACCCATCTTGATCGGGTCAGTAAATTAGTCGCAGTGAACGCCTTAGCATTTTGTTGGGCTTATCATGTCGGTATTTATAAAGACAAAGATAAGCCGTTAAAGCGCAAGTTAAAGTCAAACGCTCGACCTCAAGCCAGTTTGTTTGCGCTTGGCCTGGATGTGTTGATTGAGGGCCTTCACTTGGTGTTCTTTAACAATGATAAGACTGTATTTCGACAGTTAGTTAGCTTTTTAACCCCTAAACCTATGAAAATCGGGTGGGGATGATTTTTTTGTCGTGTGCAGAGAAACAAGTTTTTCAAAAATAAGACCTTCTTTTTGCTTTTGTTCGTGAGTAATGGTATAGAGTGTTTTATATGTAGCACCTACAGACATTCCCATTAAGATAATGCCCATCTGTCGCCCTGATGTATATAAATTTCCTACACCACTGGCAGTACCCTGTAAATTATTTGGATCTAAAAAAATAAACAGTCCTGCCCAGAAAAAAATTATGCCAACAACTATCACAGTAATTTTATCGTCAGTGTTTTCATTCCAATGTATGTTGTGACCCTTGACTTTCTTAAAAAGAAAAGTTGATATACATACTGTTAATGTCAAGAAAAATGGTATCCAAAACAAGTTCATTCAATACAATACCTAAATTAATAAAAAAGCATCTCAACTCGCTGAGATGCTCTAAAAAGAGTAAGCTAAATTAACTACTACTCCTGCCAAATGATTGGCACTTCATCAGAACGCTCTATAGAAGTTGAGCGGCTTAGGCTCATCATAGTATGACTAGCTACATTATTAGTAGAGATATTTGGAATAAATAGCGTCCACGATTTACTTGTGCCTGCATTCAAATCACTTCCAGACTTACTATCCCCTGTTAAATTTTGGGGCACAACTGCATCACCATAAATATCAATATAGTAAGTACCTATCGCATCTGGAGCAGAGATACCTTGTAGTCTAATATAATTGGCTGTACCACGTTTCATGTTGCCAATTCTAAAAGGACCTACTTGGCGAGCGGGAGCATTCATGGCATGAATCAATGCGCCGTTCACATAGAGGGCAAAGGTATCATCGTTTGCCGAACCATTATCACCAAAGCGAATGTAAACATCATTTTTAAGAACTTCAAGATAAGCTGTATTGCTCTTTTTTAGTCCTGTTTGATCTTTATCAACAGTGACATAAATATCGCCAGAAACTGCCTGTTCAGGTACGGTTAGACACATCTTATATTCAGTAGCTATAGAAGGCGTTAATTCAAACTCACTGAGTGTCACATTGGCATGTCTACCATCAGCTGATACATTTAAGTTCGTGTCGATAGTGAACCGCCCTGAGATTGTCGGAGACTCAACATCCTGAGAGAATACGACA
The DNA here is from genome assembly GCF_904846235.1 of Psychrobacter immobilis. GTDB lineage: Bacteria > Pseudomonadota > Gammaproteobacteria > Pseudomonadales > Moraxellaceae > Psychrobacter > Psychrobacter immobilis_C. The sequence continues at coordinate 9,643 of NZ_CAJGZN010000027.1, forward strand.
ATAAAAAAATAAAACTACGCCCTTTGATCTTTATTTAAAGGCATCACAACGCCATATAAAAATCGATTTAATGCAGTAAGGCTTGATAATAACCATTATATTGCATTCATAATTGCTTTTCTGCAAAATGGTATGAGTATATGAGTATATGAGTATATGAGTATATGAGTATATGAGTATATGAGTAAAATTTGTTTCTTTCGACAATATAAGGCGGCAAACGTGCCAAGAAATTTAAACTAAGATCAATATGTCAGCTTTCATATGTACGTTTTAAAAAGATACATGAAGACATATCAAATTATCCCTTTGCTTCTTACTAATATATGTACATATATAAGTACAGATATAGTATATACTAGTATAACATTCAACCTATAATGATAGGTCATATAACCAACATAATTAAACGTGGAGTAATTATTATGGACGTTGTGAACTACACTGATTTTAGAAAGAGCTTAGCAAAGTATATCGATAAGGTAGACACTGATAAAGGCCCGATATTAATTACAAGACAAAATGCTAAACCGACGGTATTAATGAGTTTAGAAGAGTTTAACTCGTATGAGGAAACACTACATCTTTTAAGCAGCCCTACCAATGCCAAGCGTCTCAGACGCTCTATTGCTGATGCTAAAGCTGGTCGCTTGATTGAACGTGAGATTGATGCCAAAGATATGCCACTCACTTTTGATGATGAGGTAGACGCTTGATACTATCTTGGACGGAAGACGCGTGGGAGGACTATGAGTACTGGCAAAGAACCAGTAAAGAGAAAGTCAAACAGATCGGTAAGCTGATTAAAGCCATCAAACGTGACCCATTTAAGGGTATTGGCAAACCTGAACCACTCAAACATGACCTTGCAGGCTACTGGTCTCGTCGAATTGATCAAGAGCATCGGCTGGTTTATGAAATTCAAGATGATGCGATCATTATCGTCCAGTGCCGTTATCATTACTAAGCAAAGGTATAACAGCTCAAAAAGTGCCTGATTTATAATTAGGCACTTTTTCATAGTAATAGGTAGTTAGTTAATGTCCAGAAACGTTCTTTAATTCTTGAGACATCTCAGCAATCAACTGACGCGAGTACTTAGCCACGATTTGTATTTCAGAATAGCTATGGTCAACCTTTAAGAGACTTGCGATGATTTGACGCTTCTTAGTAACGGGTCTACGGCTTCTATGTTTATTTTCTGCTTTAGCCTAAGTAATTTAAAAATGCCCTAGATATTAAAAACCTAATCTATATGACAAACAAAAAAATGCCTCTGGGAGTTGACTCCCAGAGGCATTTAGTTTTAAATATAGCTAACGGTTACAGCGTGTTGACGCACACTGTAACGAACAAATAAGCACCTGAACTGCGTTATTTGAACAGCATTAAATGCCCGTGTAGGTGCATTTTATCCAAAATATGCTTTCATATCAACCTTATTCACTATACATTTTAAAAACTGCTTGTTCGCTCGTTACCTCCTTGTGCTGCTCTCTCTGTAATTGTTACCCGTCAAATGGGTGGCAGGCCTCGGCGACGACTGCGTTTGACAGAAGGGTAAAGCTCTCGACAGGGGGTTCTAGACATATTGAGCAACGCAATGAGTGGTTACTCGTGCATATCGTAGCGGTATATTGGGTTTAGGCCCTTGCTAGCGTATGACAGCACAGTAGCGGTTAAGAGCGTGTCTAGGCGGTGCTATCAGCCGTAATCTTAACAACCGTAGCTTGATACAGTGATACGGTCTTGATGACGCGATGGGCGATGAAGTCGGCATGACTAATCACATCAAATCCAAGGAATGCACTAAAGCGTTTGTGAGTGTTTTTATTATACTCATAACTGCTTTAGGGTGAGTGTTCCTTGAAATCTGCTCAAGGCTCCAAAATCAGCATAAATTCACTTAGGCTAACTTAAGTAGTATATAGCCCACTAGGCTATATACTATAAGAGTCCAGAGAAAAATTTAGAATAGTTAATATACAACAATCACTTATTCAGTGAGTCGATATTGTCATGGTTGATTCATAAGCTTAGTGTGAATAGAACGGGATTGACTTATTTATTGTTAATTGTCTCTCGCATCTTTTCAATCTCTGCAGTCAATGAGCTACTCTTTTCCTGTTCTGATTGATAGTTAATTGAAAGCTCATCATACTGCTCACTCAATGCAGTGTGCTCAGTACTAAGCAAAGTTCTCTCATGATTTAACGTGTCGTGTTGCTTAATCAGTAGCTGATGATCTGCTTCAATCTTAGCTTGATTTTGAGTAAGCTGCTCATTAATCCCTGATAACTTATCACGTTCAGCGATTATGGCCTTTAACTCTCCTTTCACTTCTGCTGTAAGATTCGTTATCTCGTTGCGCTCAATAACGACTGTCTTTAGCTCATCCTTAGTTGCTGTCAGTTCTGTTTGCAGACGCGCGATCTCTGCTTTATCGCTATTAGCAGTGGCTTCAAGCGTGGCCACCTTCGATATGTTGGCACTCAGCTCTTTTGATTGCTGATCAAAACTGCTACGCAGGTCACCAAGTTGGGCCTGAGCTGCCACTGTTTTAGCTCGTTCAAGTTCTAGCTGGTGCTGAGTATCGCTGAGTGTCTGTGTCAGCACATCCCGTTCAGCAGTCACTTGAGCCGCGGTGATAGCCGTTGCCTCTGCAGTTGCTGTGACCTCATCGAGCTGTTCTAACAAATCAGCCTGCTCACTCTCTAGGGTCTTAACCGCTTCTTGAGCCTCATCTGTCTCAGCTTGTGCCTTGGCCTTAATACCATCTAGAGCCTCCCGTTCTTTAACCAGACGATCATTGGCAATATCAATGGCCGTCTGCCACATATCTGCACCAAGCGTTTGTAAGCGTTCAGCAATGCTACTTGGTAGCTCAACCTGTCTTAGCTGCTCTTCTTGTTGGTTATCCTGACGCCAAAACTTCATGGCTTCACTGATGGTCGTGAATGATCCACCACCCAGCGCCTTACGCACTTCGGCTAAAGTAGGTTTGATACCTTGTTCGTGCAGTTGATCAGCAATAGCATGAATTTGCTGTGTAGTAATGGCCATAAATTATTGTCCTTAATTTTGTATGAGTAAATATGTAGCGTTTGTAGTATGTTGTATATAGTATAATACAATATACAATTTACTACAATATAAGGCTTAAAAAAACCTCAAGTAATCTTGAGGTCACAATCATTAGATTAGGGCTAACGATCAGTTAAGTACTCTTCTAGCGCATTACTATCATTTATTAATGATTAGCGCCTGTTTGCTTGGTTTTATCCTTAAATTTGGCAATAATACTGGCCTCAGTAAAGAACGCTTATGGTTTAATACTGCCACGGCTAACACCTGACCAGTCGGTGACTTCTGGAATGTCTGATAGATCAATGTCGTCATCATTAAGCGTTGCTAAATGCTCTAAATCTACTTGTTGCTTGGCCGTTAGTGGTGGTAGCTCGTCTATTTGATAGCTAACTTTGTTCACACTGGCTCCCTTTAATTTTTTTGACACGTCTAGCTGAGATAGATAATGCGTATAACCTCACCATTATCTATTTCTGTTTGCGTATGGGCTACCAATAGGACGGCGGTACCGTCTACTGTACCCAGCGCTTGCCACTGCTTTTCATCATTTTCATACCTGTCTTGCTGACGCAGGCATAAAAGGTCTAGAAAAACTCGGGCGGCTGCCTCAAATAATAAACGGTGCTTACGCTGATTGGTGTTTTTTTGTTCATCCCATTCAAATCTAATGCTTATCTGTTCTCTCTGTCAGTATGCTCTTTATAGATTAGCAATTCATCTTGACTGACAGCTGATACTTTCTGGTATTCAAAAGATAGCGGTACTTGATTGGTTTGCGCCACTTGGGTCAAGAACAATTTAATCGCTTGAGACGGCGTTAGACCATAGCTTTCAAACACGGCAAAAGCATTTTCTTTTAGCTCTTGATCGAGCCTGATATTATAATTAGTTGTCGTCATGGCATTACAAATGGCTTATCTGTGTACATATAATATAAACCATTTGTATAGACAGTACCAGATTAATCACTCTTTTTTCTTTGCTATGATTTTTGCTTAGGGAACGTATAACCTACCGCCAGCAAATGCTTTTTATGGGTCTTTAAAAAAGCTTCATCTCTTAATTGAGTGTGTAACCAGCTGATCACTTCTTGGGTACTTTTTCCTGAAGGCGCATAGCTACCAAATGGGGCATAGTTAGCCAATAGAGGCGCAAAACGGTCGATCTGTTTGACGGTTAAGGATGGTATATCTCTATTCTCATTATTCTGATTTAAGTCCTCCAGACTTTTTTTCTTGGTGGGCTTAGCTTTGACATTAAATTTTAGTCCTGTGACGGTACGACCACGTTTAACGTTTTCATAGGTGATTTTAATATCTGACTTTTCTGTTATTTCTTCAACGCTTGGGTTGATGACTCGACTTTTTAGGTTGTTAATACGTTCGTAAGATTTAGAAAGAGCTAGCTCCTCTCTAATTTCTTCAAGTGACATTGTCCACGAGCTCATTGCCTCATGTTTTTTGGCCAGATGGTATATATCTATTGAATATTCACCCTTCAGTTTAAGTACATCTTCTTTTTTATATTTAGTGAATGGATTATTTTCATCAAAAACCTTCAACATCAGTAGCACTTCATCTGTAAAACATAGAGACACATAGCCATCTTCATATATTGATCTGATGACCCACTGTACATTGACACGGCTACCGCGTTCATTTCTATAGCTAAAAAATCGCCTCATCATCGTTTCACTAGCATCTTTTAATTGAGTATAAGCAGAATCCACTTGAATGTTGCAAGCCTCTGCAAATGCTTTCGCGGTTATCTCTATAGTGTCTTTTTCAGTGGCATCTATCAAACGCACTACTGAACTAGCAAGCAACAGCAACCGTTTTTCATCAAGTGTCATTTCATAAAACGCTTGTAGAATACGATTTTGCATAACAACCCAATTTGCAGGGTATTTCTTCTCATATAAACCAACTTGGTTAGTCATATCTACGCCTTAATGCTCAAATCTATCTAATTGTAGCATAATACCTGCTGATTGTAGCTTTTAACCTAGCTGATTGTAGCATTAACCTAGCTGATTGTAGCATTAACCTAGCTGATTGTAGCTTTATAGATCTTGAAGCCCTTAATTGGTAAGGTCTGAGAGCGTCCTAAAAGTCTTTAAAAGTCTTTAAAAGTAAAAAATATGTTTTTATATTAAATAATAGGAAAAAAGCTCAAGAACTGACGGATTTGAGATGATAATATGAGCGACCAATCACTTATAAAACTTATCAGTAGCTCAGAATGCAATTGTCCATTTACTTGATGTTAATCCTCGTTCACATAGTTCGGATCAAGCTTGGATCTTTGAAAATCTTCAAAAGCATGGTCAAAGATATTTTGAATATCTTCGTCTGTCATTCTGGACAACCCTGTTTTCACATTCTCAATATCAGTCTCATTTTTTGTAGATAGTTTGTCTTCATTTTCAGTAGCCATTATCGACACATCTGTAAACACTTATCAAACCGTTGCTAAAAAGCCTAGAAACCACTCTTATATACGTTTTACGCTCTGTCCGATACGATGGTAGCTAAAGCTATTCTAAAACGCTTAAAACAGCCGATAACCGTCTCCTAACCTTTCGCTAATTAGTAGACGATCCAGCTGTACCTTCAATTAGGCGATTTCGAGTAGCTACTGTGATGATGAATAAATATCAAGCAATGAACCGTGGTCACTGTCCTGACTGTTTTTAGGTGGTGTAAAGCTGCTTGGTACCACCTCAGCTTTACTTTGTATTTTATTGGCAATTGCTTTCAAAAATTCACGGTGCTTTTTCAAACGAGCATATTTTTCATTATCGTGTGCGTCTAAAAAAATAGCTTGCAGTTCATGATTATCATCATCGTCTAATGCGTTGGCCAACCACTCCCCCAATATTTTATGTGCTTCAAGCCTGTCCTGATCAATCTCTTTTTTAAGAGCCTGTAATTGCTTAATCTTATTTGCGAATAAATCATCTGATATTACTGACATTACCTCATCCTTTTTTTAGCCAACTATGATAGAGTTGATCCTAGCAGTACATACATAGGTATGCAAGGTAGTAAAATACACAAGACCACATCTTTTCGTGGGCGCAGTAGTATTTTAACCCTCTGTTAAGAGCGAACTTAGGAGTTTATGTAAAAAAGACCCACAAGGGGTACTGTTTTTTTACATAAACTCCGTCGTTCGGCAGGGGGCGAACCCCCTACAACCCCCAAAAAATCATCTCTCAATATTGGGTTTTTTTGCTATGAATAATAAAGGATTTCATCTATCGGTTAGCGCTGTTAGTAAGGCGAAAAATCATAGCGTGGTGGCAAAGTCGGCTTATAATTCTGGCTCAAAACTGGTTGATGAACAGTCAGGAGTCGTCCACGATTACACCAGTAAAGCTAAAGACAAAATCTTAAATTTAGTGGACAGTGATGGTACTAAATACACGCAAGTTGTTGAGAAAAATGTGGTGCATACGGCGTTGTTAACGCCAACTATTGCTGGGGATCTAGCAGTGACACGTGAGGGTTTCTGGAATGATATTGAACGTATTGAGACTCGTAAAAACGCGCAATTGGGTACTGAGATTGATGTGATGTTTCCTGATGGGATCACCGCGGATCAGCGTATAGTTCTGGTCGAGCGCTACGCTCAAACCTTATCTGATCGCTATAACGTGCTTGTCGATGTGGCCATTCATCGGCCCCACAGTCACGAGAAACATGTGGGGGAGGTTGAAGTGGTTGAGCTGACCAGTCGTAACTTTCATGCCCATATTTTACTCTCAAGCCGTGAGATAGTAGCGGATGTTGAGGGTTATGCTTTATCAGCACGCAAGAATTGGTTGCAGTGGTCAACGGAGGAGCGGTTATCTAAGGGGTTAAACGGACGCGGCGATGAGCTTAAATATCAACGCACCCTTTGGGCGGATATGGCCAATGAGCTACTGCCTAAGAATAAAACCATTAGTGAGAAATCCTACCGTGAGCTGGGCATCAATCGTTTACCAAAAATGAAACTGGGTAAATCACTATATAAGGATATTCTCAAAGGCAATCGTTCAGTGATTCACGAGTACAACGAGACGATTGATGAGATCAATGCTTACATTGAAAAAAATGGTTTAGTAATTGAGTACGACGACAAGGGACGTATTGACCTAGAAAGCAATGAACAAGAGGTTAACGGCGTCACAATACATTATAAAAAGCGTAAACCCTTTGCGCGAATTGAGCTCAGTAATATCCGATTTGTAGATCCTGCCGTTGAACTTGAACCCGCTATCCCTAAAAGTAACAGTCAGACGCATAGTGATGCGGCCAATGATCACGCACTTGATGAGCTTTTAGCAATCTCAGCCGACTTTGTGAGTCAAAAAAAGATGGTACGCAGCGCCTTATTTTCAACCATTGATGCGCTGCATGAAGAGTTAGCGCACCAGTCTAAACAGATTATTACTATTGATAAAAACATTAAGAGTACCCAGCGGTTCACCGAGGAGGTGGGACAGGATTACAGCACGTCCCGCCAAAAAATGATTGAGCTTGCCAGGCAGATAAGCACAAAAGAGCAAAGTGAGGCACTAAAGACGGCTTTAGTGTTGGTTGAGGAGTTTAGACAAGATGATACCCTACAAACAGGCCGCGCCGTTACAAGTCTTGAGAAGCAACTGTCACAGATTGATAAAATAGTGCTGAATAATAAAGCGATGCTAGAAAAGCTGATCCCGCTTAATAATGAAGTCATTGCTGACTACAAAGGGTTGAAGGCCACGCTAAAACCCTTTGCCGCAAAGCTGAATAAACTGGCGACTGGCTTTAAAGCTCTTGATGAGATTGATATTGAAAAATCCGACTTATCCTTACAGTGGGATCAAGCGTTTGCGGATCTACAAGAGATAGATATCACCAATAACATGGATACTTATCATAAGTTTGCTGCATTTGCAGATCTGGACGTTGAGCGCTTTAAGTACCTTGAAAAAGAACGTGAGGCGCTCAGTACGTTATGTAGTGGCATAATTAAATTGGACAACTGCTAAGAGGCTATACTAACCCAAAGAAGGAAAATAGTATGACCAACAAACGCAACCAATATACCCGAGAATTTAAATTAGAAGCGATTAGCTTAGTCAC
>NZ_CAJGZN010000028.1 GCF_904846235.1 Psychrobacter immobilis
TATAGTTCGGTTAGGTTGTCCATGTAAGAAGTCCTTGTTGTGAAGTTTGTCTTGGTAAACTTACTTTAGCAACTTCGGACTTCTTTTTTTATTTTTTTTTTGAGCCCTTATCCCGAACTGGGGTTATTTATAATCTCGCTTATAAAATCTTGAAAAAAACCGATAGCGGCGAAGGGCGCGTGGCTTTGGCTTCAATGAGCCTAAGTAAATAGCAAACATCGTTAATAATGCGCCACTCCACTGTAAAGTGTTAATCGGCTTGTCCAGCCAGCTATAGTCAATGACAAGGGCTGCAATAGGTTCAGTCAATAATAGCAGTCCAGTCAGTGCCAGAGATAGTTTAGGAATAGAGTAGGCAATCAAGCCCCATGCCAAGCATTGCATCACTGTACCATAGATAAGTACCCAGCCAATCTCAGACCATGTATTGGGCAGAATATTACCTGTGTCAAATACAAACATCGGTACAATCATGGCTAAGACGCCGCCGATACTGATTAGCTGCATTAACATAAATATAGGCGTCGGTTCCGTATCGTGCGTTTTGCGGATAAAGGTCATCGAAGCCGCTAGCATGGTACCAGATACAATCCCAGTGACAAAGCCCCAAGTCGCAGCGGTATTGTGTGCGAATTCAGGGCTACCTATCATTGCCACGCCTATCATGGCTAAAAACAAACTAATAAGCTGTACGATAGACTGACGCTCATTGAAATACATAAACCCAATCGCGGCCAAGAAAAATATTTGCAGACTATTAAGCAGCGTCGAAATACCAGGCCCAACCGCATAAATACTCTCATGCCACAGCGCCAAATCTAATCCTAAAAACGCCCCTGATAGTAGCGCATAAAAAATGGCGCGTCTTGATTTGGGCATTCGTTGGCCCATTATCTTAGCCAATACCGCAAATACAATACCAGAAACAGCCAATCGCCAAAACGACATGGCCCAACCACCAATATCGACGTGAGCGACAATTAAGCTGCCCAATCCAAAAATGATACAACCAATGACTAAGCCAATAGGAGCAGATCGCGTTGAAGCAATAGCCATAATTTGTCCTTATAACAGTATTTGAATAACAGCATTCTTATTATCATTGCATCATGTCAGAACTTATGTTGACATAGAGCCATATTGTCGTGGTTTTAAGTGCAAAATGAAATGGCAAAACCATAATTTATTACGGTGAATACAGATACTATCGCTGTAAGGAAAATTATTGGGCACGTTAGACGCAAATAAATAACCAAAGCATCTGATATAGCTACGTTTTTCACAATAGACTTATGACAATTGGGTAATGGTATTTGTATCAAAATATTTGTATCAGAGCGTCGATTCATAAGAGTATAAAAGAGCATAATGTATACAAGTGATATATTTGTAGGGAGGATATGTGTGGAGCACTTTAAGCGACATTAACGCGGCAACACATGTATAGTAGATTGACGATATAATGTACTTAACGTCTGATTTGTTATACCAAACAATCTATATTATTTGTCTAGGTTTATTTATGCTTCAACGATTGCTATCAAAAAAACAGCCACATACATTGTCTGGCTTGCTACCAAAAATATCGCAATACAGTGTCGTCGTGACGATGCTATCTAGCGCATTGTTTTTGATGCCTAGCGCACATGCCGCCAGCTGTAAAAGCCCAAAAAGTTATTACAAAAACGTCTCCTGCACGGCTAGTAGCAGTTACTTTTTGGCGATCAAAGATTTTGGTGCGCCAGTGGCTTTAATCGATAAAAAAGGCAAACGAGTCGTTGATTTATCGCGTTATCAAAAAGTCGATGCCGATAAACTGTCAGGTGGACTGTTGCCTGTACTGCGTAACAGTCGCGTCGGTTATCTCAATATGCAGGGCCGCGAAGTCGTGCCTGCCATGTACGATATATTGACAGAGAGTCAAGGTTGGGCGCGGCCTGTATCGGATGGGCGTATCGTGGTAAAAAAAGAGGGTAACTATGGTGTGATTAACACAGCCAATAGTACCGTTGTCTCATTTTCTGCAGCGATTGATGATATCGATAATTATCGTAATGGAGTAGCGCGTGTACGTAAAGGTCGTGCAACCAGTTGGGTGGATAAAAACGGCAATGCGGCGAGTGATCCGAATGCCCAGAATAACACTCAGGCAGTGAATAAACCTACTTCTTCTAACGAAAAATCTAGCACAGCATTACAGTCTGCACCGGCGCGTTTTACGACACTTCAATCGCGTCAGCAAGATGGTAAATGGGGTTTCGTCGATGACAATAATGTCACGATGATTACGTACTCATTTGATGAAGTGCGTCCGTTTTCTGAGGAATATGCTGGCGTGTGTATCGGTGAAGAGTGGGGCTTTGTCAATTTAGGCGGTGAGCTGGTGATTCCTTTTCGCTTTGCTAATAGTGGTGTGAACGCTAACGATAGCTATCAGGGCAAACCATCCTTTGTATTTACAGGTGGTAAGGCGTGGATTGGTAACCTAAAGAATGGGAATAAAATGTGTATAGATAAGGAAGGGGCTGGTGTCGCTTGTGATTGATGCAATTACTAGGGCGTGTCCTCGTTTTAAGAGTGGTGATAAAAATGAGATAAATCGCAGTCAAACAAGGAAAATAGCGCAGATAATATCGAGATATTAACCAGCTATTTGACGCTGTTTGGCAAGATTTAGCCATTTTTAACCCATTTAGATAACTATCGATTGAATTGAGGACACGCCCTAGGATTAAATAGGCAATAAAAAAGAGTGTAAAACCTATGAGTTTTCGATAGGTTTTACACTCTTTTTTTAACACTAATGCTTTTAGCTCACTTAGATGACTATCGATTGAATCGAAGACAAGGCTTAGTCTTCTACAGCTAGTTGCTCGATAAGTGATTACTGATTAAGTCAACCATATAAGGCTGATAATACTCTGGAATATCGTGTGCCATGCCTTCGATGAGATGGAACGTAGCATTAGGGATGGTCTTGGCAACGACTCGGCCCTGTGAGGCAGGCAGGAGTCCGTCAGCGCTACCATGTAATACAATCGTTGGTGCTTTGACTTGCTTACTAAACCGACTGATAGAGCCTGATGCCAAGATAGCATTGAGCTGCTGTACTGTACCAAGCGGGTGAAAATTGCGCTGATAGCGAATCTTGGCGATTTCACGGACCATACGCACATTCACATGACCTGGTGTACCAACGGTCTTCATAAACCAAACGCTATGACGCACGATATCACGCTCAGAGTGGCTCTCTGGACGATTGATAAGGGTATATAGCTGTTTAGGCTTGGGCGGCTTCAAAAACGCACGATTAGTCGTGGTGAACATAAGCGCCATTCGCTGCACTAAGCTTGGATAACGTGCCGCCACGATTTGTGCAATCATACCGCCCATTGAAGCCCCAATCAGATGTGTCTTACCGAGCTTGAGTGCTTTAATTAGACGTGCGGTGTCTTCAGCCATGTCCGTCAAGTTATAAGCAACCTGCGTGCTTTTGTTAGACAGCCCTGTCTGTAGACGTACCATCATTTTGAGCTGGCTAATACGCGGCAAGCCTTCTATCTGTACTTTAGAAGACAAGCCGATATCACGATTATCAAAACGAATCACAAAAAAACCAGCATCGATAAAGCGCTTAATAAAATTGTCTGGCCAAAATATCATTTGTGAGCCTAGCCCCATGATCATCAGCAGTGGTGGATTATTGGGATTACCGCCAGCTTCGACACACAACTCAATACCATCACCGATGTCAATCATTGCTTGACGAAGGTGCTTACTCAAGTCAGAGTCGCGCCATTGATGCTCCCCAAACTTGCGCCACTCAGGAGTAGGGTAGTTATTCAGATGATCTTCTAGATTGTTATCTAGCGTTTCAGGCAATTTGGCACTATTGATGTCATTTGATTTTGTCATGAAGTGTCCTAATTAGAGGGTCATCTACTACAGCTCAAGCATCTCAAAATCAAGCTTGCCGACACCGCACTCAGGGCAAGTCCAGTCATCAGGGATGTCTTCCCACTTAGTACCAGGTGCGATACCTTCTTCTGGGCAGCCAAGCGCCTCATCATATATCCAGCCGCAGACAATACATTCATAACGTTTCATAAATAGTCCTATCGATCATTACCAGTATTACAGTTACAGCGTGCTATAAACGCTCATTTTTAATATTACAGCTATTATATTAGACTGCAAAAACGCACGTAGTTTAGCATATAACCGCAATTTTCATAGTTAAGTTTACACTTGTATATTGAGATGACTTTTCTTTTATCAAGTCAATCACATACGTTACCTTATTAGCGCTTAATAACGAGACTGGACGCCAGCCCGCCATACGAAAACCAATTATGCTATAATAATCGCCGCTAAATTCACAGTAATGCTTAGCATTTATCGCTGATATATCATCCAGTTGTTGTCTTATCTAAACTAACTAAACCATCTAAATACATAAGCTAAGGGTCATCATGAGTACCAATGCCGCCGCCACATCCGCCACCAACAATGAGACGTCTCATATGCTCAATACTGACCATCCGTTTTGGCAGATTATTCGCACAGTACCAGACTTTCCAAAAGCTGGCATTGATTTTTATGACATTACCCCATTACTGCGCAGTCATATTGACGCTGTTATCGATGCGCTACTTGCTGCATTGCCAGAAGGGCTTATGGACGAGGTAGATTGTCTGGGTGCGGTAGAAGCGCGCGGTTTTGTATTTGCCAGTATGCTAGCAGGTCGTCTGGGCAAAGGCATGATCTTACTACGTAAACCAGGTAAGCTGCCGCCACCGGTTGCCAACAAAGCCTATGCACTGGAATATGGTAAAGACACGCTTGAGATGCAAAACAATCTACCGCCTGAGCGCGTACTATTGGTCGATGATATCTTGGCGACTGGTGGTACGTTGACTACCGCTTACGAGCTGTGTCAATCGGCTGACCATACTGTGGTCGGTGCGTTAGTGTTACTGGACTTGGTCGACTTGCATGGCGAGTTCCCAGTACCTGTCTATACGGTACTCAAAGCTTAAAATGAATGGCAGTTTCTTTGACTACTAGACAGGTTGTATTGTTGATATAGTTAAACGATTCTCCAAATAAAAAGCGCCCTGATACTATGTCAGGGCGCTTTTTCGATACTGTATTGATGTTTTTTAGTATTGTGTTAAATAGGCTGTATTTATTGCTCTTCGTCTTGTTCGTAGTCCTTACAAGACTGCTCTATCACCGTACGACCGACTGTCTTTGGGGTGGTGACTTTAAAATCTTTTGTGGTCAATATTGGTTTTTCTGACTGCCATGACTTGGTTACTTTGCCTTCAGCATCGTAGTTAACAAAGGCTCGTCTATAGTAACTGGCGTCTTTACATGAAATGAGTAGTTGCTGCTCACTATGGTCAATATTGCTTTTTTCTTCCTTCGAGTCATCTTTATCGGCATCTGTGTCTTTAGGATAGGTTCTAAGGATAGATACCGTGATATTTTCGACGTCTTTTTCATCTATGATACTGATGTCAGAGCTTTCAATAGAATCCAAATCTATACTAAAAATTGATCCAGAGCCGCTCTCGGACACCTTTACCCAGTTGACTGCCTGGGCACTGATCGCTAAAGCACTGCCTGCCAATAATATTGATAGCCGTTTCATATAAGCCTTGCTTCTTGTCATTTGAAGTAGGTAATGATAGCCAACTTACTATTAGTAGGCAAATATCTTTTGTGCCAGCTCAGTATCCGTCGTGCTTTGTCGTGTGGCTATTATTGTCCGCGAATAGCTGCCAATGTCTTGGCTAGCTCGTCACGCGCCCCGATAAAGCCGTCAATTCCCTTAGGTAATAAGTCCTGTGTAACCTTGTCTTGCTGATACGCAGCACTAAACTCTTCATGCGTTAAGCTTACTTGAGTCATCGCTTTCATATCCATCGACATGCTTGGAGACAGTTGGCGAGTTACCTCGGTATCCATGACTGCCAATTCATCAATGAGGTTGGGAGCTATCGTCAACAAGTCACAACCTGCCAATGCCAAAATTTGCTCGGTAGAGCGGAAACTAGCGCCCATCACTTGTGTCTCGTAACCGTGCTGTTTGTAATACTGATAAATGAGCTTGACTGACTGTACGCCCATGTCATCAGAAGCCGGTACGTTTTGACGGCTTTGTTGGCGTTTTTGCCAATCTAGAATACGGCCAACGAAAGGTGATATCAGGGTCACGCCAGCATCTGCACAGGCAATCGCTTGGTGTTGTCCAAATAGTAAGGTCAGGTTGCAGTGGATATTTTGAGTCTCAAGATAGCGTGCTGCCTCGATACCTTGCCAAGTTGCCGCCATTTTGATCAATACTCGCTCTGAATCGACGCCCGCTTTTTGGTAAGCATCCATAAAGGCCAGTGCCTTATCTATCGTCGCTTGAGTATCATAAGATAAGCGAGCGTCCACTTCGGTAGAGACTCGGCCTTCGATCAGCTCTAAAATATCGCAGCCAACCTGAATGGTCAGCGCATCGATCACGGCATCCACGTCACCATTGTGACGGCTCATGGTCTCTGACAACATGCCTTGGTTGTCAGGATGAATCAGAGCCTTGGTAATAAGGCTTGGGTTGGTGGTTGCATCGATAGGTTTTAAACGGGCAATAGCGGCAAGGTCACCAGTATCAGCAACAATCGTGGTCATAGTGCGTAGCTGTTGTAATGCGCTCATCAGGTATCCTTTTTTTTATTAATCATATGATGCTCCTCTTATATATAACAGGGTAGGGAGCTGAACTGGAACTGTAACACAGTTTTGGGCAGGTGTTGCCTCATAGTTATGCTATGCGTCACTGTTATCTGGCTCAACTGTGCTAATATTAATAACAGTTGGTATATTTATACGCATTTACGCATGGGCACTGACCTTAGTTTTTGCTATAGTAGAGCCGGCTATGTATCAAGCTGCTGTATTTGGCAGTAAATATAGCATTAACGCCAAATGGCACTAGCAATATAAGGTGTTTTTGATAGACTGTTTTGAGGTTGATTTTGAACATAGTTTCTATCATCAGCCTTTAACTAAAAACAGCAAACAGTCAGATTTGGCAATAGAGCTACCTAAGTTATAGCAATGTAATAGCAATATTTAAATAATAGTAATATCTAACAGCGATAAAATCTAAAAAGGATGGGCGGTAATGAGCGAGCAGTCACCAGAGCAAACAATGGATAATCTAAATCAAACCACTACAGGCGCTAGCGATACCGCAACTGAAAAAGAGTTTTTAGACAATATTCGCCAAAATATTGACGCAGTAGACTGTGAGATCCAAACGTTAATCAACAACCGTGCAAAGTTGGCTCAGCAAGTAGCCATGGTAAAGAAAAATCATACCGCTGCTGATGACAATAGCAATCCTATCTTTTACCGCCCTGAACGTGAAGCACAGGTACTAAAAGCTGTCATGGAGCGTAATGCAGGTCCCATTGCTGATGAAAAAATGGCGCGCTTGTTTCGTGAAATCATGTCAGTATGCTTGGATTTAGAAGCGCCGCAGCGTATTTCCTTCTTGGGCCCTGTCGGCACCTTTACGCATGCCGCTGCGCTCAAGCACTTTGGTAAAGCCGCTGATACTGTGCCAATGACAACCATTACTGATGTGTTCCGCGAAGTCGAAGCGGGTACAGCGATGTATGGCGTGGTCCCTGTTGAAAACTCTTCAGAAGGCGTCGTCAACCATACTCTAGATGGTTTCTTATCTTCTACTTTGAAAATCATTGGCGAAGTTGAACTGCCAATTCATCAAAACTTCTTAGTTGCTGAGCATACTAAGATTGATGGCTTGAGCCGTATTTATTCACACCAGCAGTCGCTTGCTCAGTGCCGTCATTGGCTAGATGTAAACTTCCCTAATGTCGAACGTGTGGCAGTATCAAGCAATGGTGAAGCTGCTCGCCGCCTTAAAAACGAATGGCATTCAGCTGCGATTGCAGGTGATGTCGCTGTTGCAGAGTATGGCTTACATAAGCTCTACTCAAATATTGAAGACAATCCAAGTAACACCACACGCTTCCTTATTATCGGTCATGAGGCGATTGCGCCATCTGGTCAAGACAAAACTTCTATCGTCGTCTCCGCTCACGATAAAGCAGGCGCACTGATCGAAATCTTGAAACCTTTGTCATATCATGGCGTATCGATGACCAGTATTGAGACGCGTCCTGAGCGTCCTAACAAGTGGGCATACGTATTCTTTATCGATATGAATGGTCATGTTAATGATCCAAACGTTAGCGCTGCCATCAATGATATTCGTCCATTGGTCAAAGATTTGCGCATATTGGGCTCATATCCAAAAGCTGTCCTATAGGCGACTACCTATAGATAACTATAGGCTTATTCACTGGTATTCATACATAATAGATGGGTCTTAGCTTTTGCAGATAGTATTCAAAAAAAGCATTTATAGATACCATCTAAGGATAAACCATGCAGACTACTCAATTGACCGCGTCAGATCTATCGCCGTTAACGCCAGCTTACGACAGTATTTTGGCATTGGCACCTTATCAAACCGGTAAGCCAATTGAGGAGCTGACACGTGAGTATGGTGTCTCAGATGTGGTCAAGCTGGCTAGCAATGAGAATCCAATGGGATGCTCCCCACGAGTGACGCTAGCAGTGACCGAGCAGCTAGGGCAGTTGTCACGTTATCCTGATGGCAATGGTTACTATCTAAAGCAAGCGCTGGCTGACTTTAACGATGTCAATGCCAATCAAATTACCTTAGGTAATGGCTCTGATGATTTGCTCGATATTTTAGCACGCAGCTTTGTGGGTGCTGATGATGCCATCGTCTATAGCCAGTATGCTTTTGTGGTTTATCCTATGCTAGCGAAGATGCAAGGTGCCACGGGCATTGAAGTGCCTGCTCAGCGCTTTGGCCACAACCTAAAAGCCATGAGCCAAGCGGTACAAGATAATCCGAATACCAAAATCGTTTTTATTGCCAATCCGAATAATCCAACGGGTACGCAGCTAGAGCAAAAAGAGCTGCGCCAGTTCGTTGCCAGTGTGCCAAGCTCAGTCTTGGTGGTACTAGATGAAGCTTATATCGAGTATAGTCCTGAGAGTAACAACCGCGCACTATTAAATGAGTTCGATAATGTCATTATTGTGCGTACTTTTTCTAAAGCTTATGGGCTGGCAGGTTTACGCGTCGGTTATGCTCTAAGCTCGGTGGCAGTGGCGAATTTACTAAACCGAATTCGTCAGCCATTTAACGTCAGCCGTGTTGGTTTAGCTGCCGCTGCTGCTGCACTTGCCGATCAAGACTTTATCGAAAAAACTCGTCTGATAAACGATGAGCAAATGCGTTGGTTAGAAAAGCAGTTTGACGCGCTAGGGCTGGGTTTTGTGAAGTCGCATGCCAATTTTATTATGGTCGAAGTGCAGGTTGAGATGGAAGATATAACTGCTGCCTCTATCCATCAGGCACTACTTGAACAAGGCGTTATTGTCCGTCCGTTGGATGCTTACGGATTGCCTAACTGGCTACGTATCACAGTAGGTGTGGCTGAAGACAATCTGCGTTTGATTGATACTCTGCGTTCTATTTTGACTGAAGACTAAGCGCATCTATAAGTGCTTTGTAATTTAAAAATTGTTCTTAATTAGCCATTAAAATTTATAACACTAAGACTGGCTCTATCTATGTCTTAGTGTGTCCAACGAGAAAAGCCGTGAGTAGTCAGAAAAATAATAAACTTCAATCGTCTCTAAATACTACGCCGCCTATATTCAAACAAGTTTGTGTGATTGGGCTTGGGCTGATTGGTGCCAGTTTTGCGCAAGCTATTAAAGACAATGGCTTAAGCGCGCGTCTGGTAGCAGTCGATAGACATGCACCAAGTATCACAGAAGCCATCGAGCATGGTCTGCTAGATGCAGGTAGTGCAAACTTACAAGACGTCATCGCTGGCAGTGATTTAATCATTATTGCAGTGCCAGTACAGGCAGTTCAAGCAGTGTTCGTTGATATCAAACAAGCGATAGATAACGGACAGCTTGCCAGTGATTGCATCATGACGGATGTCTGTAGCACTAAGGTCAATATCATTGATGCCGCTAAAGCAATGTTCGGCTCGCTGCCGACAGGATTGGTGCCAGCGCATCCAATTGCTGGGGCTGAAAATTCAGGGTATCATGCGCGCCGCGCCAGTTTATTTGTCAATCATAGCGTCATTATTTGCGAGCTACCGACAACCAGTGCAACTGCTATTGCAAAGTTGCGACTATTGTGGGAATCAGTAGGCGCAAATGTCATGTCAATGGATGCTGAGCACCATGACCGCATATTAGCGCACACCAGCCATTTGCCACATTTACTTGCCTTTAATTTGGTTGAGCAATTGGCAAGCCATGATGACAATTTAGATATGTTTCGTTATGCCGCTGGTGGATTCCGCGATTTCACGCGTATCGCTGCCAGTGACCCTAAAATGTGGCATGATATATTTTTTGCCAACCAAAGCGCGATTGTCAGCGCCCTTGATGAGTATGGTGTCTATTTACAGACGATGCGCCAGCTTATCATTGATCAAGATTCAACTGCCCTGATGGGACTTTTGGGCCGCGCGCAAGCCGCACGGCGACATTTCGGCCATATGTTAGCCAGCACCCCTTATACGGATACTTCTGCTATGTCAGCTTCTTATAATATTACCCCTAGCAATACTGTTTCTGGCACCATCGCGATTCCTGGTGATAAATCTATCTCGCATCGCAGCATTATGCTCGGCAGTCTTGCCACAGGCGTGACAAATGTGACTGGGTTTTTGGAAGGGGAAGATGCGCTAGCAACGCTACAAGCATTCCGTGACATGGGTGTGACTATCGAAGGCCCTGATAATGGCAATTTGACCATTCATGGTGTTGGTATGAATGGTTTAAAACCTAGCAAAACACCACTGTATATGGGTAACTCTGGTACCAGTATGCGCCTGCTATCTGGTATTTTGGCAGCACAATCATTTGATAGCGTACTGACAGGTGATACTAGCTTGAATAAACGCCCGATGGAGCGCGTGGCGGCACCGTTACGGTCTATGGGTGCCGTTATCCAAAGCACTGGTCATAGTGGTACTGCGCCGCTGAGTATCACTGGTCGTGATACAGCTGGTAAGCCATTACAAGGTGCTGAGTATGATATGCCAGTTGCTTCAGCTCAGGTAAAGTCTTGTTTGCTACTAGCAGGTCTATGGGCCGAGGGTACGACAACGGTCACACAGCCTGAGATCAGCCGTGACCATACTGAGCGTATGCTATCGGCCTTTGGTTATCCGGTAACCGTAGAAGGCAATCGTATCAGTGTCACTGGCGGCGGCACACTAACAGGCGGCGATATCGCGGTTCCTGCTGATATCTCATCTGCAGCGTTTTTTATGGTGGCAGCAGCCATCAGTCAAGACAGCGAGCTGACCTTAACCCAAGTAGGTATCAACCCTACGCGTACTGGCGTCATTGATATTCTAAAATTAATGAATGCAGATATTAGCCTAAGCAATGAAACACATGTGGGCGGCGAGCCAGTTGCTGATATTACGATTCGCAGCTCAAACCTAGTCGGTATTGAAATACCAGAGCATCTCGTACCACTGGCGATTGATGAATTCCCTGTGCTATTTATCGCAGCCAGCTGTGCCCAAGGTCGTACGGTATTGACTGGTGCCAAGGAGCTGCGTGTCAAAGAGTCAGATCGTATCGCTGTGATGGCAGAAGGATTACATACGCTTGGTATTGATTGTACTGTAACTGATGATGGTCTGATTATCGAAGGCAAAGGCGCCGCTACTGAAAGCGGTGAAGTCAACAATGACCAACCTGTCTTTGGTGGCGGTCATATTGTCTCGCATCATGATCACCGTATTGCAATGAGCTTCTCTGTTGCCAGTCTGCGTGCATCCCAGCAAATTACCATTGAAGGGGTTGAAACGGTTAATACCAGTTTCCCAGGATTTGCTGAACTTGCCAACCAAATCGGTATGTCTATCCAAGTGGATACTGGTGCTGAGTAAGTCGCTAAGCTACCGTTAACTCTTAAAGATTTAATCTAACATCGTTAGCAATGTACTCATGTCACTATTGGCATGAGTACATTGCTTTTTACCTTATAATCTCACTGTAGTAACCCTGCACTCTCACGATTCGATTGACAATAATAATTAGAATTAGGTGAGAGTGCGCTTTGCTCTAAAAAGTTGTCCTATATTATGACTACCCAAAATGTCATCAAAAAACCCGTTGCCCCAATCACCACAACCAGACGCGGCATTATTACTGCGCTTATCGCGTTCTTTATTTGGGGTGGATTTCCGTTATACTTCAAGCAGCTATCTGATTATGATGCAACGGAGATCATAGGTCACCGTATCACTTGGACGTTTTGTTGCCTATTGATTGTGTTAGTGGCTACCAAACGCTGGGGATGGATAGAAACGCTCAAGCAAAACCCAAGATGGATCGCGCTATCACTGGTCTCTGGGTTAATTATCGCAACCAACTGGCTGACCTATGTATGGGCGGTTAATCAAGACCGTATCCTTGAGGCCAGTTTGGGTTACTTTATCGGGCCATTGGTAGGTGTTGCGCTATCGATGATTTTATTCAAAGAGCGTTTGCGTCCTTTACAGTGGGTCGCTATTGGATTTGCACTGTTGTCTGTCATCATTCAAGTGGTGATGCTTGGTAGTCTGCCGTGGATATCATTGATTTTGGCATTTAGTTTTAGTACTTACGGGACGATTCAACGACAAACGCCATTGACTGCTGTCGATGCCATGTTTGTCGAGACTGCAATGCTAGTACCGTTATGTCTTTGGTGGTTTTGGCAGTCTGATGTGGCAAGCCACCAACTGAGCTTTTGGTTTAGCTCAAACATTTGGCTACTGATGATCGCAGGTCCGATTACGCTAATACCACTTTTATTATTCAATAAATCTACCAAGCTCGTTGCATACAGTATTCTGAGCTTCATGAATTATCTGACGCCGACCTTCATTTTCTTTTTGGCGGTGTTCTATTATAAAGAACCGTTCGATTCACAACGTTTGGCAGTATTTGGTCTGATTTGGTTAGGTCTGCTATTATTTAGCATCGATCTGTGGCGCCATCGTCCAAGTAAAGTGTTAAAAGCGGCGCGCCTACGTGAAGAAGCGCTAAAATCGGTTAAGTAAATATTAATAATACGGAAAAAATTAGCAAACAAGGATGAAAGCATGTTTCATACTCAGTCTGATGTTGTATTTATAAAAGGTCTAAAAGTTGAGGCAGTAATTGGTGTTTATGATTGGGAGCGTGCTATCACTCAGCCATTACTCATTGATATCGTGCTTGAAACGGATATTAGCCGTGCGACTGTGTCAGATGATGTCAGCGATGCGCTGAGCTATAAAGAAGTCTGCGATGATGTGAGCGAGTGGTGCAAAGAGATTCAAGCAAAGCTGCTTGAGCATTTGGCTGGTCAGATCTCTGATAAGGTATTCGCAAAATATGACTGTCAAAAAATAACGTTGAGCATTGCTAAGCCTACCGCTATTGCCCAAGCTGATGCGGTAGGGGTGCAAATAACGCGCTATGCGCCAGCATCAACTAACGAGCTAACTACTAAAGAAGCTGCCAAAGAAGTTAACGTCAGCCAAGCTGATGATGCATAAAACGTCAGTGGATTTGAATTTGGAAATGCTAACACAATGCGCACCTGAGACTGTGCAAGCACAGCCTGTAGTAGAGGTAGTGTTAGCGCTAGGTAGTAATTATCAAGCCGACAAGTATCTCCCGCTTGCTCGGCAGCGCTTGGCAGCGCTAGGTGCAGTGCAATTGTCTACGGCCTTCCAAAATCCTGATTTTACCGCGACTTTAGACCAGCCAAAACCTGACTATACCAATCAATGTGTCCATCTAGTACTGACCACACCGATGCGCCTACAACAACTACAGAAAACCTTCAAAACTCTTGAAGGCGATTGTAATAGATGCCGACAAACTGAGCCTAACCAAATAAGGCGTGTGACGATAGACATTGATATCTTGCTCATCAAATTATCAAAAGAAAATAATAGCCTAAGCAAGAAATTAGTATCTAAACCAATGTCTGATTGGATAATAATGGCAGATCGTTATCCATTTAAAGCTCATGAGGAAGCAGGGGTTGAAGAATTGATTTTAACCAAGCTCTAATTTTTCTAATGAGTAGCCATATCTTAACTGCTATTATATCTTTTCACCTAAAACTATCGCTATTCAGCATTCACTCTGCCTCAGCGCATCAGTTTCCTAGACAAAAATCTAATAAAAACTATGCGATTATCTAAGCAATTGTTAGTATAAGTGACGATGTAATCCTCAAGATACTACTACCTATGCAAAAACCAATGAACCTTTCGAAGAAAAAAATAATCAAGAGTTTAGTAGCAATAATCATTATATCTACTTTATCTGCCTGCGATAACACGCCTTCCGAGCACCTTAAAACCCTTACCGAAGATAAATACCCTGTGGTAAAGAACGTTGGTCTATTACATTTAAATATAGCTAGTTTTAAACTAACCCCAGTTATTGATGAAACCTAAAAATTATAAGAAGAGAAGGATGAAAAGTTATAGTAAAAAAATCCGCGGTATCTATCTCGGACATCAAAAACTTATCATCATAACTTTATTATGCGGATACTTTATTTTTGAGGTCTGGGGTGTGCGCTATATCGCTGAAAGAAAAGCAGAAAAACCAAATAATATAAAGGAAGGGTGTTTGTATCTACGAAGTAGTTATACCGACACAAGTAAAATGAAGATATTAAGATTGACCATAGATGGTCATAAAGTTGAGAGTCATAGAACGTTTTCAGGAAATATGCCTTATGGATATAAGTGGAATGGTCAACAGAGGGACGAGTTTTATCAATATCTTGAATACAATAAAGAGAAGTGCCACCCCATTCAGTATGTCAATATCAATTTATTAATTACTAGGGCGTGTCTTCAATTCATCTTACAATGAACGATAGTACACGCCAGATAAAGCATTGACTTAAAATTACGCGCTAACTTCTCATAGCGAGTAGCGATACTACGAAAATGCTTAAGCCTTGCAAAC
>NZ_CAJGZN010000029.1 GCF_904846235.1 Psychrobacter immobilis
GCAATTGATCCCAAAGCGTATCTGTTAATGCTTTTCTTGCCATAACTTGTATTTCTCGCATCGACTCAATAGATGCGGTATTGTAACTATTATTTAGGGCTTATCCAATTGAAGACACGCCCTAGTACAATAAGATGAGCATTTGCTTTAATAATACTCGGTATGTCTTGATGTTTAAGGCCAAACTCCTGACCTATCTCTTTACAAGTATATATAAAGCCACTTCGTTTATCGCTCTCACGTAGCCAGTACTTCTGACAGATAAGTTTATTAGCTTCTGTTATATCTGACTGATACTCTGGTTTAGTTTTCACGCTCACCTCCTAATACCGACTATATCCCGTGGATATTGTAGCTTACCACTGTGAGTATTGCTATCTTTAGCAGTGGTTAATGACATGACAAAAGATAAACGCACGATTGCCTTTGGCAAGCGTATCCGCGAAGCACGAAAAAGCAAAGGAATATCTCAGGAAAGATTGGCAGAGATGGCAGGTATTGATCGAAGCTATATGGGAAATATCGAGCGTGGAGAAAAAAATATTACGTTGAAAAAAGCATATGAGATATGCGATGCTTTAGAGGTTGATATTAAAGGATTGATTTAACAACACTAGTATGTAGAAACTGAACAGCACTAAATCGTAGTGAGGTTGAAAAAGTTCAGGAACGATATGAAATGGAGAACGATAAGAAATATAGAGTCTATAGTAGTCTGCTTGGAAACCTTTGTAATACCCGTAGAGCTAAAATGAAGTTGATAAGGTCTGCACTATAGTGGTTAACTATAAGTTGTAAAGAACATATTAGGTAGTCAAGTAAAGTCCAAAATGATATGTTTTAGTTGACCTATATTGGCATGGTTATCGGACTCATAATAACTACTATGTAACCGGAAGGTTTTAGATACCAAGCTTTCTACACCTTTGCCATCTAATGTGAGTAGCCTATTAATTCCTTCTACTGTTTTTTGCTCATTACCTTCTATAAGGTAACCTATCATATTTCCTAATGGGTATTTTTGAGAAATAAACCTATTCATGCCTTCATTGATATAAGCTCTTTTTAACTTTGAGTCAGTTTCCTTCAGCCGTTTGGCTTCCATATAATGAATACAAGAGTGCTGGTTCCATGTATGAAATGCAAAATCAATTCTTGGTAACTTATCAGCAAAACCTTTAGACTTACTCTTCGTTGATCTGAAATTCTTATGTTCAGTTTCCACAATAATATTTTTACTTATATAAGTTTTATCACGTCGAATATTTTCACAGATTTGTTCACTAAAATCATTTTCATCCCAGTCTAATTGATATTCTTTTTCAGATAGTGCCAGCTTATAAGCATTTACCAATAGTTCCAAACAGTCTTTTTCAAAAGCCTTTTTGAATATATCCTGAATATTTGTTAATAGTGCCATTTAAACCCCGTTAAGTATTTCAAGGATTAAGTTGGAACCATCCTCCATCGCCATAGATTTTGACCAAAATCGACGTTGGTTTGGACGAACAATAAGAATATCATCATCTGATTTGTAGTTTAATATCTTTCTGACATAAATATTACTCGCCTTTTCTTCCCAAAGCTTTTCATCTAATTGCTTTAATTGAGCTGATACATTCTCATTAGAAACATGTATCGTTTCTTTTTCTTTAGAAAATGATAGTTTCACCATCATCAGCGGGCTATAGTGGCTAATATCGAAAATAGTCGCATTCACATACAAATTTTGATCTTTAATAAAAGCGTTTAAACTATTAGCAATGACTTGAGAATAGTCCCTTATTTGATTTTGTTGTACCGAATGTAATGCTATAGACTTTGACTGATTATGGAACAAATCAGCTTGAAACTGAATAAAATCGGATATACTTTGCTTGGACTCTTCATCAATACTAAATAGCTTAAAAACCAGATTATTCAGCTGCTTTTCTAGCGTAACATATTCAAAAGAGAAGTCCTTGATTTTTGCTTCGATCTGTTTATGTAATTTTATTATCTCATCAGATATTTGAGTATCCTCAAAAATAGGTAAGTCATATATTTCATTTGGTTTTATTCTTTCACGTTCAATCCCCCAAGAATTAGATGTTAACAGGAGGAAGTAAGTTGCTAAACTTGAGTTAAAAATACCAGAAAGATATCTAAGTTTATCAATGTCGGGAGTTGAGAATCCTAAAACAGTACTGTTAAAGACAACAGGAGTGTCTACAATGCTAAAACAGAGCTTATTCTGTTTAAATCCCTCTTTAGCTAGCAATATTGGACCTTTGAAAATTTCTTTGCCTGTAACTCTTCTAAAAATATTAATTGCTGGTAATTCATGCAAATAATCTTTTGAAAAGAGCTTCAAGTAATGTTTAATTGTGTCTTGATTACTCAATAAAGTGTTTATATGAGTAAAATTATTTTTATTAGTATAGAACCGTTCTATAGATTCGGGTCTAATAAATTCCATCTTGGAAATTTCATTATCTTCTATAGGGTTATTGCTAGATTTACCTAAAGGCTGTAGACCAACACTATATTTAATATTATGGTTGTTAGCGTAACTTTTGATATCGTTCTCATAGCTGTAAAGCTGTTGAATCAACTTCCAATCTGCAATACCGCCCCACATAGCAATTTTCCATATCTTACTATTTGGATTTTGACACTCTACTCTAGGTAGATACTTTATATCTGTACGATCAATCTGTAAGCCTTCAATCACATTAGATTTAACATAGGTTTTGGGTGCAATATACTCAATTTGAGTCGATGGGTTTTTAGGCGTTTGATTTTGATAATAAATAATACTTATTGGTCCAACCGCATCACCAAATAAATGACCTCCAAAACTCTTTGGAACTTTTCGAAAAATTGAAAAATTGAAAACTTTTTCAACATAACATTCGTTAAATAACCATTTCCGAAAGTTTTGATATGTGTTACTCGTATTAGTCAATATCTTGGTATTAAAGATCAGTGCAATTTCGCCATGAGGTGCAAGATCGACTGCTTTATGCAAAAAGGGTAATACCATTTCTCTAGCGAAATTATATTTTTCACAATACTCTCGAATAGACGGCAATAGCTGTTTAATCCCAAAAGGCGGGTTACCAACAATTAAATCAAATTCATGATTCTCAATCTCTTCATTTACCTCGATTGTATCTCTACAAAATAAATTATGACCTTGAACCTTTAATATTTCATCATTTGGATTATTAATTAAATCAGGTAATAAATGACTCTCTTTTTGCCAAATAGTTTTTGGGTCTAAGAAATCGACTAAAGCAAGATATAAACTAAAAGTTGCTACTCTAATTGATTGTGACTCTATTTCTATCCCAAAAATATTTTCTGTCAGCAGTTTCTTTAGTTTTCTAAAATCAGTGAGTTTTTCGCCATGATGATTTTCATAACGTTTAACAAGGCGTTTAAAGCTTTCAACCAAAAAAATCCCTGAACCACAGCTGGGGTCAAGAATTTTGACATTATAGTTAGTATATGATTTACCAGTTGGAAGTTTTTCGTTAAGAATAAACTCAACTAATGATGGAGGCGTATAAAAAGTTCCTGATTGTTTTTTCTGTTCTGGATTAGACTCTAATAAAAAACGTTCGTATATTTCACTCAAAAGTTCGATTTGAATAATACTGAAGTCAAATAGCCGCCATTCAGAGAACAAATCAACTTGCGTAGTATCTTCATTACCACTAGTAAAGCACTTACGAATAACTGCTAACTGTTCTTTAGTAACAAGATTCATCTCGTCTACTTTGATAGTAAACACATTACCATTGAAGTATGTTTCTAGCTTTCGGTATAGATGATAAGTATCTTCTACATTTTGTAGAATATCAAAATAGCATGTTGCTTTTGAATTGATCTGTTGGTAAAGGTTTTCATCAGTTGCACCACGATCTTCTAGGTATAACAGAAAAAGTGAACGTAAAATAAGCTTATGAATTAAATCTTTTGATAGCCCGTCAACCTCAAGCTGTTTGGTGGTTTCTACCAAACTATCAACTAAATACCTGTCAACTCGACGTTTCAAGTTCATTTTTGTGCGAATCTTATCAGATTCTTCTAATTTCCAGACAATACCAGTATCTATCGCAACTCTAGAAAAAACTTTATCCAATTCTTCTAAGTGTTGTTGATTAGATAAGCTATATTTTCCAATTTCTAAACCTTCTAGCTCTTTGTCATAATCTGTTTGTTTTGCTTTTAGAATTGGTTTTCCTGCACAGTTATAAATGCGAATTTCAGTGTCAGAAAACACATATAAGAATAAAACCTTCTTATAGTTCCAGATGTCTTTTTGTGTTTCAGCAATTTCAATAAGAGCTCTGGAATCAAATGTTGAAACTTTTTTTAGAAAAATAGCTGGAAAGCTAGAGCCGTTTTCATCAGTATTAAGATATACTAAATCTACATTTAAACCTTTAACCTGCTGTAAAACAATAGCTTCGCTTTCCGTACATTCATTTGAATGGACAGAAACCGCTCTATTAAAGCCCAGAGAGGCTATTAAGTCTTTTTCAGCATCGATTAGCATAGTAATTTCAGTAAGCTCTTTGAGATAGAAATCAACTCTGTATCATAGCATTTTTACATTATAGTATCTATTGTTATCCAATCCTAAAGCAGACTGCCCACATCCTATTTAATAAAGCAAGATTTTAATTAGGTTGTAGTATATTCCAACGCATCCCAAATGATATCCTTCACCAGATCATCTTTAAAGTGGGTGCTGAAGCTCGCTCTAAGCCCGTTTGCTTCCATCTTATTCAATAGTCGTTCAGTATGCTTAATCTTACGGTTTTAATCTGCTCTCAGACTACCAGATGAGCTAGTATCTTTGGTCTCAACAATTAAATTCAGCATTTGACCTTTATCAGTTTCAACAATATAAGCAAAGTCTGGCGAGTAAGTACCACCCTCAGCTATTGCTATTCTAATGGAGTTTCTAGAAGTTTTACTGATATTGTGACATGTAGAACTTGGTCTTTAACGTGGTATGTTTCTAAAGGCGAATCATAGAAGGTATTTTCGAAAAGATAAGCATTATCGGGCTTACCGTTATCATAATGGACATCGAACTAACCTGATTTTAACTCATCTAAATGTATGTCAGAGTCTGCATGGCTAATAGGATTAGCTTGGTTAGATATGATTTTATAGCCTATTTCAAACTAACGAATCGCCCAGAATTATCTAACGATAATAAACTTTTTTTAACATGCAATATTTCGTTGATTTTGACTTCGTTTTTCTTGTCGTTGTCCATGTTGCCTTTTGAAAAATAACCTCTGTGGGTTAAATGAAAAATAGAGTAATCAGGTCAAAATGATAGTGATGGTTAGCTTTACGAAATCTTAGGTATCTAACATATCCCATTCGTCACCTAATACCCAACGTAGAGCTGATAATTTACCGTTAATCATACCCAATTCAAAGTCGCTCCAAGGACCTACATTTTCATATATCTTTTCAACTCGTTCGGCAGATTTAATTGCGCTATCGAGAATATCTTTGTGAATAACGTGGTTGCCGTAGCGTTCCGTGCCTTGAGGGACAATTTCTATCTCACCTTCATTTATGCTATATATTAGATTTTGATGGCGGTTATACCAAACTTTATCTACTAACTCGTCCATTACATTGAGGATTTCTCTTAACCCACGAGTTTCCTCTGTATAGTCATGTTCAAACTCTATTCCAGCTAAGTAATTATTATCAATATGGTCAATTGCTGATGCCAAATTATTGAAATAATAAATATTATCATTGAAAATATTTTCAAAATCGTTATGAGGTTTCCGATGATCTTCTGCAGAAAAATCTTTGTGGTTGTGTGTTATGAACAAACAACTATCTGCACTATCGATATCTAATGAAAACTCATAGAATTGCTCGATTATTACGGCATCAGCTACTGAGTTTTTACTAATGTGGAATGGAGCTTTTTTTTCTAAGCCTCGTTGAACGGCTGCAATTTTCGAACGCTCGCTAATGGTTATTTTTTCTGCTGATTCGATTAGTTTCTCAACTCTAAAAATGGTGGCATAGTTAGCAGCCGTTAAAAGAGGCAGTCTTGCGTTTATATCGTTTAATACGTCAATGGTTTGAGCTCTATCTTTATCTGCAAACTCACTTATGATTGCTTTGACTTGTTTAAATTCTTGAGACAACTGCTTTGCTGTTTTATTTGCGACCTGTTCTTTGTTCCTTACATATTCTTGAGCTACTAGATCAATTACGACTAGCTTCGCTGTCTCAGTACGCACTAGTTCTTCCAATGCAATAACTAGTGGCAACTCTTGTTTTTTAGTAGAAATATCTAAAAAAACACAAGTGTCTAGAAATATATAAAACATATTACCTCGATAAATATTTCTAAAAAATTAGATTCATCTATTTCCATTATCCTTTATAGAATAATGTATCGACTTATTTTACGTTCTAAGCGTACAATCTCCATATGAAACTTTTGGTAATAGGAATCGTTAGGGGTATTTTCTTTAGCGATATTCAATGATATAGTCGCATTTTCTATATTTCCATCTGCTAAATAAGCATATATTTTTTGCAATTCACATAAATGTATAGGTTTTCCAAGTTCATTAGCTAAATTTAAACATTTAATAGATTCTTTGGTCTTATTTGCAATTCGAGATAGTATTTTCCCTTTCGTAAATTGAAGTTCAGAATGATTAGGATCGATGTTAGTAGCTTTACTGATTTTTTCTAATGCTTGTGGGAAATTTTTATAAATAAATAAAGTGTTTGAGTATTTCTCTAACAGCCAGATATTTGTAGGATCTTCATCTATAGCTAATTCGTAATATTCAATTGCTTTTTCTTTGTTACCTTCATTAAAAAATTTTCTAGCTACCCGCGCAAATCTACTTAAGTAAGCTTTTTGATCATTATCTGATATTTCTACCTCAATATACTTTAAAAATTCTGTATATCGATTTTGGATTCCTTGTAAATCCTTTTTAAGAGGATGTGTCTGGCCATCAAAGCTTATTGTTCTGTTTTTACAAAATTTCATGAAATCATTATTGAAGGTGATTTGAAGTTGGCCGTCGATGCTGCTAAGTTGACAAATCCCTTTGCTACCTTCTAAAGTATTTTGAGCTAGAGAAAAAGTCAAATTAGCTTTATCAGAGGCTAATTGCATAAAATACTGATCATGATCAGGACCAAAATAAGTTAAAAGAAGTAAAAAATATTTTTCTTTCTCATTGAATCTTTCCCAAACATCAGAAAATAAGAACATACCTAAGTCTTTTTCTTGTAATCTTTTTACTTTATCTAGTGCACTATCGAGTGAACTCTGTGGCTCATTTGCAAACTGTATAAAAACGTTCAGAATTAAAGGTTTATTGTTGAGTTCCCGAGTAATTCTTTTTAAAGTAGATATGCCTGCTTTTTTAATTGCATCAATTTGTAATACATTCCCTCTTTTTTGAATGTATTCAGCACCTTCTTCATCTGACCATTTACTTGTTTCAATTGGTCGTGCTTCAAGCCTTTCTGTTCGACGTGAAGTCAGTATTACTCTTCCAGCGTAACGGGAAAGTAAGTTTATTTGTTTACCTAAATTAATAATATCTTCATCATTTTCAGCCATAGTTTCTGTATTATCTAAAATAATAAGATGCTCATTTTTCTTAATCTTCTCTTTTTCTAATAGGCTTTTTAATTTTCTAATAATAGTGTCTGCATCTTTCTGATACCAGCTACTGTCAAGTTTGACCTCTAATAGCTGTGCTATATGTAAAGCTACATCTGCAACACCTAGATTATTATTTGTGAGTGACTCTAAACCATACATTCCCCAACGAGTCTTTTTTGCTGTATAAAAAGTAATAACACTGGGTTTCCACTCAACCTCAATAGAATCTTCAAGTACACGATGCATAAATTCCAAAATGAGAGTTGTTTTTCCAATACCACCATCACCATATACAAGACATCGTTTTGAGTCTTCTACATCGTTAAACCAATCGATAAGTTCAGTTATTTCTTTTTCTCGTCCTGTAAAGTCAGATACTGAGATAGCTCTCTCTGGTAAAAAAATTAATGGATTCCAATCATTATATTCATACACATCATAAGTTTTTCTTTTAGAAATATTAAAAATTTTATTTGGTACTTCATAAAAGTGATCAGTTGCTTGTGTTAAAGTTTCTTGAACTTTAACAGTAACATTAATCATCCCGTTGTTAGTTTTCTTTATTCTGCGATAACAAGTAGGATGACCATCAAAGAGTCTTAATGTTTGTATAGGCGTAGAGATTTGAAAGTTTTTAGGAAAAAATAGAGTGTCTCCACCTTTACTTTCAGGCAAATAAAATTTTAATTTCTCCAAGATATATTCAATGATATCAATATCTAAAAATAAATTAGTTGAAGAGATACCATGTCCGAAGATACTCTCATTTCGATCTGCAACATATGTACATAAGATGTTTCTTAAAGATGTTTTTTTGATTTGTAACCATTCTACTAATGCAGGCTGATTTGAGATATCTTTATCTTCAAAGTAAAATCTGGCTAGGGAGCTATTTTTCAATTTCGCTATTTGTGTTAGAGAGTTGCTTATAAAATCAACGCATGCTCCATCGGCAGGTTGGAGCAACTCCATAAAACTAATATCAATTTTAGACATATTTCCAGAGCTTTCTTTAGCTAAAATATTTATATATTCCGCATTTGAGATGCAGATGTGTTGAATGAGCATTCTAAAAATACTTAGACTTACTTCAGAAATATTTTTTTGTGCTTTTAACTTACGTGCAGCTCTAATGCTATTTAAAAAAATATTGTACATTGTGAAATCCAAATATATAGAAGGCCTTTGATATTATCCGAAGTTATATGCCATGGTTTATCTTTAAGCAAATATAAATTTTTAGATAAGACATAAAATTATTGCATACTTATATGTAATAGTGCTCAGTTTTTTGCAAATGAAAGAAGAAATAGAGAATTAAGTGCTTCAGTAACGCTCTTCTTAGTCATATCAAAGAGCTTAGGATATCTATAAAGTCTATATTTTTCTTCTACTTTTTAGAGCCGTAAGTATTAATCTAAACTATCAGCTGAGCATCTACTCATAGCTATTGAGCTCTTTAACGAATTATTTTGTGGTATGACAGCTGTTGTTTCTATAGCAAGTAATGAAACAGATAAGGTTTTTTAAAAGTGACAAAACTACTCATTCGATGAAAACCATATAATTATGCTCGCTTTTTATATTAATCATCCGCAATCATTCAGCCAAACCTAGAACCGTATCCAATCGCTTTTGCCACCGTATAAAATCGTCACTACTTTCAGTAAGTTCGAGCATACCTTTAGGATGGTTCAAGGTGTGCACATCGTCAAAATTTTTTAAATAACTGGCCTTAGGCCAACGCAGCGATCTCTTAACAACTGAGCTTAGAAACTCATCCATATGATCGTTCCAGTAATCTAAATCATTGGTTTTTATTATTAAGGTCGATATTGGCTTAGAGTTGTCAGTAGTATCTATTTCCAAAATGACGAAATGAGAAGTATCAGTTTTGACTCTTACTTCAAGTAAAGACCGTCTATTGCCGTCCATCGTTCTATGTAGCCTAGAACGCCCAACAGCAGGTAAAAAATGTAGTTTTTCAGTACAGTCAGTTTGAGGTCGTTCTGATAACATCTTGATGAGTAGCTTGAAGGCTTCAAATCTTTGCATATAAAGCTCTAAAACGTCGCTGTCATCATCAAGACCTGTAAAGTCCGCCTGACATGCTGTGCCGTCAATTGTGGCCTCATCTGCACCAAGATCTAGTTCTACCAACTCTTCATAATCTTCAGTCTCTGCTCCTTGTGCGCCTGGAACTCTTTTTTTGACAACCTTTCGAGTCTCTATTGGAGTTGCAAAGCTAAAAAATGTTGTTGGCACCTCTATCGTTTTCGATTTGGAGTCAATATCTGCTTCTTGCTGATCATCAATAGTATCACTACTTACTGTACCATTTGGCTTAGCTACATTACTTGTACCGCCGCTTCTCATACCAGATTTGAATTTCTCACTATAAAACGGCACTTTTTTAGGCAAAGAGGAAGAAATATTACTGATACCTAGAATTTCATGAATATAGTAATTGTCAGTGTCCTTATCCAACCGGCCTCTAGTCTCTAGCGAGATGTTATCAAGCCGTGGCGGACTAAATTTAAAGCGCCATGTTTTTTTGTCTTCAGTTTCCTGAACTTCTTCAATAAAATTTTTTGCAATACTTTCATAGGAAGAACGGGCGTTCCTATCTATTAGTATCCAGGCCAGTAAGCGTCTTTGGCCTTCATGATCAAAAATTTTTAAAGGTAGAGAGCTTATAGGCAAAACATTTACCAATACCGAATCATCTTGCATGTCTTTAATCCAAAACTCTCTACTGAGTAATCCGTGATCAATACAGTTTCGAGCAAGATAAGCATTATGGAAAAATAAAACTCGTGCAAATTCAATCTGAGGTATATGGACCGTTACTGTTGAATCATCTGCTCTGATATAGTCAAATACAAAGGTATTACCACCCCCTTCTGAGTCGATACCTATTTGCCAATTAGCAGTAGAGATATTACTTAAAAAAAACGAATAACCACCCTTACGAGACTGCCCATCTGGAGGGTTTATGACCCTTCTTTTTGCGAGAGCTGGTAGATTTGATAGCCTGGTATGTAATACCTGTTTTTGCCTATCGCTTCTTACACATAGCTCAAGGTTCCATGTCTTCGAATGTTTAAATTTGAAGACATTAGCAACGTACATTATTTTCGAGTCTACAGGAAAACCTTTAACTATCATATGCTTACCTTATTTATTCGCATATCTGCTATATTATGCGCCTGTTCTAGGAACCGATTAGATTCAGGAGTAATGCGCTCATCACTCAATTTAGCCAGTCGTAATATCTCCCAGCGCTGTAGAGTATGGTTGTTTAATATACTATCAATCAACACATGGCTTAACCGTCTTATTTGATAGTTACTAATGTCTTCGCTATATCTGTTCAAAAATGCTGAGACTAAAGGTAGCTTATCTTGATTTTTTTCAATCATTGAGATTGAATCAGTTTGATTCATCCACCACTTTTTTGATTTACGAGGTAATGTTAAGTCGAAACATGTGTGATCATTTATTTTGATCAAAGACCTCACAAACTCGCTATCTCGCCTTTGCCAATCTACAGTGAATCCTTTAGGTATGTGACGTTGATGGTAGTTTTTGTTTGTATTAATAAACCATGTTTTATCGTTACGATATAGCCATGCGTAAAGAGCTTGATTGATTTTTCTAGCACCTTTGATAGATTGGTTTTCTTTAATCAGTTCCATCCAAAGATTTCGCTTTGCTTCTGTCAGTTCACTGTCAGGCTTTACGTTACTTTTCACTTGTGTAATTTTGCTTGGAAATGTAGTTGTCTGACTTTTCACCTGCATCATTATTTCTTCAAAAGACCATTCTTGCTCTAAGAAAGACTCAATAGCAACAATATGTTCAAGATAACTGAACGATTTACGATGTTTACGAAAAATACCCCGAAGCCAACCTGTTTCACTGTTAAGTCTATGAAGATTGTTTGTTTCCAAAAACTCTAATGACCATCTATTTTTCACCTTTTCTAGTATACGAAAATGATCGATATGTTTAGTACCTCTCATACAGTCGCGAGATCGAGCTAAACCGTGATAAAAAGTAGTCCACTGCTCAAAAGTCGGAGAAGATTGTTCGGCTAAGGAGAAAAGCTCAATTGTTTTAGAGATGAGAAACTTATCATCTTTACTGATGCTTTCTTGTTGCATTAAAATACAGTTATGGGGAGTAGGGGCAATAAAATCATGACGGGAGTTGGGGCGATATTCAACTGAAGAATCCGCTAATGCTCCATGCTTGCTACAACAAGTTATGCCTGGGATTTGCCACATACGTGACCAATACCACTCACCATAGGCTTTAAACTGCTCATTAAAACATTGTGGGCAGTAACGGATATATTTTACAGAGGGCAGTCTTGATGCATTACTCCCTATTGCTAAGTGAATAGCGCCTTGTGAATGACTAGCCATCCATTGCAAACATTCTTGTCGCCTAGACTCAGGGATAAAAGGAGCATACAAAGGAAAAAGCGTATGCTGGTATGCAATATAATTTAGATTAAAACGGTTATGAGGATAGTGATTCGTTATTTTAGATAAATGGCATGGCAAATCAACGGTTGCAACCACACCTCTGTCTTCAAAAATATCATCTAATAACTGCTTTGGACTAATCAACCCAGCTCTAATCTTATACCTAGCAACTGTGCTATAAATTAGCTCTTCGTCATACGGAATAGGGAGATTGATCATATCAACTCACCTTAGGTAGCCAGTCATTGATATCAAATATTAGCGATGTAGAATCTTTTAAGTGTTCATAAAATGAATCATCCCTTTCCTTTTGAGTGAACTGATAGCGTAAATCTTCAGAGTCAAGCGTATCCCAATCCTTTGGTTTGATATAATTAGATTTTTTGGTAAGATCAATCGTTTGAGAGTCATCTTTTAAATCTCTGTTTCCAACTTTAACCTCTTTCAACCATTCTAAAATGGTAGGTATCAAATCAGCCATAGATGCCTCAGGTAGCTCAGAAACTGCTTGTTTAACCGTCGGTATTAGTAGAGGAGAGTCTTGCCCCATATCGACTAACATACGATGTAATCTGATGCTTAGTTCGCACCCCTGATATTCTGATACCTCATCGAACTCAGACTTCTTTTGATGTAGCTTACTTTGAAGCTGCAGTAACTTTTTATCAATGTCGGGTACTACTAGATCTGAAAACTCGGCAATTTTGTCTGCCCTACCAGATTGCAAGGCTTCTATCATAGGATGTATAGGTCTTAGATCTTCATCATAAGTGGTCTGCAGTAGTTTAACCGTAATACGCTCTATCCCTGAATCTATGGCTCTGAGTTGAGCTAGTACAAAAAGCTTAACTACGATATCTAAAATGCCTTGTGACAGATCATACCAACGACTTCTTACATCATCAGATAAGATAATATCTGCTTTTTTCAACCATTGATACTTCCACAAATTATCCGTAAACCTGTTCCATTCAGATTTATATATTTTATCATCTGCTAAAACTATATTTGGTTCTTGTGCCATCTGCTCCCAAAAAACCGAGCCAAAACCTGCTCCACGTCGAGCTGATCTTAAGTCTCCTTCAAATATAAATCTAGCTTTTGGTGTTCCAACCATAACGACAGGAAGACCTACCGTATTTACTAGCGTCACAAAAAAATTCAACATTTTCTCAGCACCGCCAGACTTATTAACACTGAGATGTTGTATTTCATCTATTACTAACAGTCCGATAGCATGATGATTAGAAATCTGACGCATCAAATTCAATAAAGTTTCAATACTGTGTCGTTTTAGCGCATACTTTTTTTCATAATTAGAATCTAAAGCTTGGTCAATCGCTCTAAAAAAGTGAAGGCATAAGCTTTTAAGTGAACCATCGTGCGGACAATCTACTCTTAAGTAAACAATTTGAGTAAAGTTTAATTCTGAATGATAAATAACTTGAGGGTAAGTCGATAGAATTTTATTAAGGGTGGTCGTCTTGCCGCTACCTGAGCAACCTATAAATGCCAAGCTACGAGCTGTAGAGGTCACAGTAGGAAATCTAACCATATCGTTCTTACCAGACATTAAACGCTCATAGCCATTTTGAAGATGAGTATTTAAAGAGCCGTCTTTAGGATTACGTCCAACATACCCTTCACGAATCATTATTGATAACTTCTTCTCAAGATCAATATGACGGTTAATAGGCTGAAAAAACAGTCCCATCATTTGAGATATGAACCGCCCCGGGATTGTCGGAGACTCAACATTCTGAGAGAATACGACAATGAAAAAACAAACCTACACTCCTGAGATTAAAGAACGCGCCGTTCGCATGCTGATAGAAGCGTTGGGCGACTA
>NZ_CAJGZN010000030.1 GCF_904846235.1 Psychrobacter immobilis
TCGCTAAGCTAAAACAGTATAGGGCGGTTGCCACTAGATTTGATAAGCTCAAGCAGAGTTATGAAAATACGGTCGCTCTTGCTTGTGCTTATATCTGGCTCAAATTATGAATGTTCAACACGCCCTAATAAAATTTAAGAACATAAAGCATCAAGGGCGTGTTGAATTTTCAACACGCCCTTGTCATGTCAGAAGCTTTCTAATACTATTTTACTGCTGGTTTGGCAAAGAACTAACGTGTATTTAATAAGTCAGTCGTAACAACGTTAGTGTTAAATACGGTTTGAAACAGACTTTTCTTGCCCATAATATATTGTTACTATTCGACAATATTCCGATGACTAGACAGTACAACTGTCATAATTAAGCTAGTTTTGGCTGTATACTCTACTGTTATAG
Source organism: Psychrobacter immobilis (assembly GCF_904846235.1). GTDB lineage: Bacteria > Pseudomonadota > Gammaproteobacteria > Pseudomonadales > Moraxellaceae > Psychrobacter > Psychrobacter immobilis_C. Next base: position 400 of record NZ_CAJGZN010000030.1, read on the forward strand.
AAACGTATAGTCAGAATATAAACGCTAGTTATAAGCAGTATCCTACTAGTAGCCGTTTATTTGTATATGGTTGGCACATTGGCGGTAAATAGAATCTACACCGCTTTAGTGTTTATACTTATAATGAGTAAACTAAAAACCTAATGTTCCACTCTGACAGTTGTTGATTATTAACTAGGTATCGATATCACACATTTTATGAATACAGAAAACATAATATCTGCACTTAACAACCCCATGCGTCGCCAAATCATAAAGTGGTTGAAAGACAGATCAAACTTTCCAGCGTCATTACCAGAGCATGCTAATCTGGATGGTGTATGCGTCAGTTACATCCAAGAAAAAGCTGGATTGTCGCAATCAACCATTTCAAACTATATGGGTGTGTTAAAAAAAGCAGGATTGGTTACGTCCGAACGCCATGGGCAATGGACGTTGTATCAGCGTCATGAAGCTAACATCGAAGCATTTCTCAATGAAGTTGAAAAAGAGCTGTTGAAGCTTTAAAAATTTCTCATAATCTTTAGAGCTATTTTTCTTTGTTAAAAAACATCTAGATATTTCAATATAACGATTAACTATCTTCATACCGCATCATCCAAACCAGTACTTCTTCCCTTCTAGCTATTCCTTCTCTTCTGCCATCCTATTAGCTTGTAAAAACTTTATCCATAAAAGAATATAGTCTTCTAATCAGGTTTTAATCTGCATAAAAAAAGCCGAGATATACTCAGCCTTTTTGTATTTATCAATATGACACTATTGATACATAGCTAATTTAATGCGCGCCTAAGCTTTGCTCAGCATCTGGCTTATCATGCACACCGAAATTGTCTATCATCGCCTGGCTCGCCTCGTTCAAACCGATGAGCTCTACCTCAGTGCCTTCACGGCGAAATTTAATAATCACTTTATCTATGGCGGCGACTGCTGTCACGTCCCAAAAATGCGCGCGCGACACGTCAATGACCACGTTAGAGACAGATTCTTTAATATCAAAGGAGTCAATCATACGCTCTGCTGATGAGAAAAATACTTGTCCGTCCACTCGATAATAACGCGTTTGCGCTGCTTCATTCATGTGACTATGCACACTCATACAGCGCTCAATCTTATTGGCAAAGAACAATGCTGACAGCAGCACGCCAATCAATACGCCATAGGCCAAGTTATGCGTTGCGACCACCACAGCAACGGTCGTAATCATGACCACATTACTTTGCAGCGGCTTGGTTTTTAGCTCTTTAAAGGAACCCCAGTTAAAAGTACCGATAGACACCATAATCATCACAGCGACCAATGCGGCCATTGGAATAATCTTTAGCCAATCGCTTAAGAACACTACCATCAATAATAAAAATACGCCTGCCACTAAAGTAGAAAGACGTGTATAGCCGCCTGATTTGACGTTGATGATCGACTGCCCAATCATCGCACAGCCTGCCATCCCGCCAAAAAAGCTACTAACCACATTGGCAATACCTTGACCTTTGCACTCTTGCGTACGGTCACCTTTGGTATCAGTCAAATCATCTACGATAGTCATGGTCATCATAGACTCAAGTAAGCCAACTATCGCCAAACTGATAGAATACGGAAAAATAACGATCAACGTATCTAAGTTCAACGGGATATCAGGTATCAAAAACATCGGCAGAGTGTCAGGCAGCTGCCCCATATCATTGATGGTTCGCGCCTCTGTACCTAATAAGATAGCTATAGCCGTAACTAGTACAATACTAACCAATGGCGATGGAATCACTTTACCAATCTTTGGAATATATGGATAGCCATAGATAATGACTAGACCTAGGGCCACAAGACCGTATACGTGTACTAGGTTTGAACCTGCCTGCGGCATCAGCTCAGGAACCTGTGACATAAAAATCAAAATAGCCAAGGCATTGATAAAGCCGAGCACTACGGATTGCGACACATACTTCATCAGATTTCCTAGCTTTAAGAAGCCAAAGATAATCTGTATAACACCTGTCAGCACACTGGCTGCTAACAAATACTGCAAGCCATAATCTTTGACCAGTGTCACCATTAGTAACGCCATCGCACCAGTCGCCGCCGAAATCATCGCTGGACGACCGCCAACAAACGAAATCACTACCGCGATACAAAACGAGGCATAAAGCCCTACTTGGGGATCGACACCGGCAATGATAGAAAACGCAATCGCTTCAGGGATAAGCGCCAAAGCGACGACCATGCCAGCCAAGACATCGCCGCGCGCATTGGATAGCCAATGCTCTTTAATTGTATTTAACATATTTAACTCAGTTTTGGAGAACTGCTTTAGTCTGTCAATAAACGAAGTATCTAATCACTATTTAGAAAACATCTATTTAGAAAACATCTATTTAGAAAACATCTATTTAGAAAACATCTATTTAGAAAACATCTATTTAGAAAACATCTATTTGGAAAGCATCTATTTGGAAAGTATCTATTTGGAAAGTATCTATTTGGAAAGTATCTATTTGGAAAGTATCTATTTGGAAAGTATCTATTTGGAAAGTATCTAAAAAGTAGTTAAAAATCAGCTCACATGAAAAGTTTGACGCATCTCGATCTAGGTACATCTTTATCTAGATACTTTGCCCATTGCCTATCAAATGACAAATATAAAAATGTGAACGTTCATAGTTAGCGAGTGATCGTCATAACGTACTTTTAGTGGGGTAATCTTTACGATCCATTAGATATATCGAATAGTGATACAAACGTTAAAGCAGTGCATGCGCACAAGAAAAAGCGTCAGACGCTTTATGAGAGTAATTGCTATAGGAAGCAATCATTACTGAGGAGGGGTACAACTAGGGTGGCGTATTCATCTCTGTGGTGACAGCTTTTATAGAGTTAAGAAGTGATATTTGGCGTCATTTTAACATACATAAAGTAGATTAATAAAAACATCTCCCTTTTTGCCGAGCATTCAACTCCTTTAGCTATCCCAATTACCGAGCTTAAGTGACCACCCTATTTCTTAGTTTGAATAAATTTATAGTCTTTTGGGCTTTACAGATCTTGATTCTGTATTAGAATTACACGAGACATTGAATAGTGTCTCCATATATCCCATCGCTAGGAAGCTGACATGATTGTCCGGCAAACACCCCACCCGTTTAAGATATTTTTCGCCCTTCGCGGTTCAATCATTCCAAAAATATATCCGCAGCTGCTATTAGTTACCATCCTTAGTACAGCCATTACCATTATTCAACACTGGATTCCTGACTCTTTTCCTTATTATGGTATCGCCACTTTTACCTTATTAGGGATTGCTCTATCGCTGTTTTTGGGATTTCGAAATAATGCCAGCTATCAGCGTTGGTGGGAAGCACGGATGCTATGGGGCCAGTTGGTATATGATGCTCGCAGCTTAACGCGCCAAGTCCTATCCTTTATAGATGATGACAACGAGCATGGTCGTGAGACTCAGCGTACCATGGTATATCTGACCATTGCTTTTGCCCATGCTGTGCGCCACCGATTGCGTGGTACGCCACCTTGGGCGGATATCGAGCCTCTTGTTGCAGCGATACACCATGACCGTATGCGCCAAGCGAAAAACGTACCTGATTATATAATGCGCCTCATGGGTAAACAGCTTGGCGATATTCGGCGTCAAGGACTGGTATCGGAACAAGTCATACAAAATATGGATGAACGCCTGACCTCTATGACAATTGTACTGGCAGCGTGCGAACGTATTCATAACACTCCACTGCCCTTTGCTTATATGCTACTGGTACATCGCACCACCTATCTATACTGCATTATGTTGCCCTTTGGTCTAGTAGCTTCACTTGGTTGGGCGACCCCGTTGATTTGTGCGGTGATTGCTTATACCTTTTTTGGTTTGGATGCGCTTAGTGAAGAGTTAGAAGAGCCTTTTGGCTTGGCGGCTAACCAATTACCTTTGACTGCCTTATCACGCACTATCGAGATCAATCTGCGAGAAGCGCTGGGAGAAACCAATTTGCCGACTGATATTATGCCTATTGATGGTTATTTGCCGTAAATATTGCCGTCATCTAAGCGCCATACAATAAACGAGCGGCAAACGTAACTTGAATAATCCACCGCACGCCACTATAAATAGCAGACAAAGGTACTGTAGGTAAAATCTCTACTCTAACCAGCTGATTTATTCAAAAATATTATCTATATAAGCGAGGCTCATATCATGAGTGATGATTCAAAAGACAACAACGACAACAGCGCAAATAACTCAACCAGCAATCAGCCATCAGTGAAAGTCACTGACCTGACGCCAAATAAAGGCGCATTGGTAGGCAAAAAGACCGATATTCAAAACCCAGAGCTTTGGGAGTTCCCGATGAACTACCCACTGAGCATCATCGGTCATGAAGGCGAGCGTGAGAGTTTGCTTAATGAAGTGAAGCTAATTTTGGGTAGCCAGTTCCCTGATTTTGATTTGGCCTCTATCGAAGTTAAACCGTCTAAAACAGGTCGTTTTCACTCAGCACGGGTTAATTTATACCTCACCGCTGCTGAGCAAGTAAATGCGCTTTATGCCTCGCTCGATAATGCAAAAACGGTTCGTATTGTTTTATAAGTGGCATAAAAACTTTAACGCCTTTTTAGTCCAAATCGTCACTCGCTAGTAATAAGATATGGGTGGCGATTTTTTGTGGTTTGATGTACAATCTGCGCCCGCATTATTGCCGCCATGACTCCCATTATCAGTCGACAATAACCGAGAGAATGAAAAGCAAATCTCACGATATTTTTACAAAAATTTTATTATTGACCGCATTTGCGTCTAACCCTTATCCCATCGTCCTTTGCCAAAATTTGGACTGCCTACAACCTTGTAGCAACATAGTTTTATTCTAAAATCAATATAGTATTTTCAAAATTTTCCCGCTATATTGTGCCTACCAATTAACAAAAACGCTATATGTAGTACTCAGTGATTTTAACCATCACTATGAGTAGTGGTAGCTTTTTGCCAAAAAAACAGCTACCACAACCCAGCATAATAGCGTTATAAAGAATGTCTGCCGCTGCTTTGGCGCGCGACATCACAATAAGCAATCAAAATAGAGGCCAGCATGACACATATTGATAAAATCCAAGTAACCAAGCGTGATGGACGTTTAGAGCCTATTGATTTAGACAAAATTCACAAGGTGATCGCGTGGGCGGCTGATGGTTTAGAAAATGTGTCAGTATCGCAAGTTGAGCTAAAATCGCACATCCAGTTTTATGAAGGTATCAAAACTCGTGACATTCACGAAACCATCATCAAGTCTGCCGCCGACCTAATCTCTGAAACCACGCCTGATTATCAATATCTAGCAGCGCGTTTGGCTATTTTCCATCTGCGTAAGATTGCTTATAACAAATTCACCCCGCCGCACCTATATGACCATGTCAAAACTTTGACTGATGCTGGCAAATACGATCAGCATATCCTAGCGGACTATAGCCGTGCTGAATTTGATGAGTTAGAAGAGTATCTCGATCACTGGCGCGATATGAACCTTGCTTATGCCGCTGTTGAGCAAATGGCTGGTAAATACTTGGTACAAGATCGCGTGAGCAAGACTGTCTATGAAAGCCCGCAGTTCTTGTACATGCTCGTCGGTATGTGTCTGTTTAGCCAATACGACAAGTCAGATCGTCTTGATTTCGTCAAACGCTTCTATGATGCGACTTCAGAATTCAAAATCTCACTACCGACGCCTATTATGTCAGGTGTGCGTACGCCATCGCGCCAGTTTAGCTCGTGCGTATTGATCGAATGTGGTGATAGCCTAGACTCAATCAACGCGACCACCAGCGCCATCGTACGCTATGTGTCACAGCGTGCTGGTATCGGCATCAACGCAGGTCGCATCCGTGCCCTTGGTAGCCCTATCCGTGGCGGCGAAGCACAGCATACTGGTTGTATCCCGTTCTACAAATTGTTCCAAACGGCAGTTAAATGCTGCTCACAAGGCGGCGTCCGTGGCGGTGCAGCGACCCTGTTTTACCCACTATGGCATTTAGAAGTTGAGTCATTACTGGTACTGAAAAACAACCGCGGCGTCGAAGACAACCGTGTCCGTCATATGGACTACGGCGTCCAGTTAAACAAAACCATGTACACGCGCCTAATCAAAGGCCAAGACATCTCGCTATTCTCACCAGGCGATACCCCAGGCCTCTATGATGCATTCTTTGAAGATCAAGACAAGTTCGAAGAGCTATACACCAAGTATGAAAATGATCCTGCTATTCGTAGCCGTCAAATCCCAGCAGCTGATTTGTTCAGTCTAATGATGCAAGAGCGCGCCAGTACGGGTCGTATCTATATCCAAAACGTCGATCATTGCAACACGCATAGCCCATTTGACGCGACGGTTGCGCCGATTCGCCAGTCAAACCTATGTATGGAAATCGCGCTACCGACTAAGCCACTTGATAACATCAATGACGAAGAAGGCGAAATCGCCCTTTGTACGCTATCAGCGGTCAACTTGGGTAAAGTCGATAACGTCAGCGATATCGAAGAGCCAGCGGAACTAATCGTGCGTGCGCTTGATGCCCTGCTCGATTATCAAGACTATCCAGTAAAAGCGGCTCAAAACGGCAGCATGCGTCGTCGCACGCTCGGTGTGGGCGTGATTAACTATGCGTATTACTTGGCTAAGAATGGCGCACGCTACTCTGACGACAGCGCGCTTGGTCTGACTCATCAGACGTTTGAAGCATTGCAATTTTATCTCTTGAAAGCGTCAAACAAATTGGCAAAAGAGCAAGGCGCGTGTCCTGCGTTCAATGAGACCACATATTCACAAGGTATCTTGCCGATTGATACGTATAAAGCCGACTTGGACAAAATCTGCCAAGAGCCGCTACATCTCGATTGGGAAACGCTACGTGGCGAGATCACAGAGCACGGTCTACGCAACTCTACCCTAACCGCCTTAATGCCGTCTGAGACCTCAAGTCAGATCGCCAACGCGACCAACGGTATCGAGCCACCACGCGGTCTGGTCTCTATCAAAGCGTCAAAAGATGGCATCTTAAAGCAAGTCGTGCCTGAGATTGATAAGCTAAAAGATCAGTACGAGCTACTATGGCAAATGCCAAACAATGACGGTTACCTAAAGCTGGTCGCTATCATGCAGAAGTTCGTCGATCAAAGTATCTCTGCCAATACCAACTACGATCCCGTTCGTTATGCTGGTGGCCGTGTACCGATGAAGATATTGCTAAAAGACTTGCTAAACGCTTATAAGATGGGTGTGAAGACGTTGTACTACCATAACACTCGTGATGGTGCGAACGATGCGCAAGCGGATATGGAAGATGATTGTGCTGGCGGTGCATGTAAGATTTAGAGTCTGATGGATGGCGGGTTTGGCTTCTTAGTTAAATCCCGCTATCCAGTATTAATGTATTGAGATGGATTTGTAAACACTATTTAAAGGACTAAGATAATGGCTGACTATAAAAGTAACCACCTACAAGAAGTACTTGAAACACATAAGATGAAGCACATAAAAGATATCTTTGATAAATATAGAGATAGACGTAATGAAATTAAAGATTTCTTAAATGCCGAATACGGTAGCAGAATTTATAGTCCTTTTGATTCAGGATCTTATAGTAAACATACTGCTGTTAATACAAAGTTTGACTTAGATGCAGTTGTACCTTTTAAATATAAAAGCTTCAGTACATTAGAAGATATGTTCAGTGATATTTATGACAAGTTAAATGATAAATTTAATGATAGAACTACTGTTCGAAAGCAAGGTGTTTCTATTGGACTAGCCTTTGAAGAAGATGGTATTGATATAGATATTGTACCTGCTCGAGAAACACGAGTAGATGGCTATACCGAAACAAGAAACCTAAACCTTCATATCAACTCCTTAGATCCATCAGAGACTGGGTATTTAAAAACTAATATTCAAAGTCAGATTAATCATATAAGTGGTAAGGACAATGAACGAAAAATTATTAGATTGCTAAAGATCTGGAAATTTCAAAAATCTAAAAAGTATAAGTCATTTTTCTTTGAACTTTTAGTTATCAAAGCTTATAACAGTACCTTACCTACAGGTAATTTATGGGAACAATTTAAGACCGTTCTCCAATATATTGTAGATAATATTGAAAGTTCTACATTTAAACTGCCTGACCCGGGTAACAGCAACAATGATTTAATGAGTACATTAGAACCATACCAAAAAAGCTCACTAAAAAGTGATTTTGAATTGATGCTAACCAATATTGAGAACAACGAAAAACAAATTGAATACTATTTTGAGAAAAATAAAGAATTTTCTGAAGAAGCTAGTAATAATGGTTTGAGCTATGGTGTTGCTGGAGCTACTCCAGTTTCTACTCCTTCATCTACACAGCGTTTTGGTTAGATATGAGATTCTCTAGAGAAGAGCTACTAGATACTATTAGTAGCATAAGCTACGTATCTAACTTACGAGATTTTAACTTCGATAAAAATCTTGTAAGTTTCAATATAGCTTTTTACTTTGATGGCCTTAATGAAGAAATAACTTTTGAAGTGACGATCAATTCTCAATATCCATTTAAATTTAGTGGTTCTGAGACTATAAGCTTTAGAAATATTGATCTGATTGAATACAGTCATGTAATGAATGATGGCTCAGTATGCTTTCATAACCAACATTGTATTGATTTCAGACAGAAGTTAATACAGGATTTTGATGCAATTAAAAGCTGGGTTACTAAATACATAGTTAAAGAAGAAAAAGATAGTCATTATGAGCATTTAATCGTCAATAACGGTACTTTCGAAGGTAGCCATTACTCTTATCAGTTTACTGATGTAAAAGAAAGTTTCAAGAAGGGAGAATTTGGGACAGTTTCTCTCAAACTATTAATTGACTCTCCATACTGTCAAAGTCGCATAAATAATTATTTAGTTCAAAGTTTTACTGACTCTTCAAGCTTTGCAATTAAAAATTGTGACTGGAACTCTTACTACATTGACTCTAGTCAAAGCGAGCAAGGATTATATGTTTTCATAAAGAATGCTCCAGCTATCAATGAACGGTTTTCTTTTGATGATTGGAACAACTTTGAAGATTTAATTGATCAAGAATTCTTACAATACCTTTCTAGATATATGATTGGTATAAGAAGTACACACAATAGTAAGTTACCACTGCCCTTATTTATAGGTTTTCATACAAAAGATAGAACTATACATTGGCAAGTAGCTTTAATTAATGTTAATGAAAACATCTTTGAAGGGTTAACTGATATAAATGGTAAATATATTTATAAACTAAGAAACAAGAGTATTACATGGGCAATGACCAATAACTCATCTTATTCATATTTTTTTGGTCGTGGCTCATTTAATGAGAGGTTAACTAATTCAAAAATATTAATTATTGGTGTAGGTGCGGTAGGAAGCAATGTTGCTAAAACTCTAACAAGGTGTGGCTGCCGAAACATCTCATTAGCTGATTATGATATCAAAAAACCTGAGAATATTTGTCGTTCAGAATATGAGTTTATATATGCTTATGCTAATAAAGTAGACGAGCTACGTACTTTACTTTATAACATATCACCTTTTATTGATGTAGATATCATTCAAGGCTCTTTAACTCAATATATCAAGATTGAAGCGTACGCTAGAGAGCTGGCAGCTGGCATTGAAACTATATTCTCAAATTATGATTACATTTTTGATTGTTCCACTGACGATGACTTGATGTATATTTTGGACAATCTCAATGTCACAGCTGATATTATTAATTTGTCTATCACTAATCATGCTGAATCACTAGTTTGTGGCGTATCACCAAATACTTATAAATTCGTTAGACATCAGTTTGATAATATTTTAAAAAATGACGTTAAAGATTTATACAATCCTATAGGTTGTTGGAGTCCAACTTTTAAAGCTTCTTATAATGATATCTCTACCCTTGTACAATTTGCTCTAAAACATATCAATATCATGGTTAGTAACAAAAAGCTGAATAGCTTTGTAATTAATCAAGATAATAATTATGAGTATTTGAAAGTGAGTAAGTTTTGACTATTACCAAACACTACAAGAATTTAAAATTAGTAGTCGAAGATAGCTTGTTAAAAAGTATTTATCAGTCAAGCTGTGGACACTACCCTAAAGAGTATGGTGGCTTTTTAATTGGCAAATATTCTGATGATTTTAAAACCTTGTATATTGAACAATCAATCACAGCAGAGGTTTTTAAGAGTAGTCGAATTGAGTTTACTAGAGAGTCTAACTATCTGAAATCCGAGTTTAAAAAATTATTTATAGACAAAAGACTCTACTATATTGGCGAGTGGCATACTCATCCAGATGGCGAAGCATGGTATAGCTCAACAGATTTAAGCGCAATGATAAACATTAAGAAGGATCAAGGTGTTAGTATTTCCAATCCCATTTTACTCATTTTGAGTATTACTAACGATAGCCTAAAAGATTTTAATTTCTTTGTTCTTAATAACAATAGGTTAGAGCTATATGAATAAGATTGCACTACCAGAGTTGTTTGCAAGCATGCAACAGCAAATGTCTGCTCAACTAAGTACTAATAGAGCTTTCATACATCATCCTGGTTCAAAAGGTGACTCTTTAGAGAATGCATGGATTGAGTGGTTAAGAAGTTACCTGCCTAACCGTTATAGCGTAGATAAAGCAATTATCATTGACTATCTAGGAAACACAAGTCATCAAATCGATGTAGTTATTTATGATAATTATTTTACTCCATTTATTTTTACACAAAATGGTTTCCATTATGTTCCTGCCGAAGGTGTTTATGCAGTTTTTGAAGTAAAACCAGACATTAAAGGAAGTGTTAAAGGTTCGGGAAACTATATAACTTATGCAGGCGAGAAGATAGAAAGTGTTAGACGCTTGACACGCACTTCTACCTCAATGATTAACTCAGGAACCCCTGTTGCACGTAGACCACTAACTAAAATCCTAGGTGGTATTCTAGCTACTACTAATACCTACGATAACAGTAATAATAAGACAATCGAGAGGCATATTAAAAGTTTAGAAAATCTTCAAGGTATCGATTTAGGTTGCGTTGTTGATTATGGTAGCTTCTTTGTTGATTATAATGGTGAAGAAAATATTGAAGAACTTGATTTCATTAAGCGGATAAATGGATATTATGAAAACAGAGAGTTTAACGAACTGCGTTTTAGTCGACCTGAAAACTCTTTAATTACTTTTTTTATGCAATTGACACGTTATCTTCAACAAACTATTGGTACTATTCCAGCTATTGATTTGCAAGCCTATCTTAATATAATCGGCGAAGAAATTGACCAAGAACCGTAATACTCGTTGAAATTGATAGAAAAATAAGCTTTACCCTAACATGGTCGTTTAGCCCCGACTATAGCGGTATCCTGCTGACGACGATGGCGATGCAGGCTGTGGCTGAACGTAGTATCGAGACAACAGGAATGCGGTCAGACACGATAGACTGCACGCCAGCGGCTAGGCAGATACAAGCGGTAGGCGGGATTGGCTACTGTTATAATGAAAACATACAGACAGAATTAAAACGACGGAGGTCATGTGCAATATACCGCAATCATCAAAGACGGTGGTTTGTTTATCCCAAACGTATTTTCAGACCTAAACGATGGTGGCTCGCATATCGTACAAGTCGAGGTTGATATTGCAGAGGTGCGTCAGCAGTTAGGTGTGGATGAAGCACCAAAGGCAGCCGTCACCAAAAAGGCTGTGGCAAAAGCGGCCAAAAAACCAGCATCGAGAGCAGCTAAAAAAGATACAAAAACAGCAGAACAGTCTGATGTGAGTACCCTACGTAAAAGCGCACTTGATGAATTAGAAGCACTCGATGATAGTGAGCTGAGCGAGATATTCAAAGCCTATATGAACGATGGCAAAGAGCCCTCACAGATATCACTAGTGAACCGCCCCGGGATTGTCGGAGACTCAACATTCTGAGAGAATACGACAATGAAAAAACAAACCTACACTCCTGAGATTAAAGAACGCGCCGTTCGCATGCTGATAGAAGCGTTGGGCGACTATCC
>NZ_CAJGZN010000031.1 GCF_904846235.1 Psychrobacter immobilis
GGATAGTCGCCCAACGCTTCTATCAGCATGCGAACGGCGCGTTCTTTAATCTCAGGAGTGTAGGTTTGTTTTTTCATTGTCGTATTCTCTCAGAATGTTGAGTCTCCGACAATCCCGGGGCGGTTCAGTCTGCTCTATTTCTTTACTCCTACCGAGCTATGTATATGCCTAAAGTATCGTCGATTACCCGTGTCCTAGAAATCATCGAAGCAGTGTCCTATGCTTCAAAACCGCTTTCTCCACTAGAGCTCTCACAGGAGCTCGATATCCCTAAACCGACCATTCATAGATTGATTCAAAACTTGGTTGATGATGGTTTTTTGACTGTTGATATTGGTGGCGGTATTATCCCTGGTAAGCGCGTACGCAATTTGAGCGTTGAGCTATGGCAACAACGACTGTTCTTTAACGAGCGGCAGATGATTTTGCAAAAACTGGTTGATGAGCTTAAAGAAACTTGCGGTATTGGCATTCCCTATCATATGGATATGATCTATACCAACCGTGCTCAGACGACTTTGCCACTACAGATTTATCTTCCTGTCGGGGCAAAGTCACCTATGTGGTGTACAGCGACTGGTAAGCTCTATCTAAGCCAACTATCTACAACTAGCCGTATGAAAATACTACAAGGGTTACCATTAGATAAGTTCACTAAGAATACGATTACTGATATCGATGCATTAAATGCTGAGCTTGATCGTATCGCTGATACTGGCATTGGTATCGACAATGAGGAATTTATCTCTGAGATGGTAGCGGTGGCTGTACCTATATTAGACAAAAAGTCACGCTATCTGGCTTCACTATATCTGCATGCACCAACCATACGGGTTTCACTTGATGATCTATTGACCCATGTACCACGACTGCAAAAAGCGGCACAGGATATCCAAACCCTCGTGTATGATTTGCAAAGCTAACACAGTAGATTGGTCATCAAAAAAAGGACGACGCTATGATTTTAGCGTCGTCCTTTTTATTTTTAGCAAATGCATTCTCTTAATTAATGCCATCTACTAGTGATACTAAAAATTCTTAATATTAGTATATTTAAGAATTGGTGTGTCTAAGGGTTACATTTAAGAGAGACAGTCAAGAGAATCATGTTTAAGACAATAATGAGACATCATGACGTCCGATAATGCTAGAGAAGTCTTTATCACCATTCTCTACAGTATGTGAGGCATATAGCTCTGTTGCTTTGGCACCCATCGGTGTATCCACCTGCGTGTCTTGAGCTGTCTGCATCGCAAGGTTTAGATCTTTTTGCATCAATTTGCTCATAAAGCCCCCTTGATAGCCATTGCTAGAGGGCACGTTTTCCATGACTTTTGGATAAGGGTTATAAACTTCTAGTGTCCAGTTACGCCCTGAGCTCTGTAGCATGATGTCTGATAGCACTTTGGGGTCTAAGCCGTTCTTGACGCCTAGATTAATCGCCTCTGCCGTCCCTGTCATCAAAATACCTAACAGCATATTGTTGCAAATTTTTGCCACTTGTCCTGCGCCGTGCTCGCCCGCATGAAAGATGTTTTTGCCCATCACGGCAAGTATTGGCTCAGCCTTAGCAAAAGCAGCATCATCGCCGCCGACGATAAAGGTCAAACTACCAGCAACTGCCCCACCTGTACCACCAGAAACGGGTGCATCCAAGAAGTCTATACCAAGCTTATCTGCCGCCTCTGCTACCGTCCTTGCATCAGCCGCCGCAATCGTACTACTGTCAATCACAAGCGTGCCTTTTGGTAACTCTGCGAGCAATCCATCAAAGCCACTATCGCCTAAATATACAGAATGTACATGCTGACCTGCAGGCAACATACTAATCACAACTTGAGCATTACTTGCAGCATCTTTAGGACTTTTTGCGACGCTGGCCCCTGCTTGTGCTAAGCGCTGGGTTGCAACCTCAGACAAATCAAAGACAGATAGCTCATAACCTGCCTTTAATAAGTTCTCTGCCATTGGTGCACCCATATTACCAAGCCCAATAAAGGCAATATTTGGTTTAGAGTTATTATTATCCATCGTACTTGTATCCTTTGTACCCATCTCATCACTCCTTGATGATTTATGATGTAGCAATAGCTACATACTATTTAACAGTATTTATTAGCGAGTATTGCTTATTAATGAATGCTGCCATCTTACGTCTTAGCATCATTCTTTAAAACTTTATGAAATCGCTGGTTGTCTTACGTTATAAATTTCTTTTAGGCAGTTAGCGGACATACTGACTACCCAAAGCGTCACTGCCTAACCAATCGCTCAAAGGATGCTCACCTTTTGCATAAGGATTGACAAAATGCTGGTCGATATACGCCTGCCCTTCCACACTGATACAATCTACTAATGAGCGCGACCATTTAGGACTTCTATCTTTATCAATCAATAGTGCTCGCACGCCTTCTTTGAAGTCAGGATTGGCCGCGCAATGTACTGCGACGTTGGTTTCTAAATACAGTACTTGTTCGATCGATAGGTCAGCGACTTTGTGATACAGCGCATAGGTTAATGCAGCCGTTACCGGGCAGCCATGCCGATAAGTGGCGACTGCGCGCTGCGTCCAGCTGTCTGCTGCAAAATCTTGGTTTAGCTGTGCGAGCGCAGTATCGCTTTGTAGCAGCGTATCAATATCAGCCAAACCGCCACTATTCATCAGTTGCTGAATAGGTTGCCAATATGTTGCAAGCTTACTATCAGGTAGTTCGGCTACTGGCAGCTCAGCAAGTGCACGACTGACAATACTATGTGCGCTATTGTTATGGCACTTATCTGCACCGCTCGTGTTATCGACTGCCTGCCAGTTGCTCTGTTTGAGACATCGGATAACAGCATCATAGTCATGGCTGGCAACAGCATATTCTGCTAGATTGGCCAATAGCGCGTCACTGCCATTACACATCGCTCCAGTTAAACCTAAAAACAAACCCGTCTTAGCAGGCATACGCTGCAAAAACCAACTGCCAGAAGCATCAGGGAACAGTCCAATAGTGACTTCAGGCATGGCGAAACGTGTGCGCTCAGTGACCAGACGATGACTACATCCTGCCATCAGCCCCATACCCCCGCCCATGATGATACCGTCACCCCAAAGTATCAGTGGTTTCGAATAAAAGTGCATTTGACGATAGAGACGATACTCGTGACTAAAAAATTCAGTGGCATACGGGTTTGGCATTGGTGCACTGGTAGACATGCTGTCATAGAGCTTACGAATATCGCCGCCCGCACAGAACGCTTTATCCCCTGCACCTTTTAACACAAGCGCTACCACTTGCTCGTCCGCTTGCCACTGCTCTAACTGCGCTGAGAGCAATTGACACATATCAACGCTGAGTGCATTAAGTGATTTAGGTGTATTGAGAGTCATGACTCCAATCAAGTGCCCGCAATCTGTCGACTCAGTATTAAATAACACAGGTGCTTCTTGTTTAGTATCGTTCGTCGCTGTCATAGCTGCTGTCATAAAAGTGACCTACAAAATTAAATAATAAAAATGGCTCAAGCGTTTTGACTGCTGTTTATTTGTTTTGCCAATTGGGTTTACGCTTCTCTAAAAAGGCCTGCACCCCTTCGCGCTGATCTTTGGTATCAAACAACTTCACGAAAGCTTCACGCTCATGAATAAGATTTTGCGCAGGTGGGGTGTCTCTAGCCGCTTGAATAAGTTGCTTGGAATAACTGACAGCAACGGGTGATTGCTTTGCGACTTTTTTTGCTAAGTCTTGAGCGATTTGCAAACCATCACCTTTGGCCGCGACCTCTTCAACCAAACCGATACGCAATGCCGTATCTGCATCGACCCGCTCACCACACAGTATCATACGTTTGGCCCAACCTTCCCCTACTAACATAGGTAGATTTTGCGTGCCGCCAGCACATGGCAATAATCCCACGCCCGTCTCTGGCAGTGCCATCTGGGCGTGCACTTCTGCGATACGGATATCACATGCGAGCGCACACTCTAGCCCGCCGCCCATCGCATAGCCATTGATGACAGCGATACTGACACCGCGGTAGGCAGATAGCGCTTCAAATGCTTCACCAAATGCAATCGCCATGCTGATGGCACGGCCTTTATCGCCGTCTGAGAAGTTGTTTAAATCTGCACCAGCTGAGAAGAATTTTTCGCCATCTCCATGCACGATTAATGCGTAAACATCGTCGTTGGCATTGAGATCTGTGATGAGCTGCTTAAGTGCTTGCAGACTGTCCATCGTCCACGTATGTGCCGGTGGGTTATTCAACGTCAACGTTGCGGTATGGCCATCAATTGATAGCTGTAGATTTGTATAATCTGTCATAAAACATCCTTGTTTCAGTAAAACGAGATAAATTAGCGTAGCTGGTTTAGCCCTTCATCTTGTAGAACTTGACGTGAAATAATCACACGCATGATCTCATTGGTACCTTCCAGAATTTGATGGACACGTAAGTCTCGTACATGGCGCTCAAGCGGATACTCATTTAGATAACCATAGCCGCCGTGCAACTGCAGGGCCTCATTAGCAACATCGAAACAAAGATCTGTAGACAGACGTTTTGCCATTGCGCAGTAGGTAGACGCTTGTCCATCGTTGTTGTCAACTTTATCAGCTGCTAGATACAGCATTTGGCGTGCGGCGATGGTCTGGGTCAACATATCAGCAAGTTTAAACTGTACCGATTGTAAGCTAGCAATCGGGCTACCAAACTGGCTGCGCTCTTGCACATAACTGGTTGCGGTCTCTAACGCCGCTTGTGCCGTACCTACCGCACAAATACCGATATTAATACGACCACCATCCAGTCCTTTCATCGCGATACGAAAGCCTTGGCCTTCCTCACCTATCAGGTTTTCTACAGGGACTTTAACGTCTTTAAAACTAATCGTGCGTGTTGGCTGTGCTTTCCAGCCCATTTTATGCTCGTTTTTGCCATATTCGATACCAGCACTATTGGCGTCTACGACGAACGCTGACACGCCTTTGGGCCCAGCGCTACCAGTACGTGCCATTACTACCAATACATCGGTTGAGCCTGCGCCAGAAATGAAGGTTTTTTCACCGTTTAGTACGTAATGCTCGCCTTGCTTCTCCGCTTTGGTACGTAAGGAGGCTGCATCAGACCCTGCATTTGGTTCTGTTAGGCAATAGCTGCCAAGCCACTCACCGCTGACCATATTGGGTAGATATTTTTTGCATAGCGTATCGCTACCATATTCACCAATCATCCATGCCGCCATGTTATGAATACTCATATACGCTGCCACAGGCGTATCGCCCCATGCAAGCTCTTCAAACACCATTGCTGAGTCGAGTCTTGGTAAGCCTAAGCCGTCATATTCTGGATTGGCATACAGCCCTAAAAATCCAAGCTCACCAGATTTTTTGATCACATCTACTGGGAAGTGCGAGTTGCGATCCCATTCAGCAGCATTTGGCTTGAGCTCTTTTTGCGCAAACTGACGGGCGGTTTGGCGAAAGGCGACTTGGTCATCGGTCAATGAAAAATCCATAGGGTCATCCTTGTTCTTATAGATCAAATAGAGGGCTTAAATCTCAGATAAACGTTAATAAAAATGTTAGTAAAGATGTTGGTCAGAGATTTTATAAGACATTAGCGCGACATGATAGCGGTATAACGATAATAAAATTGCGTTTAATAGTACCGCAAGTCGCATTATCGTCATACCGTAAATACAAAACGTTATACCAAAAATACAATGAGCTGACGATTAAATTGAAATCGTTGTATTGACACCGCGGCTCGCTTCATCATCAAACCAACGCGCAGTCACGGTCTTTGTCTGAGTATAGAACTGTACGGCTTGCTTACCATAAGGACCTAGGTCGCCAAGCTTACTGCCACGTGAACCTGAGAATGAGAACATTGGAAGTGGCACAGGAATCGGCAAATTAATACCGATTTGACCAACCTGAATGTCTTGCTGGAACTTATGTGCGGCTGCGCCTGACTGAGTAAATATCGCCGTACCATTGCCATGTGGATTGGCATTCAGTAGTTCAATCGCTTCGTCCAAGCTATTAGCACGCATGATACACAGTACTGGGCCAAAGATTTCTTGTTGATAAATTTGCATATCGCTTGTGACATTATCAAAGATAGTTGGACCGACGAAGTTGCCTTTCTCAAACCCTTCAACGGTAATTCCACGACCGTCTAGAATCAAGCTCGCGCCCTCTTCTACCCCAGTCCCAATCAAATGCTCGACACGGGCCTTTGCGGCAGGAGAAATAAGTGGCCCCAAGTCTTTGTCATTTTTCCCAGCTGAGACGACCAAGCTTTCCGCTTTTGCTTTGATCTCATCAATCCATTCACCAGCTGCGCCTACTAGCACGACCACTGATAATGCCATACAGCGTTGACCTGCTGCACCAAATGCTGCGCCTGCTAGCTGATTGAGCGTCTGCTCTTTATTGGCATCAGGCAGGATAACGCCATGATTTTTCGCACCCATCATGCACTGGGCACGCTTGCCTGACTGACTTGCACGCTCATAGACGTGTTTGCCTACATGAGTAGAGCCTACAAAAGAAACGGCTTTGATATCTGGATGGTCACAGATAGCATCGACGGTTGCTTTGCCACCATGTACCACGTTAAGAACGCCTTCTGGTACGCCCGCTTCAATCGCTAGCTCTATCAAACGCATAGTCACCATCGGATCTTGTTCAGACGGTTTTAGGATAAATGTATTACCTGTAGCAATCGCCATTGGGAACATCCATAGCGGAATCATCGCTGGGAAGTTAAATGGTGTGATACCAGCGCAAACGCCGAGTGGCTGCCAAATACTATAAGTATCGACCCCTGACGCAACATTTTCTACAAAGTCGCCAATTTGCAGATTGGCGATACCAGCGGCATGCTCGACCACTTCTAAACCGCGGAACACATCACCGCGCGCATCAGCAATCGTTTTGCCTTGCTCTGCGGTCAAGATTTCTGCCAGCTCATCCATATGATCACGAATCAGAGACTGATACTTTAAAAAGATACGCGCACGCGTGGTAATTGGCGTTTTGCGCCATGTCTCAAACGCAGTATGTGCGGCGACGACAGCTT
Source organism: Psychrobacter immobilis (assembly GCF_904846235.1). Taxonomy (GTDB): domain Bacteria; phylum Pseudomonadota; class Gammaproteobacteria; order Pseudomonadales; family Moraxellaceae; genus Psychrobacter; species Psychrobacter immobilis_C. The sequence goes on from NZ_CAJGZN010000031.1 coordinate 7,075, forward strand.
GGTTAATCTCATCATTGGTGGTTTGTGGCACTTTGGCGATGACTTCTTGAGTCGCTGGATCAGTGATATCAATCCATTCATCGGTGTTTGATTGTACGAACTGACCATTGATGAGCTGTTGAACGTGGTGCATAAGATATCCTTATCTTTTTTGCAAGACTACCGTGTGACGGCACCTATATATTTATTAGAAAAATAAAAGCGATGAGTATTTATCTATAAAACATTATTAAAAACTGAATTTTAAAATGATTTATTTTGTATCGTTATTGACTATAACAATAAACCATTTTTACGGTCAAGCGCTTTATCAAAATTTTATATAAGTTTATTTTGATGACACGTGTTCCTATAAAAATGGTTTAAATAACAAAAACGAAAAAGCCCATGATGACTCATGAGCTTTTTGAAATTAACCTATCTGTCAGCTGCGATTAACACCATCGCTAACTCATATAGTGCTAATTTATATCAATCAGTAATCCTTCATCGCTTGCTTGATCGCATCGATAGCGGTTGGGTTATCAAGCGTTGACATATCTCCTGTCGGTTGGTTTTCTGCCAGAGCACGAATTGAGCGACGTAAGATTTTTCCAGAGCGGGTTTTTGGCAGTGCCTGCGGAAAATAGATAGCGGCTGGTCGCGCGATACCACCCAAAGATTTTACCACAGCGCCTATCACTTGCTGCTCGATACGGAAGCGGTTTTCAGTGGTTTCAATTTGCGTTTGATCTTTTAGGACACAGAATGCAATAGGTAGCTCGCCTTTTAGCTCGTCTTGAATACCCACTACGGCACACTCTGCCATCTCTGGATGCGTACTGATTGCCTCCTCAATCTCTTGCGTGCCTATGCGATGTCCTGCGACGTTAATCACATCATCGGTACGCCCTAAGATGTAGAAATAACCCTCTTCGTCAGTCACTGCATAGTCCGAGGTTGAGTACTGCTGACCATCAAACAGACCAAAATAGCTGCTGATAAAGCGCTTGTCGTTACGCCATACCGTGGTGAGACAACCAGGCGGTAGTGGTGCTTTAATTGCAAGTAATCCTTTTTCGCCAGCCTGACAAGGATCGCCCGTTTCCTCGTTAATGACATGCGCTTCATAGCCATACATCGGGTAACCAGGTGATCCTTGCTTGTGCGGCTTATGATTGAATTTTGGCGTATGGCTCAAGATTGGCCACCCAGACTCTGTTTGCCAATAGTGATCTAAAATTGGTACGCCTAGATGCTGAGTCAACCAACTAGCCGTTGATTCATCAAGCGGTTCACCTGCCAAAAAGAACGACTTCACACTGGACACATCGTAGCGCGTCATCCAGCTTTCGTCTTGTTTTTTGAGCATACGCACGCCTGTAGGTGCGGTGAATAAAATATTAACTTTGTTAGCTTCGACGATACGCCACCAGATACCAGGGTTTGGCATATGCGGCAAGCCCTCATACATGATACTGGTCATACCCGCCAGTAACGGCGCATAGATCGTATAAGAGTGCCCGACGGCCCAACCAATATCAGATATCGCCCAGAACGTCTCGCCAGCCTTGCCATCATAGACATAATCTATCGACGTCGTCAGCGCGACGGCATGACCACCCGTATCGCGTTGAACCCCTTTAGGTGTACCGGTTGTACCAGAAGTATAAAGCAAATAGGACGGGGTATTTGACTCGAGCCAAACTGGCTCTACGACTGCATTGGCCTCACAGCTATGACGACGCTCGGTTGCATAATCGACATCGATGTCTTTGGTTTCAAATGGCAATATACCGCGATTGACCACCAGCACATGCTCTGGCTTGATAGTCGCTTGCTCGACGCCTTGATTGACTAGGTTTTTATAATTGACGACCTTACCGCCTCGTAGCCCTGCATCTACCGTAATGACCATTTTGGCTTCGGCATCGTCCATACGAATAGCCAAGTTATGGGCGGCAAACCCACCAAACACGACTGAATGCACGGCTCCAATACGCGCACAAGCCAGCATGGCATAAGCCGCTTCCAATATCATTGGCATATAGATGATGACACGGTCACCCTTGCCAATACCGTGACGCTGTAGCACATCGGCAAAATAATTAACTTCTTTATATAAGTCATTATAAGTCAGGCGGCGCTTGGTATAGTCTGTATAAAACTCGACGTTGTTACCTAAATCTTTAAACGAATCAACGACCGCTGGAAAGGTTTCTATCAATTCTTGATTAATCTCTGATGACACCCACACAAAAGCATCTTGCTCTGCCCGGTCTGCTAGATGGCGATCGACGCAGTTATAACAAAGATTTGTCTCACCGCCGACGAACCATTTGGCAAAAGGCAGATTACTGTCATCTAGAATTTGCTCAGGCTCTTTATGCCAATAGATACGCTTCGCCTGCTCAGCCCAAAACTGCTCTCGATCCGTAATAGATTCATGATAAATATCAGCGAAGTTTGGGGTGTCTGTCGCTTGGGTGGAAACTGGGGATTGGGAATGGTCGCTCATAGTAGCTGTCCTTAGCATAAACGAGAAATGAGGCAATAGTATTTTATAGTTAAGGCATTCAATAAATTATAACGGTATTCATCTCGCGCGGCGTACTGTCTACATGCCACTGGCTGATACCAACTCTAAAATGCTTCAACTATAAAAAACCATGTCTTAGTAAATACTGGTCATCCTTGCCAGAATTAAAAAACCGATACATATCGTATCGGTTTAAAATGTAACAGAGCCTATCGGAAAGGTCAACTATTAAGCGTGTAATACGCACTACATTTTGACGAATACAAATATTTGAACATTTAATCAATACTAATTAAATCTCAGTTTGATTGGCATACATCTCACGCATGACTTTTTTGTCATGTTTGCCAACGGAAGTTTTTGGTAGCTCATCAACGAATTTAAACTGGCTTGGTACGCCATACTTAGGAATGATACCGCGCTCTACCGCTTTTTCTGCAATCGCTTTGATATCATCAGCACTGGTATCCTTAGCATCAGGCTTTAATACCACCAAAGCCAATGGACGCTCACCCCATTGCTTATCACGCACTCCAATCACTGACACATCAGCCACTGATGGATGTAACGATAAAATGGTCTCAATCTCTAACGATGAAATCCACTCACCACCTGATTTGATTACATCCTTTAAGCGATCGGTGATTTTGATATAGCCATCAGGACGTATGTACGCAATATCTTGGGTATGCATATAACCATTTTCCCACAGCTCTTTGCCAGCGTCGTCATTTTTAAGATAGCTTTGGGTCAACCAAGGCGCACGCAATACAAGCTCGCCTGTATTGTCTGGTCCAGTCCCTACTGACTTGTTGCATTCACCCCATACCTGAGCATCGACCATGAGTACGGGTTTACCTGTCATACAACGACGGGCAATATCTTCTTCTTCAGTCATTTCAGGCTCATCGAGACTAAAACCCGTTAAGCTAATAAGCGGGGCGGTCTCTGACATTCCATAACCTGTATAGACCTCAATGCCTTGGGCCATCGCCGTTTTGGCTAAACCTTCGGTCAATCTTGAACCACCAATAATCATTTTTAGACCATTAAAGCTAGCGTCGCGATCTTGTGCTTCTTTGAGTACCATTTGCAAAATCGTTGGTACACAATGGGTGATACTGACCTTTTCATTGACAATTAAGTCCATCAACGTATCAGGCGCATAGCGACCTGGATAGACTTGCTTTAGACCCACCATGGTTGCTGTAAACGGAAAACCCCATGCATGCACATGGAACATTGGCGTCATCGGCATATAGACATCCCCATAGCTCACGCCTTGCTTATCAGGCAGCATCCCCAAAGTTGCCGCTTCTGCTAGTGTATGTAGCACTAGCTGACGATGGCTAAAGAAAACCCCTTTTGGATCACCTGTCGTGCCTGACGTATAAAAAGTCGTCGCAATGGTATTTTCATCAAAATCTGGGAAATCAAATTCGCTATTAGCAGCTTTTAATAACGCTTCATATTCGCCTGTGACACGGCTTTGGTTGCTACCAAAGATACCTTCAGCAGTGACACCGTTGTCATCAAGCCAGATAATATGCTCAATACTTGAGTTCTCGAACTGATAGTCTTTAACCAATGGCGCAAACTCAGAGTTGAGCATGAGCACTTTAGGCTTGGCATGGTTGATGGTATAAAGGATTTTCTCAGGCGATAGACGGATATTGACGGTCTGTAAAACGTACTCTGACATTGGCACGGCAAAATAAGACTCAAGATAGCGATGACTGTCCCAATCCATCACGGCAACCACATCACCTGCATCAAGCTTTAAGTCTGCCAATACATTGGCCAAGCGATTGATACGCTCAAACAACTCTTTATAAGTCAGGCGCTTTTTGTCCGCATACACAATCTCTTGATCTTGCGATACCGTTTTTGCACGGCTTAATAACTGCTTGACCAGTAATGGATAATCGTAGGCAGATGGTGCACTGTGGTAAATGTTTGACATAGATCTGACTTCCTTGTTTGTCGTACTTATAAGGGATAAGTAACAATAATAATCAAGTTAATAGCAGCATAAAATCTACTGCGCTAACCATTTTAATTTTTATAATAATAGGGTCTGTTGAACATTCAAATGTGGTGCTGGCAGTCACTATTTTTTAGACAATATGCAGTGCAATTTTTGACGCCTAGTCATTCTAGGTTAGACAATTTCACCATATACTGGCAAAAAATAGTACTGCCCTGAAAGGCTGATACTAGGGCGTGTCTTCAATTGGATAAGCCCTAAATAATAGTTACAATACCGCATCTATTGAGTCGATGCGAGAAATACAAGTTATGGCAAGAAAAGCATTAACAGATACGCTTTGGGATCAATTGCA
>NZ_CAJGZN010000032.1 GCF_904846235.1 Psychrobacter immobilis
GGTTTAATTGCTTATTGCTGGTTTCCCTATAAACCCACCATCAAAAATATGCCTCAGCAGGGACAGGTAGCAACATTGTAAATAGTATCAATGAGTTATAATGTGGCTTATCCCGAACTGGGGTTATGATAAGTCTAGAGCAGAAGCTGAAGCAGAGAGAAGAGCCATTGCTGCTATATTGGCTGAAGCGGGGGAGAATGAGCCGACGAGCAGTGATACCAACAGCGATAACGAGTATGCTTACGATACAGCAGATTATGATAGTAATGACTATAGCAGCGATGATTACAGTAGTGACGACTATGATAGTTATGCTGAATACAGCAGCAGTGCTGAAGGTATGCTCTCAGGGATGTCGGGTTTAAGTCCCAAGTCAATGGCTGCAAAGTATGAAGCCATGCAAATGGCAAAACAGCAAGCTAAGACAGAGACGGTAAATCGTGGCAGCCTACCAATGTCATCTACAGGCATGATTGGCAATATACTTGATATGTTCCACCGCACTCCTGAGCAAATAGCTGCATCCAATGCCTATCAGTATGAGCATTTAACATTCAATAGTGTCAGTCAATATCGTCCCAAGCAGCGCCAACTACAAAGTGTCTATAGTTACGACTACGCCACACCAACGATTAGCTCATCGATACAGATACCGTTAGCATTTGATTTTAATAATAGCAGTGTCGTAGTAGATCCATCGGCCATTATGCCGATCGTTGCACTTGCTAACCCTGAGAATACGCCATTACCAGCACAGATGACCTCGCACACGGTGAGCTTTGGTTTGCCTGAAAGCATCACGGCACAGTTGCCACCAGCGGTGCTCTACGATGCGGTGCTCAATGCGATACGGAACAGCATGGCTGAGCTGGCGCCTGAGCATTTTAGCGCAGTCGATATCAGTGGTGACACGTTTGCCAAAGAAGTTGGTGCGACTCGCGCAGTAAAAGTCTATTTTGGTAGCCAGCAAAGCGGTGAAATAATTGGCAAGATGCTCAAATATGTGACGAAATCACTGCAAGAATATGTAGATGCCAATCCAGATAAATATCCTGATGGTGCCGCACTAAAGACAGCACTTGCTAAAGCGCAATTATACAATAAAGGCTATCAAAGCGCGGATGTCGGTTCGCTATTGCAGCTGATCGAAGCTATCGGTCCTATCTCTTTTAATCAAATCAACTACTATTACTTAGACAGCTCAGATCGACTGCTGGCCAAGCAGCAACGTGTCAATATCGGTGGTGATTTGATGGGGTCGACCACAACCATGCTAAATCAAGTGCGTTACGATAAAGCCAGCTTTAACCGTCATGCCTTGACACCACTGCTTACTGAGTCTTTTGGTCCAGACGCGATGCCTCCTATCGATGGCAATGCATGGATAGCTACGCAGCGCGAGAAAAAAGACAGATTACAAACGGCCCGCTATGCACGCTATGACTATCAAGATAGTGGTATCGAAGGTGCTTATAACAGCGATGAATATAGCAGTAATGAATATAGCAGTAATGAATATAGCACTGATGAGTATGGTAACGATAAAGACAATGGCGCAGACGCTGTCGATGAGAGCCGAGTTGACGATGCTCAAGATGATATGAATGAAAAATAGAAGTCAAATGACATCATCTTATTGCATTTACGCTCATATCTATTAAGGATAAAAAATGAAAACAGTACATCACACCATTGCACAACGTCTGCCATGTAAGACTAAAAACAATCTGCTAATAACCAGCGCATTTTTGACAGGGGCGCTGTTGTTAACAGGTTGCCAGTCTACCAGTTTGGGCCAGTCCAACACAGCGGCTGTAAAACAAGCACCTAGCGTTGCCAAAAAAACACTAGAAACAGCACTACAAAAACAGCGTCGTCAGTCCTTTAGCTATCATAGTAATCTTGAGATTGGCAATAACCAACAATTTACAGATGCCGATACTGGTACTGGTACGGAGAAAATGGCGGTATCAGACTATGTAGATGAACACTGCGAAGAGGCACATGACCAAGCGTACGCCACTCTAATCCTGCAAGCCGAACAGCAAAACAAAGATATCTTAGCGGTGGATTACGATACTAAGCGTGACAGCATAAGGCAGTCGTATTTTGAGTGTGTAGATGCCTATCATGCATGGGATAACCATCAATACGATAGCGATGTAAAAGTAGCACCAGATTATCAAGCGCTATTTGATAATTATGAGGATAAACAAAAACCGTTAGATAGGAAGAAAGCACAGTTATTAGATGAGTATTTGCTAAAGCCGCTTTCTATCGACTCTCAAGGGATATACCAACCGATGGCAGGCAAGGCTACGATGCTCGCCAGCGCGCAATATCAAGCACGCAATCATCACAGCAGTATCAACCAGCCTATTTATATGGATTTTAAAAACGGTGATATTTACCTATGGGCAGATAATTTTGCGATTCTAAACTCAGAATTGTTGGACGATAAACTCGGTACAAAATGGCAAAACAAGTGGTTAAAAATAGCTATTGATGATGGTACATTGCCTAAAGGATTTGGTGGTGAAGTCATCAAAAGCCACTTTGCAGCGTTAGATGCGACTTATGATGCGGCTCCTGTCAGCCAGTTTAATTATGTTGCCCCTAACTCACTTGCTTCAATATCGCCAAAACTGCCTGCGCACCAGTTATCGGCTATGCTACCAAGCGATCAAATCATTCGCCGAGTACAAAGCTTTGGGGATTATCAAGCGTCGCAACAGAAATATATGCAGATTTTCTACGATCGGATCAGTGAAAAATACCCAGAGTTGGTACAAGAACCCGAACCGATGACAGCGTTTGAGTCGATTCAAAATCCAAAGGCATTTACCAGTAAGTCTATTGTACAAAAAATACTGGCTATGATAGAAGATCAAATGAATGAGGAAGCCACGACAGGTGAGGCCGTTGCCAATACAGAAGTACAGGAACTGTACGGGTTTGATAAAAGTGGTCAACTCAAATGGGAGCACTTACGTCGTCAGTTGGACAATACTAGCGAAGCGAATAGTAATAAGGGCATGAGGATAGATGTGTTGCAGCAGTATTCTGCTATCAGCACTAAGGACTTGGCGTTTCCTAACTTACCAAGTAATGTGCAGATGCCGAACGCTAGCAATAGCATTGATTTACGAAAGTATGCTCCAGAGCTGCTGCAATACTACCAAGATGGTAATGGCACGGCAGTAGGTAAGATGGTCTTTAACATGTTGCCGATGGTCAGAGAGCGTATTGGTTCGGTTGAGTAACTTATTAGAGTATTAATGAGTAAATAGAAAGCATTATTAGTTTTTGAACAGGATAATTTTGCACTAAAAAAAGCGCACCTATTAACGGCGCGCTTTTTTAGTTTATACGTATACAGCTGGGTAAAATAACACTTTTCCGGAGTGGTTTATTACATACCTTGCTGTGCACGATCACCACGTTGCTCACGATGGTCTGGACCACGACGGCCTTCGTCGTCACCTTTTCTATCTTCTTTCATTTGTGCAAGTTTTGCACGTTGCTCAGCAGTCAACACTTGAGCGATGGCGTGTTGTGTTTGTACACGTTCGATAAAGCGTTGCTTTTCTTTTGCCGCACGTTGATCAGCCAGACGGTTCAAAGCAGCAGTATTCAAAGTGCTGGCATTGGTCAGTGCTTGTATTTGCTGATCCATTTGCGCGCGTTCTGCTTGATGTTCTGCACGGTCAGCAGTGCGATCGCCACGTTTGTTTTGCATGATGGCTTTGATTTGCGCTTGCTGTGTCGCTGTTAGATCCAGTTTTGACATTGGGCCTCTCATCGCACCATCTTTGTGGTTCTTTTGCATTTGTGCAGTTGGCGTTGTATCAGTGGTTGCGTTAACGCTGGTGCAAGCCGTTACTGTAAATATGCTAGACGCTGCTAATACTGAGCCTAATAGTAATTTTTTCATCATAATATCCTTGATTACATTGAGTTTGATTTCATAAGCACTAAATTTTTATCTTGCAAGTACCATCTGTTGAACGTTATCGCTCGTTATGGTCAGCCATCTTAGAAATGCAATACTTGCTGTTGATAGGAGTATATTACGACAGTTAAAGGTTACGAACATTTATGAAGTATTAAGAAAGGTAACGTTTCTGGTGAATTGGCAAGTGCTTGCCTGATAATATGGTTAACTACAGTCTACCGACAATAAAAATGCCACGGCGGCAATTTCGCTAACCATATCACAATGACACTTGTACGCGGATTTATTGCGTCATGATTACTATAGAGTGATTGGATTGAGTAAATAGAGATAAATAAAAATTAAAGGAGAGAAGCATGCCAAATATCCTGATAGGCGATGACGACGAAGAGTTGACTCAGTTATTGCAAGAGTACTTGGACAATCATGGCATTCGCTGTGACTGCGTGCATGATGGTGCAGCAGTCATACAACGACTCAAGGCAGTAGCACACGAAGATACGGTTTATGATTTACTCGTACTCGATATTATGATGCCAAAATTAGATGGATTAAGTGTCTTGCGCCAATTACCAAATATTATTGATATTCCTGTCATTATGTTAACGGCGAAAGGGGAGGAGATTGATCGTATTATTGGTCTAGAGCTTGGTGCCGATGACTATATCACCAAACCTTGTAACCCTCGAGAGCTGCTGGCTCGTATCAATGCAGTGATTAAACGTACCAATACGACCGCATCAGAGCATACTCCGTTGCCAGAGAGTCGTTTGCATCTCGATCAAAACCAACGCGCCTGTCAGATAGATGGGGTAACGCTACAAGTCACTGGTACAGAGTTTGATCTGCTCGTGGCTCTGCTCAAGCAAAAAGGGGAGGTGGTGAGTAAAGCATGGCTGTCAGAAAATGTCCTGCAACGCGAATTGCAGCCCTTCGACCGTAGTCTCGATGTACATGTATCTCGCTTACGCAAAAAACTTCAACCTTTCCACGATGAACCAATAAAAGCGGTGCGTGGCAAAGGTTATCAACTGGTGCTGTAATGACGGACATATCGATGAAAGCTTCTGAGCAGACCCTCAAAAAAGCACCTAAGTTTAAGGTGCGCATTACCTTGTTTTGGCGTCTGTTTCTGAGCTTATTACTGACGATTTTAATCACCTCTGTATTGTCTATCGTGGTAGAGCGCTGGCTGGCTGAAAAAGAGCTGACCTCTCGTATGGACGTACAAATCGATAGTCTATTGATAAAGCGTGAAGAGATGGTCGCGGCGCTACGGGCTGGTGATGTAGACTCTGTCAGGCAGATGTATCGTCAAGACCGACAGCTGATGAATCAAATCAGAGTCTATGATGAGCAGGGCGCTATTGTATTCCCGCGTTACCGTGACCAAGACGATCGTGCGCAAGGACAGTTGCAAAGTGGTCGGCGGCTAATGGATCGTGCGATACAACCGTTGCAGCAAATACCACCTAGGCCACCTAGAGTAGAGAATAGCGTTTATGGTCTAGAAGGTCGCAATGCTGACAATAGACTTCGTGAACACGACAATGAAATACCGAAAATTGAGCCGTCTTTTTGGCAAAAATTCCTAAAGTCAAGAACAGCAAGTAGTGCAGCAGTAGCTGATATCGATACTCGTCCTGAACTGGCTGATATGTCTGTTGAATTACCTGATGGTCAGTCAATTATCATACAGTTGCGTCCGCACTTGCGTTTTTCAGACGTGGTAGAGATACAGCACGGTAATTTTCCAATCCGTTTGCTATTAATTGTTATCTTTAGTGTATTGGTCTGCATATGGCTCAGTCGTACGCTAACTCAGCGGATTGGCCGTGTACAAAATACCGTACACCGTATGATCGATGGTAATTATCAAGCCAACCCAGAACTGTCCAAGATGGGCGATGATGAGTTGGGGCTACTTGCCAAAGACGTTGCCCATCTCTCGACCAGACTGGTTGACAGTGAGCTGGCACGTAAGCAAATGCTCAGTGATATCTCACATGAGCTGCGTTCGCCACTTGCTCGTCTGGATGTAGCGACTGAGCTGACTCGAGATTTTGCGCCCAATGCCAATCGTTATCTAGACCGTATCGATAAAGAATCTACACGAATGAATGAGCTAATTGAGCAAATCATTCATATTCAGTCTCTACAAATGCAGCAATATACCGTCGATAATTTGGAGAGTGAGGCAGTCGATATATCCGACACTATTAGTAATATCGGAGAGGATGTCTGCTTTGAGTTTCAACATAAAGACGTGCATTGGCAATGGCAACCGCCTGTAGCCTCAGCGCTAGATGATTTGGCAGGATTTTGGACAGTCCAAGGTAATGCAGAACAGTTGTATAGTGCACTTGAAAATGTCATTCGCAATGCCTTTATGCACACGGCAGCGGGTTCGACAGTGATTGCGGAAATCAAAGCAATCAAGATGGACAATAAGGCACCAGCCGTTCAAATTAATATAACAGACGAAGGCGGCGGTGTCGCAGACAAAGACTTAGAACGTATTTTCCATCCCTTTGTGCGGCTTGATACTGCTCGGCATCGTGATACTGGCGGCTATGGTCTTGGATTGGCTATTGTTCATGCTGTAGTCATGGCGCATAAAGGATATATCAATGCTCATAACCGGCAAGGCGGTATTCAAGGGTTGGTGGTTCAAATAGTGCTACCCAACAGATAAAAAAAGAGAAGTTATTGAGTAATAGATAAAAGCCAATTCTTTTTAAAACCAACGTAATTTATTATAAATAGGCAAAAATTAAAAGTATTTATATTCGTTTATATGAATATAATAGATGAAAGGTATTAAAACGCTGATGAACGGTATTGTTACTCTGCATATATTCGGTAATACTAATATATGCAGAGGGTGATAAAGGTTATACAAAACAAAACGTCTTATTCCTTAAGGACTAACACAACTGCTATCTAAACAAGGTTTCATCATTATAAGCTTATAACCCGTTTTATTTTGTCACATCGTCTCTCTGAAAATAGATCTTATCTCTGATTTTTTAAATCTGACAAGTCTGTAAGGGAGTACACATCATGAACCGCATCTATAAAGTTATCTGGAATGAAGCCTTACGTTGTTTTACCGCTGTTAGTGAATATGCAAAGGGACGTGGCAAGTCTTCCAAATCTAGCGTTAGCTCTAACGCTTCCATCAGTACAACGTCTAACCTGTCCGCTATCCATACATTACGACTCAGCACAATAGCGCTTGGGCTATTAGCTGCTGGCTTTGGCATGCAGGCGAATGCATTGGGTACCTACTTTGTTGGAGACGATCCAACACCTAGAATACATACCAATTCATTCCTTCATCAAACACTAACGGTGCAGGGTGGAGAGACGGTCACTGGCGATCCCGATACCAAAAATATCAGCGTGACTGCCAATAGGCGTGATAAAGCGCTAACGATAAAGCTCGATGAAAATGTCGACTTAGGGACTGATGGCAGTCTCAAAACGGGTGATACTTTAGTTGATAATTCAGGCATTAAGATTACAGCCATAAATCCAGCCAATAGTGTCATTTTGAGCAGTAGTGGCCTAAACAATGGTGACAACAAAATCACCAATGTATCCTATGGTGCTGTGATGGCAGGGAGTAAAGATGCAGTTAATGGCTCGCAGCTATATAGGCTAGTTAATATAGTCAAGGATAACAAGACTAAATATTATAGTGTTGACTCTGAAGCTATTGGCAATGCCAACAACGATGGCGCAACAGGTTATAACGCTATGGCCATGGGTGGCAATGCAAAGGCAACAGGCAGTCAAACTATTGCTATTGGTAGCTCGGAATCTGGACAGCAAACGTTGGCAAGTGGCGAGCAGTCTATTGCTATTGGTGCGAATGTCGTTTCAAGAGGCGGCTCTTCTATTGCTATCGGTGGCGATGACCTAAACTTAGCATCGATATACAATATCGACGGTAGTATCACTAGCACTGATCTAAACAGTGGTACAGTCAATACGGCTTTTAATGAATATGCGGGTCGAGATCTACTGGATGCAAGCGACCCATATACAGGAAATACTGAATCGGGCGGGGCAGCTTCCATAGCAATTGGTGTCAAAGCTCGTACGGCGGGTCATCTTGCAACTGCAATAGGTACGCATGCGAATGCTGCTGCAACCGCGTCATCAGCGTTCGGTGTGGCTGCCTCTGCTACTGAAAAAGGGGCATTGGCACTTGGTGCCGGGGCACAATCTAATACTCAAGATGGCGTGGCGCTAGGATCACAATCTGTAGCTAACGTTGCAGGTGGTGCGCTTGGGTTTGCTCCATCAAGTGCTAGTGTCATAGACAAAGCAGTTATTACAGCAACTAATAGTACAGGTCTTGGTGCAGTTTCTGTTGGTAGCTCTACTAATGGTACTCGCCAAATTGTTAATGTCGCAGCAGGTACTCAAAACAGTGATGCAGTAAACGTATCTCAATTAAAAGCGTTAGATACTATCGTTGCTGGCATTGATTTCCCGATTCGTTCTAGCAGTGCACAGCCATACACTACGTCAGTAACAGGTACTGACGCTCTTGCTGTTGGCTCTAATGCCAATGCAAACGGTAATAACTCTACCGTGGTTGGAGAGAACGCATTTGCAAACGCAAACGCAACAGTCATTGGTGAAGGCGCAAGGTCTTCATTCAACGGCTTTGCTGGTGGTCAAGATGCAAAAGCAGGGGTTAATTCAGTGGCGATAGGTCAACGAGCCACAAACGGAACTGCAAGTCGTGCGGTTGCGATAGGCTATCAAGCAAAAGCCATGGCTCAAGACACCATTGCAATTGGTCTTGATGCACAAGCTAAAGCGCAAGGCGGTGTAGCACTCGGTAAAGGTGCTAGTGCAAATGCTCTAAACAGCGTGGCTTTAGGTCAAAACTCTATTGGGGCGGTACAAAGCGGCGCATCTTTCTTAACCAACGTTGCTGCTGATGCCAATAACGGCACCGTCTCAGTAGGCGCTGTTGAAAGCGAACGTCGTATCATTAACGTTGCAGGTGGTTCAGCAGATACGGATGCAGTGAACGTATCTCAGCTAAAAGTGGTTACAGAAACTGCTAATAGAGGTTGGGATATTAGTGCACAAGGTGATAGTGCTACCGCAAGTACGGTAGAACCTGGCGAATCAGTTGACTTCAATAGTAAAAACAGCAACATCACTGTCTCCAAAACAGCAAACAACAATGATGTCTCGTTCGAACTCAACAACAACTTAGACCTAGGTAATAACGGTAGTGTAAGAATGGGTTCGAGCTCTCCATTCGGTCTTGGTAATACAACGACACTTGATCGCTCAGGTCTAACAACAGGTAACTCATACCTTAGTACTACCGTTGATGGTTTAGGTGTTAGAACGGGTAATGCACTGGCTAGTACATCAGTTAATGGCTTAGGAGTATTTGTGAATGGTCCACTAGGTATTCCTAGTACTGTTCTAACCATGGATGGTTTAACAATTATCGGTGGTCCAAGCGTAACAAGGTCTGGTGGTATCAACGCTGGTAATAGAAGGGTTGTCAATGTTGATAACGGTGAAGACCCAAATGATGCTGTCAATGTCAGTCAGCTCAGCAGTGCCTCCGCTGCCGCTAAAACAGAAGTTGCTGCAGGTACTAACGTGGAGGATGTTGTGAAGTCTACAGGTGGTAACGGTCAAGATGTCTATACCGTTAATGCTGATGGCGTTACTGCTTCAGCAGGATCTGCCGCTGTTACAGTTACCGCAGGTGAAAAAGATGATACAACTAACACCACTGATTACGCGGTTGACTTAAGTGCTGATAGCAAAGCCAGTCTGGGAAAAGCGGACAGTGCCATACAGACCATTGTTGCTCAAATAGATGGAGTTGATGTCAAAACGCTTAACCAAACTGATAATACGGCTAACTTCCTAACGGGAGATAACATTGTTCTTAGTGCCGAGGATGGTGGCATTAAAGTTGCTACAAAAGAAGATGTCACTTTTACTAGTGCTAGCTTTGCTGATAGTACAGTTCGTGTGAATCGTGAAGGTCTTGATAATGGTGGCAATAGAATCGTCAATGTAGATGATGGTCAGGGAGATACAGATGCCGTCAATGTTAGACAATTAAATGCAACCAACAATACAGTGGACCTAGGACTGAGCTTCACAGGAGATGATACAACCGTTGTCGTCAATCGCAAATTGGGTCAAACGTTGACACTCCAAGGAGGCGCGACAGAGTTAACTGAGAACAATATCGGTGTGATCGCTGATGAAGAGGGCAATCTAAATGTTAGATTGGCTGAAGATGTCATGCTTGGTAAAAACGGTAGCGTGAGAATGGAAAGCGCGGTGCTTAATAATGCAGGCGTCACCATCACTGGTGGTCCTAATCAGACCATTACGTTAAGCAACGAAGGTCTTGATAATGGTAATAATAGAATTATCAAAGTTGATAAAGGAGTTGCACCAACTGATGCTGTAAACTTTGCACAGCTCACTATGACTAATGATGAAATTGCTAAAGGTATCAAAATTGGTGACGGCAATAGTGCCAATGATCAGCAATTTGCCCTAGGCGATACCATCAATGTCACAGGAGATAACAATCTGTCTACTGTCGCTTCTGCGACTGGCGTCCAAGTGAAACTGAATAATCAGTTAGACCTCGGAGATGATGGCAGTATACAGATAGGCAATAGCATCATGAGCGATGCAGGCTTTACCTTCGTTGGAAGTGGCGTGAATAGAATGGTTTCGCAGGTCTCATTGAGTAGCCGTGGTCTAGATAATGGAGGCAACACCATTCGCAACGTTGGGGAAGGTGTGCTAAATACGGATGCTGTCAATGTTGGGCAGTTAAAAGATGTCGCCATTGCCTTGGATCAAGGTTGGGGCATCACCGCTCAAGGTGATATCGCTACGATGGTAAAACAAGGAGATGCCGTCGACCTCAGTAGTAAAGACGGTAATATCAAGGTATCTAGGAAATCAGTGAGTGATGTCGCTGCTTTCGATAGTAGTCCATCACTACAAGCTGTAGCCATCCCTACCAATGCTAATGACATTAGCTTTGATTTGAACCCAGATATTACTTTGAATAGCGTAACCACTGGTGGTACGGTCATGAATGACGATGGACTGACCATTGCAGGTGGCCTAAGCATCACGAAAAGTGGTATTGATGCCGCTAATACCAAAATTACCAACGTTCAAAATGGGGAAGTTTCGGCAGAAAGCCAGGACGCCATAAACGGTGGTCAGCTTTACGCCCAAGGAGCTGGTATCAGTAGTATTATCGGTGGTGACACTGTTTACAATGCCGAAGATGGTACTTTCACCAACAGCGACATTGGTGGAACGGGTGAAAGCAATATTGATGGTGCGATTGCTTCTATCAGACAAGGCACGATTGAAATTAGTGAAAATGTGCAAATTAACACAGAGAGCATTACCACTAATACAACCAATATCGCGACCAATACGACAAATATTGCTACGAATATCAGCAATATCACGACCAATACCACGAATATCAGAACCAATACGGATAAGCTAAATGCTGGACTCAATTTTGGCGCAGACAGTGGTGCCAATATCAACAAACCAATTGGCGATGATAGTGTCCTAAGCTTTACTGGTGGCAATAACATCACCACCACAGCAGATGGCAGTAGTATTAAGTTTGATCTAAACTGAACCGCCCCGACTTTATCGGAGAGTGATTTACTTGAGTCAGGCAGCGATGCCTGACAGGGTTAAATTATCATAATACCGCTTTTCAAACTCAAAGGGTGACACATATCCAATCGTGCTATGCAA
>NZ_CAJGZN010000033.1 GCF_904846235.1 Psychrobacter immobilis
TTGCAATTGATCCCAAAGCGTATCTGTTAATGCTTTTCTTGCCATAACTTGTATTTCTCGCATCGACTCAATAGATGCGGTATTGTAACTATTATTTAGGGCTTATCCAATTGAAGACACGCCCTAGAAAGATTTTTATTTACGATTACTTGGGCGATTTCAAACCTACTACTAATACTAAAAAGTACTAAATACATGTCGCAGACGGTTAAAAATGAAATAATTGATAGCTTTAGTGAAGTAAACAGTGCGGAAAGGCTGCTAAATAATTTTTTCTAATTTTAACAATATGATAAATCAAAGCTCACAAGAAGCGGTGAGGTCAGGATATATTTATTTAGTAAAAACTATTAAATATCTGGTATAGCGCAGGCACAGAGATATAGCACAATCTAATTTTGATTATATCGTTGTTGTATACATTGAGTAATATTGGATATACAGGACGAACAAAGGTCTTCTAAGTTATCAACTCATCAGAGAACTTCTTAGCTTGTGCAGCTTACTCTGAGATGAAAGTCAGCGATTCGAAAGATTGGAATTTGCTAGGAAGTCAAGCAAGTCAATCTACCATGTATGCGGATATGGTAGATTTTATCTAAGACCGCCTTGAATTTATTGTGTCTTTTCTACAATTCGTATAAGCATTTGTTATCAGTTTATACGGTAACAGTACTGCCTACTTCTAACGATTGTCTTAGCGATTTTTTTCATCATTGATATCTTCTACATCAGCACGACCAATCACATCTAAATCCTCTAGACACAGTTTGTCATACTCTTTTTTGCAAAAATTAGGATCAATATCGCACATCGCTGACTGTAGTTGATCGAGGCGATTCTCTGATTGTTGAATGTGCTCAAGCATTTTAGCAAATGCTTCTGCGACAGGGTCTTGTGAATAAGGGTCGATACCATAAGCACGGAAGGTATTGGTGCGTTTGGCAGTAGGGGTAGTGTCGTTAGTTTGATCGTTGCTCTCACCAGCTTGCGCAACTTTTTCTTGTTGCTTGGCATCTTGTACTTTTGTCGCGATTGGATTGCCTTTTTCATCGTGATGATCTGAGATCATACGCGCGGCACTGCCGACCATCGTAGCGCCTGCTGGTACTGGTTTGACCACCACTGCATTTGAGCCGATTTTAGCGTTTTTACCAACCGTAAATGGCCCTAAAACTTTTGCACCAGCACCGACTGTTACACCGTCTTCTAGCGTTGGGTGACGCTTACCATTATTCCAAGACACACCGCCCAAAGTAACACCATGGTATAGCGTCACATCGTTACCAATCTCAGCCGTCTCACCAATGACGACGCCGACACCATGATCGATAAAAAACCGTCTACCAATCTTGGCAGCAGGGTGAATCTCGATACCCGTCATGATGCGCGAGCCGTAAGAGATAACGCGAGCGGCTAGTTTTTGTTCATTGTTCCAAAGACAGTGTGCACCGCGATGCAAAACAAGCGCATGTATGCCCGGATAAGTTAGGATAACTTCCAGACTATTACGCGCCGCAGGATCTCGGGTGAATACTGCATCAATATCTTCTTTCAAATCGTTCTTAATAGTAATAAGCGATTTGAACAATTTGGATGGCAATGACATAAAGCGTCCTATCTATTCGTCGGTAGAGTGTCGTTGCGAAAACAGCGATGCCTCTAATCTGTGGTCATAAAGTTCGGATAATCAGGAATATATATTTTCGCTAAGCTTCTGCAAGTTATAACAGCTTTATACGGCAAAATATAGTAAAAAGCTGTCAAACAAAGGCAAGCTTATAAACTACGGCTTGTTTTAGTCTTTCGATAGTTTTGCAATCAAAGCGCTTAATAGCTGGTACTCTTTTTGATCAAGCTGTAGGCGTGACCCAAGTCTAGACAAGCGCGATGGCAATGACTTTAGATGTTCGTTATTTGCTAGGCCACGCTGTACCATAAGGTCAGTGGTGCGCTGAGTGAGCTGTTGCAGCTGCTGCTGATTAATAGCAGGCTCATCCCATTGCTGACGCAAATTCACATTGATTGTCGACTGGGCGTCTGTACTTGTATTCGAATCTAAACTATCCACTGTCTGAGTGTGCGTTTGAGCATAAGCAAAGATAAAGCTGGCGATGACTTGCACCGCTGATGCAACATTTAGCACAGGGTAAGCAGGATTGGCATCGATTTGAATGTGATAATCGGCATAAGCTAATTCTTCATTGGTCAATCCACGGTCTTCACGTCCAAATAATATAGCAATATTTGGTTTGTTAGCAGTAGCAGCAGATGAGATAACAGCATTACTATCGTCTGCATTTAAAGCTGCCTGTGCATCGATAAAGTCGAACATAATCTTAGCGGCTTGCGTAGGTGTCACAACAGGGCGCGGCATATGACGGCTACGACTGCTAGCGGCAAATACCAACTGACAGTCTGAGATAGCAGAATCTAAAGTGGGGGCAATCAAAGCTGACGATAATAACTCACTGCCACCCGCTGCATGAGACACACTGGTTTCGTCAATCGGTAATTTGGGATCGACCACCGTTAAACGAGACAAGCCCATGGTATGCATCGCACGAGCAGCCGAACCAATATTGGCAGGCAAAGTTGTATTGACCATGACTACTTGCAAGCAATCAAGGTAGTCGTTCACTGTGCGTGATGATACGGCTAATGAAGCGTCGTTACTCATTATTGTTCCAGTCTCTGATTGATTTCTTGTTCGGCACGGTGTAATGCAATGGCAATCTCTTCGATCAGGACGGCTTGCTCATTGATACGGCGCTCACGGCAGTATTCTTGTAACTGGCTACTAAGACGAACTAATTGAGTCGTACCTAAGTTGGCGCTGGCACCTTTTAGAGCATGAGCAGTTTCGAAGCCATTGGCGTTATCGTCTTTTTGGTGGGCAATTCGCAGCGCTGCAACTCTTTGCTTACTATCAGAAAAATATACTTGTATCAAATCAACAAAGTCTTCTTCGAGCAGGTCACGCATGTCCTCGAACTGTTCATGATTGATGATTTCTTCATCAGTTTGTCCGAGCATATTATTATTTGTAGTGTCATCCATGGTGGTTGTCCAATTTATAAAAGTTAAAGCAATAAGATTACTATAATGAATTTTTAAAACGTAATGTACGTCTTAGCTGTAATGGAAATGTAAGTTCTCTTCACTGACCAAAGTCTTCAATGTCTGCAGATTGTCGTCATTTGGGTAAACGCGCCAGTGTTCAGACAGTCCAACATTTGCGATGCCATAGACTTCATAAATGCTTAGTCCAAGTGGCAGACAATTATCATTGATAGAAGCGTCAGTATTACTCAGGGCGTTATTGGCATAACTGGCTGGCATACCGTTTTGATTGGCCGCGTCATGGTTCATTTCGCTTTCTAATGCCAATAAATCATTACCGTTCTCATCATACAAGCTGCCACCCATTCCAGGATCGTAGACATTACTACCGCTGCCACCTTGCTCGTCTTGCTCTTGGTTATAAGCCAAACGCGGCTCGGGAATAATGTCAGCTTGGGCTGATTTAAGTAGTGGTTGTAGACGTGTGAGCAAATTAATATCACTACCGTGAACTTTGATACTGATTTTTTTGAGCCAACGTAGTCTGGCATCTACCATGCTCATTGCACTATCAAGACGTGCAAATAAACGTCCATCACGCTCACGAATGCTACCTTTGATAATGACGACTTCATCGATTTTTAACTGTTCTTTGACACGATTAAAACGCTCAGCGTAGCAGCTGACCTCGAGTCTCGATGTACCATCATCTAAAGTAATCACGTTGCGATTACCAAAGTTGGCAATATCTATGATAAGCCCCGAGAAATAACAGCTGCCGTTATAGCCAGTATCGGTCAACTTGTCGAGACGCGCACCAGAGGTATAGCGTTTCAACTCATCCAAATACTCATTGATTGGATGTCCCGTTAAGTACAGTCCCAAGGTGTTTTTTTCGGCTTTTAGGCGGTGTTTGTCACCCCAGATGAGTTCTGGCGTCATGACTAACGGCGGCGCTGCGACCACACCGTCCATTTCACCAAACAAATCCATCATACCGATTTCGCGGTTTTGACGGTCTTGCTCAGCGGCTTGTACGGCGCTTGGCAATTGACTCATTAAGGCACCGCGAATCTCGTAAGCTTCATCGGCTGGCAAGTCAGGTCGTAGCGTGGCGGCAAAGTCATCAAAACAGCCAGCGCTAACCAATGCTTCTAGTGTGCGTTTATTGACTTTTTTGATGTCCACACGGCGGCAGAAGTCATATAAGTCTTTAAATGGACCTTCGCGGCGGCGTGCATCTACGATAGACTCTACCGCGCCTTCACCCACGCCTTTAATTGCGCCAAGACCATATATGATATTGGTCGGAGTATCGGCAACGAAATGCCATTCACTGCGATTGACCGAAGGATTGACTACAGTTAACCCAAAGTTTTCACGGCAATCATTGATAAAGAACACGACGTTGTCGGTGTTGTTCATATCTGAAGTTAAGACCGCTGCCATAAATTCGGCAGGGTAGTATTGCTTTAGGTAGGCCGTTTGATAAGCCAATACGCCATAAGCCGCAGAATGCGAGCGGTTAAAACCGTAACCTGCGAACTTTTCCATCAAGTCAAATACACCGCCTGACGTGACTTCATCAATGCCTTGTGAGGTGGCACCAGTGACAAAAATATCGCGCTGCTTGGCCATCTCTTCAGGTTTCTTTTTACCCATCGCACGGCGTAGCATATCAGCACCGCCCAAACTATAGCCTGCCATCACCTGCGAGATTTGCATCACCTGTTCTTGATAGACAATAACGCCATTGGTGTTTTCTAAAATCGGCTCAAGATTGGGATGGTCATAAATGACTTCCTCGCGACCATGCTTACGGTCGATATACATCTCTACCATACCTGCATCGAGTGGGCCGGGACGATACAGCGCACACATGGCGATGACATCTTCGATATTGGTCGGTTGCAGTTTGGCCAAATACTTTTTCATGCCCATACTTTCTAGCTGAAAGACCGCCGTGGTTTTGGCATCTTGCAGCAGCTTATAGGCTTTGCTGTCATCTAACGGCAAATCCTCTAAAACTAAGGCAGGTACGTTTTCTTTTGCACGGCGTAAATTGATATTTTCAACCGCTGCGTTGATAACGGTTAAGTTGCGTAGACCCAAAAAGTCAAACTTCACCAAACCGACAGCTTCTACATCGTCTTTATCAAACTGGCTGACACGGTGACCTTCATCATCACAGTAAATGGCGCTAAAGTCAGTGATCTTGTGCGGAGCAATCAATACACCACCAGCATGTTTACCGACATTTCGGCAGACGCCTTCCAGCTTAATCGCCATCTCCCAAATCTCAATGGCATCTTCATAATCCATATTATCAGGATTAGAGATCAAGTCTTTGAGTTGTGGTTCTTGCTCAAGCGCTTGGCTCAGTGTGATGCCAGGCGTTTTTGGAATCAGCTTGGATATTTTATTGGCCAAAAAATACGATTTGCTTTGTACGCGTGCCACATCACGCACAACCGCTTTTGCGGCCATAGTACCAAAGGTAATAATCTGTGAGACGGCATCACGACCATAGGTTTGCGCGACATAATCAATAACGCGGTCACGACCTTCGATACAAAAGTCGATATCGAAATCGGGCATCGATACACGCTCAGGGTTCAAGAAGCGCTCGAATAGTAGATCGTAATGAATCGGGTCAAGGTCGGTAATGTTTAGTGCATAGGCAACCAACGAACCTGCACCAGAACCACGTCCAGGGCCTACTGGCACACCATTGGCTTTTGCCCAGCGGATAAAGTCCATGACGATTAGGAAATAACCGGGGAAGCCCATGGATAGAATAATATCCAACTCATATGCGAGGCGTTCATCGTATCTCTGACGGAAATCGTTCCAATTGTCCGTACGTGCTTCGACAGGAAACAGCTTGTCTAAGCGCTGCTCAAGACCGCGTTGTGACTCGGCACGGAAAAACGACTCAATCGTTTCGCCTGCAGGCACAGGAAAATCAGGTAGGACGTTAATACCAAGCGTTAAGGTGACATTGCAGCGTGTAGCGAGGCGCAAGGTATTGTCAATGACCTGCGGAATATCAGCAAATAATTGCTCCATCTGAGCTTGTGTTTTTAGATACTGCTCATCTGAGTAAGTCTGTGGGCGATTTGGATCAGCAAGGACATAAGAGCCTGCAATACACACGCGGGCTTCATGAGCATCAAAATCATCTTGCTCTAAGAAACGCACGTCATTATGCGCAATGATAGGAATGTTGTGTTTGGCACCTGAATGGATGGCTGCTCTAATAAAAGCATCTTCGCCTGAGCGATTGGTACGCTTGATCGCAAAGTATAAACGATCGTCAAACTGTGCCTGCCACTCAGTAAGTAGTTCATCGGCTTTTTCTGGCATCGAGCCGACCAATGCTTGACCCACGTCTGACTTTTCTGTGAGCAGTACAATCACACCTGCTGCATGCTCTAAGATATGACTGCGCTTAATAACCGGGGTACCATGATTGATAGGATCAGCGCGACCTTCGGTAAACCCGAGCGATACGATACGGGTAATGTTTTGATACCCTTCGTTATTCATCGCAAGTAAGGTAAGGCGTGTGTCTTCATTATCCATGATGACTTCACTGCCAATAATAGGCTTGATACCCGCACCTAAGCAGGCACGATAAAATTTCACCGTGGCATATAAATTGGACAAATCGGTCAATGCCAACGCTCGCTGATTGTCAGCCGCAGCAGCTTTTACCAGCGGTTTAATACGCACGATAGAATCGGTGATGGAATATTCGCTGTGAATGCCAAGGTGTACAAATGCCATAGAAGACTCTTACTGGTACGATCAAAGAAATAAGCTAGCGATAAAATAATTGATTACTATCAATCAATTACGCTGATATCTAGAGGCCGACAAGACCTCGATAGCCATATTGATACGTTTTAAATGGGGTCGTCAATAATAGCATTATTTGCCGCAGACAGCCACAGGTTCAAAGGGTTTAATCTGCGTAAGTTAAGTCATTAAGGTATAAAAACTCGGTTATAGACAACAGCAAAAAGCCCTCAATACAACGAGGTATAGAGGGCTATGTAATTGATAATTAAAGTCAGTTTGTTTAATAACCAACCACTGCCGCATCGACAATACGTGGATCAGACGATCCATAAACACCGTTTGGTGTGAGCATGATCGATTGTGTAGATCCCATTGCAGATTTTGGACTGACCGTATGACCCATTGATTCGAGCTTTTTCACTGTGTCGATATTCAGTGCTTTTTCTACTCGAATTTCATCAGGTAACCATTGATCGTGGATACGCGGCGCATGCGTTGCTTCAGCGATATTCATATCATGGTCGATGACGTTGGATATAATCTGAGTGACAGTCGTGATGATACGGCTACCACCTGGGCTACCAGTAACGATGTAAGGTTTGCTGTCTTTGAATACGAGTGTCGGACTCATAGAAGACAGTGGACGCTTATTGGCTTCCACAGCATTAGCGTCGCCACCAAGTAAACCGTAGCCATTTGGTACGCCAGGTTTGGCAGAAAAATCATCCATTTCATTATTGAGCAAAATGCCTGTACCGTCCGCAACGAGACCAGTACCATAAGAGAAATTCAACGTATAAGTATTGGCTATCGCATTACCGTCTTTATCAACGATAGAGAAGTGTGTGGTCTGATCACTCTCATAGGGCAGAGGATTGTTCGCTTTGATAGTCGCTGCTGGCGTGGCTTTATTGGGATCAATCAACGTACGCAGTTTGTCTGCATAGGCTTGTGAGGTTAAGCCGCTGGCAGGTACATCGATAAAGTCGGCATCTCCCAGATACTCAGCTCGATCTGCATACGCTAACTGCATTGCTTCTGCCATTAAGTGAATAGTCTGTGCGCTGTTTTGTCCGTAGTCTTTGAGCGGATAGCCTTCTAATATATTCAAAATCTGCACGATGTGAATACCACCAGAGGAGGGCGGCGGCATAGAAACAATCTCATAGCCACGGTAGTCGCCTTTGACAGGTTCGCGAGCAATGGCTTGATAATTGGCCAAATCTTGCAGGCTCATGCTACCGCCTGCTTCGTTGACTGCTTTGACCAGTTTTTGAGCGGTCTCACCCTTATAAAACCCATCGGTACCCTGTACCGCAATCCGCTTTAACGAACGCGCAAGCTCAGGCTGCTTTAAACGTTCACCTGGCTGATAAGCGCTGCCATCAGGCTTAAAAAACACTTTTTTAGTACTTGGCCATTTCTGTAAGCGATCACTCAACGCCGTGAGTGACTCGGACAAGCCAGCGGTGACTTCTATACCGTTTTCAGCCAGTGCTATCGCTGGTGCCATAACTTGCTCGCGGCTCATCGTACCATGCTCTTCTAGCGCTTTTAGTAGTCCTGCTACTGTCCCTGGCACGCCAACGGCCAAGCCATGATAGCGAGATAAGTCGCTGACAGCATTGCCTTCTTTATCAAGGTACATATCGCGTGAGGCGCTACTTGGTGCTTTTTCACGGTAATCAAGCGCCACCGTTTTGCCTTGTTTGGCATCATAAATCATCATAAAACCACCACCACCGATATTACCTGCGCGCGGCAAGGTTACTGCTAGGGCAAAACCCACTGCAACGCCAGCATCTACCGCATTACCACCGTCTTTTAGAATCTGTAGACCAATGTCAGAAGCAAGCGCTTCTTGGGTAGCGACCATGCCGTTTTTTGCCCAAACTGGATGATGAATGGCGTCTTCAGAGTAAATGGCTTGGTCACTATTAGCATTGTTAGCATTGTTCGATGTGGTGTTAAGTGTATTTGTCTTCGCTCGCGTGATGCGCTTGGTTTCAGATAATACCGTTGGACTATCAGCCATGATGGCCAAGTTTATGGCATTGGTATTGATTGATGTATTGTTGACCGTGGCGTTACTTATTGAGGTCGTTGGCTCTACAGCCTGTGCGGATATAGATAGCAGTAGCGTACTGGTAATGAGCACGACGCTAGATTTGAGTAAGGTATTGATTTTTGGTTTACGCTGCTGAGCGGTTCGATGGTGGCGAGATAATAACTGTGACATCGCAAAGTCCTTTTTACGCGAGTGGAAGGAATAGAGCTAAAAAATAGATAAGCATAAATAGTAACGAAAATATGAAATAGTAGAAAGTTGTTTATTATCTTTTGTGGCGTACGCTTTTGTAGCGTTTAGCTATATCAGCTCTATTTCAAATAAACGGGGCTAATTTTCAAGTAAATGAAACTACTGATAAGACAACAGTTATATAGAGAAAATTATTTATGAATGAAGAAATTCTTTAAAAATATTCGCTAATATTACTAAATTGTAACGTCTTGTGATATAAATAACGGTACCACTGTACACTCATTATCGACTGTCTATTCATACAAAGAGATTACTATGTCATCACACCATATTAATAACCGCAATCGACAGCGCTACTCTGAGACTGCGCCTGCTTATTTATCGAACACTGATCATAAAAAATATAATGGTAACAATAATAACGGTCATCTATATCCAGCCGGTAAATTGACTTCTATCGCATTGCTAGTTGGTAGTGCTTCATTTGTACTCGCAGGTTGCCAATCAACTGTAGCCAGCTCATCTTCCAATCTGTCGTCGAATAGCAGCGCTTCTAGTACCATGATGGACTTTAGTGTTGCAGATACCGCGCAGAGCCAACGTCAGGGTCAAGCCTTTACTGTCAGTCAAAACGCTCAGGCCGCGCGTTATGAGCAGCTGTTTGATCAAGAGAAACATCCAAATACCGAAAACCAAGCCAAATCACACTTGCTAGCAGCCATTCGTCAGCACTTGGCGACCGAGCATGTCGCAGTCGCCACAGCCAATTATCGATCAGCACCATTCATTGACCCAGATAGTATCGACGCAGGATCTAGTAGCTTGCTCAGAACGATTATAGAAACCTATGCGTATCAGCCTGAAGGTGCATATAGCGAAAGTGATGATGAGCCATACAATGATGACTATAATGATTATGATGATGCGAAAGGTTCGATAGAGTCCGACTATCCTAGTGACTATGATAACCCCAGTTCGGGATAAGGGCTCAAAAAAAAAATAAAAAAAGAAGTCCGAAGTTGCTAAAGTAAGTTTACCAAGACAAACTTCACAACAAGGACTTCTTACATGGACAACCTAACCGAACTATA
>NZ_CAJGZN010000034.1 GCF_904846235.1 Psychrobacter immobilis
TTTGCAAGGCTTAAGCATTTTCGTAGTATCGCTACTCGCTATGAGAAGTTAGCGCGTAATTTTAAGTCAATGCTTTATCTGGCGTGTACTATCGTTCATTGTAAGATGAATTGAAGACACGCCCTAGACTGCCAATGCATAGAATGTGGTAAAACTAAGGTTTGCTATACTCGTTCACAGCTGACTCAATTAAAACCTGATAGTTGGCGTTGTGACGGTTGTTGGAAAGTGCTTCAAGAAATAATAGAACAAGAGCATCTAGAGTATCGGCTTGAACAAAAGCGTTTAGAAGAAGAACGAAGACAATCGGCCCTCCAGTATATTAATGGTTACAGAGGTACTCAATTAACTGAGGTCCTGCCAATAACTGAGCTTAATGAAGTAGATAAGCTTTTACTTGCTGCAGCTATGGAAAGCCTAGGAGCAGAAAACCTAAAAACTACGATCTCTCTGCGCGATAATATATCACTATTTTTATCACCGTTCTTTGGATTAGATGAGAAAACACTTCACCATCTTTTCAAGCTAAATCTACTTTTATTGGCTCCTGAAGAGAGCTATGAATATATTAGCGTTAATAAAGAGCAAGAATTAGAGATTGATTATTATCAGGCAACTTTTGAGTTTGCTTATGACACTAATGACATGACTAAGATAATGGTAGATGCTAAATCCAAAAAGAATATCAGTGCTTTAGTCAGCAAGACTCAGTTTGAAATATGGTGTCAGCAAATACAGCTAGGAGAGTGTCTAAGCTATCTGATTACTAGGGCAAAACTAAACAACTTGGCACCGCCTATTGGTGACAAGCTCGTAAGCTTACTTAGAGCTTGTTTAGCTGAATGTTCTGTATCTGTTATGCACTATATAATCTATAAAGCGGTTGAAAGTGCTGCTGCCTTCGTGCAAAAACCGAATATTACTAGAAAGCATGCATCAAACTCTATTTCAGGTAATATCGAACGGGTTTTCAGTAAGATATCTAGTGGTAGTTGGTATCCTAACAAGTCTTATCGTGACGCTAGTCACCCCCAGTCTGCTATGGCAAAGGTATTTTTTGATTACGTGTTTGGAATAGATGATTGTGGTTTTCATTACACTCTCGATGAGCTGTTTAACCCTTACAAACCGCAGCAGGCTATTGAACAAGTGGGTTATGCCACTCTAGGAAGCGCTCAAAGTACTAACTACTCAATCACAATCAATGATTTGAAGTAGTGTAAAACACAAAGAACCAAATCTAGTATGAGGAACTCATACTAAAGCCAAATACACTTAGTATTTGGCTTTTTTAATAACTCTAATAATAAATTAGAAAGTAAGGCGACAACAGTTGTCGTATATTGTTGAGTTATTAATAAGAGCTGATGCCTAAAGCACTTAATAATACGATAGTATTGATATGATTATGGACACTCATAATAAAAGTGAAATGAAGTAGACTGAAATAACTTAAGAATTTAAAACTTGGTTTTATATATCATAGAAAGGATTAAAGATGCTGAAAACGGATGAAGCCTTAAGCATAGCAAACGAAGACAATACGAAACCAGTTATAAAAGATATCAATAAGCTTCTACGTGTCGCATTAATCAACAGTTACCCTAAAGGTCAAAGCCACCTTATTGAAGTTGGTGATAACACAATCATTACGGGGCGCAATAGCGCAGGCAAAACCACCCTGATGGGAGCAGTCATTCCTTTTTTTGGCACTAGATTGAGTGAGGTTTCTAAAAAGAATGAAGCGGTTAAAAGCTTTATTGACTTTTATATTCCTTATGATGACAGTTATTTGGTATATGAATATATAAGACAGGGCGAAAAAAAATGTGTGATCCTCAGACGAAGCAGTGAGGGGCAACAAATTTTTAACTTTATTAATACTGGATACAATGAAACTTGGTTCGTCACAAAAGATGCCGCCAATCAGCGAAGATTTAGACAATTTGAAGAAGTTAAAAGTATAATCGAATCTCAAGGTTTTAACGTCTCAAATAATATCAAACAACTGGCTTACGAGGCTATCATATCCAATTGTCCGAATAGACGCTTAAAAGCCTCTATTCGCTCATCTAAAGCTCTACAGACCATCAATTCGCTTCGTCCTGATTACTCACTGGCTGTCGGTAGAGGTAGCTTCTACGGATTTTCCTTAATCGCTAGCAATATTCTAAAAAGTAAAATTGAGTTTGATCAAATATGTGAGTTTTTGGTTGAAGCAATGAAGACAGAGAATAAAGTTCAGAATAATGAGATTTCTATAGACTCTCAAGGTGTTGATACCAATAAGTGGCTTTCAGATCGCAGCTCATGGAATGAGGTTGAACAACTTAGAAGTAAATTTGACGAACTAGGCCAGTATGTTGAGCAGAATGCTTCTAATCAAAACGCCCTATCGATAACAATTAAGACGTTCAAAGGCTTAGTCAAAGCCTTTAATACGAAGATTATAGAAAATAAAACCATTGAAGATGATCTAAAATTAAAAATTGAAGCTATAGAGCAAGCAATTACCAAGACTGAAATTGCTTGGGATAAAGAGAAAGGCCAATTACAGAATGAAATAGATGATCTGAGCTCTAAGATAGTGAAGCTTGAAAGAGCGAAACGAGATTTTGAAGAGGGTGTACCTGGTCATCATCAATCATTGGCCATATTACAGAATATGATTAGAGGGATCTCGTCACTTGAAGAACAAGTAAAGCATGAAAAGGAGAGACTCAAGGCTCTACGCAAAGACGAGAAGGATGCCGCTAAAATCATCGAAAACATTAAAGAGCAACTTGCTAAAGATTTGAAGCAAATAGAGTCTAAAAAAGGTGGACTAGCTTCTCAACAAGAGTTAATGCTACAGCAGATTAAAACGGGTTACTACGAGTCTCTTTCAAACCTAGGTGATGATAAGTCTACTAAGCTTAACCTTATTAAAAAAGAATATGAGATCAAGTCTAGTGCCATTAAGGAAAAACATACCCAGCTTATTATCGATAAAAATAATCTGGAATCAGAATTAAAGAATATTAGATGTAGTATCGAGCTTACCAATGAAATAGAGAGCCTGAAGCTAAATTTAGACAATGCTAGAACTCAACTTAATCAGGATATAAAAAATCAAAGAGCAGCTGAAAAATATCTAGATAAGACCAGTAATGAGTATGAAAAACTACAAAAAGAGCATGAACGCTTATTAAGTGATATTGATGATAAGACCTCGAACATTGATGACCTATATGCTTTGCTCGAAGATGACACATTGCTCAGTTTCTTATTGAGAAATGAATCCGATGAATTGCTTTCGCCTTTGATCAATCAGATACGAAAAACTATCGATCCATCCCTATTCAACCGCTCCGACCTATCACCTCAATGGCTTGCACCTAAAGAATCAGACGACGAAGCTCTGTATGGTCTTTATCTCGACACATCAAAAATAGACACTACTAACAATCTTAAAAAGCCACTTACCCTTGAAAGTATTACTGAGCAAAGGCTTGTGTTAGAGGATGAGGTATTAGAACGCAGGAACAATATCTCATCACTCGAAAAAACCATTCATCAGGCCAAGCTTACTAAGAAAAAAGCCAATGAAGGTATCTATA
Source organism: Psychrobacter immobilis (assembly GCF_904846235.1). GTDB lineage: Bacteria > Pseudomonadota > Gammaproteobacteria > Pseudomonadales > Moraxellaceae > Psychrobacter > Psychrobacter immobilis_C. The sequence continues at coordinate 3,600 of NZ_CAJGZN010000034.1, forward strand.
AGGCAAATACCAATGTGGTTAACACTGAAAAAGATATCGAAAATAAACAAACGACGCAAAAACAACTAGAAATAAGAGCTGAAAACGAAATTGAAGAAGCTAAGAGTAATGTCGAGAACCAATTAAACGAAATTAAAAATAAAATTAATGACAAAGTATCAGAATCCAAGGCTACTGACGCCAAGATGAATGACGCTGAGCAGAAGATAGAAAAAAATCACAAGTTGGCTATTGAACGACTGAAAGAAGATAAGAAAAAAAGAGAACAGGTGGTAAATGAACAATATGTTAAAGAAATTGAAGGCTTGAAACTTGAAGCTGATCAGGCTCAAGAACGTCACGACAGAGCTATTGATGAAAATGGCTACGATGATAACGTTATAGCTCAGACTATAGCTAAAGTACAGCAGCTATCCACAAAATTAGATGTTGCTGAGAAAGCTAAAATCCGCGTTAAGCACTATCATGAGTTTATTGATGAAGAATATCGAAATTTACCTATGCTGTTCGGAAAACGCAATGGTCTATCAATTGAGCTAATGGATAAACAAGCGGCTTTTGATAAAGCTCTGATATCTAAGCAGGAAGATGCCAAATCCCTTGCTGAGAAAGCGAAGATCATTAACAATCGAATTGAGAGCGCAAAAACCGATCTGACAAGTATCAAAGAAAGCTTAAGTAATGCCAGTAATGTCTTTGATCAAGCTTTGATTGCAGACCATACCTTAGAGCCTGAATATATGGGACATTCTTTGCAAGACTTGCATAATGCAAGCTTGGCAGTCTTGAACGATGCCAAATCTTTGGTTCGCGATACCAAAAAGAATATGGAAAAAGGTATTTATGCACTAAAGACCATAAGAAAACCCTTTACCACCAATGGGTCTATGTTTGAGAGCTTAATGTCTGACAGTATCCTACTCAGCATACCTGATCAGGAAAACTGGTACATACAAGCTAGAAAGTTTAGCGACTACCTAAACAACGAGCATGAAATTAAAAAAGATACACTCATTGGCCAGTATCGAGTCACAGCTCACCAAGTTAGAGAGTTTAAATCAAAGCTAGATGATGCTCATAATAGCTTGAGTAATTTTTCGAAGCGTATTAATACCAAATGCAAAGAGGTTTGTGAAAAACTAGAAGCTTTAGCCATTGAGGAGCTTCATATAGCTATAAGTTCGGGAATCAAAGAAAACAAATGGTATTCCACCTTGGCTGACTTCACTGATGCACATCAAAGATGGGCTAATGAGGACATTCATGATACAACGCGTATGCCTAATCAGGAACTGCTGTCCAAATTACAACTCGTGCAAGACTATATTGGTCAAAACCAGATGAATATCAAACTGTCAGAGCAGTTTAGTTTCAGTCTAAGAATCAAACAGGTCGGCGGTGAAATCAAGGAAACCAAAAGAGCAAAGGTATTTAAAGATATGGGGTCAAACGGTACCATGCGTATTGCTCAGCTCATCATTTATATCTCTTTGCTCTCAGTTATATCAACCACATCGAGCGATGAGGTCGAGCTGAAATTCTTTATTGATGAAATTGGCGTGTTAGATCCGCAAAATACTCGTGAGTTATTAAACTTGCTACAAAAACTTGGTATATCAGCAATGTGCGCCGCTCCTGAGAATCCAGATGACGAGGTTGTCCCCTTATTCGCTAATAATATTGCCTGCCATCACAATAAAACCAGAAATATGTACTCAATCTCTCAAACGGATGATATGTATATGTTGACTCAGGATTCAGAGCTTGAGGAATTTGGAGTGTTTTCCTAATGAAAGAGCATGAAATACTAAGATTGTTAATGAACAATAAATTTATATGCTCTGTGAGTTATCCAGAGGCATATAGGCATCTAAGAGATAACAAAGTAGCCTATGATCGTATGGTGTCTCAGCTACAACCATTTGGGGTCAATCTAGTCACCCTCAGTGATGGAGAGGTTTATGCTGGTTTAAATAATATACCTAGTGACTCTGACAGAAGAGCAGTGGTTAAACAGTTTAATGAAATTTATCATGACATAGCGCCTATAGTAGAAATGATTGCTTGCCTATCAACAGCCGATGAAGGCAATGTATTAACTGTTGGTGAAAATCTAAGCCAAACAGAGTTGGTTTTAAAAGCAAATAATAACAAGCATTTTGCAAGTATGCTAAACGAGGTTTCTGAGATCACAGGCGCTTCTAAAAAACCCAATGACGAAAAGGTAGCTGCTCTTTTAGAAAGACTCCAGAAGCACGAGATACTGAAGTTGGTCGAGCCCAATAAAAAGATTTATCGAACAACAGGAAAAATCGGCTATATATATGATGTATTTGATTATATTGCTGAAAACATATTAGATGAGCCCACTGAAGAGATCTTTGCTGAGCAGCAAGGGCTTAAGTTATGAGTAAAGTCAGCCTCAGGTTATCGGAAGAAACAATCAGAACACTTGGTAGAGCTGTAACTGATAAAGCTGATTTGATTTATCAAGCCTACTCTCCTAATGGCTGCTATGAGTTGGTCAACGATAAACATAAACAGTATCAGATACTACAAGACAGTGGTGTTATCAGTATCAATCCTAATAACATTACCTTAGGCTCAAACTTTACAGCAATCTTAAAGAATCTAGATAGAAAGTCTCGTAATGCAAATATTGCTCCTGATATTGAACTGTCTAAACATCAGATCAGTAATGAGGTTGCCCTAGCGCAAATACAGTCAGATTCGTTTGAAGATGAAAGTGAAGAAATGCTGCATTTGGCTAATATACGAGATATCTGCATCTCCATCGCTGAATATCTTGGGCGTGAGATGGCTGATATTGAGTATGTCATCAACTCTGATCTAAACAATACATCAAACGTTAAGGTAAAGAGACAGATTCTTGAGGGTTTAAATAAAAAGATCAAACTTCAACTCGAAAAAATAGAAATATTAAGTCGCGATGAACTCCGCAAACTACACGGCGAGTATACGCCAGCGGCAGCTATACTTAATGAGTATTTGGCGGACTCTATTTCTAGATTCAATATTGAAATGGGCGTTCACTTACAAAAAATACTGATATTAATTGATAAGTTAAAAAAAGAGCAAGATAAGAAAGGCAGGAGGCTTTGGCTATTACGCAAGGCTTTAAGAAACAATCAACTTGTTCCTGAAAAGATAGATATTGAGTATAACGATATTGTGGATAAAGGCTTAGCTTTTGGTGGTATGACTTTGGCTGGTACTTTGCACAATATTGAAACTTTAGATGACAGCGAATTTCTTTTCTCTGTGGTAAGTAAAATTAGCGCTAGAAAGCCCAAACGCAAGAGTGATAATTTATACAAGGGTGAGTATGAGGAGTTTGACCGAGAACATAAGAAACCACTACCCTCCCCTGAAAAATTGCTTGTTATGCAGTATATGGCAGATAATTGCGACATGCCTTTTACTAAGGCCTTATCTGTCAGGGAGTATTGGGATTTGGCAGGTTTGAAGCGCAAGATACGTTACAAAGCCTTTTTAGCCTTGTTCTTAAAAGTAGCAAAGAGTGATTTTATCAACGACAAGATCATTAAATCTAAAGATCAATTTAACTATAAAGTTTATTTAAAATCACTAAACCTTTCTGATACTTGTGACACACGCTATGTCATCGATGCTAAATATATAAAGTTTAATAGAAACGAAGAGTCGCCATCAAAGGACCAGATATGGAAGTAGACCTAGAAAAATCCTTGAATAAAGCGGGTAAACTTGATTACTTGAAGGAGAAGATGATACTGGGGGTGAAATTCGCTACCTATCGAAGCCCTGATAATATACTTGTATTATTGGTATCTTTTGACCCCAGTATTGGCTACACAGAAAATGGAAAAGTGATCATTAATATGGGTGGCTGGGGCCGTATTAGAGAGATCGTAAAAGCTCAAACAGGGATAGACCTACTCAGACACAATTTAAATGAGCTAAAAAGTAAAGACCGTGTAGATAACACAGCCATCACAACTAACGATAAATTATTAAGTAAAGCACCTACCAAAGGCTTTCTTGAGTGTCGTCTACTAGGTAGTGAAGAACATATTATTAATGTATCAAACAACTACACGCATAAGCAAACTCAAGAGAATGCCTATTTAGGTGTGGAAATTAACGACCTCATTAATTGGAATATCGATAACATTATAATCATAGAGAATTTTAACGCATTTTGTAGATTTAATGAGCAGCATGCCAAGCTAGTAAAAGGGTTGACTGGCGCAGTAACTGTGCTTGCCTATCGAGGTCATAACAATAAAAATATAACTTCTATATTGAAAGCTTTAGCTCAAAAAGACTGTAAACGCTATATCTTCGCTGACTATGACTTGGCTGGTCTGAAAATAGCTGAATCGATGTCAAAAACCCTCAAAGCTCACGGATATATACTACCTAACAAACCTTGGATGCAGACTGAAAAATATATCGAGATGAGCGTTAAAGAGAATCGTAAGAAACAGTCGTCTATTCAAACAAGTTTACCCAGCTTGACACCCTACTTTGAGCATATTCGTGATAAATATTTAGCTGTACCTCAAGAGACGCTTATGGCAAGAAAAATTCCATTGAAGATTATCGACATTTAAGCTAATTCATATGAATATGTAGAAATGATTTTCTACTGAGGTCTAAGTTAGTCCTAGTATAATTCTTAATTTTTCCATTCAACTAATAATATATAAGGTAGAGATAATGCTAGAAGTTGATTTTTTTGAGCAAAGTGGTGTTTACTTCCGAATAATTGGTAACTACTTCCTACTAGGCGATGGGTCAAGTGGTCATATTAGATATCTAAAAGAATCAGTAGAAGAGCTTTGCGAAGTAGTTCATCTTAAAACTGAAATAGATTGGGTGCCTATAGATAAATACTTAGAAGATAACAAAGAAAGTTACGGAGAGTTTGAAAACTGGAACAAAATAGCATCTGAGCTACCTGAGGACGTCTGGAGTGCTGTGCATTGGGCATTAGTATTAATTGAACAGCGAAAAGGGACGGTTGAGTTGTCTAAATCCTCAAAAGCTGAAGTTCGGCGAATGGTAGCTCATGCGGGTTATCGATTAAGTTATCTCGCTAATGATAAAGATGATAGTGTGCGTAGAGAAGTTGCTGAACAAGGGTATAACTTATCAGGCTTTATAAAAGACAGCTCTTGTTATGTGAGAGAAGCTGTTGCTGAACAGGGTCATGGTTTAGATGTATTATATAAAGACAAAATAACTGCTGTTAGAGTAGCTGTAGCAAGGCAAGGTTATAGGCCAGATGTAATGATCGATGACAAGTCGCCTTATGTTAGAGCGGAAGTAGCTAAGCAGGGATATAGAATTGATAAGTTATCGAATGATAATAGTAAAATTGTTCAACGAGCGATTAAAGAATATGAGATGAATTAAGATAGAACCCATATAGACATAGGTGATATAAAACCCCAGAAAGTGCTTAAAACATTAGTTATTCAGCTAAGATAAATGATTTGAATATAGTATATATTAGTACTTTCTCAGTATGATACTTTATTACTCCAAAATGCAACTTAAAGTTCTGATTACTATCATCCAGTATGATACTTTATTATTTTTAGTGTTAATTTATAAGTAGCAAAATCAATACTTTACGAAAATATCAGTATGATACTTTATTACTCGCTGACACTCCGAAAAGATAAGTATTTATCCCTGCTATTGTAAACTCAGTAGCAGGGGTTTTTTATAATTTTAAAACGACCTACTAGCAGTTTAGAAAAAAGTAGTAATAATTGCCTGAGCAAAAATTGAATAAAGATACTTATATCCAGCTCCAAATAATCCGCATATTTTAAAAACTGGTGAAAAGTAGAATTACGATACAAAAAAATAGTGACACTCTATCTATTTATTAGAGTATCACTATTTTTGTGCTTATTTGGTGGCTACATTTAGTTGCCTGTATAGTCAGTCCAAAATATAAAAGGTACAATACTTTTAAACCAAGCAAAGTAAAATATAAAAGATGACCTACTCAGCAGATTTTCGAGCACAAGTTATCAAAAACATTGAGCAAAAAGACATGAGCA
>NZ_CAJGZN010000035.1 GCF_904846235.1 Psychrobacter immobilis
ACGTAATTGTTTCGATACATCCTGTATATTCTTGTATTAACCCTTAATTATTTATCTATTTTAAGGGTTAATAACCGATAAATCCGCTTACATTGTCATCAAAAGTTACAAATTCAAAGTTATTTTTGCTTTTAAAGTCGCAATAGCTAATGATTTTTTTGATGAAGAATCATTTTATAAGCAATAGAACAGTCTTATACCTGCCTCATTTACTTTTAACGCTAACACTATAATCAAAGTATTCTTAACTGCTAACACACTATAATTGCTGCTCTACCGATTCAATATCAGCATAAACTTGGGTCGTCCCGTCTTTATTGAGCTGCATAACCTGATAGGGCATGAATTTATTTTGATACTCCATACCTGGGCTACCAACAGGCATGCCAGGTACGGCAAGACCCATAGCTTGTACTGGCGGATTTTCTAAAAACTGCGCCATATATTTAGCGGGTACATGACCTTCAAAGACGTAACCATCAGTAGTGACTACAGTATGGCAAGAACGCATTTCATTTGGAACGCTGTAGCGCTCTTTAAATACGGCTAAGTCCGCAACATCTTGCGCGGTTGCACTTAGACCATTATCTTCTGCATGACTTATCCATTCTTTACAGCAGCCGCAATTGGCATCTTTATAGACAGTGGCTGAGACGTTTTTTAGTAGGTCTGGTTTACTTACTGATGTCATCATAGGAGTATTTATAACGTTTGGTTCAGCTGTCTTCGGAACAGTCACTACATCTTCAGTTGATGCCGATGTTGTGCTTGCATCAGATACGCCACTACTCGGTTGGCTACAAGCAAATAGTGATGAGGCGGCAAGTAATACTAACGTACTACGCAACCCCTTAGACAGATAACGATTGAATATAAGACTGGATTTTATTTTTAAGGGGGTCATAGTGCTCTCTCATGTACTGTAGATATTGTGAGCTATAGAAGGTCAAGTAACACTTCATATCGTTTGGTAATGTAGCATAATAACCCATCAAACGGAGTACGTAAATTTATCCATTGAGCAGTGCGGACTGGTATCATAAGCAGTTTTCATTTTGAAATGCTGCCTGTAGTATTAACAGGTCTATCCGAGTTTTGGATTTTGACTAAAAATTCAAAACTCATAATTTTGGATAATTTGCGATGCGCCTGTCTACTATTAATCTACAAAAGCGTTTGAGTACTCACTCAAATCAATTACCGCTATGGTTTACGCTAGTAGCAGCATGGCTTGCAGGGGCTATTTTTTTATTTGCGCTAGCGCCTCATGGGTTCTGGCCGCTAGCAATAGTGTCACCAGCGATTTTATATGCGCTGTTGGTACCAAATATGAGTGGTCGTCGCGCTTTTATTATCGGTGAAGCTTACGGTATGGGGCTATGGTGCGTCGGCGGCTTTTGGCTCTATACTGCCATCCATGATTATAGCGATACTCCAACGTGGCTCGCATTGATTATGATTGGATTGATGGGTCTCGGTATGGGACTGTTTCATGGATTTTTAGCACTAGTCTTTAACCGTATGGTAGGCAAACAACCCTTTTCATTTGCTGCTCTTTGGGTGCTACAAGAATGGTTAAAAACTTGGTTATTCACAGGCTTTCCGTGGCTATTTGTTGGTTATGCATTTACTGAAGAGTATTGGTTATCGTCCTTAGCACCCGTTGCTGGTGTTTTTGCCGTCTCTTTTGTTGCCATACTATTGGCTGCAAGTTTAGTAGAGCTACTGCTTCGACGCAGTAGTTATGCCGTCGTTTCTGTACTGTTATTAGCCATTAGCACATCATTATGGCTGGTCAATCCGCAATGGACAAAACCTAAGGGCACACCTGATCTGTCAGTGTCATTGATTCAAGGTAATATTTCACAAGATATAAAGTGGCTGACGCAATATCAAGTAGAAACGCTAAAGATTTATGCGAAGTTAACGCGCACTGAGTGGGGACGTGATGTGGTGGTGTGGCCTGAATCATCTATTCCGATGTTTCAGGATGAGGCTGCGGGCTTTATTAGTGAAATGATAGAAATGGCCAATGCGACCAATACGACATGGATAACTGGTATCCCTTATAAGGATAAAGCGGCATTCAATGCCAGTACGGATAAGTATCCCCCATTTTACAATAGCGTGATTGCTCGAGGTGTAGAAGCGGAAGGCCTATACAAGAAGCAGCGTCTAGTGCCTTTTGGAGAGTATATTCCATTTGAAGGCGTGCTCGATATTTTCCCAAGTTTGGCCGGTAGTCAGGATATTAAGAGCTATAGTCGTGGTAGTGATCAGCAGTCACCGCTAAAGGTGCGTGAACACAATATAGGGACGGCTATCTGTTATGAGGTAGCTTATCCAGATACCACGCGTAAAAATGCCATCGATACTGACTTTTTGTTGACCGTCTCTAACGATGCCTGGTTTGGCACTTCAGCAGGACCATTGCAACATTTGCAAATGGTACAAATGCGCGCGCTTGAGAACGGGCGCTGGTTTATTCGAGCGACCAATACTGGTGTTACCGCTATCATTAACCATAAAGGTCGTATTGTAAAACGCGCACCGCAGTTTGAGCGTACTGTACTACGTGGTGAGATACAGGCACGGGTTGGTAACACGCCCTTTATGCTTATGGGAAATTATCCTATCTTGATAATAATAACCCTGTTATTACTAATAAGCTATTTTGGCAAAGGTCTAACCACACTTAGAAGACGAGGGTAATAGTAAACTTAATCATAATAATTTAATCAGCGTAAGTTTTTTATTTTTTCTAGGTAACGTCCTAACGCACGTAAATATAAAAGTTTTAAACTATTGATCACATAAGAACTGATTGAAAAAATTATGTTGACATAAGGCACGCGCCTCATACTTAAAAAGAGATAGCTATATACGGTCTATCATCTTTTAGTTGATACTTTCATTTAATGCACGCGATTTTTGATTGTCATCTGCCTTAGTACCAAATTCAATAGTTGCATGTTGTATATTCTGATGCGCCAAATCTTCCTTAATATTTTCTTTCATAATAAGAGTCTCTTCTAATGTCACATCGCTCTTCGGTACGATATGAACTGTCAGAGCATTCTCAGTGGTACTCAAGGCCCAGATATGTAAATGATGAAAGTTTTGAATAAAATTATAGCTCTCTAAGATAGCAGTGATTTTACTGAGATCAACATTTTGAGGTACTCCGTCGATAGCAAGCTTGATACTCTCTTTTAGTAGACCCCAAGTCGATAACAGTATAACGACTGAAATAATCAAGCTAACTAGAGGATCAACGATATTCCAACTTGTATAGTAAATAATAATGCCCGAGATAACGACACCTACAGAGACCAATGCATCTACCATTAGATGCAAGAAAGCACCTTTGATATTAATATCGTCTTTTTGACCTTTGTAGAATGCAAAAGCAGAAACAGTATTTATAAATACACCTATTAGAGCTGTAATAATAATAACTTTTCCTGCAACTTCCGGTATGGTATCAAATCGACCCAAGGCCTCATACGCAATACCTATAACGATTGTAACTAACAATATGGCGTTAATAAGAGACGCCATTATAGAAGCTTTTTTGTAGCCATAGGTATAAAGCGTAGTAGATGCTTTCTGTGCTAATTTCATTCCAATTAACGAGATTATTAAACTGGCAACATCACTTAAGTTGTGGCTAGCGTCTGCGATTAAAGCTAATGAATTAGTTGAATAGCCCACTATAAACTCGATGAGCGTAAATGCAGAATTTAGACCAATCCCAATATAAAAAGCTTTATTCATATTTTTAGGGTCTGGAGCTTGATGACTGTGGTTATCTGAATTACTCATAATTTACCCTTGTTTAGGTTGCTGCATTTTATTAAAGGTAGAAAATAATTTTATTGCATATCTTCTATATTGCACAGTCAATATTGCTCTAATACCGTAGACACACTTATTGTTATCAATAAACTGAGCCACAACTGGATTGTATGTCCTATCTCTCCTTGGGCGAAAAAAGCGGCTTTTACTGTAATCTAACTGGCTTACGTAAGCTTCTTATTTTCACGTTCAAGCTCTTTAGTATGTGTAGCTTAGTCTTGAATGTTGGTTAGTATGGTTTCATTAGTGCGCTTTTTATGACATGACCACAATGTTCCAAAAGTAGATTCTATTTTCAGTACTATAACTTGAATGGTTGACCACATAGAGGTGTAATCGTTTAATGCTTCAATCAGCATGCGAACGGCGCGTTTTTTAATCTCAGGAGTGTAGGTTTGTCTTTTCATTGTCGTATTCTCTCAGAAAGTTGAGTCTCCGACAATCTCGGGGCGGTTCAGAATAATGATGGGGCTAGAAGCCCCTTATATTTTGTGTAACTTAAATCGTTATTGAGTACGCTTTGATTAAGGGCAATATACCTTAGCACTGCTAACCGTTTTTGGTTCTATTATATGGTACTGATATAGGAAACAGTGCTTGTTTTGCCATGGGCATTTTTTTTGCAGCTTGCTTCTACGTCTGGCTTAAGAAAACAAGCATCTGATGATACTAGAAAGGTACACAGCGTTCGATGATATATATAGTTTTTTGAGTTTTTTATACATATCCTTTTTTTAGGTATAGAAAAACGAATTTTTTATACCTATCGCTCAACCAATTTTTCCTCAATCATTTCAGTCAACAACTCAGTCACCGTTTTTCGGCTTTCAAGCGCGTACCGCTTGAGCGCAATGTGTTTATCTTCATCTAAATTAAAATTCACGCGTACCGTCTTTTTGGGACTGTCCGTCACATCCGATAAAGCCAATTGATCCTTAACGTTCTTACTAGGACGACCTGCTGATAAACTCATGGCTTACTCCTCACCAAAAAATATTTGAATCTCACTGACCAATGCGGTTATCTCTTGTATCGCATTGCTACTAGGCGATTCGGTATCAAATACTGTCTTACCAAGGGCAGCACTATTAGGATAAGCAACTCGCTGCATCACTCTGGTCTCTAATACCGGAATATTATAATCAAGCAGCGCGGTTGCAACCTCTTTACCAATATTGGTATTTTGAATGGCGCGTGAGACAACAAAGGCTGCCTTTAGTTGGCCATCCATCATCTCAATACGCTGCTGCACTAAATCAACCAAATCGCTGGTCGCCCAGATATCATAGGGGCTCGGCTGCACCGGAATCAATATAAAATCAGCCGCTTTTATAGCAGAAATAGCCAGACTAGTAGCTTGCGGCGATCCATCGATCACCACATAATCTTTTTCAGAGACGTTTTTTAAATCTTTATCAAGTGTTGGTCTGTCGAGCCCGATCACTGGTACCGGATTGTCTTCATCAACCGCTCTCCAGTCACGCGCACTGCCCTGCTGATCGCTATCTACTAGTAGAACACTATGGCCTTTTAACTGTAAGCCACGAGCCAGATGCGTTGCGATGGTAGTCTTGCCGCTGCCACCTTTTTGATTTAATACCGCGATTACCTTCATAAATACAGATCCCTGTAGCATGCATTGAATATATAAGTATATAAGTATATAAGTATATAAGTATATAAGTATATAAGTATATAAGTATAACTAAAAATGTACGTCACATCACTATTAACAGCAATACTTCATAGTAAAAATAGCATCGCCTTTTCTAACTAGCGTATATCCATCATGATAGACGTCCTGTATCAAAGACAGCATAATAAACTGCCTATTACTAGGCAAATTGCGCTATTGGATACCAATTTGAGCTACTAAAAGGAATACTTTAGCCGCTCATATTCGTTATAATCCGTTCACCAATCAAAAACTACTAATCGTTAATGAGGAAACCACTATGGTGAAGTGTCACTTATCGACCATCATGGGCGAAAGACGCCTTAAAATTGCCGATGTCGCAAGAGATACTGGTATCAATCGTGGCACCATTACTCGCATGTATCATGAAGAAGCCACCCGAGTTGATCTAGATATCATCGAGTCTTTATGCACGTATCTTAGAATCAATGTTGGTGATTTATATGAAATCATAAATGAGGACAGCAGTGAATCACCTGAGTGAACACCTTCGCTCATAAGACATTATCACCTTTAGACGCATAAAAAGACCTATAGAAGGTCATTTTCTCTTGCAATAGATTAAAATATAGGTATAATTTGACCTGTAGTAAGTCATTTTATCCATTATTTATACACAATAATCTACAGGAGAATACCAATGAATAACAATCTATCTCGGCTCAACAGCTGCGCTTGGTTTAGTGAACAGACTAAAGCTTTAGCCTCTCAGCTGTTATTCAGCTTACAAGTACAGCAAGGCGTACAACTGGCATCATTACTTGGTGTTGACGCTATTCTTTATAATGATGAAGCGATTTATGTCTGGGTGCAACGACAGCTAGATGACGGTCTTATGATTGATGATTATGCGTTAAGTACCCTTGAAACTGCTTTTATAGAGTTGGTCACAGCTCATACTGACCAAGCAGCCTAGTCACTTTAGCTTATATTTACAGACTTCTTGTTTAACAAGAAACAATAACCCTTAAAGCCAGATAAAGTGTCATTATCTGGCTTTTTAATATAGACAAAGATAACGACAATCAAACAAGCCTTTTTTCAGTCTTATATGTTTCAGAAGACGCACTTTTGGGCAATATAGCTCGCTATTACCATACGTCTTTACTCAGTCGGCTTTGCACGCGGCACCCCAGCTATTTTATAATAAACAAAGCCTCTCTCATCTCTCAAAACACTCTTACTGTCTGCTCTAACGCACCAGCTGATTGCATCAGGCTGCTCTTTATTAACATCACAAGCCAAAATAAACTGCGCACTTTGAGCATTATTAAAGGCCTGTTTCCAACCCGTTTCAAGCTCATCGATGCCGCGCTGTAGCTCTGCTTGCTGGTATTTCATCTCTGCAATCTCATCAAAGCTTGGCACATACCAAAATACCAGAGCCACCAAACTTATTATCACAGCCATCGTACCCGCTGCGACAGCGGCTGCAATCCTTTTAATACTCATAGTCTCAATGGACTTATGAATTTTGTCCAAGTCTTTACTAGCTCTAGCCTCGACCTGCTCAATCCGCGTTTTGGTGGTGGTCTCAAAGGTCTCAATATCTTCAATAATCTGCTTATGACCAGCTTGGTACTGATTGGTGAATAGGGCTAGATTGTCCGCGCTTGCGCTAAGTTTATCAGCAACTCCTTGCATGGTACTGATTTGTACCTCTATGCTATCGTTTTTAGCAGTGACGACCGACTCTACAGCCGTATCAATCTGCTGTTTCATATCGGTGATGATGCCCGCTATTTTGTCATCATAACGACGCGGCATCTCATTGTCAGTAAAAGCAGTCACTGCCGCTTGTAGCTGCTTTAACACGAGTTCTTGATACTGGCTCAATGCCTGCGAAGTCGTGCTTGCGCTACTACCTAATTCTTCAATGGCAGAAGACACCTCATTCACCTTGCTATCAATACCGCTAAGCGAACGCTCAAGCCGCCTCGCTACCGCATCATCGGCTCGCTTAATCAGCTCACGCAAGGCCCCAATGACCGGAGTCAATGAAGTCACTAGGTTAACAAGTTGATCGTGTATGTCTTGCTCATTGCTATTGTCTTTATTCATGGGGTACTCATTATTATAATGCCGCCTAAAATGGGCGTGGTGAGGAGTAGCGGCGTGTTTGTGCTTGTTCATGCGCTTGGATGGCGTTCTTCGTTTTTTGCAGGTGATCTGTCACAGTTTGTGTGAGCGTTGCCCCATCTATGGTGATAGCAGGAACGTGCTCAAAGCGCTCATTGATTTTCGTTAACACCTCGACCTTATCTTGATTGTCAGGCAAGCGCTCAAGCTGTTGCCATAGCGTCGTTGCTGCCTTCTGCACCTGCGTTGCAATTTTTTTAGCATCGGTGTCTCGTAAACTTTTTTGTAGTGTCGTAAAGCTGTCAGTGTGTTTTAGAGTAGTGAATATAAATGCTTGTGCGGCAACCGCCTCAGCCGCGTTGATCACTTCGATCGGTGCATCAACGGCCTTAAAATCAAGGGTATTAACGCGGTTACGCACCCGTACCACTAAATTGTCAAATCGATCTCGATATGCTTTGGTCTCATTGATTCGCTGACGCTTAAGAGATGCCTGCTGCCGCCTCTGTTTTAAGGTTTCTCGCCGCCTGATCAAAGCCTCCTCTCGTGCGCGCTCAGCCTCTTTCTTAAGCTTTGCTTGCTCATGCGCTTTGTTGAGCTGATATTGCAGCGCCATAGTACGGCTGCGCCAGTCCTCAAGCCGATCTGCATTCAATTGAGTAGTCTTGGTACTTATGATTTCATCGTATAAATCATCATCTTGCACGATCACCGCCTCACTTTGATCCAGTAAGGCGATACGCTGCTCATAAAACGGTGATAAGCGCTGATAAGTCTTTTTACTGGTATTAATTTGCTGCTTTAACTGTTTGATGTCTTCATTATTGGTGGTCTTAAACGCTTTAACATCAGCGGCCAATGCCGTCAAACGAGTGTCAGCATCCGCGTCTATCTCTACCGCTTTTAATGTAGTGGTCAACTAATTTAGGACACCTGATAAGAGGTTTTTGTTAAAGTAGCGTTTCTCTTTTTCTAGCGGTGTTAAATAGTCATTAAAACGGTGTGGTCTCACTGACTGATAATAGCCCCAAATA
>NZ_CAJGZN010000036.1 GCF_904846235.1 Psychrobacter immobilis
TTTAAACTGGGACTGTGACAGTCGGGGCAGCTGATATCTATTTGTGTCTTCATAACCTCAAATATATCATCTTGCTTTGACTGTCACCCTCCTTTATTTCTTCAGCATACTTTTTGATACACCACCATTTTTTTTACATCGTATTTTCTAGCGACTTGTTATTCTGGTTCGTGCACAGGATCTATCGCACGAGGGTCAGAAAGCATCACCTCTTGCTGAGCAAATATCTCATTCTTATGCTGCGATATCCACTCGCGCCATACTGCAAGCCCGATAGCCAACACGACAGGCCCAATAAACAAACCGACAAAGCCAAACGCTGTTAGACCACCTAATACACCAATAAAAATAATGATAAAAGGGATTTTAGTCGCGCCACTGATGACGATAGGACGAATCAAATTATCCACCCAGCTAATCACCAGCACACCCCATAGTGCCAATCCAATACCCTCTGCAGTATGTCCTTGACTCAGTAGCCAAATAGATACACCACCCCAAACAAATGGCGTGCCGAACGGAATCAATGCAATGATAAAAGTAACGATGGTTAATAAAATAGGACTTGGTGCACCAGAGAAATAATAACCGATACCTGCCAGTGTCGCCTGTGCCAATGCTGTCAAACCAATACCGTATACCACAGCACGTGTGGTTGTACCTACAGAATCAATATAGCCATCGATGCGATTGCCGATGATGTTACGCAGCGCTTGACGAATCTGCCGAACTAGACTGGTGCCATCTCGGTAAAAGAAGAAAAGCGTCATTAACGCCATACCGAGTTTGGCCAAACTACTGAACACCACATCAAATGCTATTTTGCCGTAATATAAATGCGACTGAACCCAAATGCGAAAAGCTTCTAGCGTCCCTTCTGGGTTTTTATTGATACGCCATAGTACGTCTTTGACTTGCTGACCGATGATAGGCAAATCTTTGAGGGAGTCAGGCACATCTAAGTAACCTACCTTGATACGGTAAATCAAATTACTGATTAAACTCAAAGCTTCTTGCTGCAAGATAAACACACCGATGACCACTGGCACGCCTATTATCAGTGAGATGCTCACCGTCATAATAGCGGCGCTAAAGTCTGGGCTTAGCTTTACCTTTTCATGGAAGAAATTATAGATAGGAAAAGTTACATAGGCCAAAATCGCTGCCCACAGCGCCGGTACAATAAAAAACTGTACCACTTGAAAACACAATACGAACAGCACCACTAGCAACGTAATTGCTAATAAGCGCTGAATAATAAATTCTTTTGTCCAGTTTTCAATCATAGCGTATAAACCAAAAGCGGACAGCAAACGATAATTTTGCTGGCGAGTTTATAAATGTGTGATGAATATCAGCTCTTAGACACTGTCTGTAAGCCATATCCATTAGCGAGAGTTGCGAGTCGTACAAAAAAGCATTGTGTCGGACTTATGAAGTCATATGAGGATTAAGTAATATGACAATGAAATAGTATGACTATGTTCAGTTCCATACTACAAATTCATAGCCATTTATTATTGTAGACAACACAATAAAAATGCAGTTAGTACACTTTATTATGCAATAAAGCGTGTGAATTATATAACGCGTTGTTGTAATCTTTACTTACAACTTTGTCTATGCAAGCTTACTAGATGACGACGATAATGACTAGCGCATAATGCATGAATTTAGTGTGTAAAAATGATGTATTGAAAACTGCTTTTATGTTCAGCTTTTAAACTGTTATCTTATAAGGGAATCCACTGGTGCGTTCTATTTGTCGCGACAATTGATGTTATACTAAAGCAATTATTTTAAGCTTTTCAGTGTAGTTAAGTTTATTTGCACATATTTATTTACATCGTTGTACAGACATCGAATCCTCTGAGCCAGATTTCAACACCCGCTTATACCGTCTTCTTTTAGACTATTATAAGTTCTAATTTTAGGGTGCCGCCATCACTTAGAGTGAGTTACTTGAACAAAATCATAAGTCTTTTATAAAGGCTTATACGAGCTTTAGACTCAGCATATCAGCTCAATATTTGAGCTTGATATGCAAGAGCGTAGTTTTGAGTTAATTTCGGATTTACTTTGATTTTATTTGAAATCAATACAGACACATCAAATTTTAATAATATATCGATAGGAACAATAACAATGTCAAAAGACACTGATAACCCCAACTCTAACACCTCAAACGAAGCCAGTAAGACCAATAAACCACAAGATACTGTCACTTTTGCTTTAGCTCAATCACATTTTTTGGTCGGTGATATCGCAACCAATGTCGAAAAAATGCGTACCCTAGCATTACAAGCACGCGAACAGGGTGCTGACGTAATCGTATTCCCAGAGTTAGCGCTACTAGGCTACCCTCCACAAGATTTATTGCTACGTCCAAGCTTGTCTGGCCGCGTCAAAAGCGCTTTGTCTACTTTAAGTGATATCGATGATATCGTCATGATTGTCGGCTATCCGCATGTCGACCATCACGGTACTTTTAACTCTGCTGCCATCCTACATAATGGTCATCAAAAAGGTTTTTACCATAAGCAAATTTTGCCAAATTATGGCGTGTTTGATGAGCGTCGCTATTTTGATAAGGGTCGCAATCAAGTTTTATTTGACTATAAAGGCATTACCATTGGTCTGCTTATCTGTGAAGACTTGTGGGAAAAAGGTCCTATCTCTGAGCTTAAAAAACAAGGTGCTGATTTAATCGTAAGCTTAAATGCCTCACCTTTTGAGATTGAAAAGCAAGACAATCGCAAAACCATGCTGGCCAAGCGTAGCCGTGAAAACAAGCTACCTATCGTCTATGTCAACGCAGTGGGCGGGCAAGACGATCTAGTGTTTGATGGCGGCTCTATGGCTGTACAAGCTGACGGCAGCATTGCTCATGAAGCACCACGTTTTATGAACCAGTTGCTACTGGCTACGTTAGATGTAAAAACTGCTAAGTTTAACGAGCAGACCAAAGCGCCTCTAACCTTGAGCCGCGAGTCTGAAATGTATCAGGCGTTAGTCGTCGGTCTACGCGACTATGTCAACCATTCAGGATTCTCTGGCATTATTGTCGGGTTATCAGGTGGTATTGACTCAGCATTGACGCTCTGTATCGCTGTTGACGCGTTAGGCGCTGATAAGGTATATGCGGTCATGATGCCATACGAGTATACCTCTCAAATCAGTCTAGAAGATGCTCAAGCACAGGCGCGCCGCTTAAATGTTTCTTACACCGTTTGCCCTATTTTTGACGCTGTCGAAGGTATCCGTCATACGCTAGCGCCGTTATTCAATAAGTCGCCAGCGGATACGACAGAAGAAAACATCCAAGCGCGCGCTCGCGGTGTGATTTTGATGGCATTGTCCAATAAATTCGGTCATTTGGTTATCACGACTGGTAACAAGTCAGAATTGGCTGTTGGTTACTCAACGCTATATGGCGATATGGCTGGCGGCTTTGACGTACTAAAAGACGTATATAAGTCTCAAGTTTATAAATTGGCGAGCTATCGTAACCGTTTAGAAGATACGCCGGTTATTCCTGAGCGTGTTATTACTCGTCCACCATCGGCTGAATTACGTCCAGATCAAAAAGATCAAGACAGCTTGCCGGACTACGATGTGTTAGATGGTATCTTGACGTCATATATCGATGAAGACATGGGCTATCAAGAGATTATTGATAAAGGCTTCGATGCTGAGATGGTCGCCAAAGTCATCAAAATGGTAGACAATAGCGAATACAAACGCTTGCAATCTCCTATCGGTACAAAGATTAGCCACAAAGCTTTCGGACGTGAGCGCCGTTATCCATTGGTGAATAAGTGGTCAATCAAAGGTTAATTACTACATACCTCTCAATTTTTACTATCTATAAGTTAAGAGGTACTAGTTAACCAGTTTTACAAGCTATCGAATTTTTACTATTAGCTGGGTGCTTGCCCAGCTTTTTTGGTTTTTATCCACCAAAAATTTTTACATCTAACCCGATTCTTTTCCGCACAGTTTCACCAACTATTTTGCCTTAATTATCTTTATTTCTTTTTCGAGTACGTCATGAGTTTGCTAACCGCTAGTGTTTTTCTTCTTTTACTGCTTGCCTTAAGCACCTTTGTCTCTGCTGCTGAGATTGCCATCGCCGCAGGACGCAAAATCAAGCTGCAAATTATGGCAAAAGAAGGCGATGTTCGCGCACTTGATGTCCTCAATATGCAGGAGCATCCTGGTAGTTTTATCACCGTCGTACAAATAGTGCTAAATGCGGTCGCTATTTCAGCTGGTGCCGTGGGTGAATCAGCCATCAGCCCCTATCTCGAGCAGTTACTGAATAGTGAAACGATAGCATCAGTCATATCGTTTGTACTTATTACGAGTTTGTTTTCACTACTTGCCGACCTAATGCCTAGGCGCTTGGCTATGTCAAACGCTGAGACGATAGCGGTACGGCTCGTACGCCCGATGATACTGTTGATATTTATACTAAAGCCCATTATATGGGTGTTCGATGGGGCCGCAAATATTCTGTTTAAACTCTTTGGCATCTCAACCATACGTCAAGATGATATGACACCAGAAGATATTTATGCAGTGATGGATGCTGGTGCTGAAGCAGGTGTATTAAAGAAGCAAGAGCATCACTTGATCGAGAATATCTTTGATATGCAAGAGCGTACCGTCACCTCAGTGATGAATCCTCGAGAAAATATCGTTTACTTCGACACCAAGACAAGTACCGAAGAAGTCGTAAATATCATGATTGAACAGCCACATAATAAGTTTTTGGTCTGCCATGATGACGATTTAGAGCATATCATTGGTTATGTGGAATCTCGTAGCTTCTTAGCTTTGGTTTTGAACCAACAAGAAGTTAGCCTGACAAACAAAACTCTATTAAAACCAGCACTTTTCGTGCCTGATACGTTGTCTTTGTTTGAAGTATTAGAAATGTTTAAATCTACTGGCGCTGATTTTGCAGTCATCGTGAATGAATATGCCCTAGTCGTTGGTGTTATCACCTTAAAGGACGTGATGAGCATTGTGATGGGTGAGTTGGTAACGCTAGAAGAACAACCTATCGTCCAGCGCACTGACAACTCTTGGTTAATCGATGGCATGACCCCTATCGAAGATGTGATTCGTGCATTAGATATCGTCGACTTACCACGCAGTCAAAATTACGAAACTATCAGTGGATTTATGATGTATATGCTCCGAAAAATTCCTAAAAAGACCGATACGATTGAGTATGCCAATTATCGATTTGAGATTATTGCGACTGATAATCTTAAAATCACACAGATGCTAGTCACCAAATTAGAAGATGTCATTTAATTTACTGGCTAGTTAAAGAATGCTTAACTAGCCTATTCACATTGTTTTAAGCACGTTGACCAAAGATAGCGGTGCCGACACGTACCATCGTTGTGCCGTTTTCTATCGCTTCTGCCATATCGCCACTCATACCCATACTAAGCGTATCCCAATTATTTAATTCTGGACAATCGGCTTTGACCTCTTCAAACAACTGCTTAGTTCGAGCAAAGGCATCCGTATTTGCTTTAGCAGGAATAATCATCAAACCTCGTAGCTGTAAACGCTCATACTCTTTGATCGCTGTTATCAGTTCTGGCAACTGGGCTGGCAGGCATCCTGACTTGCTATCTTCATTATCGATATTTAATTGGATCAACACATTCAATGGTGGCAGGTCAGCTGGTCGTTGGTCATTCAATCGTTTGGCGATGATATCGCGCTCAACCGTTTGCACCCAATCAAAGTGCTCTGCAATGTCACGTGTCTTATTACGTTGAATACTACCGATATAATGCCAAACGATACTTTTGCCTACAGGCTGAGCTTTAAGTTCAGTAATTTTTTCGATGGCTTCTTGTAGATAGTTTTCACCAAAATCACACTGTCCCTGCTTCGCTAAAGTTGCGATCATATCGGCAGGTTTCGTTTTCGAAACAGCCAGCAGCATAACATTATCAGCCTGTCTGTCAGCATGATCACACGCTTGCTTCATCTGCTTACTAACTTGTTGCCAATTATCGATAAGTGTCACTTCATCAATATTGCCATTCATTTCCTTCATGCTCTGCCCTTATTGCTTGATTAATTTTTTGAGATTTTTTTCTGCAATTTTTATTATAAAAAAAATATAACTATCCGATTTTTAAAAGTAAATTAGAAATAACTCCTATAAGAATTATTTTAAAACGTTCCAGTTTTGGTTTTTCTTAATTTAGTAGATGGTTAAATACTCATAGTCTTGTTATGATATTGTTACATGCTTTAACATATGCTGCTGAATATGCTAGTGATGGTAAAGACCTGTACTGGTGAACTTCTTATCATCTCTTATTATACTAAGGCTATCGATAAATAGTTTACCACGTACTTTTATAGTGTTTTGTCTTACCTAGACTAAGTGATAGGAATATCAAATTATGGCTGAAAAAAATAATCTTAATATCGAAGACTTGCTGCGCTTTACGGTTAAGCATAAGGCGTCAGATTTACATATTTCAGCGGGTATGCCGGCAATGATACGTGTTGATGGTGAAATGACCCGTATTAATATGCCAGAGATGACCCATCAGGTCGTGCATCAGCTTATTTATGACATCATGAATGATAAGCAACGTGCCGATTTTGAAGAGTTTTTTGAAACGGATTTTTCTTTTGAAATTCCTAATCTAGCACGTTTTCGTGTCAACGCTTTTAATCAAAATCGCGGTGCAGGCGCTGTATTTCGTACCATTCCTTCTAAAGTATTAACGATGGAAGACTTAGGTATGGGCGATGTCTTTAGACGCGTTTCAGACTTTAAGCGTGGTGTGGTATTGGTCACGGGCCCAACAGGCTCAGGTAAGTCAACAACACTTGCGGCGATGATTGACTATATTAACGAAAGCCGAAAAGAGCATATTTTAACTATCGAAGACCCGATTGAATTTGTGCATCAATCTAAAAAAAGCTTGATCAACCAGCGTGAAGTACACCGTGATACTTTGGGTTTTGAGCCAGCATTGCGCTCTGCCCTACGTGAGGATCCCGATGTTATCTTAGTTGGTGAGCTACGTGATCTTGAGACTATCCGCTTAGCGTTGACCGCAGCAGAAACTGGTCACTTAGTGTTCGGTACCTTGCATACCAGCTCAGCGGCTAAAACGATTGACCGTGTCATTGACGTATTCCCAGCTGCTGAAAAAGACATGATCCGCGCTATGTTGTCAGAATCATTGCAAGCTGTTATTTCACAGACATTGCTGCGTCGTCAAGCAGGTGGACGTATAGCCGCCCATGAAATCATGATAGGTACCCCTGCTATCCGTAACTTGATACGTGAGAACAAAATCGCTCAAATGTACTCTGCCATCCAAACAGGTGCAGGCGATGGCATGATCACCCTTGATCAGACGTTAAAGAACTTGGTAAGTAAGGGAACTATTAGTAAGGATGTTGCACGTCCTTATGCCAAGCAACCTGAGGCATTTTTATAGTACTGACAGACAGTATTGACAGATACCATCAAAAATAACCAACAACTTATGGTCTCTGTAATTACTTTTTTACTTTTTACTGACGTATTTAAAATATGATTTTAATTGACTTACATCTGGTACAGGTGCGATATGGACATTGATAAACTATTACAATTAATGATCAGCAAAAATGGCTCTGACCTTTTTATTACTGCTGACGTAGCACCTTCCATGAAAGTGAATGGAAAAATTTTACCTGTCGGTAGAACACCTTTGAGTGCTGAACAAACCATGAGATTGTGAACCGCCCCGGGATTGTCGGAGACTCAACATTCTGAGAGAATACGACAATGAAAAAACAAACCTACACTCCTGAGATTAAAGAACGCGCCGTTCGCATGCTGATAGAAGCGTTGGGCGACTATC
>NZ_CAJGZN010000037.1 GCF_904846235.1 Psychrobacter immobilis
GGCGGTTAGAAAGACTTGTTGCTTCTCAAAAAAGCTTGATAATCACTTTAAAGTATTCGATCTGGTGTTCTTTTATATCAATTATGGCTACGTCTGATGCCAGCATACTTTTTAGAACACCACCAAATTTTCTATACTATTTTTAAAGATTAATCCAAAAATCAACTATTACTAAATCCTATACCAAGAATATATATAATCTACTTTGGAATATAGTATGGTTATTACATATATTTTTTGTGTCTAAGCGGGCCTATGTCTAGTAATAGGTTGCTTTAATGACCAAACTAACCTATGATGTAACTAACTTAATACAATTAATATAAAAACTTATAAAATCAATAATATATCAGACCAATTCATTACGCTTAGTTATGTTGTCTCTATATTTTTTCTGAAGTTAGTATGATTGTTTTAGCGATATTTACCTGATAATAGGGAGAAGCTGATTGTCAACAATCAACGATTCAACAAATCCAGTAACGACAGATCTCTGCCAGCTTGTGTATATAAGCCGGATTACCTCTACTGGTCTTTCAAGTCCTAGCACGCTTAATGATATCTCAGAGACTGCGGTTGAACGCAATCAAATAGATAATGTCACGGGTATTCTTTGCTATGGCAATGGCTACTTTTTACAGTGTGTCGAAGGCTCAGAGCAGGCACTAACTAATCTAAAAAATCGTTTGTTGGTGGATGATCGACATAAAGAATTAAAGATTTTAGATTTCTCTGAAATTACTAAACGCCGTTTTGCCAGTTGGTCATTACGTTCGATTACCCTTGAGCGTTGGATGACTAAAGAGCCTGAGCTTAAAAAGTTAATGCCATTTAAGCCGTATGAGTGGGATTCTAATGAGTGGCAGAAGTTCTTGGACGTGTTGCAGGGCTACTATGAAGAGCAAACGAGAACAGGTAACGTCGATACGCCTCCTGTCAAATACAGTACGCTAGGGGTGACTTTAAGTAAAGTTGTAGGGCAGCATCAGGCGTTCTTTTTAATCCAGACGATATTGGGATTGATGATAGTGGCTACGTTGCTATGGTTACTGCTGTAATCGATAGATATGAATAAAGTTCCCATTGAGCCAAGTTATATTTATACTTAATAAGACAGCCAAATAGAAAAAGCCAGCATTCAATTGAATGCTGGCTTTTTTATTTAAAAAAATAAGTTAGCTTCTAATAACAGGTATAAAAAAACCCAGTTCATAATAAATTATGAACTGGGTTTTGGTGGTACGCTTGTTAGTCTAATCTAATGCTAAGCAAAAGTGCTAACAAGTGACGCCAAATAGTGGCGTCCCCAGGGGGATTCGAACCCCCGTTACCGCCGTGAAAGGGCGGTGTCCTAGGCCTCTAGACGATGGGGACTAGTAACAACACTTCAACTGCTTTCACCATTTATGCTGAAGTGGTGCGTATTTTAATAGCGTCGGCGCTTCCTGTCAAGCCTTTTTCTACGTCTTTTTAAAATTAAATATCTTTTTTTAATTGCGCGACGAGGATGTAGGTCATTTCGCTTTAAATGATAGCGAATCCATAAAGAAGTACAGGCGCTAATCGTCAATGCAAGCAGCATATAACCGAGAATGGTACCCCATAACTTGAGCTGTGGATCCATAATAAAGTCCCTCCTATTAATCTTGATAATGCTTACTATCAAGACAGTGTGAGCAACTTAAACCATCTATAGGATATAATTACATCGCTTAAGAGTGATATTTTATCATCAGACAGTTATTCATATCCAATAGAATAACTATGTCTGTAATCATGAAAATAGTTCCGTCTATATATTATGATATCAATCATATCCCTATTGATTGCCAAATCAAGATGTTAAAGTCATCAAGTATTACAAATAGCACTATTATGTATGATTGGCAATATAGGATATGTGATTTATTGACTGTCGCTATCAGCTGACTCTTCTTTCGCCTTTTCATCATGCAGCGCATTGGCCAACATAGGGTAGTTATTTAGTATATGACAGAATAGTTCAGCAGTCTTTTGAGTGTCATACAAAGCTGAGTGAGCATTCTTGCCATCAAACTCCAATCCTGCTGCTTTACAAGCGCGTGCTAGGACGGTTTGACCAAAGGCTAATGCTGATAAGGTTACGGTATCGAATACTGAAAAGTTATGAAATGGATTGTGGTTTTTACTATTGGTTCGTAGCACAGCTGCATTCAGAAAAGCCAAGTCAAAATGGGCATTGTGCCCAATTAAGACACATTGACGGCATTCTTCGTCACGGCGTACGTCTTTTAACCCTTTAAAGATGCGGCGCAATGCTGTTTTTTCATCTTCTGCAATGGCTTTACGCATTGGGTTTTTAGGATCAATGCCGGTAAAGGCAAGCGCACTTGGCTCTAAGTTTGCGCCTTCAAAAGGCTCAATATGAGCGTTGAAAGCTTCACCTGGATAAAATACACCTTGCTCATTTAGTAAGACGGGAATGCAGGCAATTTCTAACAGTGCATCCGTCTGGGCATTGAAACCTGCTGTTTCCACATCGACGACGACAGGCAAGAACTTACGAAAGCGGTCTTTTAATGCCATAGGTGCTTGCTCATCTGTCGCTGAAGCTACATCTTCAGGGGAAGCGTTTAGAGTAGTATCAGGACTAGCAGATTTAGGGTTTGATAAGTCTTCGTCAGGCAAGGTCGCTATGTTTTGATTGGTCATATAAAGTTAAATCACTTTTATCAGTCGTACTAATATATTGAATAAGAAATAAGCATCCTATGATACTAACTGCACCTTTAGTACAAAGACATCTACTACAAAGGTATCGTTAATATCATAGGATAAAATAATAGGTCATTCATTGAATGCTAAGCTTTACAGGCTTTAAGCCTTAATTGACCAAGGTAGCGTCTCACCTGCCATCAAGGGCGTCAATGATGCACCATCAAAATAAGGATAGTCAGTCGGTACTTGCATAGGCGTGTTGACAAGTGTGATCGTGCTTTCATTTAGAGGTAAGCCGTAGAACTGAGCGCCAAAACGACTGGCAAAACCCTCTAACTTATCTATTTTTCCAACACTATCAAAGGCGGTCGCATACAAAGGCAGCGCCGTGGCTGCGCTATAGCAACCTGCACAGCCACAAGCGGCTTCTTTTTTGTCTGTCGCATGTGGCGCAGAGTCAGTACCTAAAAAGAACTTTGGATTACCACTAGTGGCCACATCTAATAGCACTTTCTGGTGGCTCTCACGTTTTAAGATAGGTAGGCAATAAAAATGCGGTTTGATGCCACCAACCAATAAATGATTGCGGTTAAACATCAAATGCTGCGGCGTAATAGTGGCAGCAACATTGTTACCTTGTGACAATACAAAATCTGCCGCATCGCTGGTAGTGATGTGCTCTACTACTATTTTCAACGTAGGGAATTTCACGATAATTTGAGCCAATACTTCGTCTAAGAAACGCTTTTCGCGATCAAAGATATCTATATGGTCTTGAGTAACTTCACCATGTATCAGTAGTGGCAAATTGTACTTTTCTAATGCTTCAAAGACATCGACACAGGCATTAATATTGGTGACACCATCTGTGGAGTTGGTAGTCGCTCCAGCAGGGTAGAGTTTGACAGCTTGTACGATACCTGACTGCGCTGCCAACTCGATGTCTTGGGCAGTGGTGTTATCCGTTAAGTATAGAGTCATACGCGGATCGAAAGCTGACTTGCGCTCAAGACTTAAGTTACTTGCTACTAATTGCTCCATGATACGTGCGCGGTAAGCAATAGCATCCTGCGCGTTTTTGACTGGAGGCACCAGGTTAGGCATACAGATGATACGGTTGAAGCTGCTTGCTGCATGCGGTACGGTCGTGCTCAAAGCGAGATCGTCACGCAAATGAATATGCCAGTCATCTGGCTGAAGGATGGTCAATTCTCTAATCGAATCAGTCATAGTGTCAAAGCGCTCTATATCGTCAAATAAAGGAAACAAAAGGGAGTGATACTGTGGGTCTATCATAACAGATTTGCCCACTTGACTAAATATAAGGCTAGATATCTGTACATAATTCATCGAGCTAAGGTTAGTATCCTGTCGTTAAATGATGTTTAAATTTTGGTGGCAAAAATGAGGTTGACTAGAATTTAAGTCAAAAGCGCACGCCTTATGGCAGTTAGACTTTTGCCCATAGTAAATATGATGTACACTGAGCAGGTAATTATCGTTCGACTTGCTTTCGATTTGATCGTCGCCTTTTCTAAAACTATATTTCATAATGGGAGTTCTTCATGGCTCAACTTGATCCAAAAAATATCAATAAAATCGTCTTGGCTTATTCAGGTGGTCTTGATACCTCAATCATCGCTAAATGGCTACAAGAAACTTATGATGCGGAAGTAATCACCTTTACCGCTGATATCGGTCAAGGCGAAGAAGTTGAGCCAGCACGAGCCAAAGCTCAAGCAATGGGTATCAAGCATATCCATATCGAAGATTTGCGCGAAGAGTTCGCTCGTGATTATGTATTCCCTATGTTCCGTGCTAACGCCATTTACGAAGGTGAGTACTTGCTAGGTACGTCTATTGCTCGTCCATTGATTGCCAAGCGTTTGGTTGAGATTGCTAAAGAGCATAACGCCGATGCTATCAGTCATGGTGCGACTGGTAAAGGCAATGACCAAGTTCGTTTTGAGCTAGGTGCAGTCGCCTTATCACCAGACGTAGTAACTATTGCTCCTTGGCGCGAGTGGGATCTATCAAGCCGCGAAAGCTTGATGAAGTATGCTGAAGAGCATGATATCGCAATCGATTATGCGGGCAATAAGAAAAAATCTCCTTACTCAATGGATGCGAATTTACTGCATATCTCTTATGAAGGCGGTGTTCTAGAAGAACCGTATACTGAAGCAGAAGATGACATGTGGCGCTGGTCTGTCAGCCCAGAAGAAGCACCTGATGAAGCACAATATCTAGAACTAGAATACGAAAAAGGCGACATCGTTGCTATCGATGGCGAAGCACTTAAGCCTTATGAAGTCATGATTAAGCTGAACGAAATAGGCGGCAAACATGGTATCGGCCGTTTAGACATCGTTGAAAACCGTTACGTCGGCATGAAGTCACGTGGTTGCTACGAGACGCCAGCGGGTACTATTATGCTAAAAGCGCATCGCGGTATTGAGTCACTAACGCTTGATCGGGAAGCTGCCCATCTAAAAGATGAGCTAATGCCACGCTACGCAAAAATTATCTACAATGGCTATTGGTTCAGCCCTGAGCGTATGATGCTACAAGCATTGATTGACAAATCACAAGAATACGTCAACGGTACGGTACGCGTAAAACTGTATAAAGGTAGCGTAAGCGTCGTCGGCCGTAAATCTGACGATTCATTATTTGATGAAAAAATCGCCACTTTCGAAGATGATGCGGGCGCTTATGATCAAAAAGACGCAGAAGGCTTTATCCGTCTAAATGGCCTACGTTTAGCTATCGAAGCTAGCCGTGGTCGCGATTTATCTAAGTAAGTTTTTGGGCTACTGATAGCCAATGAATAGCTTAGATCGCACAATAAAAAGAGGCTCTATATTAATAGGGCCTATTTTTTTTATGGCTAATAAATGATCGCTAAAAGCATCACTTTTAGAATAGCTGTCT
Organism: Psychrobacter immobilis; assembly: GCF_904846235.1. Taxonomy (GTDB): domain Bacteria; phylum Pseudomonadota; class Gammaproteobacteria; order Pseudomonadales; family Moraxellaceae; genus Psychrobacter; species Psychrobacter immobilis_C. The sequence continues at coordinate 5,632 of NZ_CAJGZN010000037.1, forward strand.
TAATAGTAAAGCTTTTTACTCAGATTTTTCTGTCTCTGCAGCGTCAGGTTCGTCTTCATCTACCATTACAATGGCCACATCTTGCTGTTGACGCTCATCAATAGCATCTTGTTCTAACACTTCTTCAGTTGCCAGGATCGCACCGTCAGATTTTTGCGATTGGTATTTCAAGGTAGCGAGTGCACCAAGGACACCAACGACAAGTATGATGATAAGAATGACAGGATTTTTCCATAGCGGTGTGGAAGCCTCATATTCGATGGGCTTTTCACTAGTGGTGGTCGGTGTATTGTCGTTATTGCCGCCGATTAATCCCAAACTTACCAAAGGCGGTTTGGGCGGATTGGCTGGTTCAGAGTTAACGCGCAGTCGATTTCGACTGAGATAGATATCTGATATTTTGGCTAATTGTAGCAGCCAGCGTTGATGTGGTAAGGCAACGGCATGCATCTCGGTAAATACCAGCATATCGTTGTGACGACCTTGCTGTAGATTATCAGGTGAGCGTCCAATGGCTTTTAAGTAATTGCCTGTTGCCATTTGCATGTCTTGCACAGGTTCATAGTCTTCAGGTTTGAATCCGGTCAGCTCATACCAGTAAGGATCAAAAGAAGGTGGAGTGCTTGATAACTGCTCAGCATTTAATAACGTATGCTCAGCATTACTCTCGGGACTATTCTCTATCGCTTCATCAGCTTCAGTAGTTGATTCGGGCAGGTCACTATTGCTTTCTGTCTCAGCAGATAAGGTATGCGTATGCTCTGGGCTAAATCGGGCTGCTGATAAAAACTGTGGTTGTAGCGCAAACCATTTATTGATCTCATCACTGTCTAGCTGACTGTATTCTGTCAGAATAGCCAATTCACGTAGCACAATCACGCACAAGGAGGTGAGTAGAGTTTGAGCCTGCTGCATCGATGCATCAATCTTCTCAGCGATATGTTCGCTTGCCTTTATGACACGGGCATTATCGCTGAATACGGCATCTGCCGCATCGTGACGATGATAGAGTGTGGCGCTAATGGTTGCAAAGTTCATTGAGTTATACTGTCGTAACTCTTTGACAGCACCACGACCAAACAGCTTTTTGCTGACTGCTTGTCCCTGATGACGCTGCTGATAGGCGAGCAATGCACTTACGATGGCTTGTAGACTGGCATCCATCCCTAAGCGAGCTTGCGGTAGAGAGAGCTGTGCCGCATCGGCCAAAAGTGACAGCATAGGCTGGGTATCATGATATAAAAAATCATACATCGACACACGTGTCGGTGAAATAGTCGTCATAATCTGCTAGCATCAAAAAGTGTGCCCCTATATTACGGTGCCAAATGTCTTGATACAATCCCTTGATAATAGAAATTTTCAATCATTTTACTAATAACCTTGATAGTAATCTGATGAATGACTGATAGTCGGAAGCATTTATGACCAATAATAAGACCCTTGATAAACAACTTGTGATTAATGTTGCTGAGCAAACATTGACGCTGTACCAGCAGCAAACTGAGGTTGTGAGATACGTAGTCTCCACTGCAAAGAATGGTATTGGTAGTCAGCAGGATAGCGGTTGCACACCGCTCGGTAGGCATGTCATTGAACAAAAAATAGGTGGTAGTGAGCCTGTGAATGCGGTATTTGTCGGGCGTGTACCGACAGGTGAGATATACGATACAAATCTTGGTGAGCTACATCCCAAGCGTGACTGGATATTGAGCCGTATTCTTTGGTTAAGCGGTCTTGAAGAAGGGTTAAACAAAGGTAGCAATGGCCAAGGTGGTTGCGATACTTATGAGCGCTATATCTATATTCACGGCACACCAGATACTGAACCAATGAATATTCCGCTATCACATGGCTGTATACGTATGCGTAATGAAGATATCGTAGAATTATTTGAGCAAGTAGAAGAGGGTATGCCTGTTACGATTGTGGCTAATTAGGACAGATTGCACATTTAGCCATGGCGCTGACAGAAACTATTTAAACACGATAAAAAAAGACAGCTGGTTATATAACAAGCTGTCTTTTTTATGGAGCAGTATTACTTTATGAAAGTAGTATCCGTCATAAAAATAATATTACTACTTCTACCAAAACGTTGGAGCCTTTCCCAAACTTTGTGTAACTGCTTATAATCCACTAACAGGAGAATAAGCAATGACTAACCAATCTGACATTAAAAAACTGGCCGAGCAAATGGCTGGTAGCATGAATAGCTTTGATGACAT
>NZ_CAJGZN010000038.1 GCF_904846235.1 Psychrobacter immobilis
AAAACTGGTTATACCATTATAATCATAAGCGCCCAAACATGGGCAATGGCGGTTTTACACCGATACAGAAACTCAATCAGGCAGCTTAATTCTATTTATTAGGTGTCTTAAGTTTGGGAGGGTTACCGATTGACTATAAGCTGCTTTTAATAATGCTTTATATAGCGCAATAAAAAGCCCAGCTACTCGTAATGAGTAACTGGGCTTTTTTATTTGATAACTATTTATTATTTAAAATCATTTAAAATCGTAAATAGTTATCTATTTAGCTAATTTGTCTAATTAGTTCATTTTTAGAATACATGAACCGCTTTGATGTTGACAAACTCTTTGATACCAAAACCGCCATGCTCACGACCATAGCCTGAGTTTTTCACGCCACCAAATGGCAGTGCAGGATTAGCTAGACCATAACCATTGATATAGACCATACCTGTATCGAATTGCTCACGTGCTAAACGAACAGCTTTCTCTTCATCTTTCGAGAAAATCGCGCCACCTAAACCATAACGACTGTCGTTAGCGATGCGCATTGCATCGTCTTCATCTTTTGCACGAATTAGTGAAGCGACGGGGCCAAATAGTTCGTCGTCGTAGGCAGGTTGACCTTTCTCGACATTTTCTAAGATAGTTGCTGGATAGAAGCTACCTTTACCTTCAGGTACCTTACCGCCAACAGCAATCGTTGCACCTTTTGCTACGCTTTGTTCTACTTGCTCATGTAGCTGATCTCGCAAGTCTGCACGCGCTAACGGACCGATGTCTGAACTGTCATCCATTGGGTCACCCGCTTTGGTACCTTCAAACTTCTCAACGATACGCTTACGGAATTCGTCATATACGCTATCGACTACGATAAAGCGTTTGGCCGCTACACAAGTTTCGCCGTTATTGATTAGACGTGCTTGAGTACAAGTTTCTACTGCAGTTTCAATATCTGCATCTTCTAATACGATAAATGCATCGTTTGAACCTAGCTCTAATACCGCTTTCTTAATTGCTTTAGCTGCTTGCTGTCCAACGATCACGCCTGCTTTGTCACTACCTGTTAGTGTCACGCCACGTACTTTGTCATTGCCAATCAATGCTTCTGATTGATCATGGTCAATGATAATCGTACGGAACAAATCACTTGGTAATTCAGACTCGTGAAGAATTTTTTCGATTAGTAGACCAGAGCCTGTTACGTTAGATGCGTGTTTTAGTAAGACACTGTTACCTGCCATCAAGTTTGCGATGGTATAACGGAATACTTGATACGCTGGGAAGTTCCAAGGCTGCATACCGTAGATGATACCGATAGGTTGGTACGTCACTAGCCCTTTTTTCATGCTTTCGATATCTCGTACATCATCAGCTAAAGAAGCGACGCCATTTTCAGCAGTGTAATCACAGATAGCTTTACAGAGATCAATCTCTTGCATGCTTTGGCTATATAACTTACCGCGCTCTTCAGTCATCAGCTTAGCCAGCTCTTCTTTGTACTCCATCAGCTTATCACCAATAGATTTAATGACACGACCGCGTTCTTCGTGGCTCTCTGTACGCCATTCTAAAAATGCATTATGTGAAGCATCGACAATCTTGTTGACTTCGTCATTGCTCATATAGTTGTAGTTACTGATTTCTTCGCCCGTGGTTGGGTTAATAGTAGTAATGTCTGACATAGTTACTGTCCTTATTATTCGAATTTATACTTGGGATTTATAATCGGGTTTACTGTCACTTGTAGTTATTTTGCTGTGACAGTTTTAATTATTAAATTTACGTCGATAGCACAATCTATTGGTAGCTCGTTTTCTATCTGCCGTTATCTTAACAAGCTATTTGATGAAGAGTTTTACAATATATTGTGAAGTGTGTTGAAGATGTTAATAGTGTGACTAACTTATTAAGTATAACTGAATATTACATACTAACTATTAAACGCTAGAACACAAAAAACCAGCCTAGTGGCTGGTCTAATAACTATATAGAGTGGGATCTAAAGAGAAATACTTTTATAAAAAATTCAGATAATCAGAATTATTCTGCTCTAATAAAAGATAAATTCAACTCACACAAACCAATCAAAACAAATGGTTAATAACCGGTATTTCTTGTGGTGGATTTTCTTCTTCAGCGACGACTTGGCGCGCTACATGCATAATTAGCTGACGTAACCAGCGATGGGCTGGATGATGCTGCAACAAAGGAGACCATGCCATCGTAAGCTCAAACTCAGGAATAAAAAACGGCGGATCTTCCATCATAATGCTGTCGTTATTTGCCTGCATTCTTGCCACACGCGTGGGCAAAGTCGCTATCAAATCTTTATTTGCTGCAAGCATAGCAGGCATTTGATAATGTCGAGTAAAGACACTGATTTGGCGTTTTTGACCAAGGCGCTGCAAGGCCTGATCGATAGATCCTAGCCCACCAGATTTCTCTGGATTAACCCCAAAACCCACACCCATCCCTGTTTTAGATACCCAAACGTGCTGTGCTTTAAGGTAGTTTTTCAAATTAAAACGATTGGCATAAGGACTGTCAGAAGATAGTAAGCAACTAAAAGTATCACGCCATACTAGAACCTGATGGAAACTTTGAGGTATCTCGTTAAAACGGTTAATCGCTAAATCAACTCGTCCCTGCTCCATATCTCGGTAAGAGACGTCTGATGGAGTCAAAAAGTCCAAAATGACGTTGGGTGCTTCCGAACGTAGTGCTTTTACTAGCTTAGGTACTAAGGTCGCCTCGGCATAATCTGATGTCATGATACGGAACACACGAGAGGTACTATAAGGACGGAATTCAGTACGTGGCTCCAACACTTGAGTCAAGTCAGCGAGTATCTCGCGGATACGTGGCTGTAACTCAAGGGCGCGTTCAGTCGGTGTCATACCCTCAGATGAGCGTACCAATAATGGATCATTAAACAGCTTACGCAAACGGCGCAAGATATTACTCATAGCAGGCTGAGTAATTCCAAGCTGCTCGGCTGCGCGAGTAACGTTTTTTTCTCGTAGCAACACATCTAGATGGACTAATAAGTTTAAATCAACCCGCTGCAAATTCATATTCGGTTCTCTTGGCTTTTGAGTAAACGCCATATTAAGGCTGGCATTTGTAGTGCTGCTACGGTGATTTGTGCGTTATAACAGCATAATTTCATTATTTTCTACTAATTTTATTCTAGTTTTTTCTGATAGATAGGTATTATAACTCATTCAACCTATCGTAAGACCCTGTTATATAAACATTATATCATACAGAAATACCAAAGATAACTATCATAAATTAGATAAATCTTGGTAAGGTGGTTATAGTGAGTTCTATAAAGGATTTGCAGCATAGAGAACGAACGTTAGGTTCATAAGCTGTTTTTATCCGATTAAATATTATCGCTAAGTAATATATTAATGGTTTTTATCAGTCGTTAAATACGGTTAATTGACCTCATTATTGTAACATCTCTTGCTACCAATTATGACATCACTGCCTATTAAGTATTCAGATACCTTTTAGATATATAGTGAGAATCGATGAATATTTATAAACCAGCAATTATTTTCAACTGTTGAGTTCAGCAAATTCCTTGTAATAGCCTAGCGGTTTGTTTAGGGTAAATAGAACTTCGATAGATAAATGATAGACCAAATTTTGAATACTACTTTTTAGTACAAAGATTTTAGTAAAGCGGATTTTAGTAAAGCGACAGACCCATTATTTTAACAATTAACTTATTTGTTTTTACACCCCACCAAGGAGACTATAGATGTCAACTGCATATAAATCAGCGATCGACTTAGTACGTGAATTAAAGCAAAAGCACGGCAACTGGCAGAACATTAGCGAAGTTGATGCTGCACGTATGATGTCACAAAACCGTTTCAAGACGGGTTTGGATATCGCAAAATATACTGCAAAAATCATGCGTCAAGACATGGAAGATTATGACAATGATACGTCTCAGTACACGCAGTCTTTAGGTGCATGGCATGGTTTTGTTGCACAGCAAACTATGTACGCTAAGAAAAAATATTTCGGTACGACTTCTAAAACTTACATCTACCTTTCAGGTTGGATGGTAGCTGCCCTACGCTCTGAGTTTGGTCCACTACCTGACCAATCTATGCACGAAAAGACGTCAGTACCTAAGCTAATCGAAGAAATCTACACCTTCTTACGTCAAGCAGATGCTAAAGTGTTGAACGACTACTTCCGTGAGCTAAACGCTGCTGAAGAAGCTGGCCAAGACACTTCAGCTATCCTAGAAAAAATCGAAAACTTTGATTCACACGTTGTGCCAATCATCGCTGATATCGATGCAGGTTTCGGTAACGAAGAAGCCACTTACCTATTGACTAAGCAAATGATCGAAGCTGGTGCTTGTGCCATTCAGGTTGAAAACCAAGTATCTGACGCTAAGCAATGTGGTCACCAAGCTGGTAAAGTAACTGTACCGCATGAAGACTTCATCTCTAAGCTAAACGCTATCCGTTATGCATTCTTAGAGCTTGGTGTTGAAGACGGTGTTATCGTTGCTCGTACTGACTCTGAAGGCGCATCACTAACGCAAAAAATCCCAGTATCAAATGAGCCAGGCGACCTTGCTTCTAAATATATCGATTTCATCGAAATGGAAGAAGTAACGCTAGAGAATGCTCAAGAAAACGACAGCTTACTTAAGCACAACGGCAAACTAGTACGCCCAGTTCGTCTACCTAACGGTCTATATCAGTTCCGTGAAGAGACTAACATTGACCGTGTTGTACTTGACTGTGTAACGGCTCTAGAAAACGGCGCTGACCTACTATGGATCGAAACACCGACTCCAGACGTAGAACACATCAAAATGATGGTTGACCGTATTAAAGAGCAACAGCCTAAAGCCAAGCTTGTATACAACAACAGCCCATCATTCAACTGGACGCTTAACTTCCGTAAGCAAGTTATCGCTCAGTGGGAAGAAGAAGGCAAAGACGTCTCTGCATACAATAAAGATGACTTGATGAGTGCTGATTACGACGGTACTGAGCTTGATGCAGCCGCTGACGTAGCCGCTAAAAACTTCCAACGTGATGCGTCACGTGAAGCTGGTGTATTCCATCACTTAATCACGCTACCGACTTACCACACGACTGCTCTTAGCGTTCATGAACTTGCTAAAGGCTACTTCGGTGAAGAAGGCATGCTTGCTTATGCAGCTGGCGTACAGCGTAAAGAAATCCGCGAAGGTATCTCTTGTGTTAAGCACCAAGCAATGGCTGGTTCTGACCTTGGCGATGACCACAAAGAAATCTTCTCAGGCGATAACGCTCTGAAAGCTGGCGGCGGCAAGAACACGATGAACCAGTTCTAATAACCGACAGACTAGCAGTATTTATCAAAAAACCGTCCTACATCATGTAGGGCGGTTTTTTATTGCGGTTTAAATAATCAGAGAATGGTAGACTAATAATAGTTTATCAAAACCATCGATCAGAGCCATCAGTCAGAATTATTAGGAGCTAATATGCAAGAGATAGAGCTGAAGTTTTTGGTACCAGAGTCACGACTGAAGGGATTAATGCGTCAAACGCACGTTAAATCCTCACAAGTGACGCAACTGGCTGCACATTATTACGATACGTCTGACCAACAGCTTGCACAGGCAGGTATCGGTCTGCGTATTCGCAAAGAAGGCGATACATGGGTACAAACCATTAAAGCTAGTGGTGATGGTATCGCCGCACGCTTGGAGCACAATGCCGTACTCGATAATGAGCAAGTACAAACGATGCTCGATAATAATGAGTTGATGCCTGATTTGACAATATATGAAGACACTCCAATCGCTGCGGCATTGGCTGACTTTAAACTCAAAAAGCTAGTGAAGACGCTAACACGACTTTATGTTACTGACGTCGAGCGCACTACGCGGTTGCTAACAGAAAGTAATGAAGATGAAACCGATAATTGCATCGAAATGGCTTACGATCAGGGAGAAATCATCCATGGTACTGATGACTCGCTACGCAAAGCCATTCAAGAGATAGAGTTTGAACTGGTGTCAGGAGATTTAGATTTTCTATTTACGACTGCCAAAACATGGTGCAAGCGCTATAAGCTGTGTCTATCTACCGTTACCAAAGCTGAAAACGGTAGCTTACTTATTAACGGACAAAAACACAGTCCAGCGGTCAACGCAAACCTAAGTCAATTGCAAATAGACAAAGACAGCAGTGCACCTGCCTTTATACGTGCGGTCGTACACAATTGCTTATTACAGATACTACCAAATAGCAGTGCTATCGTCGCTGGCAGCATAGATGATAATCATATTCTACAGTTAAGAGTTGGTATTGATCGCTTGCGTACTGCGTTGAAAGCATTTGCTGACTTCTCTGATGAGATTAATCCTGAATGGCTGCCGATACTAAAGCAAACTGCAACCTTGCTTAGCGACTACTATCAACTTGCTTATATCAATGCACAGATCGAACCTGAGCTACAAGCATGTGGCGCGCCTGCCGTTGACTGGACAACAGATATTGAAAATATCAAAATTACGCCTATCAATACGTTGCAAGCCAATGACTTTCAGATAACCTTGCTAGAGCTGATTGCCTTTACTATGAGCGACCCAAGCATTGAACCTCAGACTGATCAGCTTGCCCGCGATAAGCTAACGAAAGTCCTTTCTAAACTATATAAAAAATGCCTTAAAACCAATAAAAAATCTGACGAAGTAAGTAATGAAGTAAGTAATGAAGTAAGTAATGAAGTAAGTAATGAAGTAAGTAATGAAGTAAGTAATGAAGTAAGTGACGAAGTAAGTGTTGCTGAGCTTGTGAGCGATGACATAGAGGTAAACACAGACATTGCTGATAATGACCAACCTGAAAGCGAGCGGCTTAATCAGTTAAGAGATTTGCGCTACATCAGTGAATTTTCTACGCCTTTACTAAGTAAGAAAAAAGCTAAGAAAAAAACCAAACGTTGGCTAAAACGGCTGATAAAAGCGCAAAAAGCGTTAGAACAACTGAACGATGATAATCAATATCAGCAGTTTTATGAATTGAAATCAAAAACAGATGCTAGTGCTTTATATGGTGCGGGTTGGTTCGCTGCCATACTGACTGATGACCAGAGTCATATTGATGTACGTTTAGCAAAATTTGCAGATAGCTCAACGTTTGAGACCATCCCAGATTCTGTGTAACTGCCATTTAGATTAAATGCTTACTAATACGATCATCAAACATAATCATAAAGCGATTCAGAGCAGACGTCCAGTTACGAATAGGCATCGACCACTTTTTGG
>NZ_CAJGZN010000039.1 GCF_904846235.1 Psychrobacter immobilis
ACATTACCTTCCAGTTCACATTTTATAAACATACTCAAGTATAAAAAGTATTTTTCCGTATAGAGTGACTACGACGCTAGTTCATTTTGTTTGTGATAATCGGCATCAATGTGCTTATTTATTACGCTTACTTTCTAAAAATATCATGTCAATTATAATCAATGCGACACCGACACAGACACCTATATCTGCAACATTGAAAATAGGATAATTCCAGACATCAGCATAATGCACATGGATAAAGTCAACCACTTTACCAATTCTTAAACGATCGATTAAGTTGCCAATCGCACCACCGAGCATTAAGGCTAACCCCATGGACAATAGCTTGGCTGCACGTGGCGCTTTGATTAAATAAACCGTTAAAAAGATAGCCATTACAAAAGCTAAGCCTGAGAAAAACCATTTCTGCCAACCGCCAGCGTCGGCTAAAAAGCTAAATGCTGCCCCATAGTTATAAGCGAGTGTCCAGTTGAGAAATGGTTCAATGACCGGTACGGGGTCATTGAACGCTAATTTGGTTTGGGCCAACCACTTAGTCCATTGATCAAGTATTAATACCATTATCGCCAACAAATACCAGATAAAAGCGCGACTGCCATTGGCAACCATTTTTGGCATTTTATTCAACTTACCTTTAGGTGTTATCGAGTTGCCTGAGGTTACGTACATAGCTTTAGGCGTATGATTCATGGTTTTAGAGTCAATTGATTGATGAGTACTACTCACAGCTATAGGTACTTTATTGTCAGCAATATTAGTACTAGCCGATTCAACGCTATTCAATTTAGTACTATCTAATCTGTCGGTAGATTCAGTCATAGTTGTTTTCTTTATCTGTGTTTATACAATGAACAATGTTAAACGTATATGTTTTTAGTATACGACTATTAATAGCGCCACTTTTAAAAACGGCTCCACTTACCGCTCTGGTATTATGAAACTTACGGTAATAATTTTTTATTAGGGAATCTGTTGATTGATTTCAACATTAACCTGAGTCTGTTCAGCGCTAATCACTATAGGATTACCCGATAAGTCGCCTGACTCTGCTATGGCATTACCGCTATGACTAATACGAGCAACGACTGCTAACTGAGTTTTGTCACTACGAGCTGAATTTAACGTGCGATCTGGCATCATCGCATCAAGATTGCTTAAGCGGATACTAGCCTCACCTTGCTTGATAATACTAATGGGTAAACGTTTGGCGGCAAACGGTGGACCTCCTTTAACGTCACGTATCGCAACAAACAACACATCATCAGCTTTCACTAACGGTAATAAATTAGCGTTAATTTTCACTGTCACGTCAATACCTTCTAGCGCTTGCTTTTCTTGCGTGCTAACGTAGTTGCTTAACTCATCTAAGCTTGCTAAAGCTTTAGTATGATCACCTGGTTTGGCCACAATGCTGCCTTGTAAGCGTTTAATCCAACCTTGCGCTTGGGCAAAGTTACTACTACGAGTCTCACCCATTGCCATGAGCATTTGAGCCCGTTCATGCTGCGGATTCTTAGCTAATATAGCTTGTAATACACGGCGAATATTGGCGTCTAACTGACCTTCATTAACGAAAAAGCTAGTCTGAGCATAAGTGGTGGCGATTTCTTCATTTTCAGGAGCTAAACGATAGGCACGAGATAAGGCTTCCAGCGCAGAATCAGTTGCCTCCATAGATAAGAAAAGCTCGGATAGGCGCATCCAGCGATTAGGATCATCAGCATTACGATGAACATTGGTTTGCATGGCGCTAATCAGTTGACGACCATCTTCAAACGCCCATGATGGCGGCTTGTCAATTTTAGCTGTCAATAGGTCGTCAGCCACTTGTCCTACTTTGTCCTCAGCTGTCCACAAATCAAACACGGGCGTACGATTGCCTATTAGTAAATACGCCATTGCAGCCAATATTGGGATCCAAGCTGCGACAATTAAACGGCTTTTGACATCAGGGGTGACCATAGGTGTTATCTGACGCTGCACATCTAATAGCTGACGCTCCAGTTCCAGCTTTTGATTTTGATAATGGCTATTATTAATAGTACCGCTGTCTTTATCTGTTTGTAGCTCAGCTAAACGTTCGCGAAATACTGCAACATTAATATCTAGCAGTTGATTGTCTATTGGTTTGGACTGCAAACGCGGTGCTCGTAGCCATGGCATAATAGCAATCAGCGCAAATATAAGAGCAATCAGCAAGCTTAGAGTTACAAATAAGCCAAAAGTAGAAAATAGAGTCATTTTTTGTCCTCTAGGCTAGTAATGTCGTGGTCGACACTCTCAGCTTGCGATAATAGACGATCAAGCTCAGCCTTTTCCGTAGAGGTCAAGGCAGCAGTACTGTTCACTGTGACGCCGCTTTGACCACGGGCAACAACTTGGCGACGCTTACTTTGCCAAAACCAACCAATAATTAAGACGAGCAATAATAGTGGTGGAAAAAACCATAGGATCCATGTTGATGGTCGCATAGGCGGCTTGTAGCTAATAAAGTCACCGTAGCGCTCTTGCATATAGACGCGTATTTCAGCATCACTACGTCTATCTTTAATTAAATCATAGACTTTTTGCTTTAGATCCTGTGCAATCGGTGCATCAGAGGCTGCAAGGTTTTGATTTTGGCATTTTGGGCAGCGAAACTCTTCTATTAATCCACGATACTGAGCTTCTTGCTGTGGTGAGTCAAAATCGTATACGTCAATAGCTGCGTTTGCCGTCATGTTAAGCAGACACGCTAGTATTAAGCTTGCTAGTTTTAAAACTATATTGGGTTTTAGTTGAGGAGCTCTTATTCGAGTAACGTTCATTTGCACATCTCCTCAACCTGAATGAGATCAGGACTATCGTTGTTCTTATTAGCCTTATTAAGTACTGTCAGGCACGGCTTAACACGCTGTTGCCAATTGGCTTCATTAATCTCACCAACAATATGCTGACGAATGATGCCATCTCCATCCACAACAAAGGTTTCGGGCGCACCAGTTATGCCTAAGTCTAGAGCAAACTGACCCAATGAATCCTGAATAGACATAGAAAATGGATCACCGCCTCGGTTTAAGTAACTGAGCGCATTACCAATCTCATCCTTATAATTCACACCAACGATATCAACGCCGCGCTCTTCTAGTTGCATTAAAAACGGATGCTCAATAACGCAAGTTGGGCACCATGAGCCCCAAACATTAAGTAAAAACGGCTTATCCGGCAAATTATCATTGGTGATAGTACGGGTAGTATCTGCTAATAACGGCAGCTCAAAGGTAGGAACCGGACGCTCAAGAGCGGTATTGGTCACAATGTCTGTTGGTTTACCTAAGCGCATGTACAATATAACTACCAAACCAAAAAAGAGGATAAGCGGAATTAAGAACCATAGCTTCGTCTGCTTTTTTTTCATTGTCTTTGGGTTACGCTGCTTACTGTTTTGGCTATCTTTTTGCTCAGGAGTATTATTCGACATAGTCATTTATTTCTCCTTTAGTGTCGACATCGTCGATACTGAGATTGCCTGCTCAATAGCTACCTCATTGACTCCATAAGTAGCCAAACTACCAGTAACTAGCAACGGAGCTTTAATTTTTTTGATGCGGTATCGTTTATCAAGCATACTAATTAATCCACCTAGAGCCATGATAATTGCCCCTAACCAAATCCAGCGAATTAATGGTTTTACATAAATCCTTAATGCCCATTGGTTACTACCATCGGCAATAGGTTCGCCCAGTGCGACATAAACATCGCGCATAAGATTGGGGTCAATAGCAGCTTCAGTTGTTGGCATCGTGCTGATAATATAAGTACGCTTTTCTGGAGTCAGTTTCGCCACTTCACGACCGTCTTTGGATACCACCACTTGCGCTTGCGTTGCATCAAAGTTACTACCCTTTATTTCAAAAAATTCAGTTACTTCAAAATCGTAACCTTGAACATTGACTGTATCGCCAATACCCATTGCTACGTCACGCTCAATACTCAGGCTACTAGTAAAGGCTATGCCAATGACAGCAACCAATACGCCAATATGAGCAGTCTGTTGACCCCAATAGCTAAGACGCAGCTGACGCAGACCTTTAAAGAAATTAGGGGCGTTCTTGGTTTTGTCTCTAAAGTCAACGATCATCCATAGCAGTACCCAAAAGCTCACCGCTAAAGTCACGCCAATATTGAACATAGCAGATGGACTGGTAAAGTAGGCGATAATAGCAGCCAATACGATACTACTAGCGGCAATGGCGATACCCACCCCTAGTAACGGACGCTTATCTTGTTTCCAGCGAATATTTGAGCCCATACCCATAGCTATTAATAACAGCCATGTCAAAGGCACAAACAGCGCATTGAAGTATGGAGGCCCTACAGATACCTGACCGAGACTAAAGGCATCAGCGATAATAGGATAGAGGGTGCCGAGCAGCACCACTAAGGTTGCAATCAAAATGATGGCGTTATTGATCACTAAAAAGGACTCACGTGAAATCAGCTGATATTGACTTTCAACGGTTAAACGCCAACCGCGAACGGCAAACATTAATAGACCACTACCGATGATAATGCCAAGAATAGCTAAGATGACCAAACCACGCGTCGGATCAGCGGCAAACGAATGCACTGAGGTAAGGACTCCAGAGCGTACCAGGAACGTGCCAAGCAAGCTTAAGGCAAAGGCGAAAATAGCCAGCATGATGGTCCATGCTTTAAACACCCCGCGCTTTTCAGTGACTGCTAATGAATGCAGCAATGCTAAGCCGACAAGCCAAGGCATAAACGAGGCGTTCTCTACCGGATCCCAAAACCACCAACCGCCCCAGCCAAGCTCGTAGTAGGCCCACCACGAGCCCAGTGCAATACCAATGGTCAAAAATCCCCAAGCCGCGAGCGCCCATGGACGTGACCAGCGTGTCCAAGCAGCATCTAAACGCCCTTCCCACAATGCCGCCATACAAAATGCAAAAGGCACTACCATACCCACATAGCCCATATATAACATGGGCGGATGAATAATCAGACCGAAATCTTGTAGGACAGGATTTAAATCAGCGCCATCGACCGCTAGATTGGGTAAGGTACGCTCAAACGGTGACGAGGTAAATATCAGCATTGTTAGCATCATTAACTGTACACCGGCCAAAATAACTAATACCCGCGCACGCATTGATAACGGCAAGCCGCGACTAAAGTATGATACCAGTGCACACCATGTGGCCATGATGGTCATCCATAGCAGCAAAGAGCCCTCGTGTCCGCCCCATGTCGCCGATAACTTATAGTACCAAGGCAACAGCGTATTGGAATGCTGCGCGACGTAACTGAGGCTAAAATCATTATAATAAAAACCTGCTATCAAAGCGCCAAATGACGTTATCATGGCGGCAAACTGTGCCCAAGCTAAGCTAGGGGCTAGTCGTTGCCAAGCAACTTGGTTACGAATAACACCAATAGTTGGCAGAATTACCTGCAATAACGCCAATACAAAAGCGGTAAGCAAGGCAAAATAGCCCAATTCTGTAATCAACATACGGTCTAACCTTATTTACTCTAATGCGGTTGCAGTTTACTGTAGCGGTGGAATTTTTATTATTAGAACCCACCCCCGAAATCTGCTGCTATCTCTAGTTTTTAATTGATTTCGAAGGGTTTTATTTAACTACTTTAGGCGGAGTTACCAGTGGAGGCGCGCCTTTAAAGCGCAGTAAACGTAACGCATTGAGAGTAACGAGCACTGTTGCTCCAGCATCAGCTAGAACCGCAATCCATAGTCCAGTAATGCCGAATACGGTCGTGATCAGAAAGACGCCTTTGAGACCTAAAGCGAAAATGACGTTCTGATGAATGTTGCGCATGGTGGCACGCGAAAGTGCAATCAGATGGGCCATGTCTGTAACACGACTTTTTAATAATGCGATATCGGCCGTCTCAATGGCCACATCGGTACCACCACCCATCGCGATGCCAACATCAGCGGTTGCTAGTGCTGGCGCATCGTTAATACCATCACCCACCATCGCTATTTTGCTGTTATTCTTCATCTCGTTAAGCAAGCGCAGTTTGTCCTCAGGCAACAGCTCAGCTTCCCATTCCACGTCTAAATTACTGGCAAGTGCTTGAGCGGTTAAGCGGTTGTCGCCTGTTAGCATGACGGAGCGCACACCCATCGCTTTAAGTTGAGCCACACCTTCATGAGCGTCGTCTCGTAACTCGTCTCTTAGTGCGACCAATCCAAGCACTTCTCGACTTTGCTCATCGAAAAGAACTGAGACGGTCTTGCCCTCATTTTGCAGCGCCTCGATTTGTGCCTGTTGCTCGGCTGAAATTGATGCCTCATCTGCGGCATAAACAGGCGAACCGATAGCTAGCGCGCGCCCAGCGATAGTTGCGTGTACCGCTTTACCCGCAGTAGCAGAAGCTTTAGAAGCCACAGGTATGACAACTTTGGCGGCTTTGGCATGACTGACAATAGCTTCAGCAAGCGGGTGACTAGAACCTGTCTCCACACTGGCAAAGAGCGCCAATACCTTATCTTTACCTTGAGAACCCTGATCCTGAGAATCCTGACCTTGAACACTTGAATACTCTTGTGTAATGTCAACAACATCGGTCACGCGTGGTTTGCCTTCAGTTAAAGTGCCTGTCTTGTCAAAAGCGAC
>NZ_CAJGZN010000040.1 GCF_904846235.1 Psychrobacter immobilis
TCCAAAAAGTGGTCGATGCCTATTCGTAACTGGACGTCTGCTCTGAATCGCTTTATGATTATGTTTGATGATCGTATTAGTAAGCATTTAATCTAAATGGCAGTTACACAGAATCTGGGATGGTCTCAGCTTAATACCTAAATACTGGACAAACCAAAAAGCAGTAACTAACACCTGTGCTATTGAGGTGTCGGCTACTGCTTTGACTAAAGCTATATAATTGGGCTTATCGTTCGATAGCCTTAACGATAATAAATACTAAAGCTGCTGCCCCCAGTTTTATTGGCTTGATGGGTTAATTCCCAATCCATATGCGTCATAATACGCTGCACGATACTAAGTCCTAAGCCCGACCCTTCAACCTTATTACTAAATGCCTTATCTGTGCTCGAATTGTCATCCGTTTTGCCATCCGTTTTGCCATCCGTTTTGCTATGCTCTAAACGCTCAAAGCGCTCATACAGCAGCGGCATCATACTCTCAGGAATACCAAGACCCGTATCAGTAACGACTATTTTGTCACTATCGATAGTTATGATGACTTCGCCATCATCTGTGTATTGAAAGGCATTTTTAATGAGGTTACCTAGCGCCATTTTTAGCAGTTCAGGACGCACGTTTGTAAAATACACTTGTTCAGCGATTATTGTACAAGTGACTGACTTATATTTGAGTAGATAGTTTAAGCGCTGCGCCTCATTTATAGCAATACTATTAATAGAGGTTTGCGGGGCATCCAGTTTTTCAGGGGCACGAGAGAGTAGTAATAAGGCGCTGATAATCTCAGTGGTCTCCTTTGCAGTCGTGTTGATACGGTTGGTAAATTCGCTTAAATAGCTGTCGTGCGCTAATTGGGAGGCTAATACCTCGGATGCGCCCATTATTATGGTTAAAGGGGTACGCAATTCATGGCTGACATCGCCTGTGAATAATTGCTCACGCTTTAGATACTGCTCAAGGTTATTATTTTTCTCATCAATCGCTCGTGCTAACACCCCAACTTCTGAGGGTAGGTGGGTTAATTCGGTTAAATTTTGATGATCGGTCTCTACCGCTTTTTTTAGATCTAATAAAGGCTTGATGATTTGCTTAGAGGATAAATAAGAGAATAGCGCAGCGATTAGTAAGCTCAAAAGGACCGCAATTTTTAGTGCATCAGCAAATATATCTTCTAGATTCTCAAAGATTGCTAAAACAGGATAATTCTCCATCGCCATTTCAGACCCTTCTAAGTAGGTCAAAATATAGTTTTGCTCATTTTGTGGATAAGCAAAAAAATGCAGATTAGTTTCAGTTTTACCCGCTTTATTATTTACGGTTACTCGCATTTCTTGAACGGTTCCGTTGGCTATTGTTTTTAAATTCTCAGGCGCACTATCATAACGATAAATTTTAATACCCGGATTTGCTGTATAAACAGCCTGTTCACCACATTTTTCTTGACTGATTTGTAGCTGCTGTAAAAGTCGCCCTTTCACTAAGTCCTGTTCAATTCGCATCTCAGCATACATAAAAATGCTGACGAAAGCCGTGCAAAGCAATAAAGCGAATACAAAATAGGAGATTCGAAACTTATTGGCGATTGAGTCTATAGTGAACATGGCAGACGCTTATTTAGTGTAAGGCAATAGATAGCGTAAGAAAAAATATAGATATGACTGCTTATAATAGACTCTAATCTGTAAATCGTATTGTGAAATTTTAGACTTTATCAGGGTTGATAATCTGATAGCCAACGCCCGCTATGGTCATGATCATCGGCTCAATAAACGGTTTATCAACTTGAGCGCGCACACTATGCATATGCGTACGTAAAGCATCGCTGTGAGGTATATCTTCACCCCATAATTTTTCCTCAAGCTCATTCTTATTGACGACTCGAGGTGCGGCGCTCATCAGGGTATTCAGTATTTTAAACCCTGTTGGCGTGAGCTTGAGTGATTTACCCTCACGAGTAACCGTGTGCTCATCGGTATTTAAAGACAGTTTGCCAACGGTAATATTATGTTGAAAATGATCGTCTTGATGCCGACGAATCAAAGCTTTAATACGGGATTCTAATTCGACGAGCGAAAAAGGCTTGACCAAATAATCATCAGCGCCACTATCAAAACCTGTGACTTTATCCAGAATCGTATCACGTGCCGTCAGCATGAGCACAGGTGTTTTATTATGCAATTCCTCTCGAAGCGCCTTGCACAATTTGGTGCCATCCATGCCAGGCAACATCACATCTAGTAAGATAACGTCATAACGATTATTTGAAGCTAGCGTTAAGCCACTAATGCCATTATGAGCATTGTCTAACTCAAAGCCTTTAGTCTCAAAAAAAGCGTAAATGTTGGCGACGATATCGGGATTGTCTTCAATAATAAGTATTTTATACATAATGGCTACTACTCTATAAAAAGCGTGAGGCGGATAAAAAATAATTTAATGGGTATACTGGAAAAAAGTAGGTTTTGATAGCATCTCGTCGGTGGTAATACCGAAAAATTTAAGTAAAGTTGGGGTAATAAAATCGTGTGATACTGGCTTATCAAGCATAAGGCTGTTTTTATCAATACTATTATTAGTAGGCGACCAAATAATGACAGGCACCTGCTTTTGCGCAGCGGGTGCTATAGAGTAAGGCAGGCCGTGCAAGTAGATATTATTCTCACCTAAACTCTCACCATGATCGCTAATATATACCATTACCACATCATAATCGGGCTCGTAAGTTTTTAGCGTATCAATCACGTTATTCAAGAAGTAATCGGTATAACGAATCGCATTGTCATAGCCGTTAATAACTGATTGGTCATCGCACTTGGATAGCTCATTGGTCATACAGACGGGTTTATATTCTTCAAAAGCCTTAGGATAACGCTTGTAGTAAGCGGGACCATGATTGCCCATTTGATGTAATAAAATCAGTGTATCTTTAGCAGAAGCGCCTGTTTTTACAAGCTTATCAAAACCATCAAGCATACCGATATCGCGACATTCATCATCGCAATTTGGATTGATATCGCTCGTTTTGTAGTCTTCAAAAGTCACTCGATCCGCCACGCCTTTAGAGCTTGAATTATTATCGCGCCAAATAACGTTTACGCCTTGTTTATTGAGCGTATCTAGCACGTTTTCATTATAGTCTGCTTCATCCGGATTATAGTCTGAACGATTAGCATAACTGAACATACAAGGCACTGAGTAAGCTGTAGAAGTACCGCAAGAGGTGGCATTTTTGAAGCTATAAATATTAGATTGCTTGGCAAGTAGTGGCATCGTATCGCGCTTATAACCATTTAAGCTAATATGGTCAGCGCGCACTGTTTCACCAACGACAAATACCATGAGTTTTGGTTTTGCTGTACTACCATTAGCAGCGTTACGTTTGGCATCAGTTGCGTGCAGTATCATCGTATCAGGACGGCGTAGCTCATCAATATAATCAGTACCGAGTTTGATGACTGAATAAATAGGAGTAATAGGATTGGTATAACTACGCACCATTTTATGCTGACGAAAAAAGGTGGCGTATTGATCACCAAAGGGCAATAAGCAAACGCCTACTAAGGCAATAGCCGCTATCAAAGTAGCTGTCTTTTGTAGTATCGAGCGTCGTAAGGAAGTAGGTTTTATTTTTAATTTGCTAATAATAACAGCAGGTACAACACCTAATATTAGCAGCCGAATAAAAAAGCTTAGCGACATCAGTTCCATCGCTTCTGCTTGATCAGTCTGTAAGCTATTAATTAGCATATTAGTATCAAATATGGTGCCGTAAGCATCGGTAAAATACCCGCACACAGCTGCTATCAGCACTAAAGCAATCAGCACTGGTTTGGCAATGGGTCGATAGCATAGCAACTGAACGATTAGCCACATCAAGCTAAATAATAAGCCTGAGAGAGACACTATAAAGCCAATGTTTGTGCTAAGTGGATAAACACTTAACACTTGCGTAAAAAAGCCAATATTGGCAGTAGCTATTAAATAAAGCACGACAATGATAATCAGAAAGCTAAGATTAATCTTGCGATCAAAAATTTTGCTTGCAAAGCTTTTTTTCGTATTAGCTTGATTACTAATAGTGCTAAGTGCTTGAGAGGGTAACATAAACGGGATTCTCAACAGGATCGTAAGGAGTATGATTCCTTACGATAGCAAGTAGCCTGTTAAGAAGACGTTAAGGGGATTGAATAGGAGTTTGTGTTTTAGTGCTACTATTGAAATTTTTCAGGTATGTAGGATCAAAACCCCATTATTAACCACATCACCTAAGAAGAGTGAGTTTGAAAAACGTTATTATGATCTTTTAACCCTGTCAGGCAGCGATGCCTGACTCAAGTAAATCAACCTTCGATATAGTCGGGGCGTTTTAGTTCAAGCTATTTTTGACAATATTTTGAGTATTTTGAGTATTTTGAGTATTTTGAGTATTTTGAGTATTTGAGTATTTGAGTATTTGAGTATTTGAGTATTTATGATCATATTTAGTGAGAATGGCCATAATCTAAAGCGGGCTGTATAGACTCTTTTTCAGCACGCTTATCGTCTTACTTTTCGGTGAAAGCCTTCAGATATGGTTTAGTAAACACAATCACCTAAAGTAGTCTGTCAAAAGTAGTTCCATCATATCAGTCTATTTTAAGTGGTCTATTAGTTGATAAGTGAACCTAATTAGGTAGTACCTTTGAGGCATACCCTACGATAACAGGAAATCCATCGCGGATGACAAAACCTGTTTAGCTTTTAAACAAGACGGGTTTGTCGATAGTATGTAAGATAAGTTGGAAAAGTAACTAGAGTGTAAGACTATTCATACTGGGTCTGAATCAAAGTTTTATTGTGATTAATTTCTGCTCAATATTATTCATTTGTCGCCATGATGAGTGATGGCGGCTTGTAATTTAGTTAGGAAAAATAATCTTGAGTAATAATATACGTTTGTATCATTTGTATCATTTGTATCATTTGTAGCAGAGCTTGTTCTAGGCTTCTTTACTTACACTTTTCTGTAAGTTATTTTTTAGTAAATGATCGAATATAAATGGGCCAAAAGGTAAGAGTGAGCCGAGTACGCCCGCAGGTATTGCCCAAAGAGGCATTTTCATTTTGATAGCTGAGCCTATAAGTATTATGATATAGGTAATAAACAAAATACCGTGTGCCATACCGATGTATTTCACACCTTCTGGAATATCCAGCATATATTTTAGTGGCATGGCGATGAAGAGCAATAATAAGAAAGAGGTGCCTTCTAGGTAGCCTATAAGGGTAAGACTTTTTAACGCGGTCTCTTGTTTTTTTCTAAGGCTGTGAATTTTTTCAATAGTTGGCTGAGCCTGTGACACTATATTTTCCTTTTGTTATTATCAATAAAGAATTTATGGATTATTCAATGTCTCTATAATAATGGCTCTACGCAGAGCTTTTAAGTATTGGGTTTTAAGACCTAAAATGAGTGAGTACCTATACCAGTCATACATTACCTTCCAGTTCACATTTTATAAACATACTCAAGTATAAAAAGTATTTTTCCGTATAGAGTGACTACGACGCTAGTTCATTTTGTTTGTGATAATCGGCATCAATGTGCTTATTTATTACGC
>NZ_CAJGZN010000041.1 GCF_904846235.1 Psychrobacter immobilis
AGAATAGAGAGCTGACGATGACCTACTCTCACATGGGCGAACCACACTACCATTGGCGCTACGATGTTTCACTTCTGAGTTCGGGAAGGGATCAGGTGGGGCCATCGCGCTATTGTCGTCAGCAAAGGGGGTTAGATATGAGTCTGTTATTTTTATTGTTTGACTATAAATGTTTAGTTTATGGTCGATCAACTTGTAACCTAACTGAATCAAGGTTAAAGGTGATATCGAAATGTTCTTTCTTTATTCTATAGCCTGAGCTATACAAGATAGATTAATTAGACTTGTATACAAACCACTTGGGTGTTGTATGGTCAAGCCAAACGAGCAATTAGTACAGGTTAGCTACACGCATCGCTGCGCTTCCACACCCTGCCTATCAACGTCCTAGTCTTGAACGGCTCTTTAGGGAAATCTAATCTTGAGGTGGGCTTCCCGCTTAGATGCTTTCAGCGGTTATCCCATCCGAACGTAGCTACCGGGCAATGCCACTGGCGTGACAACCCGAACACCAGAGGTTCGTCCACTCTGGTCCTCTCGTACTAGGAGCAGATCCTCTCAAATTTCCAACGCCCACGGTAGATAGGGACCGAACTGTCTCACGACGTTCTAAACCCAGCTCGCGTACCTCTTTAAATGGCGAACAGCCATACCCTTAGGACCTGCTTCAGCCCTAGGATGAGATGAGCCGACATCGAGGTGCCAAACACCGCCGTCGATATGAACTCTTGGGCGGTATCAGCCTGTTATCCCCAGAGTACCTTTTATCCGTTGAGCGATGGCCCTTCCATACAGAACCACCGGATCACTAAGACCTACTTTCGTACCTGCTCGACTTGTGGGTCTCGCAGTTAAGCGCGCTTTTGCCTTTATACTCTACGACCGATTTCCGACCGGTCTGAGCGCACCTTCGTACTCCTCCGTTACTCTTTAGGAGGAGACCGCCCCAGTCAAACTACCCACCATACATTGTCCTCGGTATTGTTATACCTGAGTTAGAACCCCAACATGACCAGGGTGGTATTTCAAGATTGGCTCCACCGAGACTAGCGTCTCGGCTTCAAAGCCTCCCACCTATCCTGCACAAGTCAGGTCAAAGTTCAATGTAAAGCTGTAGTAAAGGTTCACGGGGTCTTTCCGTCTAGCCGCGGGTACACAGCATCTTCACTGCGATTTCGATTTCACTGAGTCTCTGCTGGAGACAGCGCTGCCATCATTATGTCATTCGTGCAGGTCGGAACTTACCCGACAAGGAATTTCGCTACCTTAGGACCGTTATAGTTACGGCCGCCGTTTACTGGGGCTTCGATCAAGAGCTTCGCTTACGCTAACCCCATCAATTAACCTTCCAGCACCGGGCAGACATCACACCCTATACGTCCACTTTCGTGTTTGCAGAGTGCTGTGTTTTTAATAAACAGTTGCAGCAGCCTGGTATCTGCGACTGCCAACAGCTCAAGGAGCAAGTCCTATCACCATCAACAGCGTACCTTCTCCCGAAGTTACGGTACCATTTTGCCTAGTTCCTTCAGCAGAGTTCTCTCAAGCGCCTTGGTATTCTCTACCTGATCACCTGTGTCGGTTTAGGGTACGATTCGTTTATAACTATTGCTTAGAAGCTTTTCCTGGAAGCATGGTATTTGCCACTTCGCTGTACAAGTACAGCTTGCTATCAGATCTCGGTATAGAATAGCCCGGATTTACCTAAGCTATAAACCTACATCCTTTCACCTGGACAACCAACGCCAGGCTGACATAACCTTCTCCGTCCCTCCATCGCATTATAAACAAGTATCGGAATATTAACCGATTTCCCATCGACTACGCCTTTCGGCCTCGCCTTAGGGGTCGACTCACCCAGCCCCGATTAACGTTGGACTGGAACCCTTGATCTTCCGGCGTGCGAGCTTTTCACTCGCATTATCGTTACTCACGTCAGCATTCGCTCTTGTGATACCTCCAGCATGCTTTACAACACACCTTCACAGGCTTACACAACGCTCCCCTACCACTTGAAAACAAATTCAAATCCGCAGCTTCGGCTCCTAGTTTGAGCCCCGTTACATCTTCCGCGCGGGCCGACTCGACTAGTGAGCTATTACGCTTTCTTTAAAGGATGGCTGCTTCTAAGCCAACCTCCTAGCTGTCTATGCCTTCCCACCTCGTTTCCCACTTAACTAGGAATTTGGGGCCTTAGCTGGCGGTCTGGGTTGTTTCCCTCTCCACGATGGACGTTAGCACCCACCGTGTGTCTCCCGGATATCACTCATCGGTATTCGGAGTTTGCATCGGTTTGGTAAGTCGGTATGACCCCCTAGCCGAAACAGTGCTCTACCCCCAATGGTGTTCGTCCGAGGCGCTACCTAAATAGCTTTCGGGGAGAACCAGCTATCACCGAGTTTGATTAGCCTTTCACCCCTATCCACAAGTCATCCCCTGGCTTTTCAACGACAGTGGGTTCGGTCCTCCGGTGCCTGTTACGGCACTTTCAACCTGCTCATGGATAGATCACTCGGTTTCGGGTCTATACCCTGCAACTAAACGCCCTATTAAGACTCGGTTTCCCTACGGCTCCCCTAAACGGTTAACCTTGCTACAGAATATAAGTCGCTGACCCATTATACAAAAGGTACGCGGTCACCCAACAAGTGGGCTCCCACTGCTTGTACGCACACGGTTTCAGGTTCTATTTCACTCCCCTCACAGGGGTTCTTTTCGCCTTTCCCTCACGGTACTGGTTCACTATCGGTCAGTCAGGAGTATTTAGCCTTGGAGGATGGTCCCCCCATCTTCAAACAGGATTTCTCGTGCCCCGCTCTACTTAATATGTTAACTCTAATGTTTCGAATACAGGACTATCACCTACTACGGTCAGCTTTCCCACGCTGTTCTTCTACATTAGAATTAATCGGCTTCTCCCCGTTCGCTCGCCGCTACTAGGGGAATCTCAATTGATGTCTATTCCTAAGGGTACTGAGATGTTTCACTTCCCCTCGTTCGCTTCCTAATAAATTAGGATACCTACCTTATGGTAAGTGGGTTTCCCCATTCAGAAATCTCCGGATCACAGGATATTGCCGCCTCCCCGAAGCTTATCGCAGGCTGTCACGTCTTTCATCGCCTCTGACTGCCAAGGCATCCACCATGTGCGCTTCATTACTTGACCATACAACCCCAAGTAGTCTTTCGACTTCTAAGTGTCATACAATCTAATTATGATAACGATATCACCTATGTTTATACGCTTGATTCAGTTCTCTTTACTTTTTTAATAACTCACCCCTGGGATAACAACTGATGTCGTTAAGAGGTGAGTTATTAAGGTTAAGAAGTGCGCGTGAACACGCTCTTCTTAACCCAGACTCATATCTATGTTTTTAAATAGTCTCTATGCTCTCGTCGAGTCACAGATTCTGTATAAAACAGAAAGAAGTAATCAATTAAAATCACTTGTTTCTATTTAATACCTATTTATTTATTAGCATCTAAAGCTTACTTAACCGTCTTAGTAGTGGTGGAGCCAAACGGAGTCGAACCGTTGACCTCCTGCGTGCAAGGCAGGCGCTCTACCAACTGAGCTATGGCCCCATTGTAAAATGGTGGGTCTAGGTGGACTTGAACCACCGACCCCCGCGTTATCAACACGGTGCTCTAACCAGCTGAGCTACAGACCCTAATACGTTTGTTAAAAACGTAAGCTTAAACTAAAGAACAACTTGTTGTGAATTCTTGCTGACCGAATGCGTCTATAAGGAGGTGATCCAGCCGCAGGTTCCCCTACGGCTACCTTGTTACGACTTCACCCCAGTCATCAACCACACCGTGGTGAACGCCTCCCCGAAGGTTAAGCTATCCACTTCTGGTGCAATCAACTCCCATGGTGTGACGGGCGGTGTGTACAAGGCCCGGGAACGTATTCACCGCGGCATTCTGATCCGCGATTACTAGCGATTCCTACTTCATGGAGTCGAGTTGCAGACTCCAATCTGGACTACGATAGGCTTTTTGAGATTCGCATCACATCGCTGTGTAGCTGCCCTCTGTACCTACCATTGTAGCACGTGTGTAGCCCTGGTCGTAAGGGCCATGATGACTTGACGTCGTCCCCGCCTTCCTCCAGTTTGTCACTGGCAGTATCCTTAGAGTTCCCGGCTTAACCCGCTGGTAACTAAGGACAAGGGTTGCGCTCGTTGCGGGACTTAACCCAACATCTCACGACACGAGCTGACGACAGCCATGCAGCACCTGTATTCTAATTCCCGAAGGCACTCCCGCATCTCTGCAGGATTCTAGATATGTCAAGACCAGGTAAGGTTCTTCGCGTTGCATCGAATTAAACCACATGCTCCACCGCTTGTGCGGGCCCCCGTCAATTCATTTGAGTTTTAACCTTGCGGCCGTACTCCCCAGGCGGTCTACTTATTGCGTTAGCTGCGTCACTAAGTCCTCAAGGGACCCAACGACTAGTAGACATCGTTTACGGCGTGGACTACCAGGGTATCTAATCCTGTTTGCTACCCACGCTTTCGAGCCTCAGTGTCAGTATGATGCCAGGAAGCTGCCTTCGCCATCGGTATTCCTTCAGATCTCTACGCATTTCACCGCTACACCTGAAATTCTACTTCCCTCTCACCTACTCTAGCCTAACAGTTTCAGATGCAGTTCCCAGGTTAAGCCCGGGGATTTCACATCTGACTTATCAAGCCACCTACGCTCGCTTTACGCCCAGTAATTCCGATTAACGCTTGCACCCTCTGTATTACCGCGGCTGCTGGCACAGAGTTAGCCGGTGCTTATTCTGCAGCTAATGTCATCGCTAACGGGTATTAACCGTTAGGTCTTCTTCACTGCTTAAAGTGCTTTACAACCAAAAGGCCTTCTTCACACACGCGGCATGGCTGGATCAGGGTTTCCCCCATTGTCCAATATTCCCCACTGCTGCCTCCCGTAGGAGTCCGGGCCGTGTCTCAGTCCCGGTGTGGCTGATCATCCTCTCAGACCAGCTACAGATCGTCGCCATGGTAGGCCTTTACCCCACCATCTAGCTAATCCGACTTAGGCTCATCTAATAGCGAGAGCAGTAAACTGCCCCCTTTCTCCCGTAGGTCGTATGCGGTATTAATACGAGTTTCCCCGTGCTATCCCCCACTACTAGGTAGATTCCTAAGTATTACTCACCCGTCCGCCGCTCGACGCCTGGTAGCAAGCTACCATCGTTTCCGCTCGACTTGCATGTGTTAAGCCTGCCGCCAGCGTTCAATCTGAGCCATGATCAAACTCTTCAGTTTAATCTTGCTATGAAGCTCTTTAAAGAAGCTTCTAAACTTGGCTCATCTAATCTGGCAAAATCGCTAAAAATTATGTTCGTAATGAATTAACTTTGAGTTTTTCTGCTGTCTTAAATGATAATTTTTATAGTTA
>NZ_CAJGZN010000042.1 GCF_904846235.1 Psychrobacter immobilis
GATAGTCGCCCAACGCTTCTATCAGCATGCGAACGGCGCGTTCTTTAATCTCAGGAGTGTAGGTTTGTTTTTTCATTGTCGTATTCTCTCAGAATGTTGAGTCTCCGACAATCCCGGGGCGGTTCACCTGAGCAGTCTTTGACCAATTTGCATTCTGCAATCTAAACCGTCTTAGATAAATTACTTTTGCATTAGAGTCAAAAAGGTCTTTAAGAGAAGGTTTCATCTCTTTTCTAGTTCACTGAGTTCTTTGGCTTTAAACATAAGCTTTTCTATATATTGAGATAACGAATGGAACTGGTTCTTTGCATCATTTATGGCAAAATTCTTAAGTTCTTTAGGTACCCGGACGTTCATCTGAACCTTCTGATTTGACATGTATTTACCTCTTTAGGGTTTGTTACATAATATGATAGCATTATGCTATCATTGCCGCAAGTTCCTTATGGTAATATTATTTGTTTTAAATTCAATATTCTATTTGGGCTTTAAAATGTCAAAAAATGTGCAGTTTAATTTAAGAATTCCTACTGAATTGAAAGCCCTGATCTCCGATGCCTCAAAAGTTAGTGGACGTTCAATTAATGCCGAGGCACAGTATCGACTAGAAAAATCTTTTGAAGGTCAAGAAGGAAGTTATATCGAAGCTATCGACGATTTAAAGAGTTTTTTTGATGCTCATTTACGTAGCGATCGCTTAAATCTACTATCTGGCAAACTAAATTTCCTCTTGAGTGAAGCTAAGGCAACTGATAGTTTTCATACCCCAAGTATTTCTAGAGTTGCTGAGGCCCTGGGATACAATAGTGTGGGCGTTACTGAGGATTGGTTTGAAGGGCGAAAAGAGCCATCGTTTAACGAATTAGAAAAATTAGCCACATACTTTGGATGCCAAAAGAATTGGCTCGTTCATGATGAAGGAAGGCCTTTCGCAAAAGAAACATTTGAGTTTGGTTATGATATTGAAGAGAATGCTAGAAGCTTATTAAAAGGTAATAATGAAGATGAGGTTAAGTTGGTCTGGTTTGCTCGGAACAATACTGAAAACGGTGAACTAGTTATTATCAAGCATTACGATAGTTGGCATGGTTTGGTTCTAGACTCTCGTGTGCATGTCAGTGACAAAGTAGGTATAGGTGGCTCTGAAGACAGAGCGCTCCTATCCTTAACATTAAAGTATCTTTGTAAGTACCATATCTCAAAGATCAGAGGAGCAATAGTTTCAGAACCAGACTTTAACGAATTAATTTGGGCCAAACAAAATCCGATCAAAGTAATTGATAAGTATCGTCACAATTCTTGGATTGAAGATATTTGGGATAGGTCAATGTATTCAAAGAAAGCTAATAGTTACTGGAAAGGATGGAGTGAGATGTGCATGTCTAATGAACTTTATATTAGTGGACATGAGATTTTATCTAAAATATCTATAAAGTAATTTGAGATAAAATAAGTATGCCATACTAGGGCGTGTCATCAATTAGCATAGATATTTCAGAATAAGCTATACTTAGATCGTATTTAGGAATTTGAGCTCAATGACTATGACAAGACGACATGCCCTACGTGATGACCAATGGGAGAGAATTAAAGACATTCTACCTGGTAAACCAAGTGACGTTGGTGTTACTGCAAAGGATAACCGCTTGTTCGTAGAAGCGGTTCTGTACCGTTACAAGACCGGCATACCTTGGCGTGACCTACCTGAACGCTTTGGCGACTTCAGAGTGATTCATACTCGTTTTAGTCGCTGGTCAAAAAAAGGCGTATGGAAGCAGGTTTTTAATCAACTCTCTGAACAATCCGATGACGAATATGCCATGCTAGATGCCACGATTGTTAAAGCCCACCAGCACAGTGCTGGAAAAAAAGGGATCAAGCCATTGGACGCAGCAAAGGTGGACTGAAGACTAAAATACATACTCGAACAGATGCATTAGGCAATCCTACTGGCTTTTATCTAACAGGTGGGGCAGCTCATGACCTGTGTGGCTCAGATGAATTGCTTGATGTCAGTATTAGCCAAACGTGGCTTGCCGATAAAGCTTACGATGCTGATGCCCGCGTTATTGAACCGATTAAAGCAGTGCAAGGTAATGCAGTTATACCATCTAAGTGTCATCGGCTGCAGCCAAGAGACTTCGATAAAGAGCTTTATAAAGCGAGGCACCTAATAGAGAACTTCTTTGCCAAGATTAAGCAGTATCGTGCGATTGCCACTCGCTATGATAAGTTAGCCAGTCATTTCCTTAGTGCCATTCACTTAGTTTCTTGTGTCGTTTGGCTTAATTGATGACACGCCCTAAAGAAAATCAATAAATATGGACGTGCAAGGTAGCCATTACTCGTGGTAATGCGCCTTTAGCAATGTTGCTTTATTGTAATGAAAATAAGGGCACTATACTAGCGTTATTGCGAGCAAATACTGATGTAAATAATAAGGTAAGTAGTAATAAATAATGCTAAACCAAGGATTTAGCGTCTATGTTAAAAAGGCTATTTAGTAAGATTGAAAAAGACAACGTCCTATTATCAAAGGACGTTGTCTTTTTAATGGGTAGAAATGATGTGGAATTTATCTACATTTAAACGATTAATTTAGCGCGGTTAAGGTTTGCTCAAACGCTGCGCGCCCGATTTCACCCACTTGCTGATTGACCAATTGCCCGTCTTGATAATACAGCAATGCTGGCGGACCAAATAGTTTATAACGCGCTAAGATTGCTTTTGAATCAGCCGTAGTCTCCGTGATATCAAGTCTGACCAATTGCCAATCTTGCATTTGCGCAGGGCGATTATGAAATAAGTTTTTCTCCATAATCCGGCATGCAATACACCATTCGGCGGTGACATCGACCAGCACTTTAGGATTGGCGGCGACAATGGCATCTAACTCAGCAAGCGTAGTAACAGTTTTATCTGTTGCATTACTCATGGCTGGTTGATCAGCAGTCGTCTGCATCACCGGCGCGGCGCTTAATGACGCGAGCGGATGCAAGCTGTCGTCATTGCCCAATGCGGCGCCGACGATTAAACACGTCGCCCAAATACCAGCGATTAAGCCTAGCGCTTGGGTCAGCATCCGACCTTTGCCTAGCCAGCTCCACGCCCACATCGCCACGACCATAAACCACAGCGCCCAAACCATCAGCATCACAGGCGAGATAAAGACGCGTTCAATTAATAACAATGCCACGGCAAAAAGCAACAAAGCAAAGCCCTGCTTGACCCAATTCATCCACTCGCCTGCTTTTGGCATGATTTTACCTTGGGTCGCGCCAATTAAGATAAGCGGCGCCGATAAACCAAAACCGAGCATAAATAAAGCGGCAAAGCCAAGGAGCGGACTTCCAATCGTTGATACAGCAAGCAGCGCCCCAAATAAGGGTGCCGAAACGCATGGCGATACCACGAGCGCCGATAAGAATCCCGCAATTAAACTGCCACCCGTACTACCAAGTTTGCTATCCCCCGCTTGGCTTAGACCCTGCATTTTACTACTGATAAATCTCGGCAGACGAATGCTAAATACGCCCAACATATAAAGGGCTAATAAGACAAAAACGATGGCAAACCCAATTAAAATAATCGGATTTTGTAGCCAACCGATAATGCCTAACGATTCGCCAAATACCGCAATGACCGCGCCTAAAATACCATAAGCGATGGCAACACCAATAGCGTAGCTGGTCGTTAAAATAACACCGCGTTTTACCGTTGGATTGTCTTCACGCGCGACGATATTGGCAACAATCGGTAGCATCGGTAACACGCATGGCGTCAATGCCAAGACCAACCCTGCCAAGAACAATAACACCAATGCCAACCACGGATGCGAAGCTAAGCCAAAAGGGTCACTATTAATGGCGTTATCAACGACAACGGTATTGTTTGTTGCAGTTGTAGCGCTATCGTTTGCTGGCATATTACTTGTGACATTGTCGCCTACAACTTCTTCATCGGCACCAGAGATGGTATTGCTAGTACCAAGCTCTGCATCTAATGCTTCATCATCTAACAAAGCGTAATCAATCACCTCGTCATCTGGCGTAGTTTGCTCTGTAGCAAGACGATCAGTATCAGTCGCCTCTGTAGATGCTTGCGCAGTTTCTGCATTGCTGTTATTGCTCGCAGAAACTGTAGCAGTGCTACTTGAACTATTGGCTGCCGATTGTGACGCAGCAATTTTGACCGTGGTTTTTATTTTCTCCGGTGGATAACAAAGTCCTGCTTTGGCACAGCCTTGCCAACCTATCGTTACAGCGGCATTATTTATCGCCTTGCCATTACTACTGCTCAAAACGGTGCTAGCAACCATATTGGCTTGGTCAAAGACCAATACTTGACCAAAGGTCGGATCATCTATGGAGATAGGCTTTTGGCTAAAGCTAAAAGGTGCAGCGCTCACGCCAGCAGGCAACGTTAGCTTAATTTGGTCTTTATAAACATAGTGCTCAGGCGTAATGTCAAAGTTAATGGCTAAGCGCGTGCCATTATTGACAGGTTTACTACTGCTACTGACCTGAAACGCTTCATCAACAGGCAAAAATTTCGGTTGGGTCGCGCTTTTATCACTGCTAAATAAATCGCCCAATCCTGCCGCTTGCGATGCCACTGGCACGGCCGTCAGCCCAGTCGCTGCTAGCCCTGTCAATAATGAACCCGCGCTGAAAGCGAACGCCAACAGATAAGATTTTTTCGACGATTTATTTTGCGTTAATGACGGAGACTTTTCTGCGCTCTTAAGGGACATGAAGGGCTACCTATTATTTCCAATATTCGAATTGACCAATTCACTGTCTGTATGGACTTGTCTATTTACAACCCCAGTTCGGGATAAGCCACATTATAACTCATTGATACTATTTACAATGTTGCTACCTGTCCCTGCTGAGGCATATTTTTGATGGTGGGTTTATAGGGAAACCAGCAATAAGCAATTAAACCTG
>NZ_CAJGZN010000043.1 GCF_904846235.1 Psychrobacter immobilis
ACGTAATTGTTTCGATACATCCTGTATATTCTTGTATTAACCCTTAATTATTTATCTATTTTAAGGGTTAATAACCGATAAATCCGCTTACATTGTCATCAAAAGTTACAAATTCAAAGTTATTTTTAATTTTAAAGTCGCAATAGCTAATGAATTTTTTGATGAAGAATCATTTTATAAGCAATAGAACAGTCTTATACCTACCTCATTTACTTTTAACGCTAACACTATAATCAAAGTATTCTTAACTGCTAACACACTATAATTGCTGCTCTACCGATTCAATATCAGCATAAACTTGGGTTGTCCCGTCTTTATTGAGCTGCATAACCTGATAGGGCATGAATTTATTTTGATACTCCATACCTGGGCTACCAATAGGCATGCCAGGTACGGCAAGACCCATAGCTTGTACTGGCGGATTTTCTAAAAACTGCGCCATATATTTAGCGGGTACATGACCTTCAAAGACGTAACCATCCGTAGTGACTACAGTATGGCAAGAACGCATTTCATTTGGAACGCTGTAGCGCTCTTTAAATACGGCTAAGTCCGCAACATCTTGCGCGGTTGCACTTAGACCATTATCTTCTGCATGACTTATCCATTCTTTACAGCAGCCGCAATTGGCATCTTTATAGACAGTGGCTGATACGTTTTTTAGTAAGTCTGGTTTACTTACTGATGTCATCATAGAATTATTTATAACGTTTGGTTCAGCTGTCTTTGGAACAGCCAAAACATCTTCAGTTGATGCCGATGTTGTGCTTGCATCAGATACGCCACTACTCGGTTGGCTACAAGCAAATAGTGATGAGGCAGCCAGTAATAATAACGTACTACGCAACCCCTTAGACAGATAACGATTGCATATAAGACTGGATTTTATTTTTAAGGGGGTCATAGTGCTCTCTCATGTACTGTAGATATTGTGAGCTATAGAAGGTCAAGTAACACTTCATATCGTTTGGTAATGTAGCATAATAACCCATCAAACGGGGTACGTAAATTTATACATTGAGCAGTGCGGACTGGTATCATAAGCAGTTTTTATTTTGAAATGCTGCCTGTAGTATTAACGGGTCTATCTGAGTTTTGGATTTTGATTAAAAATTCAAGGCTCATAATTTTGGATAATTTGCGATGCACCTGTCTACTATTAGTCTACAAAAGCGTTTGAGTACTCACTTAAATCAATTACCGCTATGGCTTACGCTAGTAGCAGCATGGCTTGCAGGGGCTATTTTTTTATTTGCATTATCGCCTTATGGGTTCTGGCCGCTAGCAATAGTGTCACCAGCGATTTTATATGCGCTGTTGGTGCCAAATATGAGTGGTCGTCGCGCTTTTATTATCGGTGAAGCTTACGGTATGGGGCTATGGTGCGTCGGCGGCTTTTGGCTCTATACAGCTATCCATGATTATAGCGATACTCCAACGTGGCTCGCATTGATTATGATTGGATTGATGGGTCTCGGTATGGGACTGTTTCATGGATTTTTAGCACTAGCCTTTAACCGTATGGTAGGCAAACAACCCTTTTCATTTGCTGCTCTTTGGGTGCTACAAGAATGGTTAAAAACTTGGTTATTCACAGGCTTTCCGTGGCTGTTTGTTGGTTATGCGTTTACTGAAGAGTATTGGTTATCGTCCTTAGCACCCGTTGCTGGTGTTTTTGCCGTCTCTTTTGTTGCCATACTATTGGCTGCAAGTTTAGTAGAGCTACTGCTTCGGCGCAGTAGTTATGCCGTCGTTTCTGTACTGTTATTGGCCATTAGCACATCATTATGGCTGGTCAATCCGCAATGGACAAAACCTAAGGGCACACCTGATCTGTCAGTGTCATTGATTCAAGGTAATATTTCACAAGATATAAAGTGGCTGACTCAATATCAAGTAGAAACGCTAAAGATTTATGCGAAGTTAACACGCACTGAGTGGGGACGTGATGTTGTGGTGTGGCCTGAATCATCTATTCCTATGTTTCAGGATGAGGCTGCGGGCTTTATTAGTGAAATGATAGAAATGGCTAATGCGACCAATACGACATGGATAACTGGTATCCCTTATAAGGATAAAGCGGCATTCAATGCCAGTACGGATAAGTATCCCCCATTTTACAATAGCGTGATTGCTCGAGGTGTAGAAGCGGAAGGCCTATACAAGAAGCAGCGTCTAGTGCCTTTTGGAGAGTATATTCCATTTGAAGGCGT
Organism: Psychrobacter immobilis; assembly: GCF_904846235.1. Lineage (GTDB taxonomy): Bacteria > Pseudomonadota > Gammaproteobacteria > Pseudomonadales > Moraxellaceae > Psychrobacter > Psychrobacter immobilis_C. The sequence goes on from NZ_CAJGZN010000043.1 coordinate 2,214, forward strand.
GCTCGATATTTTCCCAAGTTTGGCCGGTAGTCAGGATATTAAGAGCTATAGTCGTGGTAGTGATCAGCAGTCACCTCTAAAGGTGCGTGGACACAATATAGGGACGGCTATCTGTTATGAGGTAGCTTATCCAGATACCACGCGTAAAAATGCCATCGATACTGAATTTTTGTTGACCGTCTCTAACGATGCCTGGTTTGGCACTTCAGCAGGACCATTGCAACATTTGCAAATGGTACAAATGCGCGCGCTTGAGAACGGGCGCTGGTTTATTCGAGCGACCAATACTGGTGTTACCGCTATCATTAACCATAAAGGTCGTATTGTAGAACGCGCACCGCAGTTTGAGCGTACTGTACTACGTGGTGAGATACAGGCACGGGTTGGTAACACTCCCTTTATGCTTATGGGAAATTATCCTATCTTGATAATAATAACCTTGTTATTACTACTAAGCTATTTTGGCAAAGGTCTAACCACACTTAGAAGACGAGGGTAATAGTAAACTTAATCATAATAATTTAATCAGTGTAAGTTTTTTATTTTTTCTAGGTAACGTCCTAACGCACGTAAATATAAAAGTTTTAAACTATTGACCCCTGCCGTCAAATCCGTATACATAAACTTGGGAGATTTTAATTACGCAGCCTGACGATAATAATCAAACCACACCTGTCTTGGCGATTGATAGCCCAAACCCTTTTGAATCCTCGTCTGATTGTAGTACAGCTCGATATAACTGATAATATCATTGATGGCTGTGAACCTTGTTTTATAGTCTTGATGATATACCAGCTCATTCTTTAATGTGCCCCAGAAGCTTTCTATCGGAGCGTTATCGAAACAGTTGCCTTTGCCGCTCATTGAGCCTATAAATTGATGCTGCTTAATGGTCTTGTGGTAGGCGTGACTGCAATACTGACTGCCTCTGTCTGAATGAACGATTAGCCCTTTGCTTGGACGTTTATTCTTGATGGCCATATTTAGTGCTTTGCAAACTAAATCTGCGGTCATACGCTTGTTAATAGCGTAACCGACAAGCTCTTTGGTGTATAAGTCTTTGACCCCTGCTAAGTACAGCCAACCCTCATTCGTCCAGATATAGGTGATGTCGCTGACCCACGACTCGTTAGGGCGCTTAGCATCAAACTTCTGATCCAGTACGTTTGGATAGACCAGCTTGTTGTGATTGGAGTCGGTGGTGACTTTAAAGCGCTTATGACGACGACATTTAATGCCGTGTTGCTCTTTGATGCTTCTTACCATATACAGGCTAATGTTATGGCCTTGCTCGCTTAGATGAGCATGCAGTCGATCTGCGCCATAACGTTCTTTCGTTTCATTGTGAGCCGCTTTAACCAGTAATTCAGACTGGTTGCGATGTATCTGTTGGTCGCTGAGATCACGACTTAGCCAGTCGTAATAGCTTGATGGCTTAACCCTTAACACACGGCACATAGTGGTGATGCGAAAGAGGAACTGGTTGTCTTTGATAAAGGCGTACCTGACTAGCTGTTTCTCGCGAAGTACGCCGTCGCCAACTCGAGCATAGCTCTCCCCTTGCGTCGGGGCGAAGCAGTGCTTCGCTTTATCCCTCCTCATTTAGTATTTCGCGTTCCTCTTCAGCCACTTTGAGCTGCCGCTTGAGCTGCTTTATTTCTTGAAGAGCACTCATAAGATCAGGATCGTATTGCTTTGTGCCGACAAGCTTGCCTTGATTGGCTTTGTTATGCCAATTTGATAGCGTTTGCATGGCAATGCCAAGCTGCTTTGCAGTGGCTGAGATATTGCCATTATTGTCTGATATCTTCTTGACGGCCTCGGCTTTAAATTCGTCACTGTAGGTTCTTACTTTCTTGGTCATGGTAAACTCCTGTCAATACGCTTAGTTTACCAAGTTTATCTCTACGGTTTCTTCAGCATAGCTCACCATGATTTTGTATCCCTTAATAGTATATTGTAGTATGTTGTATATAATATAACCCCAGTTCGGGATAAGGGCTCAAAAAAAAAATAAAAAAAGAAGTCCGAAGTTGCTAAAGTAAGTTTACCAAGACAAACTTCACAACAAGGACTTCTTACATGGACAACCTAACCGAACTATA
>NZ_CAJGZN010000044.1 GCF_904846235.1 Psychrobacter immobilis
GATAGTCGCCCAACGCTTCTATCAGCATGCGAACGGCGCGTTCTTTAATCTCAGGAGTGTAGGTTTGTTTTTTCATTGTCGTATTCTCTCAGAATGTTGAGTCTCCGACAATCCCGGGGCGGTTCATTGGTTGGCAATCATACGAGTTACAAATACATAGAAAGTATCACTAGTGATTCTATTTCATGAATGCAGTTTCGATAGTAGTAAATAGGCTACTAGCTATATATGAAACATAGCATTAGCAGCCTATTTTTTACTCAAGTCATGTTTGTGATACTGGTGTTTATTAATATAAACTAATTAGTAGTGATTTATCACATATATAATTTCAAATATGTGCTGGCATGCCAGCAATAGTCTTATCCTACATTACAACTTGTTAGCACTGGCGTACCTTTCTTGATAATTTTGATTAAATTAGCACCATCACTTTCACCCTCATAACTACTACTATAGTATCCGTCGATTTCTATTGTCATTGGAATGCGATAGCACTTCTTTTTATTAAGCTTTAATCTCTCAATCTCAGGATTGTCTGACTCAAGCGCAAACTGAGTAGGATAGTTTGTCTTAGATGCTTTGGGAATCATCGCTTTTGATTTGTTATCAACAGTAAATTCAGCCGGAAATCTTGCTTCGTTAACCATATTATATTCAAGAATCCCTGAGACTACAGTCTTTCCTTTATATCTTGTCAGGCCCTCATTATCCGTAGTGCCGACCTTTAATGGCGTAGCTGGCTTTGCCGCGGGAGCAGCATAAGCTGATACACCAGCAAGGGCTAATGCTGCTGCTACAGTAAGTGATACCAATTTGTTTTTCATTTGAAATCCTTTTGTGGGTTAGCTATTTTGCTGCAATAGTTGGGTTTAGACTGTGTATGTTATCGTATAATACGATTAGAGCATTTAATCAAAAAGACAAGTAAACGTTTTGTTTTTAGAATTATACGTTGCACCCATATCTATTATTTCGTCCCAATACTCCATCTTGTAAGATTTAAAATTAGGCAAAATAGTGGAGAGATTGGCGGTTGGTGCGAACTTTAAGGCTTCACCTGCACCTGAAGATTCTGGTCTAAACATAAATACGTATTCCTCTAAAGGCTGGCCGCGATATTTAATACCGTCTTTGAATATTAGATGATATGCGGTAAATTCACCTCCCTCTTTTATTTTTACTTCCTTTATCGTATCTCGATATGCTGATAACCATTGTGACCTCGGCTTAACAAAGTATCGATAGTCCTGTGATACCCCTTTAATACTATCCTCTAATGACAACTGACTTTGGTCGAAAGTTTTAAAGGATAAATTTTTACCTACACATCCGCCTTCCATATCACCAAATAAATAAAGCATATCACTTGTTGGTAATTTTTGAGAGCTGCTTATCGCTACTTTGTTAGTATCCACAGAAGAGCCACCTAAGCCTTGTTGTACACCTGCTATAGTTCCTGTCACTACCTCATTCACCAAAGAACCAACACTTTTTACTACTGTTGTGCCCATTGTTTGACTCTCAGCACAGCCTGATAGAGCAATAAGGCTGCTAATAGCAACCAATGACAACATATGATTCGATTTCATAATTTAATCCATTAGCGTTTAAAATACTGAATAAATATTACAGGTCAAAAGTACAGGTTATCTCATTACCATCATCATCAGAATCTATTAAATTAGGGTACATATCTCTGTTTTCAGGTTTATAAAAGTCTTCGAAGCTTTTAGCGATACCAAAATCCTTAGATGTACCAGAATTTCCTTCTTCTATCATTGCGAGAACATAAAGAGGCTGATAGCCTTCTTTTTGCCATTTGTAAAAATGCTGGGAAAAAGAAAAGTCTTCATCTGTATCACAATTAGATTGCACACGCGTTAATTCTTTTTCTCTAAATAGATCTTCAAGCTTATAAACGGCACTTGTTGTTTCATCTTCTGCTATGCCCTGACCAGAACTAATATTAACTAAGCTTGGTTTTGTTTTAGTGCCATAAGCTACAACATGGCTATGATCATCTAAATTACCAATGATGGAATAGTTGGTACCTCCATCTAAAGTAGGTATGTTGTTTCGCCATTCTCGCACACCAGGCATTTCAGCCAGCGTTTCCCATTGCCAATCAGTATTGGGCTTTAAAGCGAGATAATCAGTAACCTTAGAAAATCTAGGTGCGTTTTCTTCTTCGACAACCTCTTCTTCAATAACAACGATCTCTTCTTCAGCAACTGCTGGTTCTACTGCAACCACCTCTTTGTTAACAGCCGAATTTTCAGTAGCAACTTCTTGAGTAGCTTCCGCTTCTTTATTGTCCGTACAGCCAGATAACACAATAATACTGCTTATAGCAACTAATGATAAAACATGACCTGATTTCATAGTTAAGCTCTTAATATTGAAAATGAGTGGAAGGACTATAGGAACAAGAATTAATCTTTAGCAAAGAATAATGGGTACGAATGAATCTCCATTCATGTACCGAACACTTTTGCAGTTTTAAATTCATTAACCTATGGATCCGTTAAACAAACAAAAAAGTCGCCCATTGTTTATATGGACAACTCTTAATGATTTTTTAAAATGGTACTAGCTATTTACAGAATTTGGCAAAGAGGTTATTCACTACGGGGCGAGGTAGCGTGTAATCAGCCATCGCTTCTTTCAGGCTTTTGTAATCTATATCACTTACTATGTTTGAACTTATTGGGCTTGAACAAGTAATGCTTAGCACTCCTCTAAAACTACTTGTTTTACCATCAGCTGTTAAAGCAATCAGCAGGTTGTCTGGCTTTTTGAGATTAGCGCCTGTATACCCTTCTATTGTCATAGGATACGCAGTCCAAGTAGTGGTATACACACCACCGTCTTGACTAGTATAGACATTAATACCATCTGAAAAACTAGGGGCTGCCAATGCACTAGTAGATACAAGAGATGACAGGCTCAAGAAAGCTAAAGACAATAAGTAAGTGGATTTCATTACCGCTCCAATAGTTAACATTCGTCGTGAATTTTTACCTCCCTCATAATATAACATAAATGTTTTATCTTGTTACATAATCTTAATTAAATGTATAAACTTAACAAGTTAACATCTATTATGTTCTATCATAATTCATAAAAAATTATGAAACAGATGATAAGCTCTTTGGTATCGTTATCACATGAGATGCTAAAAAATATCGAATGAATGGTGTGGCTGACAAGATAGTTTCGAAATAACTGACTTACATACA
>NZ_CAJGZN010000045.1 GCF_904846235.1 Psychrobacter immobilis
GCTTGTTTTAGGATGTTGACGATTTGGTTGTCGCTAAAGCGTGTCTTTTTCATAGGATTCTCCTGCTGGTGTATTTTAGCAGTTAATCTCTATTTGTAAGTGTTCTTATTTATTGGGGGGATTACCGAGGCAATCCAACTTCAGCCTTAAACAATTGATATGTTAATGTGTGTCTTAACATATATGGATTGAATTTTAGTTCTTTAGCAACTTTTTCGCCTAAGAGTTGGCTAATAAAGTTATTCATTTGATACACGATACCAGTACTAGTCATTGACTGGGGGGAGTTATCAGGTTTAACAGTATCTACATTAGAAATTAAGTAGGGCGACGCCTTAATTTTTGAGATATACGAAGCTGCTAATACTGCATCCTTAACAATTGGTATAGCTACCCATCTGTCGTCAAACAAACCTGTACTAACTTCATCTTTATGCTTTTTGACCGTACTTTCAATCAGCCAGACGGAGTCACTTTGAATTAAGCACGAACAATCCTGAACTCTTATTTCTGATAGTTCAGATGGTCTCATACCTGTATATTGACCCACTAAATACGCGCAGGCATACGCTACGAGGTTAAAGTATTCTCTAAGATTATTTAACTTATAACCGCGTTTTTTCAATGCGTTACGTAAAGTTAGTCCACCCATAACATTAGAATTTTTATTGAGCATCCAATTATAGGGTTCCACTATATTTGTAATGAAACTTGCAGAATAACCTTTAGTTCCTAGTCTCATAGCAATATAAGCATTTAAAATTTCGTGAGTTATTTTTTCTTGCTTAGCCCATGATAGATGGTTGCTTGTCTCAAATCTTTCGAAGGAGTTGGAGTCAGATATTTTTGCTGAAGCTCCTATAGCACTTAAAAAGTCAACTATGATAAAGGAAGCCATTTTCGAGAGAGATTCAAATACCAGATCTGGCAGCACTTGTTCTTTTTTCAAAGTATTAGTGTTAGCAAGTTTCTTCCATTTCAGGCTATTTAACTCTACATAAGCGATAGGCTTTTCAAATACATACTTAACAGAAGCTGGACTGCGTAGATATTTGAAAAATTTATCTAGCTCTATATTTTTTACACGATCGTAGTTTTCAGCAGCTTTGGAATACAGTTCAGGTGTTATATCGGAGAGTGTTCTGATTTTTTCCTGAACAAACTCATAGCCTAACTCATGAGATGCCTGTTTAAATATTTCATTAATAAACGTTAATCCATTTTCAAAAATTGTAATTAAAGAGTTTGCTTTTAAGACTTTTTTTGTTCGACTTTGGCCTTCCTTACTTTGAAGCTTGAAAATCGAATTGTTTAGCAAGGCCAACTCGAATATGATTTTTATTTCTATTAAAACGAATCTTGGGATATCTGTATACTTTGAAAAACTAATGCGGAGCTTTGCGCCCTGAACATTTCGTGCAGCATTAGGATAGTCGTCATTAAAGTCCCAAAAGTCGTCAGAAAACTTTGATAATTTCGATACAGGTTTGTCCATAAGGTACGTCACATACTCTATGTCATCTGTGTAATTATTTTGAAGGTGCTTCTTCTTTTGAACTGTAGCATGGTCTAGAGCATCTAAAACATATAAACGATGTTCTGCAAAACCTGTTAATACATTCAGCTTTTTTTCATAGTCCATTAGATTACTCCATCAACTAGTGTGGTCGTTTCAATGTATTCTGCTAAACGCCGTCCATTTTCTAATTCTTCTAAGGAAAAATTAGATAGTTCAGGTTCTGTAATACCTTTTATCAGTTCTAAATTCTCTGAAATAACATGCCCATAGGGTGTATCCATGACACGGGAGTGCTCTTTCAAAAGCGTATAGTCACGCTTCATTGCAAAAATTTCAGGCAGATTCTTAGCTGTAATAATGACATTGTCACAACCCAAACATTTGTTATATTGTGAGCATGGAGTACCAGGTATGTAGGATGAAAGATTTTTTACAAAATCTGGTGGGTCAAAAATATTTCTGCATTCAGCTAGAGGAGTATGAAAGGTTGTTACCAACTCATCATTTTTTTTGGACTCTATATCTTCTGGCACTTTCTCAACTTTTTTATCCAGAGTCGATTGATGTATCTCTTCTAATTCATCATTTATCTTCATTCTACTCATGGAGTTAAAATCTAGAGAATCTATATAACCGAGAGTTGTTTGGAGTGAGGAGTGACCCAACATGAGTTGAATTTCACGTACAGTTACGCCATTTCTAAGCATCTCACTAACAAATGTTGGTCTAAAGCGACTTATTGTAAGAGTTAGGGGATCTCCTGCATCATTTTTTAAATTATATTTCTTAACAAACCTGGACAAACTAGCTCCCAATGCTTCTGTATTTTTTTCTTTGTTTCCTAATAGTGGAGATACTCTGCCGTGCTTTTTTGTACTATTCGACTGATAGATAAACAACCTATCTTTAAAAGCATTATCTTCAATGTCTTGTCGAAAACTACTCGTCAATTGGACTAATTCTTCAAAAATAATTTTTATAGACTTAGCTTGAGATGACGTAAGCCATGTCAGTTCTGCATTAAAAAGATCGAGGTGGTATTCTTTATGACCATCAGACCTTTCTTTCCAATATCTAAGACAAGGCCGCGATGTTGCCGGATGGGAATCTACATAATCGTTTATATCAAGAGAAAGTAAAGGATTTGCATTTAAACCAGTAATTTGAGCAAGCCTTAAAACGTAAGGCGTTAGTGTATCCATATTTATCATTGGGGTAATGCCCCAGTCGTTGTATACCTCTATCAAACCCTTATCTGAATCATTAATAATTCTTAAGAAAGACTTCTCAATAGGTGATTTAGCTGTATTGTAATGAACTGGCTTACACATTAAGCGGTTTTCAAAGAGCCATCGCGCATTCTCTAGTGTCGAAAGGCCTCTAATGACTGAACCCTTTTCGTCCAAAGGATTGCTGCCTAAACCCGTTTTCTTATAAGGTTTGAGGGCTTTTCTAGATTCGCTCAATCCTTTTTCAATAGCCTCTAATATTCGAAGTCGCTCGTTCATTGTAAATGGCTTTTTAACATCTGTTTCTCTAGTTGTAGCAAATCCATTTATTGAACCGCCCCGACTTTATCGGAGAGTGATTTACTTGAGTCAGGCAGCGATGCCTGACAGGGTTAAATTATCATAATACCGCTTTTCAAACTCAAAGGGTGACACATATCCAATCGTGCTATGC
>NZ_CAJGZN010000046.1 GCF_904846235.1 Psychrobacter immobilis
CTTTACCTTGAGAACCCTGATCCTGAGAATCCTGACCTTGAACACTTGAATACTCTTGTGTAATGTCAACAACATCGGTCACGCGTGGTTTGCCTTCAGTTAAAGTGCCTGTCTTGTCAAAAGCGACTGTCTTCACTTGGCCGATGGTTTCTAAAGCACTACCGCCCTTGATCAGCAAGCCGCGGCGCGCACCGACCGCTAGACCAGAGGCGATAGCAGCTGGTGTTGAGAGCACAAGAGCACAAGGACAAGCGATCAATAATAAGGCTAGACCTCGATATAACCAAGTTGACCAATCTCCGCCCATGGTTAACGGTGGGACGATGATAATTAGGGCGGCAATAGCCATCACAGCCGGTGTATAGTAACGACTGAATTTCTCAATAAAACGGGCAGTGGGTGCTTTGGAAGCTTGCGCTTGCTCTACCAAATCAATAATGCGCGAAATAGTGTTATCGGCGGCTGTCTTTTCTACGCGCACTTGGAGCACACCATCGATGTTAATTGACCCTGCAAATACATTGTCACCCATCGTCTTGGCAACAGGAACAGACTCTCCCGTCACGGGCGAATCATCAAGGCTGGACGCACCTTGAACAATGGAACCATCAGCAGATACCCTATCTCCAGGACGCACCAGCACAAGGTCATTCACTTGTAGTGAAGTCGCTGGAACGTTACGCTGCCCACCTTGAGCATCAAGTAAAATCGCACTTTTCGGAACCAGCGATGATAAGGCTCTGATGCCAGCGCGAGCGCGATCAGCAGCGATACTCTCAAACAGTTCACCGATTGAGAACAAAAAGACAACCGCTGCGGCCTCTTCAGCTTCACCAATGATAAGTGCGCCAAGCACGGCGACGGACATCAGCGTTTCAATTGAAAAGAATGAACCTGTTTTAGCCAGTGCTAAGGCTTTGCGTGCAAATGGAAAAACGCCTACAATCACAGCGATGGCAAACACCCATATCCCATAAGCGGGGAACAGTAGTGACAGTGCATAAGCGCTGCCCATCAAAATACCGAGACCAACAACCTGTTTGCCTTTTTGAGTTTGCCACCACCGCTTATCCTGCGGAGCCATCTGATTGTCGCTGTCAATATCAATAGCCGATACAGTTTGTTGACCAGTATTGGCAGATATACCGAACCCTAGGCTTTTGATTGTTTTTTCGATATCACTAGCCTGAGTCGGCGCACCAGGGGCTAAATTTAGCTCTAGCGTTTCTGTAGCGAAATTCAGCTGAACATCAGAAACCCCAGGCATACGTTTCAAAGCTGTTTCAATCTTGCCGATGCAACTGGCACAGTCCATACCTTCAATATGATATTTCATAATAATTTACCCTTTGAATAATGATATTATGAACCCTATAGTGGCTTTAGAGTCAAGGTTATTTATCTACAGTTTTGTAAATTCAATTTCTCTAGCGCCAGTCTTTACAGCCACTTTAATTATTTAAATCATAGAGGTTATTATGACAATCAAAATTGGTGAGCTCGCTAAACGCACAGGTGCCACAGTGGAAACCATTCGCTATTACGAAAAGGAGCACTTATTACCTGAGCCTTCTCGCAGCGCAGGGAATTATCGTTTATATAATGAAGAGCACATTGAGCGTCTACAATTTATCCTACACTGCCGTACGCTTGACATGGCTCTAGACGAAGTACGAATCTTACTTGAGTTTTGGGAGGAACCTGATAAAGACTGTGGTGATGTGAGCTCCTTACTAGATAAGCAAATTTATGCTGTAGAAATACGAATGGAAGAACTGATGCACTTAAAGCAGCACTTGACTGTTTTGCGCCAGAAATGTGCAAGTAGTGCACCAGCGGTATCATGTGGGATATTAAAGGCTCTTGCCGATAATTCTTGTCATGAGTAATGATATTAGTAGTGTTCATTTCTGACTGATCAAATCATGAAAGGTTAAATACACCCTGATGTTAAGCACAAAAAAACCCAGCAATGATATTAAGATCACTACTGGGGTTGGAGGAAATAATAACTATGTTGTGCTGACTTATCAGGTCTTATTTATCATTCATAGCAAGGTAGATATTTCGATCTGATGCGGATGCGTCATCCACGTATTTTGAATCACGCCATGTGGTATAAGCATAGACACCACTGTATGGGCTGATGCTGTTCTGACGGAAATCAGAAATCCAGTTTTCGCCATCAAAGATTTGGATATGGCCATGTGGACGCTTTGATGAGCGATCATAGACAATAACATCACCTACTTGGGTTGGCATATCATTACTGATTTTGCTAAAACCTGCTTTATCAAGCGTGCCACGAGTGGCGTACTGATAGGCTGAAGGATTGGGGGTGAACTCATAACCTGCTGATTGTAGTGCTTTACGTACGTAACGGGCACAATATCCAGAGCTGCCAGATAAAGCCACTTTTGAGGCGCGAGCAGCAGCGATAGCGGGGGCTGAATTGCTGTCAGGAACTGTATTGACTTGCTGCTGTTGTTTTTCAGCGTATAAGCGGCTGTTTAATGATGAAAGCCGACTCTCTTTTTGCTTAGCCTGCGCACTTAGGTTGCTAATAGCTTGACTGATTTCGTCATTACTAGAAACATAAGCACCACTGCTAGTGCTATAGATGTTTTTTGATGAACCGTAGTTTGATGCCACAGAAGTATTGGTGATGGTATTATTTGTTTGAGAGATTGTGATAGCAGCACCACTCGTTTGTGCTATGCCCATACCCAGTACTGACA
>NZ_CAJGZN010000047.1 GCF_904846235.1 Psychrobacter immobilis
GCTAAGCTAAAACAGTATAGGGCGGTTGCCACTAGATTTGATAAGCTCAAGCAGAGTTATGAAAATACGGTCGCTCTTGCTTGTGCTTATATCTGGCTCAAATTATGAATGTTCAACACGCCCTAGTCAGTTCAAAATAACATGGTGATAAATTGAAGAGTGCTACTGGAATGAATGTTGCGCAGCCTCTGTAATAACAGCATGCAAGGAAAATTTATACCAGTAGCACGATGTCATTTTTGCAGTGAATCGACTATAGCTTACTGGCTGCATTTTTACCTCGTCGTTACAGCTTCTAATACTCGACTATGTTAGATTTATCATTAATCCTTGAAGTTATTTACCATAAGTCTTAATAAATTTGAGTAACGTTATGAGTCAAGAAGATGCCAGTCATAAGCAAAATAAGCATTTGCCTCCAAGTGAGCCTATTGATGTCTATAAAAACAACGATAGTAACTATACTGCTGGCAATCAAGACGCTCATGATCATGACACTCACCTAGAGCAAAACACCGCACCAAGAGATACCAAAGGCTATCAGCGTACGTTACTGATTAGCTTTGTGATCATCACAGGCTATATGTTTATCGAGGCGATTGGTGGCTTACTGACAGGCAGCTTGGCGTTACTCTCTGATGCAGGACACATGCTCAGCGACGCCATCGCCCTTGGTGCGACGTTGATGGCATTTAAAATCGGCGAAAAAGCCGCCACCCATCAAAAGACCTTTGGCTATAAACGCTTTGAGATTATCGTGGCCACCGTCAATGGTGCGACGCTAGTAATTATCGCCTTGATGATTTTTTATGAAGCGATCAAACGCCTTAACTCACCGCCTGAGATTGCTACCCAAGGTATGCTAATCGTCGCCACCATCGGTATGCTGGTTAATATCTTGGTCGCTTGGCTGATGCATCGTGGTAGTAGCGGCAGCGATGGACACACCCACAGCCATGGAGCAAATGCAGACAAAGTAAATAAAGAAAAAGCAAATAAAAGCAATGATTCCAAAGAGCCTGTCAACCTCAATATGCAAAGCGCTTACTTGCATGTATTAAGTGATTTGATGGGCTCTGTCGCCGCGATCATCGCCGCTTTACTGATGATGGGGTTTGGCTGGGTTTGGGCCGATGCCGCAGCGTCGGTGATCGTCGCGGTACTTATCTTAGTAAGTGGTTACCGCGTTGTACGTGATTCGGTACATGTCTTGATGGAGGGCACGCCAGAAGGCATATCGCTGGTAGATGTGGAAGACAAGCTGCTTGCCCATCCACAAGTAAAACAAGTCCACGACCTGCATATTTGGAGCATCACCAGCGGGCTAAATGCGCTATCTTGCCATGTGATGGTCGATGGGGATATGAGAATCTCGGATGCCAGCGTATTGATTGCCAATCTTGAGCAAGGGTTGCTTGCGCTTGGTATTCATCACGCCACCATTCAGGTTGAAAGCTTGTCACACCCGCAGACCAGCGCCCATAGCGATGCATTGGTCTGCGACATATCAGAGCAGCAAAGCTCTGCGAATAACCATATCGGGCACAGTCACTAGTCACTAGGGCGTGTTGAACCTTCAACCATGGCACTGACAGAGACTATTTGTGAATGTTCAACACGCCCTACTGGGTTGGAGGAAATAACAACTATGTTGTGCTGACTTAGAAAGTCTTATTTATCATTCATAGCAAGGTAGATATTACGATCTGATGCGGATGCGTCATCCACGTATTTTGAATCGCGCCATGTCGTATAAGCATAGACACCACTGTATGGGCTGATGCTGTTCTGACGGAAGTCAGAAATCCAATTTGTACCATCGAAAATTTGAATATGGCCATGTGGACGCTTTGATGAGCGATCATAGACAATAACATCACCTACTTGGGTTGGCATATCATTGCTGATTTTGCTGAAACCTGCTTTCTCAAGTGTGCCACGAGTAGCGTACTGATAGGCTGAAGGATTTGGAGTGAACTCATAACCAGCTGATTGTAGTGCTTTACGTACGTAACGGGCACAATATCCAGAGCTGCCAGATAAAGCCACTTTTGAGGCGCGAGCAGCAGCGATAGCGGGGGCTGAATTGCTGTCAGGAACCTTATTGACTTGCTGCTGTTGTTTTTCAGCGTATAAGCGGCTGTTTAATGATGAAAGCTGATTCTCTTTTTGCTTGGCCTGCGCACTTAGGTTGCTAATTGCTTGACTAATTTCATCATTATTAGAAACATAAGCACCACTTTTGGTGCTATAGATGTTTTTTGATGAACCGTAGTTTGATGCCACAGAAGTATTGGTGATGGTATTATTTGTTTGAGAGATTGTGATAGCAGCACCACTCGTTTGTGCTATGCCCATACCCAGTACTGACA
>NZ_CAJGZN010000048.1 GCF_904846235.1 Psychrobacter immobilis
TTGCATAGCACGATTGGATATGTGTCACCCTTTGAGTTTGAAAAGCGGTATTATGATAATTTAACCCTGTCAGGCATCGCTGCCTGACTCAAGTAAATCACTCTCCGATAAAGTCGGGGCGGTTCAGGTAAGGGTTCACCACTATTGTAGAAGCAATTAGGTAGTTTCTTTATGCCATATTTTCTAGTTGAATCCCAATAATAATCATTACTTGATGATTTTGCTAAAGTAATAGGTATAGGGTAGATTTTATTTAATATGGCGTATGAGAATTCATTAAAGTATGTAATGCAGGTTTGTAAGAAGTTTTTGAAGTCTTCTAATGAGGAGTCTCTTTCTTTACTGTTATGCCCCATATGACGATGCTTGGGAATAATACTAAGTATATCGATATCAGATAAGTTATAAGCGATTTTTATGAAATCTCTTGCAGTATTTAGCTTGTCATAAAGAGTTGTAGTGCTTATAGATTTTGCACCACTTAAACGCGCCTTTTGATAGAGATTAATTTGATAATATTTATAATTAGATGCTAAATCATCTAAAGTAAGAGGCTTAGAGCCTTCAAAATCACAAAAATCAAAAAAATATCTTAAATTATGAAGGTAACCTCGCACCGTTTCATCTCTCAACCCTTTTTGAAGGATTTCCCTAAGGTACCTTCTCAACCATTCTACACGTTCTATAGACAATGTTGATTCATCAACTAGGCCCGTAATATAGCTCTTAGTTTTATCTCGGGAATGACCAGAATCGTTCTCTCTATTGGTATAGCAGACTCTACCAATATCGACTTTAAAGGACACACCATCAGCTCTTGAACCTACAATTACTGTGTATTGAGGATCAACGATATCTTCTATTTGCTTAGTGCTTATCTCAATAAGCTGCCTGTCATTGAAAGAATTAGACATTATATTCGCCCTTATCAAATGTTACGCCGAACGTATCTTGTATATCATTGAATTCTTTTACTTCCGAGTCGAATTTTAGATAGGCCTCAGTGGTTGTTAGGCTTCTATGGTTTAACCTTTGTCTGACATGATCAAATATCTTAGAATCAGGGTATTCCTTAGCTCTAAGGTTTCTTACGATATTCATCCCATAGGTAGCACGCAAATCATGGAATGAAAAATTTTGAAGACTTGGTTCAAATTTTTGAACCTTGGAAATGAATTTTTTTAATTCATTTCTTAAAGATTGGCCGTTTTTAGGTACCATAACGGGCGCTTCAGTGTTCCAAACTGGTTTAGGGTTGTTACGATTACGATCTATAATTTCTCTTTCAGCAGTTAAATAGGGGTTTCCAGTTCGAGTTAAAAACACATAGTTATCGTCAGTATTTGCATAAAAGCTGTTTATATTTTGTCTTCTATGTTCCGCTCTTTCGCAATCTATATATGTTGCTAAATGATCAATTAGGTTACGTGAAAACATTAAGCGGTTTAGTCGCCCACCCTTTGAATCTGTTCTGTATTTATATCCAGTATTTATCACGGCATAATTTGAATCAGCATTTTGTTCTAAGTAGTGGAGAGCAGTTTTGATACAAGCAATAGAGAGAGTGCATACGCTTTGTTGTCTAGCTCCTGTTCCGAGAGCTATTCTTATCATTAGCTCTAACTCTATTGACGCATAGTTTTTATCAAATGCCCTGAAAATAATTTCTTGTTCTTCAGAGCTTAAAGGACGCAGACTGCCTCCATCTCTCAACTTACCTAGTGATGGTAAGGGTTTTCTGCTGCTTCTTAGCTTGAGATCATTTGTAATAACACTAATATTCCTCATTATTCCTACATTATTATGAATAGGTATAGAAACCTTCCTTTCTCTAAAGGGCTTATTCTCTATATCAGACTGAGATACGAATGATTGATGCTGTATATAATTATAGAAATGAGCAACAGAGGACAGAATGTTATTAATGTATTGAGAGCTAAAGTCGTGCTGTTCTATTACAGCCTGTAAAAAAGCTTTGAATTTGCGAGGAACTCTTTGCTGGTACTGGGTAGGTAAGTCTAAAAAGTGTTGGTTACTATGTTCTAGGTACTGTAGATAGTATTTTAGGTGGATAGCTCTTGCGGATAACGTTTTCATATTTGAAAGCGCAGGAGTGTCTAGTTGTCCCATGAGATATAGGTTACCTATTTTCCAAGGTAAACCATCTGATTGAATGATAACAGGCATTCTGAAGTGATAATCTGAGTTAGCTAAAGAGCTAAAAGTGTAATCGTAATCATTAGCCTGTGAACCGCCCCGACTTTATCGGAGAGTGATTTACTTGAGTCAGGCAGCGATGCCTGACAGGGTTAAATTATCATAATACCGCTTTTCAAACTCAAAGGGTGACACATATCCAATCGTGCTATGCA
>NZ_CAJGZN010000049.1 GCF_904846235.1 Psychrobacter immobilis
CATAGCACGATTGGATATGTGTCACCCTTTGAGTTTGAAAAGCGGTATTATGATAATTTAACCCTGTCAGGCATCGCTGCCTGACTCAAGTAAATCACTCTCCGATAAAGTCGGGGCGGTTCAGTTTGAACAAGATGCCGCGTCGCAGTAAGTCGTAGGTTCTTCTTACGACTATGTGCTGACTCATAATGTATATATGAGTCAGCACTTTTATTTAGCTAATAACATAAAAAAGCGCGCTCCTTATTTAAAGGAGCGCGCTTTTTGTTGGAGCTGATTTTTCTGAAACTAGAAGTAACAGGCTAGGTTTATTTATACCTAACCCTGCTATAACTTCTCAATTGGGTCATGATTGATATAAATAACGCCTTGCACACGGCAACAGCAGGGCAGGATTTCATCTTCTTCAATCATTGCCAGTGGGTCAAACGGATAATCGACCGTATGCGAGCTGGCAATACGTTTGACTCGGCAACTACCACAGTAGCCTTCGCGGCATTGATAGTTTACCTCGTGTCCGGTGCGTAGCAGTCCATCTAGCAGACTCTCGTCATCATGCAGATAGAACTGCTTTTTACTGGTCATTACCCAAGTCATCGTGAATCCTATTGGGATATGTCTGTGCTATTGCTATCCCTACTATTAACCCATAAGACGATTACCGCGATAGAAATTTTATAACTTCAAATTTCTACCGCTTAAGCCTTTATCATATAAAGTCTTTCTAGCTCAAAGCTCTTACAACTCAGCTCTTATAATTCAAAGTCATCAAAATCACTGTCTGATAAGTCAGAGTCAATCTGACCAACCAAGTACGAGCTAATCTCGGTCTCTTGCGGTGCTACTTGCACATTGTCAGACGACAACCACGTGTTGATCCACGGGATTGGGTTTGATTTTGAGTTCGGGAACGCCGCTGGTAAGCCGACAGTTTCCATACGCAAGTTAGTGATGTATTCAATATACTGGCAAAGAATGTCTTTGTTTAAACCAATCATTGAGCCATCTTTGAACAGATAACCTGCCCATTCTTTTTCTTGCTCGGCAGCCTTGCGGAAAATCTCAATACTTTCTTCATAGCACTCTGCGGCAATCTCGACCATCTCAGGATCGTCACGACCGTTACGCATCAGGTTCAGCATATGCTGCGTACCAGTCAGATGCAGCGCTTCATCACGAGCGATTAGCTTGATGATTTTGGCATTACCTTCCATCAATTTACGCTCAGCAAACGCAAACGAGCAAGCAAACGATACATAGAAACGAATGGCTTCTAGGACGTTGACCGCCATAATGCATAGGTACATCTGCTTTTTCAGTGATCTCAAATCAACCGTCACTTGCTCGCCATTGATGTTATGCGTACCTGGACCGTACAGGCTATATAGCTGTGAGTTGCGGTACAGCTCATCATAGTACTGAGCGATATCAGAGGCACGGCCTAAGATGTGCTCGTTTTGCATAATGTCATCAAAGATAATATTTGGGTCATTGACGATATTACGAATGATATGCGTATAGCTGCGTGAGTGAATGGTCTCAGAGAACGACCATGTCTCAATCCATGTCTCAAGCTCAGGAATAGACACCAGTGGTAGTAGCACCACGTTTGGACTGCGACCTTGAATCGAGTCGAGTAGGGTCTGATACTTGAGGTTGCTCAAAAATATATGCTGCTCATGCGAGGACAGATTGCTAAAGTCGATACGGTCTTTTGATACATCGACTTCTTCTGGACGCCAAAAGAACGATAGCTGCTTTTCAATCAATTGCTCAAAGATAGGGTGCTTTTGTTGGTCATAGCGCGCCACGTTGACGGGCTGACCAAAGAACATCGGCTCTTTTAGCGCATTGTTTGGCGTTTGAGAAAAAATCGAGTAAGTCATGGGACTGCCTTTATAATTGATACGGTTATTAATTTATAGGGGTTTGACTGGTTTTGATTTGAGGTTATGACACGTTTTTGGATTATAGCGTTTTAGCTTAGAGGTTCTCTAGTGAACCGCCCCGACTTTATCGGAGAGTGATTTACTTGAGTCAGGCAGCGATGCCTGACAGGGTTAAATTATCATAATACCGCTTTTCAAACTCAAAGGGTGACACATATCCAATCGTGCTATGCAA
>NZ_CAJGZN010000050.1 GCF_904846235.1 Psychrobacter immobilis
TGAACCGCCCCGGGATTGTCGGAGACTCAACATTCTGAGAGAATACGACAATGAAAAAACAAACCTACACTCCTGAGATTAAAGAACGCGCCGTTCGCATGCTGATAGAAGCGTTGGGCGACTATCCTTCCACATGGTCAGCCATTCAAGCCATTGCCCCTAAGATTGGCTGTACGCCTGAAACCCTGCGGTCGTGGCATAAAAAACACATCGATCAAACTATTCCTGCATCGGTGCAAGCGCAAAGTGATAAAGAGCGCATCAAGGAGCTTGAACGCGAGTGCAGAGAGCTCAAGCAAGCCAATGAGATCATACGTAAGGCTGCCGCTTTTTTCGCCCAGGCGGAGCTCGACCGCTGACTAAAATCATGATTCAATTCATCGACGATCATAAGAATAATTATGGGGTCGAGCTGATCTGTAGAGTATTACCGATTGCCCCATCAACCTATCACCGTGCTAAAGACTTGGAGAGCTACCCTGAAAAACGCTCACTGCGCAGTCAACATGACGACTTTTACATCAGCGAGATTAAACGTATCTGGCAGGACAGCAAATGCCGTTACGGTGCGCGTAAAGTATGGCAGCAGATGAAAGCTGACGGGTTAAAGGTTGCTCGTTGTACCATAGAGCGTTTAATGA
This sequence comes from Psychrobacter immobilis, assembly GCF_904846235.1. Taxonomy (GTDB): domain Bacteria; phylum Pseudomonadota; class Gammaproteobacteria; order Pseudomonadales; family Moraxellaceae; genus Psychrobacter; species Psychrobacter immobilis_C. The sequence goes on from NZ_CAJGZN010000050.1 coordinate 642, forward strand.
GACAGCATGGCCTACAAGGTGTCTGGCGCGGTAAGGGTAAAATAACAACTCACAGCCGTGATGATCAAAAGCGTGCTGATGACCTAGTTAATCGTAACTTTAGCGCTCATCGCCCTAACCAGCTCTGGGTGGCAGACTTTACTTATATCAAGACGATAAGCGGCTGGGTGTATACCGCTTTTATTATTGATGTGTTTGCTCGCGCTATTGTGGGCTGGAAAGTATCTAATCGTATGAACACAGATATGGTGATGGCGGCGTTAAATCAAGCAATAGCAGATAGAAACTATCCCAAAGATGTGATTCATCACAGTGATCGAGGGGTTCAGTATTTATCCATTCGCTATACTGATAAAATGGCTACATGCGGTGTTATAGCTTCTGTCGGTACGACAGGCGATTCATACGATAATGCATTAGCTGAAACGGTCAACGGGCTTTATAAGTCTGAGGTGATTCATTATTTAAAACAGAACTGGACTGGTGTGAACGATGTTGAACTAGCAACCCTTGAATGGGTGGATTGGTTTAATAGAACACGATTGCATAGCACGATTGGATATGTGTCACCCTTTGAGTTTGAAAAGCGGTATTATGATAATTTAACCCTGTCAGGCATCGCTGCCTGACTCAAGTAAATCACTCTCCGATAAAGTCGGGGCGGTTCA
>NZ_CAJGZN010000051.1 GCF_904846235.1 Psychrobacter immobilis
GAGACCATCCCAGATTCTGTGTAACTGCCATTTAGATTAAATGCTTACTAATACGATCATCAAACATAATCATAAAGCGATTCAGAGCAGACGTCCAGTTACGAATAGGCATCGACCACTTTTTGGATGCCTGCTGGGTGGCTAAGTACACCACTTTAAACGCTGCCTGATCAGACGGGAACACCTTACGCTTATTCACCGCTGTCCGAATCACGCTGTTTAAAGACTCAATAGCATTGGTGGTATAGATGGCTTTTCTGATATCTTTCGGATACTCAAAGAACACCGTTAAGCCCTCCCAGTTATTACGCCAAGACTTAACCACATGCGGATACTTATCACCCCACACCTCATCAAAGTGCTCAAGATTGGCCTCTGCTATCTCAAGCGTATCAGCACCATAAATTGCCTTTAAATCAGCCGCTACGGCCTTCTTATCCGTCCACGGCACGAACTTCATCGAATAGCGCACCATATGAACAATGCAAAGCTGAACCTGAGCATTGGGATAAACCGTGTTAATGGCATCAGGGAAGCCCTTTAAACCATCGACACAAGCAATAAGAATGTCCTGAACGCCGCGGTTTTGTAGTTCAGTGAGAACACCAAGCCAGAACTTAGCGCCTTCATTCTCTGATAGCCACATGCCAAGCAGCTCTTTTCTACCATCAAGTCCCACTCCTAAGGCCAGATAGATCGCCTTGTTGATGATCTGCTTGTCTTGGCGTACCTTAACGACAATGCAGTCTAAATAGACGATAGGATAAACACTGCTCAGCGGCCGGTTCTGCCAAACGATAATGTCCTCTAATATGTTATCGGTGACTCTTGAGACAAGAGAGCTTGAGATGTCGACGTCATAGAGCTCTTTGATGCTCTCTACAATCTCGGTGGTGGTGTGACCTTTGGCGTAAAGGAAGATGATCTTGTTATCAAGGCCACTAATACGGGTTTGATGCTTACTGACGAGTACAGGCTCAAAGCTGCTATCACGGTCTCTTGGGGTGGATATCTCAAAATCGCCTGTGTCGCTACGGATGGTCTTTTTAGTGTGCCCATTACGCTTATTAGGCTTGTCTGCTTTCTCATGCTTGGGGTAGCCGAGATGGTCTTCCATCTCAGCTTCAAGAGCAGTGTCGATAAAGGATTGCATGAGCTGCTTCTGAAAGTCTTTGATGTCATCAAAGCTATTCATGCTACCAGCCATTTGCTCGGCCAGTTTTTTAATGTCAGATTGGTTAGTCATTGCTTATTCTCCTGTTAGTGGATTATAAGCAGTTACACAAAGTTTGGGAAAGGCTC
>NZ_CAJGZN010000052.1 GCF_904846235.1 Psychrobacter immobilis
TGTAGTGGTCAACTAATTTAGGACACCTGATAAGAGGTTTTTGTTAAAGTAGCGTTTCTCTTTTTCTAGCGGTGTTAAATAGTCATTAAAACGGTGTGGTCTCACTGACTGATAATAGCCCCAAATATAATCAATAATGGCAGTCCGAGCTTCAGCAATATTCTCATAACCGCCCTTTGGCATCCATTCTGTTTTAAAGCTCCTGAAGAACCTTTCAGTTGGCGCGTTGTCCCAACAGTTACCTTTTCGGCTCATGCTCTGCTTCATGCCATTACAACTTGCCACGGATTCAGCAAACTTCTTGCTAGTGTAATGGGTGCCTTGATCAGAGTGAAACAACACCCCACTTGGCTTTAAGCGCGACTGATACGCCATCTGCAGCGCTTTGGTTGTCAGCATACTGTCAGGCGAATCTGATACAGCAAAGCCAACAATACGACGAGCATATAAATCTAAAACGATAGCTAGGTAGCACCAGCCGCCTTTAATGCGAACATAAGTGACATCACCTGTCCAGACATGATTGGGCGATGTGGGGCTAAAGTTACGGTTCAGTATGTTGTCATGAGCTTTGTGTTCTTCATCACAGTGCTTGTATTTATGCGTCTTTAACTGACAGCTTTTAAGCCCCATGCTGCTCATAAGTTTACCTACCATATAACGGGTCAGCTTGATGCCGTGTTCATTCATTAGTATAGCGGCAATGCTGCGAGCGCCTGCTGAGCGCTTTGAGTCGTTAAATATTTGGCGGACTAATGCTTTAGTTTTGACGGCTTCAAGGCTGATGGGCTTGGGCTTTAGTCCATAGTAGTAACTGCTCCTCAATACCCCAAACAACTTGCATAAAAGGCTTTTACTGGCCTGTTTGTCTTGCTCTGCAAGCTTGCTTATCAGCGATAGCCGTTCAGGCTGTCCAAGGCCAGCAGAGCAGAAGCCTTTTTTAATATGTCGCGCTCCATAGTCAGCCGCTTAACCTGCTTACGCAATTCTTGAAGCTCGCGCTGTTCATCCGTTAAAGCGTTGCCGACTTTAGGCGCTTGGCCACTCATTTCTTGACGGTACTGACTCAGCCATTTCTGCAGGGTAGATTTGCCAATACCCAGTGAGCTTGCCACATCAGGTATGGTGCGGTTGTGATCAGTGACTAAGCTAATCGCTTCTAATTTAAATTCTCGGGTATATTGGTTGCGTTTGTTGGTCATACTATTTTCCTTCTTTGGGTTAGTATAGCCTCTTAGCAGTTGTCCAATTTAATTATGCCACTACA
>NZ_CAJGZN010000053.1 GCF_904846235.1 Psychrobacter immobilis
GGTAACCCTCCCAAACTTAAGACACCTAATAAATAGAATTAAGCTGCCTGATTGAGTTTCTGTATCGGTGTAAAACCGCCATTGCCCATGTTTGGGCGCTTATGATTATAATGGTATAACCAGTTTTCTGCTTGTGCGCGTACCTGCTCTAGATTATCAAACAGCTCCTGATTTAACCAATCATATCTCATGGTTCTATTAAAGCGCTCTACATACGCATTTTGCTGTGGATTGCCAGGTTCAATATAGCTTAAGATGATACCTTGCTGCTCAGCCCAGTCTTTGAGCGCATTGCTGATGTATTCAGGGCCGTTATCGCATCTTATCTGCACAGGTTTGCCTCGGTACTCAATAAGCTGATTAAGACTGCGTATGACCCTTTGCGCCGGTAGCGAGAAGTCGACTTCAACGGTGAGTGCCTCACGGTTGTAATCATCAATGACATTGAACAGTCTAAAGCCGCGGCCATCAGTTAAGCTGTCGTGCATAAAGTCCATGCTCCAGCTTTGGTTAATCCTATCAGGTACTGCTAATGGTATTGGTTTAGCACGTTTAATGCGACGCTTAGGCTTGATTCTAAGGTTGAGTTCAAGCTCGCAGTAGATGCGATATACCCGCTTATGGTTGTACGGCAGTCCTAGCACATTACGCAAGGTTAAAAAGCACAAGCCAAAGCCCCAGTTCTTGTTCTCATCAGTCAGTTTGATAAGTAAGTCCGCTATTTGCTGGTTCTCATCTGTTACCACCGACTTGTGATAATAACAGGTGACGCTGATGTTAAAGATGCTACAAGCCCTGCGGATACCAATACCACGATCTTCAATGTAGTGACAAACCAACGCTTTGCGCCTTTGGGGCGCTACCACTTTTTTGACATAGCATCCTGTAGGATGTCGGATTTAAGACATTCATCAGCGTACATCTTCTTTAAGCGGGCATTTTCAACTTCAAGCTCTTTAAGACGGCTGATAAGTGTGGCGTCCATACCACCATATTTAGATCGCCAGTTGTAGAAGGTGCTTTGGCTGATGTTATGCTCACGGCAGAGCTCGGTAATAGGGACGCCTTGTTCGGCTTGTTTTAGGATGTTGACGATTTGGTTGTCGCTAAAGCGTGTCTTTTTCATAGGATTCTCCTGCTGGTGTATTTTAGCAGTTAATCTCTATTTGTAAGTGTTCTTATTTATTGGGGGGATTACC
>NZ_CAJGZN010000054.1 GCF_904846235.1 Psychrobacter immobilis
ATAACCCCAGTTCGGGATAAGGGCTCAAAAAAAAAATAAAAAAAGAAGTCCGAAGTTGCTAAAGTAAGTTTACCAAGACAAACTTCACAACAAGGACTTCTTACATGGACAACCTAACCGAACTATACTGCCATATTGACGACTTTTATCAGCAATTCAAACCTGAGTTTGACGCTCATTTAATCGCAACGGGACACCAAAGGTTAAGAGCATGCCAGATAAGTGTAGCAGAGATTATGACCATCTTGATACTGTTTCATCAATTACGTTATCGACAGTTTAAGGCGTTTTACTACCATCACATGCTTGGCATGATGAAACGGGAGTTTCCAAATCTGCCGAGCTACTCGCGATTTATAGAGCTTATACCGCGCAGTATCATACCACTGTGCAGCTACTTGCAAAGCATGATGGGCGACTGTACGGGTATCAGCTATATTGATTCAACCAAGATAGCAGTTTGTCATAACAAGCGTATCTACCGTCATAAAGTCTTTAAGGGACTTGCAACCCGAGGCAAAAGCAGCATGGGCTGGTTCTATGGCTTTAAGCTGCACGCCATTATCAATCATAAGGGCGAGCTTGTATCTGTTAAAGTCACTGCGGGTAATACGGATGACAGAGTGCCTGTTAAGGATATGGCAACGCCGTTATTTGGTAAGCTGTTTGGTGATAGAGGATACATCAGTAAAGCACTAAACGCGTGGCTCACAAAACACAGTGATACTAGGCTGATAACGAAACTTCGGCGTAATATGAAACCCCAATTACTTGAGCCTATGGATGAGGCACTACTCAATCATCGCTCTTTGGTTGAAACGGTGTTTGGGGAGCTTAAAAACTTGTGTCAGATTGAGCATTCACGCCATCGTAGTGTCACGGGGTTTATCACAAACTTGCTGTCAGGTTTAATTGCTTATTGCTGGTTTCCCTATAAACCCACCATCAAAAATATGCCTCAGCAGGGACAGGTAGCAACATTGTAAATAGTATCAATGAGTTATAATGTGGCTTATCCCGAACTGGGGTT
>NZ_CAJGZN010000055.1 GCF_904846235.1 Psychrobacter immobilis
AAACTGGTTATACCATTATAATCATAAGCGCCCAAACATGGGCAATGGCGGTTTTACACCGATACAGAAACTCAATCAGGCAGCTTAATTCTATTTATTAGGTGTCTTAAGTTTGGGAGGGTTACCCTCTCATCTGTCAAAGCGCTACGCCATTACCTAAAGGTCGAGCAACAGTGGTCTAAGGATGAGCTATATGCCTTTTCTTACTGGAAAGCAGGTGTTGCAGAAGACCAATCTGTAAGCGATCGACAGGCAGAAAAAAACACCGACTAATTAAACGCTCTTTATGATAGGAAAATAACGATGTCTCCAAATACGATGCCGGCAAATACCGAGTCCTTGCTCATTGATGGCACTAAAAAAACACCGTTGCTCTACAAAGTGTTATTAATACTTGCCTTAATGACTGTCATAGGTGGTCTCTTAACAGGTGTGATGACCTATATGAATGTCGGATATTCCGATACATTTTTTATAGACTGGTCTAGAGCGCTACTTGCAGCGTATGCGATCATGCCGATTGGCTTCTTACTGATGGGTCTGGTCACAAAATTTATTAATCACAAGCTACCTAATACCAAAGCGTACAAACGCAATCTCATCACAGGTGTAGTGATGGCTTGCATAATGGAGTCTATGCTGGCCTTTAGTACTGCCTCAAAGACGATCGGTTTTGCTAATCAGACAGCATTTTTGAATGGCTGGTTAGAAGGATTTCTAGTTGCATTACCAGTAGGATTGACATTAATGGTCATTGTTTCTATGACTATTAAACCAAAAATTGAGGCATTTCTAAAAAGCTAAGATATCACAACTATGCTTTTTAGGTTTTTCGGTACTCTACCGCGATGCTAACCAAATTAATAAAAAAGCTTAGGGCGTGTTGAACATTGGCGACAAATTAATGGCAAAAAAAATAGCGAACGGTTAATCTTTAAGCTCTCACACAAAAAAGATATCGTTCGCTATGCCTCGCACCATGCTCAAAGATGAACACTGGA
>NZ_CAJGZN010000056.1 GCF_904846235.1 Psychrobacter immobilis
ATTTAAACCCTATTGAAAAAAAATGGGCACAGGCTAAGTTTCTACGACAAGGGTGGATGGAGAATAATTTACCTAAGCTGTTTCATGATATGGGTTGTACCAATTTTATTCTGGATTGACTATAGTACTGAACAGAACCTGATAAAGTTGAATCAATTAGAAGAAAAATTAAAATTTTATCTTGAAACTAAGGAAAATGGTAGTATTTGGCAAAAAATAAAGGTCGGTTTCCCACCAAATTATACTTTAGAAGATGTGGAAAATTCAAAAAATGAAGCGAAAAATGAGTTTTTTCTGTCCATAATAAATTTAGCTAAAAAACATAATGATAATATTGTTTACGTAGAATTTGACTGCAATGAAATCTTAAATGAATACTATCGTCACTATGCCATTGCTAATGAAAAAATGGCAATAGCACGACTACCAAAAGTACTACGATTACCTGAAGATAAGAAAACATTTAATATTCAAAAGACTAATGAAGCAATTCATCACAACGTATTTATATTCGACAAGAAACATGTATCGTGATCTGTTGTTTTATATATTTTCTAGACAAATTTTTCGTATAAGAGTCTTATTTGACTATCATAGGGAAAGTTCATGAACTCAATTACTAGTAGCTTTTCAGCACCAATCTACAGACGAAGAAAAGCCCTCATCGCGTGAGCGTTGGGGGCTTTATCTAGAATAGAGAGCTGACAAACGAGAAAAGCGCCATTAAGGCAAAGCAAGAGCTATCTACAGGCATAGCCTTCCGTCTTGCGCTACGGACGACTTTCTCCCAGACAGTCGTTACTCCTTGCTCACCCTTAAATAGGAATTGCTACGTAGGTCACTAGAAATAAAAGATAGACACAAAGAAAATCCCCCGACAAGCTAATGTCGGGGGATATTTCAGAATAGAGAGCTGACGATGACCTACTCTCACATGGGCGAACCACACTACCATTGGCGCTACGATGTTTCACTTCTGAGTTCGGGAAGGGATCAGG
>NZ_CAJGZN010000057.1 GCF_904846235.1 Psychrobacter immobilis
CAATCTTGCCGATGCAACTGGCACAGTCCATACCTTCAATATGATATTTCATAATAATTTACCCTTTGAATAATGATATTATGAACCCTATAGTGGCTTTAGAGTCAAGGTTATTTATCTACAGTTTCGTAATTTTAATTTCTCTAGCGCTAGTCTTTACAGCCACTTTAATTATTTAAATCATAGAGGTTGTTATGACAATCAAAATTGGTGAGCTCGCTAAACGCACAGGTGCCACAGTAGAAACCATTCGCTATTATGAAAAAGAGCGTTTATTACCCGAGCCTTTTCGTAGCGAAGGGAATTATCGTTTATATAATGAAGAGCACATTGAGCGTCTACAATTTATCCTACATTGCCGTACGCTCGATATGGCTTTAGATGATGTGCGAATCTTACTTGAATACTGGGAGTCGCCTGACAAGGACTGCGGCGATGTGAATAACTTGCTAGATGAGCACATTCATGCTGTGGAAATACGAATGGAAGAACTGATGCACTTAAAGCATCACTTGACCGTTTTGCGCCAGAAATGTGCAAGTAGTGCACCAGCGTCATCATGTGGCATTTTAAACGCGCTTGTCGATAACTCCTGTCATGAGTAATGATATCAGTAGTGTTCATTTCTGACGGATCAAATCATGAAAGGTTAAATACGCCCTGATGTTAAGCACAAAAAAACCCAGCAATGATATTAAGATCACTAGGGCGTGTTGAACATTGGGTATAAATTAATGGCAAAAAAAATAGCGAACGGTTAATCTTTAAGTTCTCACACAAAAAAGATATCGTTCGCTATGCCTCGCACCATGCTCAAAGATGAACACTGGACAAGACTAAGACCCATATTACTAGAACTTAATATCTATGACAAAGGAAATCTTAGACAAACGGTTG
>NZ_CAJGZN010000058.1 GCF_904846235.1 Psychrobacter immobilis
GTGCTATAGATGTTTTTTGATGAACCGTAGTTTGATGCCACAGAAGTATTGGTGATGGTATTATTTGTTTGAGAGATTGTGATAGCAGCACCACTCGTTTGTGCTATGCCCATACCCAGTACTGACAAAATCAATAAAGCCTGTTTCATAAATCTAATACCTACGGTTAATTCAAAATGGTCTGTTATCAACAACAGCGCAGTCAATTAAATCTCAATAACTCAAGTATATATATGTCATAGTGACTGATACTTCTGCTGCATATTATTCATATAAAAAATGATTATTGGCGATCACAGCTCATTGAAGTCTTACGAAGCTGTTACAAATCAAGCTGCTGACCAAAACACAAAGCCGACTTTAGCATAGGTTGTTTAGCCTGTCATTCCCCTTAAAAACCCCAAAAATACTTTTTTGATGTCGAAAAAATTGCTAATATCCCACATTTTACAATGTAAGTTTGTGTAACATGTACAGAATATAGCTGACTAGATTGACCACAATTTCTACTGTTTTATAAGCAAAAAAACGTCTGAGGGTTAAATCTATAATTTAGATTTAACCCTCAGACGTTTTTCTATTGGATGAAGTAATTACCCTATATAGGGTCTAACTAATTATTAAGATAATATAATAATTTATAATATTAATATAGATGTTAATTCCCTACTGGCTTATGTAATATTACGTAATTGTTTCGATACATCCTGTATATTCTTGTATTAACCCTTAATTATTTATCTATTTTAAGGGTTAATAACCGATAAATCCGCTTACATTGTCATCAAAAGTTACAAATTCAAAGTTATTTTT
>NZ_CAJGZN010000059.1 GCF_904846235.1 Psychrobacter immobilis
TGGTGGTGTTCTAAAAAGTATGCTGGCATCAGACGTAGCCATAATTGATATAAAAGAACACCAGATCGAATACTTTAAAGTGATTATCAAGCTTTTTTGAGAAGCAACAAGTCTTTCTAACCGCCCGACGCAATCGGTGTCTAAGACGACAGTTATTGCCTTCAATCCCTATCGTATGCTGTTTACCAATTCGTTTGTTATCACTTTTAAAGGCGGTTATAAAACTGTCCCAGTTGTCCATACTGATAGAGCCATAGCTGACTGTAAGCTGCTTTAAACGTGCTCTTAACTTCTTAGCCGTTTTTAGGTCACGTTTGCCCCAGACATAAGCGACAATCTCATTAGTAGCCCGGTCATAAGCATAAATAAGCCACACTTTACGTTTCTTGCGATATACGTAAGTCCAAAACTCATCAACCTCTAAGCGTTCATAGTAGCGCTTCTTAGGTACAATCTTATAAACAGATGAGCCTATGGTGCCAAGTATTTTACCAATGCTAACCTTGGCTATAACGGCTATGTCTCTAACACCACAACCTCTAACCGTCATTAGCCGTATGATGTCTTCTATTCTAGAGTGACAGCCATGATACGTTAAGGCATGGTCACCAATAAATTGTCGTTTGCAGTCCTTGCATTGGTAGTTCTGCTTGCCATAGCTTTTTATGCCATTTTTCTTTAAACTGGGACTGTGACAGTCGGGGCAGCTGATATCTATTTGTGTCTTCATAACCTCAAATATATCATCTTGCTTTGACTGTCACCCTCCTTTATTTCTTCAGCATACTTTTTGATACACCACC
>NZ_CAJGZN010000060.1 GCF_904846235.1 Psychrobacter immobilis
AAACTGGTTATACCATTATAATCATAAGCGCCCAAACATGGGCAATGGCGGTTTTACACCGATACAGAAACTCAATCAGGCAGCTTAATTCTATTTATTAGGTGTCTTAAGTTTGGGAGGGTTACCGTTGTTACGATTCTAAAGGGTTTATTTCCATACAGTTTAGATAAGAACTCTATAAATGAACTACTCGCAACTCTATAATTACTCTTGCCTGATTTTGAAGAGACAGTTTTGCTACTACAAGCAAACAGTTGCTCAACCTGAATAAACGGTTCTAATTTTGAAGGAGGGAAGAAGTCATCAGCTGCATTTAGCTCTCTTGCTGCGAGTCTATGAAAACGCTCTATCTGACTTTCACTATGATTTCTTCTATTGACATTCGCTTCGCTTGTTCTTTCAGCAACGCTTTTATAATTCGCATCAATAATTCCAATTTTTTCTAAGTCTTTGTGAATAAATTCCCAAGCATCTTTAACAACATTAAATTCTAAGGATCCTTTTTTTATAGGTAGTTGTTCTGGAGACATTTTTCCTATCGAAATTTTGTTGCCGAAAATAGGTAAAGTGTGCTTTTCCTCTACAGTTAGCTTTCTGTACCAATTCAAAAGTTTTCTAGTGTTTTCGATGCCAGCCGCTTCGTAGCTTTCACTTGGTATTACTAGAATACCTTGGTAACCCTCCCAAACTTAAGACACCTAATAAATAGAATTAAGCTGCCTGATTGAGTTTCTGTATCGGTGTAAAACCGCCATTGCCCATGTTTGGGCGCTTATGATTATAATGGTATAACCAGTTT
>NZ_CAJGZN010000061.1 GCF_904846235.1 Psychrobacter immobilis
TAGGGCGTGTTGAACATTCATAATTTGAGCCAGATATAAGCACAAGCAAGAGCGACCGTATTTTCATAACTCTGCTTGAGCTTATCAAATCTAGTGGCAACCGCCCTATACTGTTTTAGCTTAGCGAAAGCGTTTTCTACTAGATGCCTGGCTTTATATAAGTCCCAGTCCATATGGTCGTTAGAAGACTGAGTGTTTCGTTTTCGAGGGATGTTATCCTGCGTCCCTGCTTGTTCAATATGGGCTCGTAGTGCATCAGAATCGTAGCCTTTATCGGCACATAAAACCTCTGTATCACTCAAGTCAACCTTGTCTACTAAATCAGGTGCGACTTTAACATCGTGGGTTGTGCCATCTGACAAGATAAAGGTAATCGGATTGCCATGCGCATCAACTGCTAAGTGAATCTTGGTCGCGCGGCCTGCCACACTTTTGCCAATGGATTGTAGGTTCTCATTGCCACTACTGCTGTGCTGATGCGCTTTAATATGAGTGCCATCGATAAAGACCCACTCAAGGTCTGCGTCTTTGATCAGTAACGTAAATAATGCAATCAGCTTATTACTGCGAAACCAGCGCTGGTAAGCTTTATAGATGGTATTAGGCTTGCCAAAATACTCGGGTAAGTCGCGCCAAGGACAGCCAACACGCATGCGATAAAGCACGCCTTCAACCGTTTGTCTAAGATTTCCTTTGTCATAGATATTAAGTTCTAGTAATATGGGTCTTAGTCTTGTCCAGTGTTCATCTTTGAGCATGGTGCGAGGCATAGCGAACGATATCTTTTTTGTGTGAGA
>NZ_CAJGZN010000062.1 GCF_904846235.1 Psychrobacter immobilis
CAAGAAAAGCATTAACAGATACGCTTTGGGATCAATTGCAATCGACGATGATAAAGTACGGCTGCTATCAAACTCAAAACAGCCGAGAGATCATGGAAGCCATACTGTGGAAACTACGCACAGGGGCACCTTGGCGTGACATACCTGAAGAATTATGTTCGTGGAAAACAGCCTATAGTCGTTTCAACCGCTGGTCGAAAACTGGCTTATGGGCGGATTTTTTTTTGGCTTACGAAAAGAAGTTGATACGGAATGGGTATTCACAGACGGAAGCTATGTTCGCTGTCATCAGCATGCAAGTGGAGCTCGGCTTGGTGAAGAACGAGCAATTGGACAAAGCCGTGGCGGAGCAACTACAAAGATACACCTATCCTGTGATGCCGATGGATATCCGCTCAATTTTAAAATCACTGGGGGTGACGTCCACGACAGTCAAGTTGCAGGTGAATTGATTGAAATGATTGGGCAAGCTGATTACTTTATCGCTGATAAAGGCTATGACTCAGAGTCTATCAGAGACAAAGCTCGCAGCCATAATATGATACCTGTCGTTCCTAAAAGGAAAAATGCCAAACAGCCTAATCCAGAGTTTGATAGCTATTTGTACAAACTGCGTCATCTTGTTGAAAATATGTTTGCAAGGCTTAAGCATTTTCGTAGTATCGCTACTCGCTATGAGAAGTTAGCGCGTAATTTTAAGTCAATGCTTTATCTGGCGTGTACTATCGTTCATTGTAAGATGAATTGAAGACACGCCCTA
>NZ_CAJGZN010000063.1 GCF_904846235.1 Psychrobacter immobilis
CTTTGCTGACGACAATAGCGCGATGGCCCCACCTGATCCCTTCCCGAACTCAGAAGTGAAACATCGTAGCGCCAATGGTAGTGTGGTTCGCCCATGTGAGAGTAGGTCATCGTCAGCTCTCTATTCTAGATAAAGCCCCCTTTGCTAACGCGGAGGGGGCTTTTCTTTGTGCGTGATTAAAAAGATACTCATGATATAAAAATTAACTGCTAAACTAACTTGGTTAACTAATTATTAGTGAATCGAGGAAATATATATGGGTTCAATGGTTTCATTTGGTATTGGGAAACTAGAATTAGATTGGGGTAAAAATAACTCTTACAGCGATCATGGGTCTTTATTTCAGCTCAGTGATGTAAAAGATATCCCTTATTATTATTCGGATAATATTATTGAATATAAAGAAGGCTTAAGTCGAAAACTTGGATCAACAAAAAGACGTTTAGACCTTCTTGGCTACAATCTAGATTCTCTTAAAAAGCAGCATGAAGATCATTTAAATGAAGTTCCAGAGTATTATCCTGATATACCTCTACCATTTGACGATTTCTACTCAATTATATCTAATTTAGATATTGAACCGCCCCGACTTTATCGGAGAGTGATTTACTTGAGTCAGGCAGCGATGCCTGACAGGGTTAAATTATCATAATACCGCTTTTCAAACTCAAAGGGTGACACATATCCAATCGTGCTAT
>NZ_CAJGZN010000064.1 GCF_904846235.1 Psychrobacter immobilis
ACTCATATCTTGTTGTTTAACACTTTTAATCACTTGAGCACGGAAGTCTGCTGAATAAGTCATAATCTTTTTACTTTTCGCTTGTTTTAAAACGACTGTACCACTTTTATAAAAGATCTACTATACTTATCTTAGTCATGAGTTATTTGAAATGGTTAGGTGTATTTAAATCAGTCAACTCTCAAAAAATAGACATCAGTGCTAGCATGCAACACTTAAAAAGTGCTAATACTCAGGCTGAATCGAGATTACCAAGTTTCGAATTTGTAGCGAAAAAGTACAACTCTGGACTTTTATTAACGATAGCTATCTTTGCATCGATGATATGGTTGAGCACAAAACTAATTATCGCATGGCTAATGCCCTTGTTCACAAATCAACCATTTGCTCCTTCTGACATTATATGGACAGTGATACCGATTGGCATAGCAATACTCAGCTATCTAGTAGGCAAAGATGAAGAAAAAAACAAAATACCATTATAGTAGATCTTTTATAAAAGTGGTACAGTCGTTTTAAAACAAGCGAAAAGTAAAAAGATTATGACTTATTCAGCAGACTTCCGTGCTCAAGTGATTAAAAGTGTTAAACAACAAGATATGAGTAT
>NZ_CAJGZN010000065.1 GCF_904846235.1 Psychrobacter immobilis
ATGATTCGCCCGTGACGGGAGAGTCTGTTCCTGTTGCCAAGACGATGGGTGACAATGTATTTGCAGGGTCAATTAACATCGATGGTGTGCTCCAAGTGCGCGTAGAAAAGACAGCCGCCGATAACACCATTTCGCGCATTATTGAGCTGGTAGAGCAAGCCCAAGCCTCCAAAGCACCCACTGCCCGTTTTATTGAGAAATTCAGTCGCTATTACACACCCGCAGTGATGGCTATTGCCGCACTAATTATTATCATTCCACCGTTAGCCATGGGTGGAGATTGGTCGACTTGGTTGTATCGCGGTCTAGCACTGTTGCTGATTGCCTGTCCCTGTGCTCTTGTACTATCAACACCCGCTGCCATCGCCTCTGGTCTTGCTGTTGGTGCGCGCCGTGGCTTGCTGATCAAAGGCGGTAGTGCTTTAGAAACTATCGGCCAAGTGAAGACGGTCGCTTTTGACAAGACAGGCACTTTAACTGAAGGCAAACCACGCGTGACCGATGTTGTTGACATTACACAAGAGTATTCAAGTGTTCAAGGTCAGGATTCTCAGGATCAGGGTTCTCAAGGTAAAGATAAGGTAAAGATAAGGTATTGGCGCTCTTTGCCAGTGTGGAGACAGGTAAAG
>NZ_CAJGZN010000066.1 GCF_904846235.1 Psychrobacter immobilis
CGCCATTATCTACGGTAATGCTTTGCGCGACCCCTGGGGTCAGTGCCGTACCATTAGTGTTGATGATGCTTAACGTATCCCCATCAATGTCACTGTCACCTTTGAGTGGATTGAGGGCTATGGATTCGTCCTCATTCACCGTGTCGCTGTCATTCACTGCAATAGGCGCATCATTCCCTGGGGTGAGAACGATATCTAAGGTGCTGCTAGCGGTGCCGCCATCATTATCGGTGACGGTGTAATCAACAGTGGGGACTGAGCCATTAAAGTCTGCTGCTGGAACAAAGCTATAGCTGCCATCACTATTTAAAGTCAGTACGCCAATAGCGCTACCATTAGCGCTGATAGTGGTGGCGCTGCCAAGAGTGATCGCTACCTGGGTGCCACTACCATCTACATCAACGCTTGCCGCTGATACGTTAAGCGTACTGCTGTCTATATCGGTGTCATTGTCAAGCACGTTGCCAGTTGCTGTGACCTCTTCTGCCACACGATTGCTATCAGGCTTGGCTATAGGCGCATCATTGACCGCGGTGACGGTGATGGTCTCTGTAGCAG
>NZ_CAJGZN010000067.1 GCF_904846235.1 Psychrobacter immobilis
CTTTTAAATAATGTCTGACACTGTCGTCCAGTGCTAGTATTTCAAACTAAACAAGTCAGCCAATGTGGCTTATCCTATTTAGCGAGCTGACCATCATATCATGTTTTAATAGTCTGTCAACTTCTTTCTTTAATTTGTTTCAACAAGTTAACTGGGTTATTTATATGTAACCTACATATAAGCTGTCCAGCTCGTCTTGATGAGGTGCGTATTATAGACGCTATATTTATTTAGTCAAGAAGTATTTTCTATTTAATTCAAACAATTTACATCGTCTAAATCAGTAACCCACTTCCCTTTCGACTGGGTGGCATTATACGCTTGTTTGAGTCTGGGTCAAGGTTAATTGAGCTTTTTTTATAATTATTTTACTGAATGAGATTGGCGGCTATTGATCAAAGAATTATTACCAAACCGCGCACAAAGAAAATCCCCCGACAAGCTAATGTCGGGGGATATTTCAGAATAGAGAGCTGACGATGACCTACTCTCACATGGGCGAACCACACTACCATTGGCGCTACGATGTTTCACTTCTGAGTTCGG
>NZ_CAJGZN010000068.1 GCF_904846235.1 Psychrobacter immobilis
CAATAGGTGCATAGCCATGAGAGCGGATGGTCTCAGCCTCGAAGCCACTCTCATCCATGTATACAATTGCATAGCCTTGAGCGATGTAGTCGCCCAGTTTACTTAGATATTTAGCTCTGTTTAATGGGCAAGCTTTTGGATGCTCTAAGGTCTTTTTTTTGACTGATACCAAGACGTTTTAAAGCGGCCTCGATGCCCGACTTACTACAGCCAAAACGCTGTGCTCTCTCGTACATGTAATCGTCTGGATGCTGTTCAACATCTTTTAATAAAGCTTCGTTAGGTATTTTACTGGGTGGTTTATTGCGAGTGAGTTTAATACTAGGATCTTTGAGCCAATTCTGTAGCGTGGCCTTACTAATGTCATAAAATGCACAAGCTTGTCTGATACTCATATCTTGTTGTTTAACACTTTTAATCACTTGAGCACGGAAGTCTGCTGAATAAGTCATAATCTTTTTACTTTTCGCTTGTTTTAAAACGACTGTACCACTTTTATAAAAGATCTACTATA